>JAJXXW010000072.1 GCA_021780905.1 bacterium
CCGGCGCAAATTTGATTTCAGTTGAATTTTTATTCGGTGACATGGTTGTATTCTTTCATTTTGGTTGTGCTGATAGCTTAAAGTATTGTGAACCTGATTTCCTTGACTTGAGTCAATGCTTTGACGGTGTGTAGAATTATCTTTGAGCGTCGAGAGGTTTCCGATGATGAATACGATCAACCATCAGCCGCCGCGCGTGGTGGTGCTGGGCGCCGGTTTCGGTGGCCTGACTTTTTGCCAGTCCTTCGCGCACCCGACCGCGCAAATCACGGTCGTGGACCGGCAAAACCATCATCTGTTCCAGCCGCTGCTGTATCAAGTGGCCACGGCGGGTTTGTCCGCGCCGGAAATCGCCCAGCCCATCCGTTCCATTTTGCGCAATCAGCCCAACGTGTCCGTGCTCTTGCGCGGAGTGACGGGCTTTGATCTGGCGCAGCGCGAAGTGCGGCTGGGCGACGACGTTTTGGCCTACGATTATCTGGTGCTGGCGCTCGGCAGCGTCACGGGATATTTCGGCCATCCGGAATGGGAAAAATTCGCGCCCGGGCTCAAATCACTGGAGGACGCGCTGCGGATTCGGCGGCGGATTCTGCTGGCCTTTGAGCGCGCGGAAAATGGCGTCACCCCCGCCGAACGCGAACGGCTAATGACTATTGTCGTGGTGGGTGGCGGGCCGACCGGGGTGGAACTGGCCGGCGCGTTCGCCGAACTCACACGGCGGGTTTTGAAGCGCGACTTCCGCAAAATTGATCCCCGGCAGGCGCGCGTGATTTTGCTGGAGGCCGACCCGCGTTTGTTGCGTCAGTTTTCCGGGCGATTATCGGCCAAAGCGGCGGCGCAACTGTCCCGGCTCGGCGTCGAGGTGCGGACCAATGTCCGCGTTGAAAACATCGGTGGGGATTTTCTGCAACTGGCCGGCGGCGCGCGGATCGAAAGCGCCAACATCATCTGGACCGCCGGTGTCACCGCGAATCCGTTGACGCGAAAATTGGGCGTGGCTCTGGACCGCGCCGGGCGCGTGCGGGTGAATCCCGATTTGAGCCTGCCCGATCATCCCGAAGTTTTTGCCATCGGCGATCTGGCACTGGTGCTGGACGAGCGCGGTCAGCCGGTTCCGGGAATTTCCCCCGCCGCCATGCAAATGGCGCGGCATGTGGCGCGCGTCATTGAAACCGATTTGCACCACGGCAGGGAAAATTTGCGGGCGCGTCCGGCGTTCAAGTATTGGAACAAAGGCACGATGGCGACCATTGGCCGGTCGGCGGCCGTGGCGCAAATCGGGCGGTTGGAATTTTCCGGCTGGCCGGCTTGGGCCGCCTGGCTGCTGGTGCATTTGGTTTTTCTCATTGGCTTCCGCAACCGGGCGGCGGTGCTGCTGCAGTGGACCTATTCCTATTTCACCTACAAACTTGGCGCGCGCATCATCACGGGAGCGGAGGATTCCTCCGAGGTTTCTTCCGCGCACACCCGGGCGCAGGATTCGTGTGGAACGAGAAAATGACTGTTCACAACCCGGTTGTTATCAATTCACCAAGCGTTGACGAACGTTTCCGCCGTTTGAATTCAAACGTTACCCCAACGCGAAAGATTTGACCTGGGTCAAGGCCGATCCTCCCGCCCTGCTCTAAATTTGCCGGCATGAGCAGCCAAACTGTGACACTGGATGTGCGCGAGGAGATCCGCCGCAGCGGCGAGCCGTTTTCCAAAATCATGAGCGCCGTGGCGCAATTGCGCCCGGATGAAAATCTTTTACTGCTCGCGCCGTTTGAACCCGAACCGCTCTTTGGCGTTCTGGCCAAGCAAGGTTTCAATCACACGGCGCGCGAAATCGAAAATGGCGACTGGGAAGTGTTGTTCACCAGAAGTCGAGGCGGCGAGGCACTGGCTGAAAAATCGGAAACCGGAAACCGGAAACCGCAACTGGATCAGAGCCTTCTTACATCGGCTGCTACAAAAATTATGGAAGTGGATGCTCGCGGCCTCGAACCGCCGCAGCCGCTGGTGACCATTCTGGAGGCGCTCGCGAATTTACCCGCTGGTGCTGAACTGCGCGCCCACACGGACCGCCGTCCGATGCACCTTTACGCCCAATTGGAAGAACGCGGGTTCACTGGTGAATCCGAGGAGCAAAATGATGGAAGCTTTATTACCACAATCCGCCGTAATTGAATTGAATCCGGCGGCGCGAAGACCGCTTCGCCCGGCGGCCACGCCCAGTCTGGCTGGCGTTCAAGCGGCCTCGGTTCGCCTGCCGCTGTGCTTTGTGGTGGCGGGAGTATTGTCTTTGCTGGTCAGCGCCGGGTTTCTCCTGGCGCATCCGGATTTGCTGGCGATGTATCACTACACGCCGCACCTCATCGCCATCACGCATCTGTTCGTGCTGGGTTTCATCTGCTCCATCGTCATGGGCGCGATGTATCAGCTCGTGCCGGTGACGTTGGAGACGCAGCTCTTCAGCGAGCGGCTGGTGAAATGGCAGTTTGCTGCACATGTCATTGGGTTCACTGGCATGGTGTGGTCATTTTGGAGTTTCAACATGGCACAAGTCGGCGCGTTTGGTTCGTTGCTGACGCTGGGCGTTGGTTTGTTTGTCTTCAACCTCACCCGCACGCTGGCGAAAGTGCAGGGCTGGAATCCGATCAAGTTTGGTATCGCCTCGGCGCTGCTCTGGCTGGCGGTCACGGTCTTGGCCGGGTTGTTTTTGACCACCTCGAAATGCTGGAGTTTCAGTTCGTTCCAGCCGCTGGCGGCGATGCACGCCCATGCGCACCTCGGCGTCGTCGGCGTGTTTGTGATGATAATCGTCACGGTAAGCTACAAGCTCGTGCCGATGTTCACCTTGAGTAAACTGCAAAATGAACGCCGCGCGTGGTGGTCCATCGCGCTGCTCGATCTGGGGTTGGCCGGCGCTTTCGCCGCCATCCTGGTTCAAAGCCCGTTGAAGCCGCTGGCCACCTTGGTGATCATTGCCGGCCTTGTGCTTTACGGCGCTGAAATCAGGGCGATTTTGCGCGCGCGCAATCGCCGGGCGCTCGATTGGGGAATGCGTTATTTTCTCACGGCCCTCGTCCTGCTCGTTCCGCTGTCCGTTCTGGCGCTCGCGTTGTCGTGGTCGCGGCTGCCGGTGACGACGTTCACAATGCAGTTGGAAAATGTCTATGGCCTGCTCGCGCTGGCCGGACTTGTCGGGCTGGCAATTCTGGGAATGCTTTACAAAATCGTGCCGTTCCTCGTCTGGTTTCACAGCTACAGCCGCCACATCGGGCGCGCCAAAGTTCCGGCGCTGGCGGAGATGTATTCCGTGCCGCTCCAAATCGCAGGCTACTGGAGTTTCCTGGTGAGCCTAGGTGGATTGTGCGTGGCCACGGCCGCGTCCGATGAACCAGGCATCCGTTGGGCTGGCAGTCTGCTGGCGTTGAGCTTGGTCATTTTCGCCGTCAACATGGGCAAGATTCTTTTGCATTTTATCCGGCCAAGGATCGCGGCATTCGCATCAAAGACAACCACGCCTGTAAAAAATTTATGACCCCAGCACCGCTCACCGACGAACTGGTTTACGAAACCTTGCGCCAGGTCATTGACCCGGAAATCGGCGTCAACATCGTGGACCTCGGCCTGGTTTACAGCTACGCCTGCGCCAACGGCAAATTGACGGTGACGATGACGCTCACCACGCCCGGCTGCCCAATGCACGACTGCATCGCAGAGGGCGTGAGAAACATTTTGCAGACGCTCGAAGGCGTGACCGACGTGGACGTTCAAATCGTATGGGATCCGCCATGGCATCCCTCGATGATGACGAAAACCGGCCGGGCCATGACGGGCGTTCGCAATGCTTAATCAACCAACAAAACGAAACATCAATAACAACATGAATACACCAACAGAAAACCTCATCGGCGCGGACAAAGTCATGGACGTGCGGCCCATTCCTTGTTCCGTCAAGCACGGGCTGATCATCAAACAATGGCTGAACCTCGCGGTCGGCGACCATTTCATCCTGCTCAACGACCACGATCCCGTGCCGCTTTATTACCAGTTTGCTGCGCAATGGCCCAACGCCTTCACCTGGGAACATTTGGTCAAAGGCCCGGAAGAGTTCCGCGTGAAAATCACCAAACTCAAGGAAGCTACGCTAGCGGCGGAAACCACCGAGTGCTGCGGCAGCCATTAAGCATCAAACCATGACGCTGACCGTGGAAAAATTCTATTGGCGCGAAGCAGTCAAACTAACGTTGCCCAAAGAGCACGGCAGTTGGTCGCTCGCGCTGGAGCCGGTGGCGTTTGGCCTGCTCGTCGCGCCCTCGGCGGCGGGCGCGGCCCTGGCGCTGGCGGCCGTGTCGGGATTTTTTCTCCGGCGTCCGATGAAGCTGCTGTTGTCGCGCAAAAGCGATCCGTGTCAGCCGCTCGCGGCGAGGAGTCTGGCGATTCTATTGCTGACGGGATTGACCGGCCTGCTTTTGGCTGTGCGATTCGGCGCGGCCGGCGGCTGGTGGCCGCTGCTGCCGGCGGCGCTGGCAGGGATGGTGTTTGCGTGGTGCGACAACCGCAACGAAGCCCGCGAAGGCGCGGCGGAAATCGCGGGTGTGGTGTCGTTCAGCCTGTTGCCGGCGGCGTTCGGCGCACTGGCCGGCTGGAGCGTGGTGGCTTCGCTCGCGCTGGCGGCCATCATGCTCGTGCGCAGCGTGCCGACCGTGCTGACCGTGCGCACCAGCATCCGCATTCGCAAAGGCCGTCCGTTCGTCATCGCACCAGCCTTGCTCACGGCGGGCGCGGGCGTTTTTCTGATCGCGTGGCTGGCCGCGCTCCGGCTCGCGCCGTGGCTGGCGCTGGTGTTCTCCCTGATCCTGGCCGCGCGAACCGCGTGGCTGCTGCTCTGGCGTCCCCAGCTTACGGCCAAAACCGTCGGCATCACCGAGGCGGTGCTGGGCGGAATGATAGTCGTCGTGCTGGCGCTGGCTTGGAAAACTACTTAAAGCTATGGGGGCGTCATTCGATAAGGAACCGGAAAATCGCCTCCGTCCGCGCCGAGTTCAAATTGAACCTCTTGCCGCCGGATCATCATGTTCCGTCCGTCGCGCCGCCGGCGTTTTGCGTTCCAGCTAGACGGATGTATCCAAGTTGTGGCGGATGATTTGCGCGAGCTTATGCGCCTGGAACGGCTTGGTGAGAAAATTGACGCCTTCTTCCACCAGGAAATCCTGGCCAGCGATTTCCGCGCTGTAACCGCTGGCGTAGATGACTTTCATCTTTGGATCCTCCTGTAAAAGCGCTTCGGCCAGTTCTTTCCCGGTCATTCCGCCCGGCATCACCATGTCGGTCAGCAATAGATGGATTTCGCCGTAGTGCTGTTTCCAGACCGCCAAAGCTTCGGTGCCGTTGGCCGCTTCCAACACGCGATAGCCCAGACGCGACAGCGTCATTCGCACTGCGTCGCGCAGGGGAGCTTCATCCTCCACCAGCAAAATGGTTTCGTTGCCGCCGCGAATGGATCCCAACGAGGTCCGGAAGAACTCGGTGTCGGAAGTGCCGGTCTGACGCGGCAGATAAACCCGGAAGGTGGTGCCGTGCCCGACCTCGCTATACACGTTGATCCAGCCCTGATGCTGCTGGACGATCCCAAAAACGGTGGCCAGTCCCAGCCCGGTGCCTTTGCCCACTTCCTTGGTGGTGAAGAAGGGTTCAAAAATCCGCAGCAGAATTTCCGGCGGAATGCCGCCGCCGGTGTCGGTGACGCTCAAACACACGAACGAACCCGGGCGGGCTTTGGTTGTCTGTGCCGCCATCACTTCATCCAATTCGACCGCCGCCGTCTCGATGACGATCTCCCCGCCCTTGGGCATGGCGTCGCGGGCATTCACGGTCAGGTTCAGCAGGATTTGATCAATCATGCCCGGATCGGCATGGATGACAAGCGGCTCCTCCGAAAACTTGTATTTCAACTCGCACTGCTCCCCGATTGTGCGCTGGAGCATTTTGGCGATGTTCTCCACCACTTCCTTCAATTTCAGATTCCGGGGCTGCATGGTCTGTTTGCGGCTGAAGAGCAGCAATTGGCGGGTGAGATTGGCCCCGCGATCGGCCGCTTTCTCGATATCGCCGGCCAGTTCGAGCTGTTCCAATGAAAGGTTTGATTCTGATTTCAGCAGCCCGGCCTGCATTTGGATCACGGCCAGGATGTTGTTGAAATCATGCGCCACGCCGCCGGCCAACTGGCCGAAGGCCTCCATCTTTTGCGACTGGCGGAATTGCGCCTCCAATTTGCGTTGCTCGGTGATGTCGCGAAACGTCCAGATCCGCCCGTAATATTTCCCGGCCTTGTCCCGGACGGGCGACGAGTAACGGTCCAGGATCGTGCCCGCCACCAGTTCGATTTCATCCCGGCTTACCTGGTCCCGGTGGGAATAGAGCTGGGTGACCTTGGCCGCAAATTGCACCGGATCTTTCGTCTGGCTGGCGACGAACGCGATCTGTTTGGCATCATCTTTATCCTCGGCAACATGCGGCGGGATTTTCCAAAGTGCATTCATCCGCTCGTTCTGGAGAATTTTCCGGCCCTGATTATCCACCACTAAAATGCCGTCGGGAGAGGAATCCACCTGCGCTTCCAGAAAAGTTGTTTTCCAGCGTAACTCTTCCTCCGCCCGCTTGTGTTCCGTGATTTCCACGAAAATTATGCCAACGCCATCAGTGCGGCCATCTTTTCCAAAGATTGGAAAGAACGACTCCATCCAATGTCGCATAACCCCGGGCTGGCTGGGCGTTTCCCCGGACAGTTCCACGTTCAGAACCGGCTCGCCCGTGGTCAGCACCTGTTGCAACAACGGCTCGGCTGCCGGCGCAACTTTGGGCAGGATTTCCCGGACGGTTTTGCCCAGATGATCCTTCAAGGGAACCCCATTGATTTTGGCCACCGTTTCGTTGAGCTGCACATAACGCAACTGTTGGTCCAATAACACCAGACCGGCCGGCGCGCTGGTGAAGAAGGCATTTAATCGTTGTTCACTGGCAAACAACGACTCTTCCGCCCGCTTGCGCTCCGTGATATCGCGCGCGACGGAGAACACCTGGCGGGACTCCATCAGCGGGTGAACCGCCCAAGAAAGCCAGCGATACGAACCGTCTTTGCAGCGGTAACGGTTCTCAAACCCTCGGACGGGCACCCCCTGATAAATTTTCTCCCGCACCCGGCGCGTGGCCTCGTGGTCTTCGGGCAGGATGAACTCCAGCATCGGCCGGCTGGTCAGCTCAGCAGCGCTCCAGCCCAGGCACTCGGTCCAAGCCGGATTGACCTGTTGCAGTCGCCCGTCAAAGCCAGCCACACAAAGCATGTCCAGCGACAGGTTGAACAAACGATCGCGCTCGGCTTCAGCCTGTTTCCGCCGGGTGATGTCCAGTGACAAGCCTAGCAGACAACTTTGGCCGGCAATCACCACCTTTTCCGCCGACCAGAGGATCGCGCTGGTCTGCCCTAACCGCCCGCGAATCAGCAATTCCATATTATGCACGGCTCCCTGTTCATCCAGCTTGGCGAGCATCCCGGCCCGTTGTTCCGGATTGTCCCAGATGTCTAATTCCGCCGCCGTATGCCCGATGACTTCCGCCCGCGACCGTTGCAAGATTTTCAGGAACGCCTGGTTGGCATCCAGATAACGCCCTTCGTCTATGGTGGACACCGCCAACCCCATCGGACTGCATTGGAAGATCTTGGAAAACTTTTCTTCGTTCTCACGCAGGGACTGCTCGGTCTGCTTGCGTTCGGTGAGGTTGCGGGCGATGCCTTGGATGGCAACGGGCTTGCCCTTGCGGTAAATCAGCGAGGACCGGGTTTCCACATGGACCAGCCGGCCATCCTTGCCGCGCAGCCGGAATTCCGCCGGGTATTTTTGATGCCCGGTGGCCTTGATTTCTTCGGTCACCTGAAACGCCAGCGGGAACTGATCTTCCGAAAGCAGCGACGCGAAGGTGACCGTGGCGATGTCCCCGCGCTCATAGCCGAGGAGATCCAGCGCCGCCTGGTTTGCGTCCAGAAAATTTCCGGCGAAATCGTAGAGAAACACGCAGTCGAGCGACCGGTCGAACAAAGCCCGGTAACGTTCCTCGCTCGCGCGCATCGCCTGTTCCGCCTGCCGACGCTCGTCCTCCTGCGCCAGGAAGTCGAGCGCGAAAGAGACATCGGTGGCGGCCTCCTCCAGCAAGGCGACTTCCATGTCCCGGAAGAAACCGGTTTCGCCGGAATAGACGATGACCGCGCCACAAACCGCGCCGCGCTGACGGATGGGGAAGGCCGCCGCCGCCCGGAACCCTGCCCGGTTCGCCGGCTCGCGCCACGGAACGGTGATCGGATCTTGCGCGAAATCATTGCAGACATAATTCTTTCCCTCGCGGATTGCCGTGCCCATCGGCCCCCGGCCCTCCGGGCGGTCGTCCGAATAAATGGCGGACTCCGCCAGATAGTTGGTTTCGTCTCCCCATTGCGCGACCGGGAGAACCCGTTGCCCTTGCGCACCGGACAAACCGATCCATGCCAGACGAAATTTGCCAAACTCCACCAGCACGCGGCAGATTTTTCCAAACAGTTTGTCGCGGTGGCGCGTCCAAACGATGGCCTGATTGATCTGGCTCAAAGCCGCATAGAGCCGGGACAACCGGACGACCTCCTGCTGGTGCGCCTTCAACGCTGTGATGTCGCGCGCGATTTTGGACGCGCCAATAATGTGGCCGGCGGCGTCCTTGATCGGGGAGGCCGTGATGGAGACATCAATCCGCCGCCCGTCCTTGGCCTGGCGGAACGTTTCGAAATGATCAACCTTCTCGCCCCGCCGGATCTTTCCCAAAATATAATCCTCCTCCTCCGGCCGGTCCGCCGGAATCAGGCGCCGGATGGAAGTCCCCACCATCTCGGCGGCCGTGTAACCAAAAATCCTTTCCGCCCCCTGGTTCCAACTGGTGATGATGCCGTTCAGGTCTTTGCCGATGATGGCGTCGTCCGAGGATTCCACAATCGCCGCCAGCCGGCTCATGGCAATTTCTTCGGCCCGGCGTTTTGTGTAGTCAGGATTATTCATGAGTTAAGCGGTGCTTTAAAACAATACCGCATCCAAACCGGAAATGCCAAAAAGTAGTTTAGCCCGGGCGGTGGGCGCTGAATGTAAAGCCAGCGATTGAGCCTTTGCGCCACGAGCCAGGCCGGCTCTCGCAACCCATACCCGGGCTTCCATCAGGATTCGGAGGCGCTAAAAATTTTCGCGTCTCCAAAAAGCGAAACCATTGACCTGGGTCAAATCTTCTAGGCGGGGTTTGGGGCAAACTAGGAGCGTGACAACGAAAGCAAAGTTATGAACGAAAACCAATGTGCGGCGCTGAAAAAAGGCACCGTGGTCTATGCCTGCTCCGGCTGTTCGGATGCGGGTGAACTGGCCGACCGCATCGCCCGCCAGCTCACCCGCGAGGGCGCGGCGGAAATGTCCTGTCTCGCCGGCATCGGCGGCCGCGTGAAGCCGCTCGTCAACAAGGCGAACGCGGCGGAACGCATTCTGGCGATTGACGGCTGTCCATTGAACTGCACGCGGCACACGCTGGAACTCGCGGGGTTCAAAAACTTTGATCATCTCGAACTCCACAAGCTTGGCCTCCGCAAAGGCTCGTGTCCGGTGACGGAAGAAAAAATTGCGACCGGCGTCGCCGCCGCCAAAGCCATGTTTTCCAACGCGGCGGCCAACCCCATGGTTCCATCCGGGGCCGAAGCATCTTCCCATTCTTTGACTTCGATCAAGGGACCGGACCGCTCAACCAACTAATGTCTGAATATGATTATGAAACATGCGCTTAAAACCGGAGCCTTGCTGGGACTGATCGCCGTCGCCGGCTTGGGGACGGGTTGCTCGAAACAATCGGCGAAGCAGGCCACCTTTCATGGCGAAACCACCAAGGCATCCGTCGTGATCGCCGCACGGCATCTCAAGCCGGATGATGTTATTCGCGCGTTGCAGACGTTTGTGCCGCCGGGTGAGCATGACCCGTATCTCATGTTCGCTTCCGGAGGACAGAACGGGCAGGTCTTGGTTTACGGCATTCCTTCCATGCGGCTGCTTGACGAAATACCGGTATTCACGCCGGATTCCATGGCGGGCTGGGGCTTTGGCGGAAGTGGCAACGAAGTGTTGCGGGGAGGCGACATTCCTGCTTCAAAACTGGGGCCGGCGAAGGAACTCAATTGGGGCGATCTGCATCATTGCAATTTGAGCGAATCCAACGGCGTTTATGACGGCCAATGGCTCTTTGCCAATGACAAGGCCAATGGTCGCATTGCGGTGGTGGATCTGCGCGATTTTGCCACCAAGCAGATTGTGAAAAACCCAATTTTCTACAACGACCACGGCGCGGTGTTTGTCACGCCCAACACCACCTGGCTCATCGAGGCCAGCCAATACTCGGCGCCGTTGGGCGGTGCCTACCAGGACATCACCAATTACGAGGCGACTTACCGGGGCGAAATAACCTTCTGGCGTTTTGACCGCCAGACCGGACGCATTGACACGAACCAGTCGTTCGCCATTGAATTGCCGCCTTACTGGCAGGACCTGGCCATTTCCGGCAAGCTCGTCAGCCACGACTGGATTTTCTGCAACTCCTTCAACGTCGCCCGCTACCACGGCGATGATCTGGACGGACAGCCCTCGTTCGAGGCGGGCGCGACCAGCCGGGACACCGATTATTTGCACATCATTCACCTGTCGCAGGCGGTGAAGGATTTCCAGGCCGGGAAATTTGAGCGCGTCAATGGTTTCCCGGTCATCCCGCTGAAAACGGAAATTGCGGATCACATTCTCTATTTCACGCCGGAAACCAAAAGCCCGCACGGCGTGGATGTGTCGCCCGACGGCCATTACATCGTCGTCAGCGGAAAACTCGATCCGCATGTGACGGTTTATAATTTCGACAAGATTCAAAAGGCCATCGCTGCCGGCAAATTTGAACACGATCCTTACGGCGTGCCGGTGATGCCCATGGAAGACACGGTGGAGGCGCGGGTGGAAGTTGGTCTTGGCCCGCTGCACACGCAATTTGACAACAAAGGTTTTGCCTACACCACGCTGTTCCTCGACAGCGCCATCGCCAAATGGTCGTTGGGCGGTTCGGCTGAAACGCTGCATCCGGGCGTCAAATCTTGGACGCTGATCCAGAAACTTCCCGTCCAATACAACCCCGGACATCTGGCGGTCATCGGCGGCGACACCACGCATCCCACCGGACAATATCTTCTCTCACTGAACAAATGGTCCATTGACCGGTTCGACAATGTCGGCCCGCTCTATCCTGAAAATCTGCAGTTGGTTGACATCAGCGGCAAGGAGATGCGGCTGCTGTCCGACACCCCGTTGGGCATGGGCGAAACCCACTATGCTCAGATCATCGCCGCCGACAAAGTCCATCCGTGGCAGGCTTACCCGGAAGTCGGCTGGAATCCGCTGACCCAGAGCGTGGACACCAACGCCGCCATGCCCGGCCAGGAAGGCATCATCCGCAACGCAAATCATGTGACGGTGAACATGACCATTGTGCGCAGCCATTACACTCCCGAGCTGGTTCAAGTCAACCAAGGTGACGACGTCACCTGGCACATCACCAACATCGAACGCACGCCCAACGCCACCCACGGCCTGGCGATTTCGGCCTACAACATCAATCTGACCATCAATCCTGGCCAGGCGGAAACCGTCCACTTTGTCGCCGACCGGGCCGGCGTGTTCAGTTTTTATTGCACTAAGTTCTGCTCGGCCTTGCACTTGGAAATGGCCGGCTATCTGATTGTCAAACCGGCAACGACTCAAACCGCCCAGCGCTAACTGACAGGAGATATTACATGAACGCCGTCGCCCAACGCATTGTCGGCCCTCGGACACCGGTTGAACTGAAACGCATTCATCTGCTGCGTTATCGTCTGCCGGCCGCGTTGCTGGCGGCGGCAGCGGGCTTGCTGTTGATCTCCCTGTTTCTGCCCTACTGGCAAATTACGATGTTCGCCCCGCAATATCCCGACGGCCTGACCGTGACCTCCTATGTCAACCACGTCGGCGGCCGGGTGGACGAGGTGAACATTCTCAACCAATACATCGGCATGAAACCACTGGAGGCCGCCGCGCCGATGGAAAAGCGGTTTGCGGTGATCCTCATTGTGGCGATGTCGTTGCTGGTCATTGCCGCCGTGAAAATTCACAGCCCGTTCGCCGCCTGGCTGTCGCTGCCGGCGATTTTCTATCCGCTGATTTTTCTGGCGGACCTCCAGTTTTGGCTGGCCGATTTCGGCCTGCATCTGGATCCCCACGCGCCGTTGAACATGTCAGTCAAACCGTTTGTGCCGCATGTGTTGGGCGTGGGCTACGTCGGCCAGTTCAAATCCGTGGCGCTGCCGTGCAGCGGACTGATCCTGGCAATGTTGGCCACGATTTTGATCGTCACCGGCCTCTGGCTCCAGCGTCGGGCCTACAAGCCGCTGCGCGACGGCCAGCTTCAGGCGTCACTGAAAGGAGTGGCAGCGTGAAACTGTTTGGAACATTGTCATTGGCCGCTGGTCTGGGTTTCAGCGCGGCTCTGGCTCCGGCGCAGGCGGCTGCTTTTAATCTGACCGCCGCCCTGGCCGCCGCCGCGACCAACAGCGTGGTTCATGTCCGTGCAGGAATCTATTCCGCCCCGCTCGTCATTGCCAAGCCGGTTCAACTGATTGCCGATGCTGGCGCGATCATCGAAGGTGACGGTGAGGGAACCGTGGTCCGTATCGAGGCGCCAGACGTGACTCTCTGCGGCTTTGCGATCCGCAATTCCGGCAAACATTTGTCATCCGAAGATTGCGGCATCATGGTCAAAGCCCCGCGTGCCAGCATTGTGAGCAACCGGCTGGACCACGTCCTGTTCGGCATTTATCTCAAGCAGTCAGCCCACAGTCAGGTGACAGGCAACGTGGTGCGCGGCTATGACCTGCCGTTGCCCGTGCGGGGCGACGGCATCCGGCTGTGGTATTCCGACCGCTGCCTCATTGCCGGCAACGACGTGGAAAACTGCCGGGACAACATCATCTGGTTTTCCAAGCACGACGTCATCGTGCAAAACAGTTTCACGCATGACCGTTACGGTCTGCACCTGATGTATGACGACGGTTTGGAAATCACCAACAACTGGCTCGCCGACAATTTCGTCGGCGCGTTCCTGATGTATTCGTGTCACATCAACTTTGAACGCAATGTCTGCCTGAACAACCGTGGCGTCAGCGGCTATGGACTCGGAATCAAAAACATTGATGACATCCGCGTCCGCGACAATCGCATTCTGGACAACAGCGCCGGCATTTGGATGAACAGCAGTCCCTCGGCAGCCAACGTCACCAATCGCTTTCAATGCAATGTTCTGGCCTATAACGCCGCCGGGCTGATGCTCGATGCGTCCGATCAAGGCAATATCTTCACAGAAAATACCTTTATGAACAACAGCCAGCAGGTGGCCAGGAACGGCGACGGCGCGCTGGAACGCGTTGATTTTTCCTTCCAGAATCGCGGCAATTACTGGAGCGATTACAAAGGCTATCCCGGCTCCAACCCGGCCATCGGTGCCTTGCCTTACCGCGTTCAAAATCTGTTCGACTCGCTGGCGGACCAATATCCGAACCTGCAACTGTTCCGTTTCGGCCCCGCCCAAGAGGCCATCGAACTGGCGGCGCAGGCATTCCCCTTGATTCAACCGGAAGTGGTGCTAACCGATTCGCATCCACTCATGACGCCGCCGGCCATCCGGGCTTCGCGGTTGCCGACGGAAAAATCGGGCGGGTTGCTGGGCATGTCTCTGGCAATGCTGACCGGCATCGGCATGGTGGTCGGCGCAGCCGGCGTGGAAACGCGGCGGCGTCATGGAAAAACAGTGGCCCAGGCATCTTGCCTGTGCGATGGAATCAGAAACGCACAGGCAAGATGCCTGGGCCACTACCAAGACACTGCCGCGCCGGTGCCCCCGCTGGTCGTCGTGAATGGTTTGAACAAATCTTTCGGCCGCCGACAGGTCTTGCGCGGACTGGGCTTCTCCGTTCCACAGGGCAGGGCCATTGCCTTCTGGGGCGGCAACGGTGCCGGCAAGTCCACGACCATCAAGTGCATTCTTGGGCTGCTCAATTTTCAAGGGGGTATCCAGGTTGGCGGTCTCGATGTGGTTCGGCAGGGTAAAGACGCCCGCCGGTTGTTGGGCTATGTCCCGCAGGAATTGAGTTTTTATCCCGACTGGACCGTGCAACGCACGCTGGATTTTTGCGCAAGCATCAAACGGGTGGATGCAATCGAGGCGCAGCAACGGCTGGCGGAGGTCGGCTTGGAAGCCCAGACCGGGAAAAAAGTTTCCGAATTGTCCGGCGGCATGAAACAACGGCTCGGCTTGGCCGTGGCGCTACTGGGCAATCCGCAGGTTCTACTCTTGGATGAATTCACATCGAATCTGGACGCCGAAGCCCGCGACGCACTTATTGGCCTGCTCGCACGGCAACGTTCCAAAGGATTGACCGTGCTCTTCGCTACCCACCGTATGGATGAAGTGCAGGCGCTGGCCGACGAAGTGTTGTTCATGGAACAGGGACAAATTGTCCGCCGCTGTGAAGTTTCCGAAATGAAGCCAGCCGCCGTTTCCGGGCGGACGTTGAAGGTGACTTTGTTCGCCGGCCAGTTGGAACAGGCCGAGGGTCTGCTCGAAACCGCCGGAGTCAAATATCGCCGGGCCGGCGAAAATCTTCTGGTGGAAGTGAACGGCCACGGCGCACTGGCGCCGCTGAAGCTGCTTTGGGAACGCCGAGTCCAAATTCGGGAAATGGATTTGATTCATGGGGACGAAACTTCCGATGGCATCGGTCCATTTTCCAACTATTGAACATTTATGGACGCGACCAACATTCTCATTTTAAGCCGCAAGGAACTGCGCGATGCGCTGCGGAACCGCTGGTTCCTGATTTATAGCGCCGCCTTTGCGATATTGGCGGTGTCGGTATCGTGGCTGTCCCTGGCCGGGGCGGATCAATACGGCTTTGCCGGGTTCAACCAGACCGCCGCCGGTCTGGTGAATCTCATCATGCTGATCGTGCCGCTCATGGCGCTGCAAACCGGTGCCGGCACCGTCGCTGGCGAACGGGAACGCGGCACGCTGGCTCAACTGCTCTCCATGTCGGTGACCCGAACCGAGGTGCTGACTGGCAAGTTTATCGGGCTGTCGCTTGCGTTGGTGGCCGCTCTGGCTTTGGGTTTTGGCCTGAGCGGCATTATCATCAGCCTCAACGGCGGCACAGCGGGCATGTTCACATATCTCATCATGGTGGTGCTGGCCGCCTTCCTGACGCTCGCCATGCTCAGCGTGGGACTGCTGGTTTCCGTCCTGAGCCGGAAAAGTTCCGCCGCCGTCGGCATTGCCATCGTCGTCTGGCTGACTCTGGCCTTTGCCGGTGATTTGGGTCTGATGGGCAGCGCGATTGTTTTCCGCCTGCACCTGTGGTCGCTCTTTGCGCTGGCGCTGGCGAACCCGCTCGAAGTTTTCAAAATGGCGACCCTTACCGGCACCCACGCCTCATTGAGCGCGCTCGGACCGGTGGGCCATTATGCCGTGGAAACCTACGGTCACCGCATCTGGGCGATCTTCGCCGGCACGCTCGCCGCCTGGATCGTTTTTCCCTTCATACTCGCGTGGTGGTTTTTGAAAAAGTCGGAGGTGCCATGAACCGGACAACAAAATTGAAATGAGAAATATTCCGACAAATGAACGGAGACAAGGGGATTCTTTTTACCTCTTTGTCCAGATTGCGTTGTCAATTTTGCTGCTGACGACTGCGCCCGGCTGCGCCCGGAAAACGGCGTTGGTTCCGCCTCAAATTCATTACGGCCTCGAAACCTGCGCCGACTGTAAAATGATCATCAACGATGCGCATTATGCGGCGGCCATCGCCTGGCGCGCCACGCCGGATGCCCCAACGCAAATCTCCGTGTTTGACGACATCGGATGCTTGCTCTCCTGGCAAAAGCATCATGCCCCAGGGCAGGTGGCGGCGATGTGGGTCAAAAATGTTAGCACCGCCAGGTGGCTGGACGCACCATCGGCCGTCTTTTTGGCGAACGATCAGATATCGACGCCGATGGGCTGGGGCGTTGTTGCCGGAACCGCCAGCAGCGATTTCGCGACGCTCCCGGTTCATGGCCCGTTGCTGAACTGGACCAACCTGATCCAGTCGGGAGAGCTAAAAGCCGGCTGGCCGGTGGCAGCCAAGTTTGAACCTGGCAACCATTGAACATCACCTTATGAAAAAACACATGACCGCCCATTCAAATCAAACCACCGCCAATATCCGCCTTGCCCTGATGGTGAGTGCCGGGATCGCTTTGGCGAGCCTGACCGGCTGCGGTCAGAATTCCGACGCGTCTGCGACCTCTTCCGCCTTGGACTCTGCGTCGGAACAAACGGCGGCGGCCGAGCCGGCAGCGGCTCCGGTGGCACCTTCGGCGGAACACGGCAAACAACTGTTCGCCACGGCCTGCGCCACCTGCCACGGCCCGGAGGGGCAAGGCATTCCGCATCTTGGCAAAGACCTGCAAACCAGCCAGTTTGCCGCCGGTTTGAGTGACAGCAAACTGGTGAATTTCATCACCCAAGGACGTGCGGCCGACGATCCGCTCAACACCACGCATGTGCCCATGCCACCCAAAGGCGGGAATCCGGCGCTGTCCGCGCAGGATATTTCCGACATCGTGGCTTACGTCCGTCAATTGCACCAAGTGACTGCCGCCAAATAATGCCGCACGTGGCGGCGTGAACGTCGAGACGTTTGCGGTTGTCTGCCATCGAAACCGGTTGAATGTTGAAATCATCCTGCCTCCATTGAGCCACTTCAAACGGTCCGACGTGCGCGACCTGATCCATCGTGGTGCCGCTCCAATCAAGAAGGACAGCCATCTCGTCATCCTGCGCGGCAACCTCGCGAGCGACGGCGCGGTCGCCAAAATTTCAGGCAAGGAAGGTTTGCACTTTGAAGGCAAGGTCATCGTGTTTGAATCCGAAGAGAAGGCGATGAAAGCCATTCTCAACGGCACGGTCAGGAAAGGCCACGTCATCGTCATCCACTATGAAGGACCGAAGGGCGGACCCGGCATGCGCGAAATGCTTTCGCCGACCTCGCCCATCAAGGGCAAGGGGCTCGGCAAGGATTTGGCGCTCATCACCGACGGGTGGTTTTCCGGTGGCAGCCACGGCTTCGTGGTCGGGCACATCACGCCGGAAGCTTACTTGGCGGGACGATTGCGCTCGTGAAGAACGGCGATCCCATCCGCATTGACGCAGAGAGGCGGGAACTGACGCTGGCCATCCCCGCGAAGAAATTGTCTGCCCGCCGCAAGGCGTGGAAGAAGCCCGCGCCCCGCTACACACGCGGCGTGCTGGCGAAATGCGCCGCCCACGTCACGAGCGCCTCGCTGGGCGCGGTGACAGATGATGATTTGAAGCTCTAAAATGTGCTATTTGAGGTTTTGAATCACCGATAGCCGGTTTGTTCAGCTTGGCAACGGACTGCGGTCGTTATCAGATTGGTATGACGCAACTCGTGCCCAAACCTTTTCAAGGCGTCGCTTGGGGACCGGAAACAGTCCTTGCTCAATCCACAGAAGCCTGGAGAATTCCCGGCCAACCAATTCATGGAATTAGCGCTTTCGCCACCAGTCGCTGAGAAGCAAACACCAGTCACTTTCGATGCGGCGGTGCAACGTGAAGCTGGCCTTCTCCAAAAGTGAATCAGGTTTAGTCAGTTCCTGTGCCGCTAATCTGGTCGTCATGCGGAAAAGGACAAAGAGCATCCAAACTATCAGCCGGCTGCGAATGCGCTGTAATCCCGCGCATGGTGTTTGAAAATCAGCAATCAGCCAATTTGCATCTGGATGCCGAGATCTCAGCGATTTGGGGAATCATTTGCTCCATTTGTTCAGGACGAAAACAATCGAGGAAAAAGTTTGTGACAATCAGGTCGTAAGTTTTGCTCGAAGGCATCATGCAGTCGCAGCCCAAGTCGCCGATGCAACCAGAGGACGGGCGGCAACGCGCAAGGAATCAACCAACAATCATCAAAATGGTCGTAAAAAATCCTGTATGGACATGTGGCTTGACCAGCCGGCAGTTGATGGCATACGCCGTGCAGCCAACCAGAAAGCGCGGGTCGCGATAGTGGCGGAAGCGCGGCATGGTCAGAGCGCGTAAAGAATGATCGTGCCGGAAAACGAGGCGATGATGATCTTTATTAGAGCGATTTTGAGGGTCATGTGAAGTTGGGTTTTATGAGGGGGTGTTGAGAAGCCCAGCCTTTCTGGCGGACGTTTTCCTCTTCGTGCAGCTTCATCCGCGCGGAAAGGATGGCGGCCCGTCCCAAATATCCAACTGCCTTTGCCCGGTTGTTGCGTTCCACCACTGGCAACCGGCCAACGTCCCGCTTCAGCATCTTCGCGAGGGCGGTCTGTAGCGGTTCGTCGGGAAAGGCGACCGTCAGATCCGTGCTACCGGCCTCCGCCACGGTAATTTCCTCTGATTGGCTCAACCTCAACGCGCGGACAATGTCGCCGCGCGTGATGATGCCGACCAGCCGGTTTTGTTCATCCATAATCAAAGTTCCCTGACGTCGGTTCAGACCGGAATCGCCAGCGGCAATGCGATCTGAAAGGACTGAAAGTTTCATGGTCGCCGGAATGGTCGGCACTTCTTTATCCATCACATCGCGCACGCGCACAAATTCAAACGGATCAATGCTGTATTCGCGGGTGACATGGTGACCGCGCCGGGCAAGTTTTTCGGTGAGAATGGACCGGCGCATCAGTAAAACCGTAACCGCGAGCGCAGCCACCGAGCCGACGAGCAAAGCCGGAAACAGATTAAAGTCGCGGGTCAGTTCGATGGCGAAAACCATCGCCGTGAGCGGCGAGCGCATCGTGCCGCCCATCATCGCCGCCATGCCGATCAAAGCCCAAAGCCCGATGTCGCCCACCGGAATCCATGAGCCAACCAAAGCGCCGAGCGCACCGCCCATAATGAGCAAGGGCGCCAGCACGCCGCCAGAAGTTCCCGAACCCAACGCGATTGACCAAACCAGCGCCTTTGTCACGAGCAAACCAATGATTACCGTTCCGACGAGTTCACCGCGCAGCAAACTGTGAATCGTGTTGTAGCCGACCCCCAGCACGCGTGGATCAACGATGCCGCCAATACCTGCGAAAATCGCACCAATTGCCGGCCACCACATCCAGTGCAATGGCAGCTTTTGAAACAGGTCTTCAAACGCGTAAACCAGCATTGTCAACAGGCCGGAACCAAAGCCGGCCAGAATTCCGATGCCCGCCGCAATTGCCAGTTCTATGCCTGATACCGGCGCATGAGCGATTACGGGGAAGATTGGCCCGGCACCCAGCAAGGGAACGCGCAGCACGGACGCGATGATCGAGGCCACGGCCACCGGAACAAAACTGCGCGGCTTCCATTCAAATAAAAGTAATTCCACCGCCAGTAAGACGGCCGCGACGGGCGTGGCGAACACAGCGGACATGCCAGCCGCCGCCCCGGCTACCAGCAGGGTCTTGCGTTCGGCCGCGCTCAAATGAAATTGTTGCGCGAAGATCGAACCGAACGCGCCACCCGTCATGATGATCGGCCCCTCCGCACCAAACGGTCCGCCAGTGCCGATGGAAATGGCCGAAGAAAGCGGTTTTAGAATCGCCACCATGGGCGAAATGCGGCTGCGACCAAGCAGAATGGCTTCCAGCGCTTCGGGAATGCCGTGCCCGCGTATCTTTTCCGATCCGAATCTTGCCATCAATCCGATGATGATCGCGCCGGCCACCGGCACCAATACCACCCAATAACCCAGATGATTTCCCTGCGGAATTGCCGGGGCGGCGGAAAGACGATGGTAAAAAGCGAGGTTGGTAATGGCGGCAATCAGCCAGAGCAGCGCATAGGCGACCAGGGCGCTCACTGCTCCGATGGCCAACGACATGGCAGACAGAAGCAGCACGCGATGGTTGGTGCTAAAATCCGCCAACTCGTCGGCTTGGGCGGGCGGATGACTGGCGGCTGGCGGCACCTCAAATTCAGTTCGCATTTATCGGGCGCAAGTTATATCGCGGTGCGATATTGTCAAATAAATGATGGCCGTGAAGGCAACGCCCATGTTAAATACAACCTCAATGGCCAGTCCCAAACAACTTAGCAAGACCCAGTATGAGACGCTCGCGGCGTTTCGTTATTCCCTGCGGAAGTTCACGCATTTCAGTGAATCCGCCGCGCAGTCGGCCGGGGTCACGCCGCAACAGCATCAGGCGTTGCTGGCCATCAAGGGCTTTCCCGGCCG
Organism: bacterium; assembly: GCA_021780905.1. Lineage (GTDB taxonomy): Bacteria > Verrucomicrobiota > Verrucomicrobiia > Limisphaerales > UBA11358 > UBA11358. Next base: position 20,393 of record JAJXXW010000072.1, read on the forward strand.
CGACTGCGTCACCGTTGGCGAGCTGGCCGAGCGCTTGCAGCTTCGTCACCACAGCGTGGTTGGGCTGATTGACCGGCTGGTGCTGGAGAAACTGGTGGTGCGCACGCCCTCACCGGAAGACCGCCGGCAGGTATTGATCAAACTCACCGGGCGGGGCGAAAAAACTCTGGAAAAACTTTCCGCGCTGCACCACGAACAACTGAAGCGCGTCTGTCCCGAACTCAGCCGGTTGCTAGAACAGCTTAACTCCATCGAGAAATCGGCGTGAAATTTAATCCAAGGCCAGACACGGCTGGGAATTTTACATCGCCGAAAAAAACGCCGAGCCGCCTCGGAAATCACCGCCACCGCATCGTTATTTGAAACGCGGTCGGTATTGATCGTCAGATCGTATTGCAGTTTATTGTCCAAGCGGGTATGAAAGTGCGCTTTGAGAAATCTTTCACGTCTCCGGTCCTGCGTTTTATCGAATTTGGATGCCGCTTCCGGCGTCGGCTTTTTAAGTATTTGCACCCGTGCGGTTCGCTTGGCCAAGTAACCCGTCAATCGCACATGGAACACATTCGCCAATTTCGCAGTGACCACCGTCGCCCAGCCAGCTTCCTGATACTGCCAGAACTTGGTAAAGAGCTCCTTGGCCGCCCATGCGCGCGCCACTTTCAGACGCAACTCCTTCAAGGCGGCAAACTCCGAGGCTTGATCCGGACTGAATTTTTGCGGGTTATACAACCAGAGTTGCCGGCTCCCTTTGCGCGTTTCGTCACCTTGGGCCAGCAGTTCCTTATGCTCCTTCCGTCGCACTTGGTCCACCGCCTCGTTCAGATATTGGCTCACATGAAACTTGTCATGCACCACGTTCGCGTGAGGCACCTGCTGCCGGACTGCCTGAATAAAGAAAACATGAGGGCAGAGAGTTTATCAGAGCGCTTCCACGCTCACTCTCTGCCCTCATGTTTTCTTTTTGAAAGCCCTCTGGATTTTCCCCCTCCAAAATCACGCTTTCCAAAACCAAGTGTGAAATATCCGGGCTAGAACCAAGCTTGATGAAAAAACTTTATTTAGTTGAATTTAGTTCATGTGACAGAGGGGAATTTACCTACTTCATCTGCGCCAGAATTTGATCCGTGATGGCTTTCACTGCCGCTTCGGCTTCGGCGTCGAGTCCGATGGTGGGTTCGCCGGACTGAGGGGCCTGACAGGTTGCGCCGGGACGCCATTCGCCGCTGTCGCAGAGTTCGCATTCCTTCAGATTGTGGCGCGGGTCCACGAAACCGAGGCTCTGCTTGATGTTCAGCAATTCTTTCATCTGCGGACCGGTGAAGGTGTTGATTGGCTTGCCAAGCTGGCCGGCGACGACAATCGTGCGGCAGTAAGCCTCGATGATTTCCATGCGCCAGTAGGCTTCCTCGATGTTGTTGTGGCTCCACGTCACGACGCCGTGATTGGCCATGAGGATGGTGTTGTAATTGTCGGTCAGTTCGGCCACCAGCTTGCCCATGTCCGGCGAACCGGGCGTGCGATACGGCGCGACGCCGACGGAGCAAAACACTTCGTATTCCGGCAACATGCACGTCGGCGGCGCAACGCCGGCCACCGCGAAGGCCGTGGCGTAGGGCGGATGGCAATGGCAGGTGGCGAAGGCCTTGGGCTGGCGCTTCATCATCTGCAAGTGCATGAGAATTTCGCTGGTGCGCTTCTTGGTGCCGCAAAGCTGGTTGCCTTCGAAATCCACGAGGCACATGTCCGACGGTTTGAGCGAGCCTTTGCTGACCAGCGTGGGCGTGCAGATGGCGATGTCTTCGCCGACACGGATGGCCATGTTGCCACCGTTGCCGTCCACATAGGCGCGTTTCCAGAGGCGGTGGCCCATTTCGCAAATCTGCTCCTTCAAACTGTGCGCGTAGGGCGAATTGAAAAATGCCTCCAGTTCCGACTTCGGAGATTTGGAGTTCAGCTTCTTGGTTGGCGGAGAAAGCTTGTCGCTGTCTGCCTTGGCGACCGGAGCGGCGGCGGCAATTGAAACGGCTTTCGCCCCGCTGGTTTCCAAATCCTGCAACAACTCGCGCGCGGACGGCGTGAGAATGGCGTCGTCGGGAATGCTGACGGCCTGACCGTTGCGGACCATTTCCTGAACGTCTCGGACACTGATGACTCTGCTCATAAAATTTTTTGATTAAAATCAACCTTTCCACGGACTGTAAAACATCTCGTCCACCAGCGCGCAATTAATGGCATCAATGGGCGGGCGCACCGCGAATGGCTGCGCCGCCTCGGCTCCCTCTTCGTAACCAATCACATCGCCCACGCCACCGCCGATATCGTCATAAACGACGAGGCTCGGGTCCTTGCCCATGCCGGGCTTGGCGGCGAGACAGGTGGCGTATTGCTCGCGGCTCACCGGGCTGACGACGAGAAAACGCCCGCCCTTGAGCAAATCTACCGATTTGCTCAGCGTGACGCGACCGATGACGGTTCCTAGTTTCAAATTCTTACTCCTGGTTCGCGTTCATCCACAATGCCGGTGATGAGCCAGCGCACCGGACTTTTGTCCACCCCCACGGCTTTACGCGCCGCGAGTCCATCCGATGAAATGATGACCTGCTGGTGCATGCCCGCGCCGTGCGAATCAATCGCGATGACCGGCGCGCCTTCCGGCTGGCCATCGCTCCCGATCGGCTGGCAAATCACCAAACGCCACGCGTCGAGACTCGGATGCTTCCGGGTCGCCACAATGTTGCCTTCGACGCGGGCGAGGAGCATAAATCAACAACCAAGAAACAAAGGAACGAAGTCAGGTAGAACGGTTTTCATCTTTGTTGCTTCGGTTCTTTGTTGTTCAGTAAATTCGCAAATTATCCACCATCACGCAGCGGCGAACGCGTGTGAAGGTGCGTGGGTTTGTGATGCCTTCGCCGGTCGGCGTGGCAA
>JAJXXW010000012.1 GCA_021780905.1 bacterium
ATGGTTTGCGCAGTGAGTTCGGTTGTTTCCGTCCGCTGCAATGTAGCCTGCGAAATGGAGGCGGTGCGGAAATGGCCGATCTCACGATTATTTCTGGCGTCTTGCCCGGACGAAGTCGCGCGGGCTATTGCTGCGGTCTTCGGCGATAGGCGCAGCCTCGCGCCGTAATGCTGATGCCTTGGCCGGACGAAGTCTCGCGGCCTCTGGAATCTTTGGGGGCACCGCTGTCTTTGCCGGTCTCGGCAGTTTGCGGCCGTCGGAATGAGCGGGAGCAATCCACTGTCAGAGGCGGATGCGGCAGCGAATGGAGCGGGCGCAAAGTGACGAGTCCGGCCAGCGATGCGGCGGAACCGTGCTGATACTTGGCGCGGCGTGAGCCACGCTGGCGAGCAGAGCGCAAGTGTCGGCTCGGTGACGCCTTGGGGTGTGTGCCGCACTGGCCATCATGCTGAAAACTAAAAGGCGAACGCCAGGAGTTTCCGAGCGTTCGCTCCCGCGAGGAGCGACAGCGACGAGTCAGCAACCCACCAACTTTTCCCCGCCTGTCCGCGCGCTTAAATCACTCGCCAACCAGAAAGTGTGAATCGCGCGGAAACCGTTCGACAACCTGCGACGTTCGACGCGTGCGCGCGGAAGCGAAAGGCACGCCGAGTGGGACGTTCGTAAACCGGTGAAGGCGTGCCGGTGCTGGCGTCGCGGCGGCGTTAGCCACCGCCGCCAGCATGAGCGTCAGGCGTTCGCGCACGCGTCAATTGGTATTCGTAAATGGAAACCGTGAAGATTTGCGCGTTCGTGATTGTTGAGCGCACAGTGATACAGGAACGGAGCGCGAACAAATTGTTCTATTGAGCAACGCGAACCAACTTTGTCTTGCAAGCGCGTCCGAATTACCGGACGCATTCACATTGTCCACGGCGCACAACTTCACCTGGTTGCGTGCGTCGCGAACACGTTGAACCCTGAAAAACAGCCGGGTGCCGAACAATCGAGGGCTGCGAATGGCGGCAAAATTCACAACCCCGCTTTCAACTTGTGCGGCGTGCGATTTGTGTTTATTGATGCGTTTATGATTAGCAACGAACGGCCTTCACCCTATGGACGCCAACCTAATCGGCAACCTTATCACCAACCCTACGCGCCACAACCGCCGCGTCCGTTTGTGCCGGAAGACACGTTGAAAGCCGGCGAGGTTCAAATCGAGCGGAAATTTTTCGTGCTGACGCTCAAAGAAAATCCGCGTGGCCGGTTTCTGCGCATCAATGAGGAAGTCGGCGGCAAACGCAATTCCATCATCATTCCGGCCACCGGCTTGAAGGACTTCAAAAAACTACTGGATGAAATAGTGAAAGCCTCCGACGAAATTCCGGCCAAGGGCGAAACTGCCGGGAAATAGGCTGCCGGCTTGCAAATTGTCACGGCGAGTTCAAGGCCGCCCGCGATCTGGCTGGCGCAACCAGCCGGTGAGGCGGAGATAGCTGAAGACAAATGACTGCCACCACGGCAACGCGGGACGAAACGCCGACGGGCAACCGCACGCACGCCAGAACGAAACCGGCGCTGTGACACGCCGATAGTAAAGCCCGCTGATGCGGCACTGCCAACGCCACCAACGCACAGTGGCAAAGCGATGCCATGCGGCGGTGGCCTGGCTGGATATGAAGTGGCTGCTCATCACCATTCCCTGAGCAGCCACGAATAGACAGACAGGCCACCAGCAGGCACCACGATGCTGCGCGGAGAAAACCATCTATATGCCGCGAGGCTCAACCAACCATCTGATTGTCCCCCGCGTAGTGGCAGCTCGACGGCAGAGAAGCAGACGGCGTGACAGGTGCGAGCCGCCCCGGCGAGCATTCCTGGCGCGACGGATGCCTGCCGGCGAGCGAACGAAGCACCTTGCGGCGGGCCACCATGCGAGTCGCGACAGCGACGAGGCGCGGACGCGCACGATGATTTCGCGGAACAAAACTTTTTCGTTCGATGTTCGTGATTATGAGCGGGTGCGGCAATTCGGTTTGGCCGAGTTGAAAAAACTTTTGGCGCAGTTGCGGCGCGAGCAGCTTGCCCCGCGCGAATTGGCCGTGACGGTGCGGTTTGCCGATTTCAGCGAAGCCACCGCGAAGCATCGTTTCCGCGCCGCGCAGGAGCGCGACGAGTTGCTTTGCGAAATGTTCGTGGTGAAGTTCGCCGAGTGCGTCGCCGGCCAGTCGAAATTTGTGCGCCAGCTCCGCCTTGCGCTGGCCGGCTTGGAGCCGCTGGCCGCGCAGCAATCGTTTTGGGATTGAGCGCGGCCACTAGCCCGGCACTTCACTCCCACACTTCGCAGCCGTCCCACCAAATCCATATCTTTTGCCCGCCCACCAGCTTGACGCGGTAACACATCATGCCGTTGCGATCCGGCCAGACGTATTCTTTCAAATGTTCCGGCACTTCCAGCAGCCCCGCCGTGTAAATGTCTATCCGCTCAATCAGCCGGTGAAATAACGACCGCAACGACAGCCGCGCTTCGCGCGTTTCCGCGCCCAGCAGTTCAAGAATGCGCTGGTGTTCCTCTTCAAAGCTGTCTATCGCGTATTGTTCCCGCCGTTGTCTGGCCGTTGCCGTTTCCAGTTCCTTCGCCAGCCGCCGCGCCGCCGCTTCCCGCTTGTTGATTTGCTCCATCACCAGCGCCGACGGCTCGCCGCTTTCCAATGCCTTGATCAAGTTTGCCAGCGCCTTGTCGTTGTCAGCCTTCTCTTTTTCCAGCAACCCCACCCGCGACGATTCTTCCGGCGTCGGCTTCGGCATCGCATCAAACAGGTCTATTTCGGAAAAATGTTGCAGGAAATGTTTTTCAAATTCCATGTATCGGATGGACTCGCCCGACAGCGGACGCGCCCCCGGATCTTCCCCTCTGGCCAACGCTTCTTTCCGTTGAAGGTAAGCCGGATCAACCGTCGCGTAATCGCTCGACAGATAGACGTAGCCTTTCGCCTTGTTCTGCATGAAAAATTTCATGCGGTAATCGGGATTGTAGCCGTCGAATAACAATCCGGTGAACAGGTTGGCCGCGTCGCTCTGCGGTCCCGCGTTGAACGTCTTGATTTTCTTCGGCTGGATGCTCTGCCAGGTCGCCTCATCCATCACCGCCGGATAATATCCCTTGATGACTTCGCCGGTATCGCGCTTGCGGCGCATCAATTTCAATTCGCCCACCAGCGCCCGCGACTTCACCATTTCCAAAATGTAATTTTCCCGCCAACGACCGCCCCAATCGCTGCGCTTCCTCTCTTTGCGCACCTTGCTGTAATCTTTATCCGCCGCCCATGTCGGCACTTTTTCCACGTCCAGCATCCGCGCAATTTCCCGCTTGCCCTTGCCTTCCTTTATCAGTTGGACGATTCGCTTGACGATGGCAACCCGCTCCGGCCGGATTTCAAAGCCGGTTTTGTCCGCGTTGACCTTGAGCCACGGCGGACGGTTCCCGCTCAAAATCGCCTTGCCCTCTTTCGCCAGCTTGCGCTTGGCTTCGTAGGCCGCGCGGATGCGGGTGCTTTTGGTGGCGCTTTCCTCGTTCGCCCGCTGCATGACCACCAACGACGTGATCAGGTTCGTGAAGTCATTGTAATTTTCCGCCGTGTGAAATTTGCCGTCTTGCAGCGTGACCACGTCCACCCCCGCCTTGATGATTTCGCCGACCTTCGTGTAGGCATCCATCGGCTTGAGACGTGAAAAACGATCCCAATTTTCCACCAGCAAACAAGAACCCCTGGGGACTTTGCCCTCTTTCACCGCCGCGATGAAGTCGCCCAACGCGCCCTTTTCAATGTTCTCGCCTGTCCAGCCCGACACGCCTAAATCCTCGAACCGGGTTTCGTTCAGTTCCAGATTGTGCTCGTCGCAGAACTTCTGCGCCCGCTCAATTTGCCGCCGATAGGAATCGCCTTCGGCTTGCTGACTGCTGCTGAACCGTGTATAAGAATAGCAGTTACGTTTCACAAATGACACAGTGTTTATTTTCATGTAGTTTTGCATAGTTTGTTGGTTTATGCAAACCGCACGAACATCTGTGTGCATCTGTGGCTGAAGAAATTCTGGCTACATCCGGGTAGTTTTCAATTTTCATTCCTACGCAAATGTCGGAATCTGCCGGCGGTCAAAACGGCTTTTTCTTCACCCGAAAATTTCTTTCGCATCATATCGCCAGTATTTACAAGGGTTTTAAACACTTTATCGGTGTTAATAAATAGTTGGCATTGCGGTTGCAATAGGGACGACAGTGCCGGTTGGAAGTTTCCGCCGGATTAAAAATTAAAATCAAAATCCCATTATGAGAAAAATTGCAATCTACGGAAAGGGCGGCATCGGCAAATCCACCACCACCCAAAACACCGTGGCCGGCCTGGCCGAGATGGGCCACAAGGTCATGGTCGTCGGCTGCGATCCCAAGGCTGACTCCACGCGCCTGCTGCTCGGCGGTCTGGCGCAGCGCAGCGTGCTGGACACGCTTCGCGAGGAAGGCGAAGACGTGGAGCTGGCGGACATCCGCGCCGGCGGTTTTTGCAACACCAAGTGCGTGGAATCCGGGGGGCCGGAACCCGGCGTCGGCTGCGCGGGCCGCGGCATCATCACCTCGATCAACATGCTCGAACAGCTCGGCGCCTACGATGCCAGCGAGCAGCTCGACTACGTTTTTTACGACGTGCTGGGTGACGTCGTTTGCGGCGGTTTCGCGATGCCCATCCGCGACGGCAAGGCCGAGGAGATTTACATCGTCTGTTCCGGCGAAATGATGGCGATGTATGCCGCGAACAACATTTGTAAGGGCATTTTGAAGTTCGCGCAGACCGGCGTGGTGCGTCTCGGCGGCATCATTTGCAACAGCCGCAAGGTGGACAACGAAAAGGAAATGATCGAGCAGTTCGCCAAGCAGCTCGGCACGCAGATGATCCATTTTGTGCCGCGCGACAACGACGTGCAACGCGCCGAGATCAACCGCAAGACGGTGATTGAGTGGAACAAAGACTGCCAGCAGGCGAATGAATACCGCGCGCTGGCCAAGGCGATTGACCAGAACAAGAACCTGGTGATTCCCAAGCCGCTGCAAATTCCGGAGCTGGAAAAATTGCTGATGGATTACGGTTTGTTTAATTAAACCACGGCATCCGCCGCGCTGGAAAAATTATACAGTCGCAGTGAACCACCAAACACGAAAGGAATATTTATGTCCGAACCCACCGACACTTTGATTGCGCCCGATCCGGCAGCGGTAAAGGCGGAGATGCTGAAGATTTATCCAGCCAAGACCGCGAAGAAGCGCGGCAAGCAAATCATCCTGAACGACCCAGAAGCGCCGCCGGAAATCGGCGCGAACACGCGCACGGTGCCGGGCATCATCACGCAGCGCGGCTGCACTTACGCTGGCTGTCGCGGCGTGGTGATGGGGCCGATCTACGATCTGCTCCAGATCACGCACGGCCCGGTGGGCTGCGGTTATTACGCCTGGCAGACGCGCCGGAATCTGGTGCGCCCGCCAACCGGCTCCACGAACTATCTGCAATACTGCATGAACACGGACATGCAGGAAGACCAGATCGTGTTCGGCGGTGAAAAGAAGCTGGCCCAGGCGATTCGCGAGGCCTACGCCATTTTCAAACCGAAGGCGATTGCCATTCTTTCCACCTGTCCGGTCGGCCTCATCGGAGACGACGTTCACACGGTGGCGAAGGTGATGAAGGAGGAACTCGGAATCAACATCATGGCTTTCTCCTGCGAAGGTTACAAAGGCGTGAGCCAGTCCGCCGGCCACCACATCGCCAATAACGGCGTGTTCAAGAACATCATCGGCCTCGACGACAAGGCTGATGTGGCGGAGTTCAACATGAACATCCTCGGCGAATACAATATCGGTGGTGATGCTTGGGAAATTGACACGCTGCTGCGCAAATGCGGCATTCACGTCACGGCGACGTTGAGCGGCGACGTCAGCTACGACCAGGTGAAAAAGTGCCACACCGTCCAACTCAACGGCGTGATGTGCCATCGCTCGATCAATTACATCGCGGAAATGCTGGAGAAGAAATTCGGCATTCCGTGGATCAAGGTGAATTTCATTGGCGCGGAAGCCACGGCGAAAACGCTGCGCAAGATCGCGAAATTCTTCGACAGCAAAAAACTCACCGACCGCGTCGAGGAAGTCATCGCGCAGGAAATGCTGGCGTTGCGCCCGGTGCGCGAGGAAATCAAGGTCAAGCACCAAGGCAAGAAAGCCGCACTGTTTGTCGGCGGTTCGCGGGCGCATCATTACCAGGATTTGTTCCGCGACATTGGTATGGAAATCATTTCCGCCGGCTATGAGTTTGCCCACCGCGACGATTACGAAGGCCGCAAGGTTCTGCCGACGATCAAGGTGGACGCCGACTCGCGCAACATCGAGGAACTGCACGTCGAGGCCGATCCCGAACGCTTCAAGCCGAGCAAGACGCCGGAACAAATGGCCGCGTTGCAGGCGGGCGGATTCAACTTCAAGGATTACGAAGGCATGATGGTGGAGATGAAAAAGCAAACGCTGGTCATAGATGACATCAGCCATCATGAGATGGAAAAGCTCATCGAAATCTACAAGCCGGACATCATCGGCTCCGGCATCAAGGACAAGTTCGTCATCGAAAAAATGGGCGTGCCGTGCAAGCAGCTTCACAGCTACGACTACAGCGGTCCGTATGCGGCGTTCGGCGGCGCGATCAATTTTTATCGCGAAGTGGACCGGATGCTCACGACGAAAGTCTGGAAGTTCATTACCCCGCCGTGGGAGAAAGATCCGCAGTCGGTCACCCCGCTCACGCACACCACCAAGACGGAAGCGAAGAACGAGACCAAAGCCTGGCGCAAGGCCGCAGCGGCGGATGGTGCCGAGGGCTAAACCAAAAAAACCTTTAACTCCACATTTTTATGCTTAACGGAACCACTGCTGAAATCAAACCGCGCGAGGCCTTGCGGATCAACCCCGCCAAGACCTGCCAGCCCATCGGTGCCATGTATGCCTCGCTCGGCATCAACGGCTGCATGCCGCACAGCCACGGTTCGCAAGGTTGTTGCTCGTATCACCGCAGCCATCTCACACGTCACTTCAAGGAACCAGTCGTCGCCACGTCCAGCTCCTTCACCGAAGGCGCTTCCGTGTTCGGCGGCCTGGCCAACATGACACAGGCCTTGTCCAACATCTTCACGATCTACAATCCGAAAATAGTGGCCGTTCACACCACCTGCCTGTCCGAAGTCATCGGCGACGATATTCCGATGATGATCAAGAAAGCAACCGAAGAAGGCATCATTCCAGCGGGCAAACGCGTCATTCATGCGAACACACCGAGCTTCGTCGGCTCACACGTCACTGGTTTTGCCAGCATGGTCACCGCCATGGTGAAATACCTCGCCGAGTCCAGCGGGAAAACAGAAGCGCAGTTGAAGGATGACGGTCAATTGAACCTAATTCCCGGCTACATTGATCCCGCAGACATGCGCGAACTCAAGCGCATCCTCAAGGAAATGGGCGTGAAAACCGTCATGTTCCCCGACACCAGTGGCGTGCTGGACCTGCCGCAGGACGGCCGTTACCGGATGTTTCCGAGCGGCGGAGCGACGATGGAAGAAATCAAGTCTTCCGGCGACAGCGTCGGGACGATTGCCCTTGGCCACTTCGCGTCGCACCCGGCGGCCATTGAGCTGGACGAGAAATGCAAAGTTCCCGCCGCGCTGCTGGAACTGCCCTACGGCCTCGGTAACACGGATGCGTTTATCCACGCGCTCCGCAACCACGGCGGCGTGGATGTGCCCGCCGCCATTGGCGAGGAACGCGGCCGCCTGCTCGACGCCATGAGCGACATGCACCAATACTTTCACGGCAAACGTGTGGCGATTGTCGGCGATCCCGATCACGTCATCGCGCTCACACAATTCCTGGTGGAACTCGACATGAAGCCGGTCTATGTGTTCACCGGTTCCTCCGGCAAGCATTTTGAACAACGCCTCACGGACATCCTTGCCAACCACGCGCCTGACGCCATGATCAAGCAAAACGTGGATCTGTTCGAACTGCACCAGCAGATCAAGAATAACTCGGTGGACCTCATCATCGGCAACACCTACAGCAAATACATCTCGCGCGTCGAAAACATTCCGTTCGTGCGCTTCGGCTTCCCGATTCTGGATCGCATGGGGCACCGCTACTTCCCGTGTGTTGGTTACATGGGCGCGCTGCGGTTAATGGAATTGATCAATGACGCACTGCTCGACCATAAAGACCGCGACTGCGCCGAGGAAAACTTCGAGCTGATCCAATAACATGCGGCAAATGAAATGACGCCGTTCACCATCAACTCCGCCACCGCGAAGGATCTGTCACACCTTTTGGCCATGATCCGCGAGTTGGCGGAGTTTGAACGGCTGACGCACGAGTTGAAAGTCACCGCCGAATCACTGCGTGCGGCGCTGTTTGGCGAGCGCCCCGTCGCAGCTGCCCTACTGGCGCGCGTGGACGGCGCTCCGGCGGGTTACGCGGTTTATTATCATACTTTTTCCACGTTTGTTGGTCGCCCCGGAATTTTCCTCGACGACATCTATGTCCGTCCGGAATTTCGCAAACGCGGCATTGGTCGGGCGTTGCTCGAAGCGGTTGCCAAAATCGGCATGGAAATCGGCGGTGGACGCTTCGAATGGATCGCGCTGCGCTGGAACGAAAACGCCTTCCGCTTCTATCGCAGCCTCGGCGCGAAGGTCATGGATGAATGGGCATTGTTGCGAATGAACAACCGCGAAGTTCGCAACCTCGTCGCCGCGAAAGTGAAGGTGGCTGCGTGATCGAACTGCTGCCAGGCCGCGAAAAACAAGTCGTCCACACCGGCGACGCTGGCGGCAAACCCGCCGAAATGGCCTGCGGCAAAAACAGCGTCGCCGGTTCCGTCAGCCAGCGGGCGTGCGTGTTTTGCGGTTCGCGCGTGGTGCTGTATCCGATTGCGGACGCGCTCCATATCGTCCACGGACCGGTGGGCTGCGCGGCTTATACCTGGGACATTCGCGGCGCGCTTTCCAGCGGTCCGCAGCTTCACCGCAACAGCTTTACTACCGACTTGCAGGAGATGGACGTCATCTACGGCGGCGAGAAAAAGCTCGAGGCCGCGCTGCTCGAACTCATCGCGCACCATTCACCCAAGGCTGCGTTTGTCTATTCCACGTGCATTGTCGGCCTCATCGGCGACGACGTGAGCGCCGTCTGCAAACGCGTCGAGGCCAAGACCGGCATTCCCGTGCTCGGCGTGCATTCCGAAGGTTTCAAGGGCACGAAGAAAGACGGCTATAAAGCCGCGTGCGACGCCCTCTATAACCTCATCGGCACCGGCGACATTTCAAACATCAGTCCGCACAGCATCAACATTCTCGGCGAATTCAATCTCGCCGGCGAGACGTGGATTCTGCGCGACTACTACAAACGCATGGGCATCGAGGTGGTTTCGTGTCTCACCGGCGACTCGCGGATCGAGGACATCCGCCGCGCACACGGCGCCAAGTTGAATCTGGTTCAATGCTCCGGCTCGATGACCGGGCTTGCCAAAATGATGGAGCGCGACCACGGCATTCCGTTCAAGCGCGTTTCCTATTTTGGCATCGAGGACATGAGCACCGCGCTTTACGAGGCCGCGAAGTTTTTCAAGGACGACCCGACCATTATGTATCGCGCGCAAAAGCTCGTGCGCGAGGAAGTCGCCGCCATTTATCCTGAACTTCAGCGTTTCAAGCAGAAGCTCATCGGCAAGAAAGCGGCCATCTACGTCGGCGGCTCGTTCAAGGCATTTTCGCTGATGCGCGCGTTGCGACTCATCGGCATGGAGACCGCCATCGTCGGCTCGCAAACCGGCGACAAGGAAGACTACAAAACACTTCAGGAAATGGCCGATCCCGGCACCATCATCGTGGACGACGCCAATCCGCTGGAGCTGGCGAAATTCTGTTTGGAGAAGGACGTGGACCTTTTCATCGGCGGCGTGAAGGAGCGGCCCATCGCCTACAAACTCGGCATCGGTTTCTGCGACCACAACCACGAGCGCAAGGAACCACTCGCCGGTTACATCGGCATGGTGAATTTTGCCAAAGAAGTCTATGCCAGCGTCGCCAGCCCCGTCTGGCAATTTGCGCCGAGACGGGTGAAACGCGCTGCACTTCTTTCGCAAACGCCGCTCGGTGATTTCTCTTAGCCCGAAAACTTTTCGTTGGCTTGGTTTTTTAGTATCGAACAAATCCGCTCCTACATTTTGGTGGTTTCATTTTTATGAACCTACGCAAATGTCGGCTTCGCACTGGCCAAAGAATTATTTACCTGGCGGAAACTTTCAAATACAACCGTTTTTATTTGTGTTTATGCGTTATTTCACCAGCGGCGAAAGGTTGGCATCCCAATTGCAAAGAGGTCAGTTGCGATGCTGAAAACTGACATCCAAGAGCCGCTGGAGGAATTGACAGGTTGCCCCGCAACCTGCGCAAGTCCGGCGGATTGCCAGGGCTTGGATCACTGCACCGCCGCCAAAGTCCAGCCACTTACCGCCATTGCCCTTCCGCCAATGGACGATGATGAGGAGCCACAATCGAAGAATTTTACCTCCACACGGAACGCCTGCAAACTCTGCACGCCGCTGGGCGCGTGCCTGGCGTTTCGCGGCGTCGAGGGCTGCATTCCGTTCCTGCACGGCTCGCAGGGCTGCTCGACTTACATCCGCCGCTATCTCATCAGCCATTTCCGCGAACCGATTGACATCGCGTCGTCGAACTTCCACGAGGACAGCGCAATTTTCGGCGGGAGCAAAAATTTCACGCAAGGCGTGCTGAATGTCACCCGCCAATACCAGCCGCAACTCATCGGCGCGGCCACAACCTGCCTCGCGGAAACCATTGGCGAGGACATGGCACGGCTCCAGCACGAACTCAAGGAACAGCACGGTGACGCTGCCGCACCCATTGTCCACGTTTCGACGGCGAGCTATCGTGGCACGCACATTGATGGTTTTCATTCCGCCGTGCGCGAGTTGGTGGAGCAAATCGCGGTGGCCGGTGGAAAAAATAAAAATGTAGCGCTCTTTCCCGGCATGGTTTCCGCCTCCGATTTGCGGCACTTGAAAGAAATTTTCGAGGACTTCAATCTGCCGCTCACGCTGCTGCCGGATTATTCGGAGTCCATGGACGGCGCGACTTGGTCGGAATACGAGAAGCTCCAGTCCGGCGGCACGCCCATCGCCGCCATCCGCGCGCTCGGCTCGGCGCAGGCGGCGATTGAATTTGGCCGCACGCTCGTGGAAACGAAAACCGGTGGGACGGTGCTGCAAACGAAGTTCGGCATTCCGCGCCAGTTGCTTGGCCTGCCGATGGGCATCCGCGAAAGCGATGCCTTCTTCAACGCGCTTGCGGCAATCAGCGGCACCGAAACGCCGGTGAAATACCAGCGCGAACGCGGCCGGCTCGTGGACAGTCTGATTGACGGCCACAAATATGCTTTCGAGAAACGCGCGATTGTTTTTGGCGAAGAAGATCTGGTGATTGGCTTGACGGCGTTGCTCTGCGAAATCGGCGTGACGCCCGTGTTGTGCGCCAGCGGCGGGCGCAGCAAGCAACTTGAAAAAAGTTTGCGCGCCGCCGTTCCAGGTCTGCCGGAGGAAACGCTGGTGAAGGAGGGTTTTGATTTCGCCGAAATCGCCGAGGCCGCGCCGGGCTTGAAACCGGATTTTCTCATCGGCAGCAGCAAGGGCTATTCAATTGCACGCCGGCTGAAGGTGCCGCTGATCCGCGTTGGCTTTCCGATTCACGACCGCATCGGCGGCCAGCGCGTGCTGCATCTGGGCTATCGCGGCGCGCAGGAATTGTTCGACCGCATCATCAACGCGCTGCTCGAAGTGAAGCAGGAAAAATCACCCATCGGTTACTGCTACCTATGATTTCAACCCTTGAACCAGCTTGCGGCGCGTCCACGCTTGGGCCGATTGATTTCAAAAACCATCCGTGCTTCGACAAGGAGGCGCACAAGAAGTTTGGCCGCGTGCATCTGCCGGTCGCACCGCGCTGCAACATCCAGTGCAATTTCTGCAACCGCAAATACGATTGCATGAACGAGAGCCGTCCCGGCGTGACGAGCACGGTGCTCACGCCGCAGCAGGCCATCGCGTATCTGCGCGATGTGGTAGTGAAACGCCCGGAGATTTCCGTCATGGGCATCGCAGGTCCGGGCGATCCGTTTGCGAATCCCGAAGAGACGATGGAAACGCTGCGGCTCACGCGAAAGCATTTTCCGAAAATGATCCTGTGCGTGGCAACGAACGGCTTGAACGTCGCGCCTTATGCGGACGAAATGGCGGAATTGCAGGTCAGCCACGTCACGCTGACAATCAACGCGATTGATCCGGTCATCGGCAGCGAGATTTACGCCTGGGTGCGCGATGGCAAGCGGCCGTTGCGCGGCGAGGCGGCGGCGGCGGTGTTGAGCGCGCGGCAGATTGACGCGCTCGTGAAGCTGAAATCGTGCGGCATCACCACCAAGATCAACACCATCATCATGCCCGGCGTGAACGACGACCACATTCAAGACGTCGCGAAAAAAGTTTCCGCCCTCGGCGCGGACATCATGAACCTCATGCCGCTGGTGCCGGTGAAGGGCGCGGCGTTTCAGGAATTGCCGCCGCCGGACACGATGACCACCGCGCGGCTGCGTCTGCAATGCGGCCAGCTTCTGCCGCAAATGACGCATTGCGCCCGCTGCCGCGCCGATGCCGTCGGTTATATCGGCGAAAACATGACCACCGAGCAGCACGACGCGCTGAATTATTATGCGAACGCTTCTTTGAATCCGGCGGAGAACGACACGCGCCCGTTTGTCGCCGTCGCCACGATGGAAGGCGCGCTGGTCAACCAGCATCTCGGCGAGGCGGAAAAGTTTTTGGTCTTTGAAGCCGACGCGCGGATGCCCGGCAATTATCGCGTGAAGGAAATTCGCCCCGCGCCACCCGAAGGCGGCGGCGATGCGCGCTGGGCCGAACTGGCAACCACTTTGCAAGACTGCCGCACATTACTCGTCAACGCTGCCGGGCCGACGCCGATGAAAGTTCTCACGCAGCACGGCCTGAAAGTCGTTGAGATGGAAGGCCTGATTGAGGAAGGCTTGCGCGCGGTGTTCGCCGACAAGCCGATTCCCGCCGGCATGAAACGGCGGTTCACCAGTTGTGGTGCGGGTGTGACCTGCAAAGGCACCGGCAACGGCTGCGGATGATTTTCCCAACAACTATCAACTAATAACGATTACCAAAATATGCCCGTTCCTTCCACAAAAGTCATTGCCGCGCTCGAAAAACAAGCCGATCACGAACTTTTAGCAAGCCAGAATTACTTGGCGATGTCGTATTGGTGCGAGGTGCATCATCACACCGGCTTCGCCGGTTTTTTCAAAAAGCAGGCCGGGGAAGAACTGGCGCACGCGAACAAAATTCTCAAGCACCTGGCCGACCGCGATGTCGTGCCGAAGATCGGCGCGGTGGCCGCACCCGCAGGCAATTTCAAGGCGCTGATTGAGACCGCCCAGGCCGCCTTTGATTTTGAACGCGCCAATACCGCCGGCATTCACGCCGCCTACGAAGTCGCGGTGGCGGAAAAGGATTATCCCGCGCAAGTCCTGTTGCACTGGTTTATCAGCGAGCAGGTCGAGGAAGAAGCCTGGTCCGACAAGCTGCTGGTCAAGACGCGTGAAGCCGGTTGCGCCGGAGCCTTGATGAATCTGGACCGGCATCTGGAAAAAATTCTCGGCGGGGATGCCGCCGGAAGCTGAAAACAATTTTTAGCCATCAACTATCAACTAAGAACTATCAACATACTATGAGCAAACCAGCACATCACATATTCGTCTGCGGCAGTTTTCGGCCCACCGGCGCGGCGGGCGTCTGCCACAAAAAGGAATCCTCACGTCTGCTCCAGCATCTCTCGACCGAGGTGCAGGATCGCAGTCTTGACGACGTCATGGTTTCCAGCACCGGTTGCTTGAACATATGCGACAGCGGGCCGGTGGTGGTCGTTTATCCGGAAAACATCTGGTATAAGCACGCGACCATTGAAACCGCCGAGGCGATTCTCGACAGCCTCGAAGAAAAAGCCGAGCTGCCGCCAGCCACGTTGTTTGCCTGACGGATGAATCCGCATCTGATTGACACCACGCTTCGCGACGGCGAGCAGGCTGCCGGAGTCGCGTTTTCGCGCTCCGAGAAAATCGGCATCGCGAAGATGCTGGCGTTCGCGGGCGTGCCGGAGCTGGAAATCGGCATCCCGGCGATGGGCGCGGATGAAATTGCGGACATCAACGCGATTTCTGATCTCGGCCTGCCGGTGAGATTGCTGACGTGGTGCCGCGCGACGGAAATTGATCTGGCCGCCGCCGCGCACTGCCGCGTTCACGGTGCGCATTTTTCGCTGCCGGTGTCGGCCATTCACCTCGCGGCGTGGGGCAAGAAGCGCGACTGGGTTTTTGCGACGCTCGAAAAACTTGCGGCGCAATTTCGTGGCGTGTTCGGCTATCTGACCGTCGGCGCGCAGGACGCGTCGCGGGCGGACGCGGATTTTCTTTGCGATTTCGCCATTGCCGCGCGCGAAAACGGCCTGGCGCGGTTGCGGCTGGCCGACACCGTGGGCATTCTCACGACGTTGCAAACGTGCCAGCTCATCCGTCGCGTAAAAAATGCCGTGCCGGATTTGCCGCTGGAATTTCACGGCCACAACGACCTCGGCATGGCCACGGCCAACACCATTGCCGCCTTCGAGTCCGGTTGCGAATGCGCGAGCGTCACCGTCAACGGCCTCGGCGAACGCGCCGGCAACGCGCCGCTCGCGGAGGTCGTCATGGCGCTCAAGGTGGCGCTGAAATGTGACTGCGGCTTTCGTTTCAGTGATCTCGCCGGCTTGAGCGATTTTGTCGCGCAGATTTCTGGACGGCCGTTGCCGGCGGAAAAACCCGTCGTCGGCAGCGCGGCGTTCCGCCATGAAACCGGCATTCATTGCGGCGGATTGCTGAAGGACCAGCGCACTTACGAGCCGTTCAAGCCGGAGGAGACCGGCCACGCACCGTCGCAAATGGTCATCGGCCGGCATTCCGGCACACGCGCTTTACGGCACAAGCTTGAAGCGTTGAAGCTTTCCGTTCCGGAAGAGCGGCTCGCCGATTTGCTTGCGGAAATCCGCAAGCTTTCTGCCCAACAAAAAAATCACCTAACCGACGAGGAATTGAAAAACCTCGTCATCAAATTCAAAAATCATCATGGCATTCCTGATCTATAAAAAATACGGCAACGCCGAAACCACCCGCTACGAAAAACTTGGCCCCCTCAAGCTCGGCGGCCGCGACGGACTCATCGCGCAGCACGTCAAAACTTTGACCGGCGACCAGCCGCGAAGCTGGAAACTCGGCGCGACCGGTTTGCTGAAGCTCGCCGGATTCGCCGGCGCGGTGGACGAACTGGCGGTGCTGTTCGATGTCACCGGCAAGGACGCCACCAACGTCTGCCTCTACGAGCTGTCACGAATTCACGGCAGTTGCGCGGACACGTCCACGCAACTCGCGCTGGATTTCGTCGTGGTCGTGGACAAAGAAATTGGCGATGACGCGGCGACTTACGCGAAAAGTTTTGAAATTCCAGTGCCGGAAAAACCGCGCTTGCTCGGCGAAACGCTCGCGCTCTCCGGAGGGCCCGGCGGCGGCGACTGGAAATGGGGCGGAACCTCGTTGCAACTCGGCGCGACCGTGGTGCAGGCGCAGCACGGCCACGGCACCGGCGAACCTTGTCCCAGCTGCACCTGCGGTCGGCGTGAAGCCATGAACAAGTGATTTTCCATGTGCGTTGAAGCTTCTCCAAAATCAAAGTGCGGCGGGAAAAGCAACTGCGGTTGCGGCGGCCACGGCAAAAGCGCCGTGCTTGATGCACGCGTCATTCGCACGATCAAATTTGGCGAGGAGGCCGCGCACCAATGCAGTTGCAGCGGCGGGGGGCGTTGTCCGCGTCATTATCTGGCGCCCACCGGCTATGTGCTTGGCGGCTTCCTGATTTTGCATCTGGCCGTCAACGCCCTCGCGCTGTGGCCGGGGAGATTTCAGGCGGCGGTCAACCGCCTGCATTCACTCGGCGCGTTGCTGCCGGTTTTGGAAATCAGCCTGGCCGCCGTCCTGGCCTTTCACATCGCGGTCGGCTTGCGGCTGATGCGCCGCGACAAATTGAAATTCATCACCGGCGATCATTTTCACGGCAGCCCGATGCGGCAATGGTTACAACGCGTCACCGCCGTGATCCTACTCGCCTTCTTGGTATTCCACATGGCCGTCCTACAGCGCTGGTTCGGCGGACGATTTGATCCGCAGAACGCCTTCAGCTCCACGTCGCACGGCATCTGGCAATTCTGGCACGGACAAGCCACCGGCAGTTTTCCCAACTTGCTGTTCGCGCAATTTTACCTGCTGGGGATCTTTGCGGCGGTTTATCACCTTACCAACGGCATCGCCACCGGCGCGGAAGTTTTAGGACTGGTCAGCACGCCGCTCGCCCAAGATCGGCTCTGGCGCATCTGCGTCATCGCCGCGCCCGCGCTGCTACTCGCCGGACTCGCCGCGTGGTATGCGTTTGTAGTGCGATGATCAGTCGGCACCGATGATGACGCTGGAAGCCTTGATGATGGCGTAAGCCTTCTGGCCTTTCTTGAGCTTTAGGTCGGCGGCTGATTCAGAAGTGATGCTCGAAACGATTTCGATGCCGGGCGCGATCTCCAGAGTGATGGAACTGCTGACGGGACCTTTCTTGAGGCCGGTGACTTTTCCGGGGATGATGTTGCGGGCGCTGATTTTCATAATTGGATTTGAATTTTGCGGCGTTTAATTTTTCGTCGGCTCCAAAGATTACGGCAAAACTCGAACTCGCGCAATCCGTCCCAGGCTGGTTTGCCGCAACGCCCGACTTCCTGCCACGAAGCCACATCCGCGTAGCTTTTCGGAATCAAAACTTCATTCGGGTAGGAAGTTTTTCGCGGCATTATTCTGGCAGAACAAATTTAATCGCTACAAAACCATTGTGCCGCAATGGTTTTATTCGCTTCGCAGAAAATTTCCGCCGCTTGGCATCGCAGTTGCAAAAGGAGTCGCGTCCGGCGGCGTTTTTATTTGCCCTGGAGCGACACGAAAATAGCCATGAGCGACAGAATCATATCAACTAGCCCGGTGCAGGCACGGCGGCTCGCGCGGCAATGGTCGCAGGCGGAACTGGCGGAGCGCGCCGGCATTTCGCGCGCGGCGGTCAGCGCCATCGAGGGCGAACGCCTTTCGCCATCGGTCGCCACGGCACTGGCGTTGGCGGCGGTGTTCGAGTGTTCGGTCGAGGAATTGTTTGGACGCGGCGGCATTTCCAAACCAAGCGGAACTGATTGGGCTTGGAAACCGCGCGGCGAAACCAGCCGCTATTGGGAAGCGGAAATCGGCCAGCGCCGGCTGCTCTATCCGGTCGAGGCGATGACTTTGAATCCGACGCCGCACGACGGCGTCTGGCAGGACGGCGTTTTGCGCGACAGCGGTTCGGCGGCCGAAACGACGCTGATCATGGCGAGCTGCGATCCGGCGGCAGGTTTGCTCGCGGCGGAATATGCACGGACTTCGGGCTTTCGGCTGTTGGTTTTTCCACGCGGCGGGCGAACCGCGCTGGAATTGTTGCGGCAAAAATTGGTTCATGTCGCGGGGTTGCATTATTCCACGGAAGAATCGCCGGACCGTAATGCTGAAACGGTGCGGGCGCAAATCGGCAGTGAGTGCCGGCTGCTGCGCGTGGCGAAATGGGAATCCGGCATCGCGCTGGCGACGGACGACCGTTCGCGCTCGGCAGAATCGGTGGCGCAGCGTTCGCTGCGCTGGGCAGCGCGTGAATCCGGTTCGGCGGCGCGTGAATGCTTGGACGGATTGCTTGGCAAAAAACAATTCACCGGACGCGAAGTGAACGGTCACGCGGCGGTGGCCGAAGCGGTGCGCAGCGGCTGGGCGGAGGCGGGCGTGTGCGTGAAATTTTCCGCAGCGGAGGCGGGGTTGAATTTTCTGCCGGTGCGTTCAGAGATTTTGGATTTGTGTTTTCCCACCGCGTTTCAATACGACCCGCGCATTCAAGCGCTCGTCCGATTGCTGCGCGACCGCGCTTGCCGCCAGATGATCAGCGAGCTGCCCGGTTATGACGCACGGGAGACAGGAGAAATCATAGCTTTATGAACACTTCAAAAACCACTTCATCACTGGAAATCCGGCTGACGGAAATTGGCCGTGTCCATTCGCCGTTCAAGCAGGCGACCGGCACGCCGATTCAGCCGTATTGCGCCGGTAGTGCGCCGGGCTACGTCACTTTACGCCCGGAATTTGTGGACGGCTTGGCCGACCTCGACGGCTTTGACCGCGTGTGGCTGATCTATTGGTTCCACCGGGCGTCGGCGGCCAGGATGAGCGTGATTCCTTATCGCGACACGGTGGCGCATGGACTTTTTGCCACGCGGGTTCCGGCTCGACCGAACACGATTGGTATGTCGTGCGTGCGGCTATTGAACATTGAGGAAAACATCCTGCGCCTCGCCGAGGTGGATATTTTGGACGACACGCCGCTGCTCGACATCAAGCCTTACGTTCCGCAATACGACAATTATCCGGTGCGCCGCTGCGGCTGGCTGGACACCGTGCCAGACAATCCCGTCGTCGCCGATGGCCGCTTTGAACGGAAAGTATATTCCGTTTCGGCTAACCACCTTTCCGGTTCGCACACTTAACAATGAAATCCCAACAAAAGATGAAACATCAATTGAGAACCAATATGACAACCGTTGCCGCCTGCGGCCTGTTGCTGTTGGCGCCGGCTGGTCGGTCGGCCACCACCCTCAACGGTTCCCGCGCCAAGGCTGCTGAATCTTCAGAGATTCAAATTCTGAAACAGCAAATGCAGGAGTTGGAGCAGAAAGTTTGTTCGCTCGAACAGCGGCAGGAACAGGATCGGACGAATGCGATGTTCACGGCCGAATCCGCCCCGAAAATTTCGCTTGGCGCGGGCGGCCTCAGCATTGTTTCCGCCGACACCAACTTTGCGATGAACCTGCGCGGCTACGTGCAACTGGACAGCCGGAGCTTTTTTCAAAACGCCGCGCCGGGTGTTGATGGTTTCCTTTTGCGCCGGGTGCATCCGATTATTTCAGGCACGGTGCTTCACGATTTCAGCTACCAGTTCATGGCTGAATTCGGCGGCAGTTCCCCTTCCATCTATGATGCCTATGTGAATTATCATCCCCGGCCCGATCTGCAATTGGAGGCCGGAAGATTCAAAACGCCCCTGGGTCTTGAATGGCTCCAGCCGGCCACCCTGCTCCCGTTCAATGAACGATCGCTGGCGACTGATCTGGTGCCGCTTCGCGATCTGGGGGTGGAACTGCACGGTGATTTGTTTGAGGGCCGGGTGAATTATGCGGCGGGCATTTTTAACAGCGTTGCGGACGGGGCAAACGCCGCCAACAGCAACTTTGACAACGACCAGGAATTTATTGGCCGCATTTTTCTGCACCCGTTCATAAAGGCGGCTGTCACCGCGCTGCGGGGATTCGGATTTGGTGCGGGCGGCAGCTATGGGAGCCAGTCCTCCGCCTCGGCCTTGACCAGCGGTTACAAGACGGACGGCCAGCAAAAATTTTTCTCCTACGCCGGCGGGGCGGCTGGCAACGGGGCGCACTGGCGGTTTTCGCCGCAGGCCTGTTACTACTGGGGACCCTTCAATTTATCGGGCGAATATGTGGTTTCCGATCAGGAAGTCAAACTCGCCGCCACGCCCGGCACGACGGCGGATTTGCAAAACAATGCCTGGGATGTTTCCGCTGGCTGGGTGCTGACCGGCGAAAACGCCTCCGACAAAGGGGTCACGCCGGGGCATCCGTTCACGCTGCAGCATGGCGGCTGGGGTGCCTGGCAAATCGTCGCGCGCTGTGAAGGGTTGGAGGTGGACAACCACGCATTTCCGACGTTCGCAAGCTCCGCGACTTCCGCCTCGGCGGCGCGGGCCTGGAGCCTGGGTCTGAACTGGTGGCTGAACCGGAATGTCCGCATCATGTGCAGTTTTTCGCGCACGACATTTACCGGCGGCGCGACCGGCCCGGTGACAAAGAAGCCGGAAGAAGTGCTTTTCACCCGCATTCAACTGGCGTTCTAACCGGCAAAACTCATAAAATCAAAGCTCATGAAAATTATGATGAAAATTTTTGTGCTCCTCTCGTTTCTGACAGTGATGCCGTTGCCGGCGGCGACGGTAACGGTTTTTGCAGCGGCAAGCCTGACGGATTCGCTCCAGCAAATCGCCGCCGGCTACGAAAAAACTTCCGGCGACAAAATTGTTTTCAACTTCGGCGCCTCCGGAACGCTGGCGCGGCAGATCGAGGCGGGCGCGCCGGCGGACATTTTCTTTTCCGCCGACGAGGCCAAGGCCAACGGGCTGGAGAAGGAAGGCTTGCTCGTGAACGGCAGCCGGAAAAGCCTGCTCGGCAACGCGCTGGTCATCGTCACTCCGCCGGATGCGGCGGCGGTTCATTCGCCGGACGAACTGACGAACGCCGTCATCCAGCGTCTGGCCGTCGGCGATGTGAAATATGTCCCCGCCGGAACCTACGCGAAAATTTATCTTGAAAAGAAACGGCTCTGGCGTGTGCTGGAACCGAAGGTGGTGCCGTGCGAAAACGTCCGCGCCGTGCTTGCCGCCGTGGCCTCCGGCAACGTGGACGCCGGCGTCGTCTATAAGACCGACGCGGCCATTTCCAAAAATGTGAGGATCGCGTTTGAAGTGCCGGCGGCGGACGGGCCGAAAATTTCCTATCCGCTCGCGCTGGTGAAGGATTCGCCGCAGCCGGCGGCCGCGGGAAAATTCATGAAATACCTTGAAGCCGACGCGGCGGCGGCGGTGTTCCAAAAATTCGGCTTCACCGTGTTGCCGTTAATCTCCGGCAAATGAGCGACGCGGAATGGCAGCTCGTCGGTTTTTCGCTGCGGATGGCCCTGGCCAGCCTGCTGCTGGTGCTGCCGTCCGGCCTCGCGCTGGCGTGGTGGCTGGCGCGCAAAAACCGGCGCGGCAAGGCGCTGGTGGAAACGCTCGTCACGCTGCCGCTCGTCCTGCCGCCGGTGGTCACGGGCCTGGTGCTGCTGGAATTGTTCGGCCGGCGCGGCCCGGCCGGCGGCTGGCTGCACCGCGCGTTCGGACTGGACGTGGCGTTCACCTGGCGCGCGGTGGTGCTGGCGCTGGCGGCGATGTCGCTGCCGCTGTTTGTGCGCGCGGCGCGGACGGCGTTTGAGGAGGTGGACGTGAAATTTGAGCAGCTCGCGCGCACGCTCGGCGCGGGCGAGTGGCGGGTGTTTTTCACCGTCACGCTGCCGCTGGCCCGGCGCGGCGTGCTGGCGGGCGCGCTGCTGGCGTTCGCCCGCGCGCTCGGCGAGTTCGGCGCGACGATCATGGTCGCCGGCAACATTCCGGGCCGGACGACGACGCTGCCGGTGGCGATTTACGCGGCGGTGCAAAACGGCGAGGACGCGCACGCCTGGACGCTGGCGGGCGTGTCGGCGGTCATCGCGTTCGCGGCGGTGTTCGTCGGCGAAAACCTTCAGCGCAGGCGCAAATGAACAACGCCGTTCTCACCGCGAACTTTCGCCGGCAATTTCCCGGCGGCCCGGAAATCGCCGCGCGGGATTTGTCCATCGGCGGCGGCATCACGGTGCTGTTCGGCGCGTCGGGTTCGGGCAAGACGACCATTTTGCGATGTCTCGCCGGGCTGGAAATTCCCGAGGAGGGCGAAATTAAATTTGGCGGGGAAGTCTGGTTTGAGAAAGGCGGAAGGCAGGAGGCTGGAAGCGGAAATTATTTTCTGCCATCCAGAAAACGCGGCGTTGGTTTTGTGCCGCAGGATTACGCGCTGTTTCCGCATCTCACGGTCGCGCGCAACGTCGGCTATGGCCTGAACGGACTGCCCGCCGCCGAACGGGCGGCGCGCGTGGCCGAAACTTTGCGCTGGCTCGGCCTCGACGGTTTGGAGAACCGCCTGCCGCGCGAATTGTCCGGCGGCCAGCAGCAGCGCGTGGCGTTGGCGCGGGCCGTGGTGCGCCGGCCCAAATTGCTGCTGCTCGACGAGCCGCTCGCCGCGCTGGACACCCCGACCCGGTCCCGGCTGCGTGACGAATTGCGGCGTCTGCTCCGCCACTCCGGCATCCCGACCCTGCTCGTCACGCACGACCGGTTTGAGGCACTCGCGCTCGGCGACGAGGTGGTGGTATTGCACGATGGACGCAATGTCCAGCAGGGCGAGGCGCAGGAAGTTTTCAGCCGGCCAGTGAATCTGGCCGTGGCAGAAATTACTGCTGTCGAAACCATACTGACTGGAAAAATTCTTGAAGTGCGCGACGGCCTGGCGACCGTGGTCGTTGGCCACGCCCGGCTGATCGCGCTGGCTGAAGATTTACCGGCGGATGCACGCGAGGTCTATGTTTGCATCCGGGCGGAGGACGTGATTTTGATGCGGACGGACTCGGTTCAATCCAGTCCCCGCAACCGCCTGACGGTCACCGTGCGAGCGGTGGTGCGCGAAGGACGGCTGATGCGCGTGAGTCTGGATTGCGGATTTCCGCTGACGGCTTTGCTGACCCAGCCGGCTTGTGAGGAACTGGTCTTGCACGAAAACGTAAAGTTGGCTGCTCTGGTCAAGGCACCACAAGTCCATCTGATTCCTTTCACACGTTGAAATACCAGATCATTTCCTGCCAGTGTTATTCCATTGGATTTTTGGTTTTAAGATTTTCTCCGACCTGGCTTCTTCGGCGGCGCGGGCGAGATTTAGGCTGGCTTGTGGTTCTTGAAATCCATTTGCGGAATGCCATGCTGGAATCTGGATGATTTTAATTAGTGAACAGCATTCCACGCGCGAAATCTTAGTGCCTGTCTGAAATGTCAAAATGAGCCAATGTTTATGCGAGTCGGCGGAGCATGAGGCGGGTCATGGCGAGATAAATCCAGCCGGCGGCGGAAGCGGTGGTTTGT
>JAJXXW010000096.1 GCA_021780905.1 bacterium
CGCAATCGCCGCCAACAGGCCGATGATGGCCACGACGATCATGATTTCCACCAGGGTGAAACCCGCTTTGCGGATGTTCTTGGTCATTTTCATTTTGCTTTGTGCTTTCTGTTCACGCGGCGGAACAGCGCGTCAGGCGGATTATATGATGACAACTGAGTTCCCTTGATTGCCTGACGCAACCGCGCGTGCCCAGTTTAGCACTGTCCGTGCCAATGTCCAGATTCAACTTTGCCGGAATCCCCACTAATCAATCATGCGGATAAAGCCCCCCAATATTGCATTTTTGGCCAGTTGAAATGGGCTAATTGCAACGCGGGGGAATAGATCCCAAGACCCCGTGTCTATTTTTAGGAATGTCCTGCCCTGTTATCACACACCCGGTTCACGTTCCTGCCGCCGCCCGATCCGCCAACGCCAGCGCCGTGTTGGTGACCACCCGCCCCGCCGGTATCGTCCGGTCGCCCGCGCATAACCGTCCAAGCATCTCCGCCTTTTCCCCGCCGGTCACCACCCAGAGGATTCTCCGCGCCCGGTTGAGCAGCGGATACGTCAGCGTCATCCGCCGCCGCTGCTGATAAACGCCCGTCATCGCCGCGTCGCGGTCGGAAATCTCCAGCACCGGATCGCCTGGCACCAGCGACGCCGTATGACCGTCCGCACCCAGGCCAAGATGCACCAAGTCCAGGACCGGCGGCACACCGGCGAGTTGTGTCAGTGTCCGCGCATAATTTGCGGCGGCGGCGTCCAAATCATCTTCCTCGACCGGCATCGCATGAATCTGTCCGGCCCGCAACGGCGCGTGCCGCAAACTTTCCCGCAGATGCGTCAGGTTCCGGTCGGCGTGGCCGGCGGGCGCAATCCGCTCGTCCACCTGCGCGACCTGGACCTGTGGCCAAGGCAAATCTTCGCTGGCCAGCGCGCGCAACATCTGCCACGGCGTTTTGCCGCCGCTGACCGCAACCACAAATTGTCCGCGTGCCGCCACCGCCAATCGCGCTTCGGCGGCGATGATTTTCGCCGACTCCCGCGCCACGGTTTCCGCGTCGGGAAATATTTTGATTTCCATGAAAACCATAATCGGCTCACGCCTTTAGCTGCCGGCAACGCCGGATCAAATTGTTCGTCGAGCTGTCATGCGTGAGCACCGGCAAAGTTTTATTTTCCAATTCGGGCACGATGCGCTGCGCCAGCGCCTTGCCGAGTTCCACGCCCCATTGATCGAACGGATTCACGCTCCAGATCGCGCCCTGCACAAACACGATGTGTTCGTAAAGCGCGACGAGCTTGCCCAGCACCGCCGGCGTCAGTTCTTTCGCAAGGATGGTGTTCGACGGCCGGTTGCCCTCGAAAACCTTGTGCGGCACCAGCGCGTCCGGAACTTTTTCCGCCCGCACTTCCGCCGCCGTCTTGCCGAACGCCAGCGCCTCGCTCTGCGCCAGCGCGTTCGCCAGCAGCAAATCGTGATGCCGGCCCAGCGGCGTCAGCGCCTGGCCAAACGCGATGAAATCGCACGGAATCAGCCGCGTGCCCTGGTGAATCAACTGGTAAAACGAGTGCTGGCCGTTCGTGCCCGGCTCGCCCCAGTAAATCGGACTAGTCTGGTAGGTCACTTTCTTCCCGCCGAGCGTGACGTGCTTGCCGTTGCTTTCCATCGTCAATTGCTGGAGATACGCCGGAAAGCGTCTCAGGAAATTTTCATATGGCAGCACCGCCACCGTTTCCGCACCGAGGAAATTCGTGTTCCAGACCGACAGCAACGCCATCAGCACCGGCAGATTTTTCTCGAACGGCGCGGTGCGGAAATGCTCGTCCATCGCGTGAAAACCGGCGAGCAGCGCGCGGAAATTTTCTGGGCCGACGGCCAGCATCGTCGAAAGGCCGATGGCGGAATCCATTGAGTAACGCCCGCCAACCCAATCCCAGAAGCCGAACATGTTCGCCGTATCAATGCCGAACGCCGAGACTTTTTCCGCGTTCGTCGAGACGGCGACGAAATGTTTCGCCACGGCTTTTTTATTTCCGCCCAGACCGCGCAGCAGCCAGTCGCGGGCGCTTTCCGCGTTCGTCATCGTCTCCTGCGTCGTGAAGGTTTTGGACGAAACGACGAACAGCGTTTCCGCCGGATTCATATCCTGCGTCGCCTCGACAAAATCCGCGCCGTCCACGTTCGACACGAAACGGAACACCAGATCGCGCTGGCTGTAATGCCGCAGCGCCTCGTAAGCCATCACCGGGCCGAGATCCGAGCCGCCGATGCCGATGTTGACGACATTCTTGATGCGCTTGCCGGTGTGGCCCTTCCACGCGCCGCTGCGGACGCGCTGGGCGAACGCCGTCATCTTGTCCAACACCGCGTGGACATCGGGCACGACATTTTTGCCGTCCACGAAAATCTTTGCGTTCTTTGGTGCGCGCAGCGCGGTGTGCAACACGGCGCGATTTTCGGTGATGTTAATTTTCTCGCCGGCAAACATCGCGTCCATCCGGCCGCGCAAGTTGGATTCCTGCGCCAGTTGCAGCAGCAACTTGAGCGTCTCGGCGGTGATGCGGTTCTTCGAGTAATCCAGAAAAAGCCCGGCGGCTTCGGCGGTCAATTTCTCACCGCGCTTCTTGTCGGCGGCGAACAGGTCGCGCAGATGTCGCTTGGCGATTTTTTTGTGGTGCGCGGCCAGCGCTTTCCACGCCGACCATTGCGTCAACGGATTGGTGGCGGATTTTTTACTCATAAATTTCGTGTTTCAAGAATGACTCACAATTCAATGCCTTCGTTCAATTCGGGCAACTGGGGCTTGAGTTTGAACCGCTGTTGGATCAGTTTGGCCAGCTTTTCGCGCGGTGCGTTTTCCCCGTGCGTCAACGCCACGCGCGGCCGGCTCGGCGCTATGGCGCTGAACCACGCCAGCAGATCCGTCTGCCCGGCGTGCGCGCTGAAACCGCCGAGCGTGTGGACCTGGGCCTTCACCGCGATTTTTTCGCCGAAGATGCTCACGATTTTCTGGCCGTTCACCAGTTGCCGGCCGAGCGAACCGTCGCCCTGATAGCCGACGATGAGGACGTGCGTCTCCGGCTTCCAGAGGTTGGCCTTGAGGTGGTGCAGGATGCGACCCGCGTTGCACATCCCCGCGCCGGCCAGGACGAGGCACGGCCCCGGCTGGTCGTTGATCTTTTTGGAATCGTCCGCCGTCACGCACAACGTCAGCGTCTTCAAATCCTCGCGCGCCGGTTTTTCCGCGAGATATTGCAGCGTCGCGTCATCGAACAATTCGTGGTGATGCTCGTAAATGCCGTTGGCGGCGATCGCCATCGGGCTGTCCAGAAATAGCGGGAATGGCCGCACCAGTTTTTTGCGGAACATCTGGCTCAAGAGCAATTCCAGCAACTGCGCCCGGCCCACCGCAAACGTCGGCACGAGAATTTTTCCGCGCGCCGCCACCGCGTCCTTAACAATCCGATTGAATTCCTCAACTGTTTCGCCGAACGGCTGGTGGTCGCGGTCGCCGTAAGTGGATTCCAGAAAAACCAGGTCGGCCTGCCGGAACGGTTCGGAGTCCTTGAGGATGGGCGCGTTCTTCGGGCCAAGATCGCCGGAAAAAACGACGCGCCTCGTTTTCCCGGCATCGTCCACAATCAGTTGGATGCTCGCCGAGCCGAGCATGTGGCCGGCCTCGGTCCAGATGGCTTGAATGCCGGGCGCCACGGTCACGGCCTGCCGATAGGGCACCGGCTGGAAGCGTTCGAGAATCGCCTCGGCGTGGGCGGGCGTGTAAAGCGGTTCCAGCGGCGGTTCGCCGGCGCGCTCGCGCTTGCGGTTCACACGCTCCATGTCCTGCGTCTGGATGTGCGCCGAGTCGCGCACGATGAGCGCGGACATTTCGATCGTCGCCGGCGTGGCAAAAACCGGTCCCGCATAATTCGCCTTGGCCAGCAACGGCAACCGGCCGGTGTGGTCCAAATGGCCGTGGGTGATCAAAACCGCGTCGAGCGCCTTCACCGGCAGCGCCGCGCGGTTCAAATTATCCGCGCGTTTGCCGCCCTGAAACAGGCCGCAGTCCACGAGCACACGGGCGGATTGGGTTTGGACGAGATAGGCCGAGCCGGTGACTTCGCCGCCAGCCGCGCCGAGGGGGGTGATTTTCATATTTTTGGTCGCCGTGCCGGCCGCTTATTGGGGGCTGCCCGGCTCGGGATTCTTTGGTTCAGCCGGTTCCATGAGCCGGCAACCCACGGCCAGCAGGGTCGGCCCCAGAAAAATGCCGATGAGGCCGAACGCCAGCGCCGTGCCGACCACCGGCACGTTGGAGGCAAAAAAAATCAGCGGTGCCAGCAGGCAGCCGCAGAGCAGTCCCAGCACGGCCATCCCGTGCAAACCCTCCTTGAGGCCAAATTTCATCTTTGTTTTTTCAGCAGCGCCGCCTTGGTGGCCGCCAGTGCCTGGCGCTGGGCCTGGCCGACCTCGGGATATTGGAGGCCGAGCGAGTCCAGCGTTTCGATGATCGCCGCCGACACGATGATGCGCGTGAACCATTTGTTGTCCGCCGGCACGACATACCACGGCGATTCTTCCGTGGCGGTGTGGCGGATCATGTCCTCGTAGGCGGCCATGTATTCGTCCCAATGCGCGCGCTCGGCGGCGTCGCTGGCGGAAAACTTCCAGTTCTTGTCCGGGGTTTCAATCCGTTCGAGAAACCGCCGCTTCTGCTCCTTCTTCGACAGGTGCAGGAAAAATTTCCGCACCACCACGCCGTTGCGCGAAAGGTATTGCTCCACGTTGCGGATGTCCGCGAACCGGTGCTCCCAGATTTTTTTGCCGACCCGTTCCGGCGGCAATTTTTGCTTGGCGAGCAATTCCGGATGCACGCGCACCACCAGCGTTTCCTCGTAGTAACTGCGGTTGAAGATGCCGATCTTGCCGCGGCCCGGCAGCACCTTCAGGCAGCGCCACAAATAGTCATGGTCCAGATCCTCGGCCGACGGTGTCTTGAACGAATGCACGTCGCAGCCCTGCGGATTCACGCCGGACAAGACGTGCTTGATGACGCCGTCCTTGCCGGCCGCGTCCATCGCCTGAAAAATCAGCAGCACCGCCCACTTGTCCTGCGCATAAAGCTTGTCCTGCAGTTCCGCCAGCGTCTGCACTCCGATGGCCAGCGCCTTCTGCGCACGGGGCTTGTCGGCGGACTTGATGCCGAGCGTGTCCGCCGGGTCAAAATCCTTGAGCCGAAATTTTTTTCCATCCGTGACCCGGAAGGAGTCCGCGAACTGGCGCGCCTTTTGGATGACCGCCTTGGTTTTCATGGTTTCAATTTGTGCGGGTCGGATGAAATCCGGTTGTCACGGTCACGCCAGCGCATTATTCACGATTTGCCGCGCCTCGCTGACGATGGTTTTGAGATGCGCCTCGTCGCGGAAACTTTCCGCGTAAATCTTGTAGATGTTTTCGGTGCCGGACGGCCGCGCGGCAAACCAGCCGTTTGCCGTCGTCACTTTCAGGCCGCCGATGGCCGCATTATTGCCCGGCGCTTTCGTGAGCTTGGCCGTGATGTTTTCACCGGCCAATTGAGATTCCTTCACGGCTTCGGGCGAAAGTTTTGACAGTTTCGCTTTTTGCTCCGGCGTCGCCGCCGCGTCAATGCGCGTGTAATGCGGCGCGCCAAACTCCGCCGTCAGCGCGCGGAAATGCTCGCCCGGATCCTTGCCGGTGACGGCGGTGATTTCCGCCGCGAGCAGATCCATGATCGGCCCGTCCTTGTCCGTCGTCCACACCGCGCCGTCACGGCGGAGAAAACTTGCGCCCGCGCTTTCCTCGCCACCGAAACCAAACGAGCCGTCAAACAAACCCGGCGCGAACCACTTGAAACCGACCGGCGTTTCGCAGAGCCTGCGGCCGAGTTTGGCCACGACGCGGTCAATCAGGCCGCTGCTGACGAGCGTTTTGCCGACGATTGCATTTGGCGGCCACTGCGGCCGGTGCGTCAACAAATAGCCAATGGCCACGGCCAGATAATGATTCGGGTTCATCAAGCCGCCGGAAGGCGTGACGATGCCATGCCGGTCGGCGTCGGGATCGTTCGCAAATGCGACGCGGAATTTGTCCTTCAAACCGACGAGTCCGGCCATCGCGTAAGGACTCGAACAATCCATGCGGATTTTCCCGTCGTGATCCACCGACATGAACGAGAACGTCGGGTCCAGTTTCGGATTCACAACCTCGATGTTCAATTTGTAAATGGAATTGATCGGCTCCCACAACGGCAGCGCGGCGCCGCCGAGCGGATCCACGCCGAGTTTCAGACCGGCGGCGCGGATTGCCTCCATGTCCACGACGCTTTTCAAATCCTCGACGTAAGGCCGGATGAAATCTTTTGCATGCGTGGTGGCGGCCTTGAGCGCCGACTCGAACGCCATTCTCCTCACGCCGGCATTGCCGCCGCGCAACAGTTCGTTCGCGCGCTCCTGCACCCAGTTGGTCACGTTCGTGTCCGCCGGCCCGCCGTTCGGCGGATTGTATTTGAAGCCGCCGTCCTCCGGCGGGTTGTGCGACGGCGTGATGATGATGCCGTCCGCCAGGCCGGTGGTGCGCCTGCGGTTGAAAGTAAGGATGGCGTGCGAAACCACCGGCGTCGCCGTCACGCCATCGTCGCGCTGGATGAGTGTTTCAATGCCGTTCGCCGCGAGGACTTCGAGCGCGGTGCGCTGCGCGGGCGCGGACAGCCCGTGTGTGTCTTTGCCGATGATCAGCGGGCCGTCGGGGCCGTGGCGGCGGCGGTAATCGCAGATCGCCTGCGTGATGGCCAGGATGTGCGCCTCGGTGAACGTCCCGTTCAGCGACGTGCCGCGATGCCCGCTCGTGCCGAAGCTGACTCGTTGGTTGGCGTCGGCCACGCTGGGCTGACGCGCGTGATACTCGCGCTCGAGCCGGGCGAGATCCACGAGCATTGCCTTGGGCGCCGGTTGGCCGGCCAGCGGTGAAACGGACATGGTGAAAAATTTCCTGATTCCAGGTAGCGGCATTCTACAATGTGCCGGCCGATGGGGAAGAAAATTGTCGCGCCCGCAAACGGAGGCGCGGGGGTTTTCTTTGAGTCAGGCGGGGGAGTCGTATTTTGGGGGGCGTTCATGAGGGAGCGGACGGCAAACTACATCTGCCGCCAACCTACTCGCCGGAGTCGGGCGATTTCGCCGACTGCAATTTTGACCGGGCCCTGTTCAAATGAGGCTGCCTGACGCTGATGCCGCCCTCGATGGACTGAACCCCTTTTCCCTGTGCTCATCGAAAGCCAGGGAACGGGGTGCTGCGGCCGTTCCTCCTTCTCGAGGCTTTCAAAATAAATTGAGAAAGGTTTAACTGTCGCGATGGGAAAATTGCGACGCAGTCTGGGGCTGGTGTTGCTCCTCCAGTTTGCCGGCCTCCTCGGCGCGGTCGGCGAAACTTCTGCGCACTCCATTTCCCTGGCAGGGGCCTGGCGGTTTCGACTCGATCCGGAAAATACCGGCGTCGAAAAAAAATGGTTTTCCGAGAAACTGGAAGACTCGGTCACCTTGCCGGGCACGACCGACACCAACCACAAGGGCGTTTTCAAGGACGAACACGCGGTGGACCGGCTCTCGCGGGTCTGGTATTGGAAAGGCCCGGCCTGGTATCAGCATGAGGTGGTGATTCCTGAAACTTGGAAAGGCAAACGGATCACTTTGTTTTTCGAGCGGACCAAGAACACGCGGGTGTGGGTGGATGACCGGGATTGCGGCGGCGAGGACACGTTGAGTGCGTCCCATGTTTTCGATCTGACGGCGGCGCTGACGCCCGGCCGGCACACGATTACCGTGCTGGTGGACAATGCCAAATTACCGCCCGTCGGCCCGGCGCATGCGGTGGACGAACGCACGCAATCCAACTGGAACGGCATCAGCAGCAAAATCGAATTGCGCGCCACGGATCCGGTTTGGATTGAAGACGTGCAAGTCTATCCTGACGCTGCCAAAAAACAGGCGCGCGTCCGGGTGGTCGTGGGCAACCTCACGGGGCAGCCGGCGACCGGCGAACTGAGGGCGAATTGCCGTAGCTTCAATGTCGCCCAGCCCGCGGATTTCGCGGCGCAATCAATCGAATGGCAAGCTCCCGCCGCGCGCAATGTGGTTGAGTTCATCTACCAGCCAGGGGCAGCGGCGCCGCTCTGGGATGAATTTCAACCGGCGATGCTGCGGTTGAATTTACAATTGACGGCCCATGCCGGCGGCGCGGCTTACGCCGACGAGCAGGCGGTCCGCTTTGGCCTGCGTGATTTCAACCGTGACGGCCAACGCCTCGCCATCAACGGCCGCACGGTGTTTCTGCGCGGCCGGATTGACTGCGCCAATTATCCGCTGACGGGTTATCCGCCGATGGACCTGGCCGGCTGGCGGCGGGTTCTGGGCATTCTGAAAGATTGGGGGCTAAATCATGTGCGCTTTCATACCTGGTGTCCACCGGAAGCGGCGTTCCAGGCGGCGGATGAACTGGGGTTTTATTTCCAAGTGGAACTGCCGAACAAGCGCAGCGCATTCCAGGCGCCGGAAAGCACCGAGGCCGCGAAGCGTAACATGGATTACCTCGAAGTCCCCGGCGCGGATCTTAAGGCTTCGCTCTACGACTACGCCGTGCGCGAGGCTGATTTGATTTTCCGGCAATTTGGCAATCACCCGTCGTTCGTCATGTTCACACTGGGCAACGAACTCGGGCGCAATCCGGCGATGTATGAATTGGTCGCGCACTTCAAGAAGCGCGACCCCCGGCACCTGTATGCCCAAGGCTCCAACGACAACCACTGGGAGCCGAGCTATGCCGAAGGCGACGATTTCTGGGTGACGGGCAAGACCGGAATAAATCTGCCCGTGCGCGGGGCGTTCTTCCCCGGCGATTTTCCGGGCGGCGGCCACATTGAGAGCCAGCCGCCTTCGACCCTGGTGAATTATTACGATTCAATCAAGGAGGTGCCAGGGCCGGTCATCGCCCACGAAACGGCTGAATTTGAAGTGGCGCCGGATTTTCGGGAGATTCCAAAATATACCGGCGTGCTCCAGGCCCGGAATCTGGAGATTTTTCGCGGGCGGTTGAAGGACGCGCACATGCTGGACCAGGCCGACGAGTTCATGCGGGCGTCCGGCGCGCTGGCCGCCCGCTGCCAGCGCGAGGACATTGAGGCGGCGTTGCGCACGCCGGGCTTCGGCGGCTTTCAATGGCTGGACATCATGGATTTTCCCGGCCAGGGCACCGCGCTGGTGGGGATGCTGAATGTGTTCATGGAAAACAAGGGCATCACGACGCCGGAAAGCTGGCGGCAGTTCTGTTGCGAAACCGTGCCGCTGCTGCTGATGAAAAAATATGCCTGGACGGCGGATGAAACTTTCACCGCCGAGATCAAGATTGCCCATTACGGCCCGGCGGACATGACGAATGCCGGTGTGACTTGGTCGGTCAGCGCAGGTGGAGAATCGCCGGTCGCCTCCGGCCGGTTCGGACCACTGACGATCCAGCAGGGCGGTTTGGTTTCGGTCGGAACGGTGCGCGTTCCGTTAGACAAAATCAAATCTCCGCGCCAACTCAAAGTGACCGTCGGCATCAGCGGGACAAAATATTCAAATCAGTATGCGCTTTGGGTCTATCCGCCGAAGATGGAAACCCGTGTTCCCAATGGTGTCTTGGTGACCCATCGTCTCGACGCGGCGACGTTGAAATTCCTGACGGCCGGCGGCAAGGTCTTGTTCTTTTCGCCGACCAATGATACCATCCACAGTGTGGGCGGCGCGTTCACGACGGATTTCTGGTGCTGGCCGATGTTTGCCAAGGGCGCGATCGCGCAAGGGCTCGAACCCGCGCCCGGCACACAGGGTTTCCTCTGCGATCCAAAACATCCCGCGCTGGCGGAGTTTCCGACGGAATTTCATAGCAACTGGCAATGGTGGTGGATCGTCAAAAACTCGCGGCCGGTCATCCTCGACGCGACGCCGGCGAATTATCGCCCGATCATCCAGGTCATTGACAACTTCGCGCGGAACCACAAACTCGGATTGCTCTTTGAAACCAAAGTGGGTTCGGGCAAATTGCTGGTTTGCGCGAGCGACCTGCCCGCGCTCCAGGACCATCCCGAGGCGCGGCAACTGTTGCACAGCCTGTTGCGGTATCTGGATTCGCCGGCGTTTGCGCCCCGCACGGAGCTGGACGGGGAACTTTTAAGACAACTGTTCGCCACCGGGCCTTGAAAGTGCCGGCGATGACGGACATTGTCTGGCAAAACCAAAACATCGAAGCTGCATGAAAAAATTATTAACTTTAGGCGCGATTGGGCTTTCCCTCGGCGCCCAGGCGGCCGGGCCTTCCCCGGCGCAATTCGCCGATCCGCCGACGGAATCGCGCGTCGGCGCCTACTGGGTCTGGCTCAATGGCAACGTGGACCCCGCGCAAATCACCCGCGAACTGGAGGAGATGAAAGCCAAGGGCATGTCCGGCGCGGAAATCTGGGACGTCGGCCTGATTCGGCCGAATCCGGACCTGAAAGTGCCGGCCGGGCCGGCGTTCCTCAGTCCCGAATCGCTGGCCAACATCCACCATGCCGTCCACGAAGCCGGCCGGCTGGGTTTGCATCTGGGGTTGGTGTCCTCCAGCAGTTGGAACGAGGGCGGCAGTTGGGTCGAACCGAAGGACGCGTTGAAGGCTTTGTATGTCGGCGAAACCAACTTTACCGGTCCCGCCAAGATCGCCCAGAAACTGCCGTTCCCGCCCAACCGGGCGCGCCCAGGGGACGACGGGTTGCCGCTCTTCCATCAGGAAATTGCCGTGCTCGCTTTTCCGCGCGCCGGGCAAAAAGTCATCCCGAATGTCGCCTCGGTGATTAATCTTTCCGCCAAACTGAATGCGGCCGACGAACTCCAGTGGGATGTTCCGCCCGGCGAGTGGACCGTCCAGCGCTTTGTCTGCGCGACCACCGGCCAGCGGCTCGTCATTCCCAGCCCCAACTCTGAAGGCTTGATGGTGGACCACATGGACGCCGGCGCTGAAACGCGGAATTACAATTATCTCTTCGGACAACTTTTCAAAGGCGGCTCGCCGCTGACCGCCTTAAAGTATTTTCAGGAGGACAGCATTGAAATCAACGAGCCGCAGCGAAGCGGCGGCGTGGCGGACTGGACGCAAAGCTTCACGGCGGAGTTTCAACAGCGGCGCGGCTACGATCCGACGCCCTATCTGCCGGTGCTGGCGGGCCAGAAGTTTGCCGACCCGCAGATTGCCGACCGGTTTTCCCACGACTACCGCGAAACGGTCAGCGACCTGTGGGTTGAACGGCATTATCGCGTCGCCTGCGCGATGCTCCACGCGCGCGGCCTGCAAATGGCCGGCGAACCGGGCCACGGCGGTTATCCGCGCGCGGAAGTTTTGCGCGCCCTCGGTTCGATTGATGTTCCACGCGGCGAATTCTGGAATGGCAGTCGGTTCGAGGTCACCAAGGAGGCGGCTTCCGCCGCCCATATTTACGGCCGGAAATACGCGGATGCGGAATCATTCACCGGCTGGCGCAGTTGGCAGGACGGGCCGTTTGAATTGAAGCGGCTGGCCGACACGGCGTTCTGCGACGGGATGAACCGGATGACGATTCACAACTTCGCACACAATCCGCCGTCCGCCGGGCTGCCGGGCTACTGCTATCACGCCGGCGAACACGTCAACGTCAACACCACCTGGTGGCCGAAATCAGCGCCGTTCTTCGCCTACCTTGACCGTTGCTGTTATATGCTGCAACAGGGATTGCCCGTGGCCGACGCCTGTTTCTACTATGGCGACGAGGCGCCGAATCTGGTGGCGACCCGCCGCATCGGCACCAACCCGCAGCGGCTGGACGGCGACACCTGTGCGCATTGCGACCGGCCCAATCCCACGCCCACCATCGCGTTGGGCGACGGCTACGATTACGACGAGGTCAATTCAGAGGTCATCCTCACGCGCATGCAGGTGATAAACGGACGGTTGACGTTGCCGGATGGGATGAGTTACGCCGTCCTCGTCCTGCCCGACCGCGCGGATATGCCGCTGCCTGTTTTGAAGCAAATTGAGAAGTTTGTTCAGCAAGGCGTAACGGTCTTGGGACCCAAGCCGGTTCACACCTCCGGTTTGACCGGCTACCCGAAATGCGACGCAAAAATCCAGTCGCTGGCCACGCGGCTTTGGGGCGATTGCGACGGCCAAAAGGTGCGCGAGCGCGCCTGCGGCAAAGGCTGGATTGTTTGGGACCGCAACCGGGTGCGCGAAATTCTCCAGCAGCGGAATATCATTCCCGACTTCGTTTGCAGCACCACGGACCATAACGCGGACTTGGATTACATTCACCGGCGCACGGCGGATGCGGACATTTACTTCGTCAGCAACAAGCGTCTCAAACCGATGGACACGAAATGCGCTTTTCGGGTCACGGGAAAGCAGCCGCGCCTCTGGCAGCCGGACACGGGCGAAGTTCAGAAATGCGAAGCTTACGAAATCGGTCCCGACCGCACGCAGGTGACGCTCAAACTGCCGCCGGGCGGCAGCGTCTTCGTCGTGTTCTCCGGCAAACCGGAAGCGTTGCGTGCATCGCTGCCCGCCGCGTCGCCGCCGCCGGTTGCGCCGGTGGAAATCACCGGTCCCTGGCTGGTGAAATTTCCCCCGAACCTGGGCGCGCCGCCATCCTGGACGTTTGAGAAGCTCGTTTCCTGGACGAGCGTCACCAATGATGGCGTGAGGTATTTTTCGGGCACGGCCACTTACTTCAAGGACTTTGACGCGCCCACCGATGCGCTCGCGCCGGGCGGGCGGATGATTTTGGATTTGGGCTCGCTCCGCAACGTTGCCGACGTGACGCTCAACGGCCGGCCTCTGGGCATTCTTTGGAAACCGCCGTTCCAGGTTGACGTGACCGGCGTAATTCATGCCGGTGCCAATCAGCTCCAGATCGAGGTGGTCAACACCTGGGCCAACCGCATTGTCGGTGATGCCCGACTGCCCCTGGCCCAGCGGGTCACCCGGATGGCGCAGAAACTGCCAGTGCAGGGACCGCTCGAAGCGGGGTTGCTGGGACCGGTTCAGTTGCGCTGCGAGGTTAAGTGATTAAAGTTTCAATGAGCCAATCCGATTCCCATCGCAACAAGCCGAACCCGGTCAAAACCTTTCTGCCCATTGCCAAAAAACTCATTCGCACGACATGGGGACGGACGCGGGTGGGTTTTGCCCTGGCGCTTTTCGCTTGGAACGCCATTGCGGCGACGCCGGCACCCGCTGCCACCAACGAATACATCAGCGGACCACCCGCCGCCGGCTACTTTCCGCTGGTTGACCTTCAGACGACCGCTGACATTTACGTGGCCGATACGGATTGGAAAGTTGCCCGGATCGCCGCCGGGGATCTGGCGCAGGACGTCGAGCGCGTGACCGGCGTCCGGCCCGCAGTCAAACACACGCTGGCAGACCTGTCGGCAGACGCAGTGCTGGTCGGCACCATCGGCGGGAGCAACGTCGTTGACCAGCTCATCGCGTCGGGCCGGCTTGACGTGAGCGACATCCAGGGCCAGTGGGAATCGTTCGTGATCGCCCCCGTGGCCGATCCGTTGCCGGGCGTCAAACAGGCGCTGGTCATTGCCGGCAGCGACCGTCGCGGCACGGCCTATGGCGTCTTTGAATTGTCCCGCCGGATCGGCGTTTCGCCGTGGTATTGGTGGGATGATGTGACGCCCGCGCACCGCGAAGCGATCCACGTTTCGCCGGAGCGCGTGAAGGTCGGCCCGCCGGCGGTGAAGTATCGCGGCATTTTCATCAACGACGAAATGTGGAGCATCCGGCCGTGGGCGGAAAAAACGTTCGCGCCGGACGAGGTGCCCGGCCTCGGGCCGAAGACGTATGCGAAAGTTTTCGAGCTATTGCTGCGCTTGCGAGCCAATTATCTCTGGCCGGCGATGCAATCTCACACGCAGCCGTTCAATTTTTACCCGCAAAACAAGGTGGTGGCGGACGATTATGCCATCGTCATG
Organism: bacterium; assembly: GCA_021780905.1. GTDB lineage: Bacteria > Verrucomicrobiota > Verrucomicrobiia > Limisphaerales > UBA11358 > UBA11358. The sequence continues at coordinate 14,029 of JAJXXW010000096.1, forward strand.
GGCAGCAGCCACATTGAGCCGATGCTGCGGAACAACCTGACGGGCGCCGAATGGGACAGCAAGGTCAACGGTGAGTGGAATTATCAGTCGAACGGCGCGGCCATCCGCGATTACTGGGCGCAACGGCTCGAAACCAACGGCAAATTTGAAAACGTCTATACGCTCGGCATACGCGGCCGCGATGACGAGCCGATGCAGGGCGGCGCCACGACGCCGGAGAAAATCGCCTTGATGGAAAAAATCTTCGCGGATCAGCGGGACCTGCTGGCGCGATATGTGAATCCTGATCTTTGTCGGGTGCCGCAGGTTTTCATTCCTTACACCGAGGTGCTGGGGCTTTATCGAGCCGGATTGAACGTGCCGGCCGACGCGATCATCTGCTGGCCGGACGACAACTTCGGCTACATCCGCCACCTGCCGAACGCTGCGGAGCAGGCCCGGCCGGGCGGGTCGGGCATCTATTACCACCTCGAGTGGCTCAATGGCGCCACCACCGCCTATCCGTGGTTGAACTCGACGCCGCCGGCGCTCATCTGGGAGGAAATGCACAAGGCCTGGCAATACGACGCGCGGAAGCTCTGGGTGCTCAACGTCGGCGGCCTCAAGCCGCGCGAGGTCGGCATGGAATTCTTTTTCAACCTGGCGTGGAACCCGGAACGCTGGCGGCACGACAACATCCGCGACTTCCTCGAACAGTGGGCCGCCCGCGACCTCGACGCCGGTTTCGCCTCCGAGATTGCCGCCATCATGGAAGAATACTTCCGCCTCGGTTACACGCGCCGGCCGGAGCACCTCGTGCAATATCGCGCCGGCAAGTTCAGCTATTCCTGGTTCAGCCACGACAACTACAACGACGAAGCCCAGCAACGGTTCGACCGTTACCAAGATATTTCCCGCCGCGCGCAGGCCGTTTATGACCGGTTGCCGCGCGAGCGCAAGGATCCATTCTTTGAACTCGTCTTGTATCCCGTGCAATGCGCGGCGCTGATCAACGAGAAAGTCATCTGCGCGGACTTGAGCGGTCGCGCCGGCGCCCTGGGCCGCGCCAGCGCCGCCGACTACGCGCGCCAGGCCCGGTCCGCCGCCGCCCGGATTGTCGAGCTGACCCGCCATTACGACACCGGCCTGCTGATGGTCAGCAACAAGTGGAACCACATGATGAGCGCGGCCCCCGGCCCCTGGGGCAACCAGTTTCACCAGTTTGACATGCCGCCGTTGAGCGACTTCGCCGGTAGCGGTCCGCCGGCGCTGGACGTTTCGGCCGAGGGCGGCCGCGCGGATGCCGTCGCCAGTTTGAGCGTGTTCCCGCAGGACCGACGCTTCATTGACCTGTTCAACAAAGGACAGGGCGAGATTGACTGGAAGGCGGCCACCTCGGAGCCGTGGGTGAAACTGGATCAGACCGGCGGCCGCTTCGCCGCGAAACAACGCCTGTGGGTGAGCATTGACTGGAGCCGCGCGCCGAAGGGCCGCGACGTGCAGGCGGCGGTTGAAATCACCAGCAACGGCGGCGACCGGCACCTCGTCGTGCCGGTGTTCAATCCCGAACTGCCCGCCGGCACCGCGCTCACCGGCTTTGTGGAAAGCGACGGCTATGTCAGCATGGAGGCCGAGCATTTCACGCGCAAACAGGATCGGCGCGGCGCGGCATGGACCGTCGTCAACGGCCTGGGGCGTTCCGGGGATTCGGTGACCGTGCTGCCCCCGACCACGGCGGGCCATGTCGAGCCGGCGGCCATCGCGGCGAACAGCCCGTCGCTGGAATACGATTTCTATTCGTTCCATGCCGGCGCGGCGCGGCTGGATTTGGATTGCCTGCCCACTTACCCGCTGAGTTCGGCACCGGACATGCGCGTGGCCGTGAGCCTCGATGCCGGCGCGCCGGAAATTGTGACCGGCAAAGGCGGCGACGTGCTGGCCAACCTGCGTCGCATCACCACCGGGTTGACGATTCCTGCTCCGGGTGTGCACAAGCTGTTCGTGTGGATGGTGGATCCCGGCATCGTGCTGGACAAGCTGGTGCTGGCCTTCCAGCCGCCACCGGAATCCTACCTGGGCCCGCCGGAATCGTTCTGCGCCAACCGGCCGACGGCAAACTAAATTAACATGAACCTGAAACGACTCTTCACCGTTTTTGCGGGGCTTGGCATTCTTTGCGGAGCAGTTCGCGCCGCCGAGCCAAGTGTCCGTCCCAATATCATTATCATCCTCGCCGACGATTTGGGTTATGGCGATGTCGCTTGTTACAATCCCGAGTCTAAGATCGCCACGCCGAATCTCAACCGGCTCGCCCGCGAAGGACTTCGTTTCACCGATGCGCACGCGGCCTCCGCCGTCTGCACGCCATCGCGCTATGGAATACTAACCGGCCGCTATCCCTGGCGGTCGCGCTTGAAGCGCGGTGTCCTCAGCCCTTGGGGCGCGACGCTCATTGAATCGAACCGGCTGACTCTGCCGGCGATGCTCCGGGCGCAAGGCTATACCACGGCGGCCATCGGCAAGTGGCATCTTGGCTGGCATTGGCCCACCTTGGACGGCCAACCGCCGAGCAGCCGGACGAACCACCACAGCAACGTGGATTTCTCGCGTCCCATCACGGACGGGCCGACCACGCGCGGGTTTGACACTTATTTCGGCACGGACGTTCCCAATTATCCGCCGTTCTGCTTCATTGAAAATGATCACACGGTCGGTAATCCCACCGCACTGTCGAATCCCGAAGATTTCAACATCTCTGGCCCGGCTTTGCCCGGCTGGCGCGCGGTCAACATCCTGCCGGAGCTGACGCGCCGGGCCGTCCGCTGCGTGGAAGACGCGGCCCAGGCGAAGAATCCGCGGCCGCTGTTTCTCTATTTCGCGCTGACCTCGCCGCATTATCCGATTGCGCCGGTGCCGGAGTTCGTGGGCAAAAGCGGCGCTGGAAGATACGGCGACTATGTCATGCAAACTGACTGGGTCGTGGGCCAGATCGCGGACGCGTTGCGGCGGACCGGACTGGCGGACAACACGCTGCTGATTTTCACCAGCGACAACGGGCCGGAGATGGATGACGAGATCGGCATCGGCGCCTTTGAACGGATCCAAAAATTTGACCACGCCAGCATGGGTTCCCTGCGCGGCGTGAAACGCGACGCGTGGGAAGGCGGCCATCGCGAACCGTTCATCGTCCGCTGGCCCGGCCATGCGCCCGCCGGCAAAGTGAGCGAACAGTTCCTCATCTTCACCGATTTAATGGCGTCATTCGCGGCGCTGACCGGCAGCACTCTGCCGAATGATGCCGCCGAGGACAGCTTTAACCTGTTGCCGGCGCTGCTCGGGAGCAAAGTCGCGCGTCCGCCCGGTGTGATGGTGGGCATCAGCGGCAAGCCCGCGCTGCGGCAGGGCGACTGGGTGCTCATCGCGGGGCCGACCGGCCGTGAGAATCCCCTGCCCCGCGGCGAACCGGAATGGTTTCGCCAACTCCGCGGCTACACTGCCGCCGGCGACGGTAATGTCTCCTGTCAGTTGTTTAATCTGCGTGAAGATCCCGGTCAGCGGACCAACCGCGTCGCGACGGAAGGCGAACGGGTGAAAGCCATGCTCGCGTTACTGCAACAATACCAGCGCGCAGGCCGCAGTGTTGATCGCCCGTCGCAAAGCAGCGGCGTAAAAAGTAGCCATGCGAGCCGGGCGGGTGAAAGCACCGGAGGCAGCAGCCAGGCCGGCCTGGCGGATCCCGTTGACAGCGAATGACGGCGCGTGGAACTCCCCGCATTGCCTTCGCCAAAAGCCGGCCATTGATCCGGCCTGCGCAGTGGGAAAAACAGTTGGGACAGCACTTGTCGTCCTGAAGTTCTCCGTTTAGATTGTTGCGGCCAAGCACCCATGAAAATTAAACTTCTCTTCGTCTCACTGGCGGTTGCAGCGGGAACTGCTTTCGCCGCGCCGAGTCCCTCTCCCGACTGGCCCGCCGCCGATCCCGCCGCCGTGGCGCACTGGCGGTCGCTGCGCTTTGGCATGTTCATCCACTGGGGGCCGGTGAGTTTGACCGGCAAGGAAATCGGCTGGTCGCGCGGCGAAGACACGCCGGTTGACGTTTATGACCATCTCTACCAGCAATTCAGCCCGACGAATTTCAACGCCGACGAATGGGTGGGCATTGCCAAGGCCGCCGGCATGAAATACATCGTGCTGACGACGAAGCATCACGATGGTTTTTGTTTGTGGGACACGAAGCTATCCGATTACAACATCATGCACACGCCGTTCAAGCGGGATGTGGTGAAGGAACTCGCCGACGCTTGCAAGAAGCAGGGCATCGAATTCGGCGCGTATTATTCCGTGACTGACTGGTATGACCCGGATTGGCCGGTGACGAGTCCGGCCGGCAAGGTGAAGCTCGCGAGGTTCGACCTCGACGCCTACGAAAAATATCTGCAAGGCCAGATCTCAGAACTCATCACCAACTACGGCCCGTTGCTGACCATTTGGAACGACGTGCCCGCGATGTATGGCAAAGAACGCGGCGCGGCCACCATCCGGCTCGTGCGCCGGCTCCAGCCGGACATTCTCATCAACGACCGCACGGGCGACGGCGGCGATTACGACACGCCGGAGCAGAGGATTGGAAAATTTCAACTCGACCGTCCGTGGGAATCCTGCATGACCGTTTCCGCCCACAACGCCTGGGCCTGGGGCGGCGCGAACGACGGCGTGAAACCGGTGTCCGCGTGTCTGGAAATGCTCATCCGCGGCGCGGGCGGCGACGGAAATATTCTGCTGAATGTCGGCCCGCGGCCGGATGGCGTGATTGATCCGGCGCAGGCGAACCTGCTGAAAGAAGTCGGCGACTGGCTCAAGCGAAACGGCGAGAGCATTTACGGCACGCGCGGCGGGCCGTGGCCGCCGACGCAAGAAATCGCCAGCACGCGCAAGGACAAAACCATTTACGTTCACGTCTTGCATTGGCCCAGCGGCGCGGTGAAGCTGCCGACCATCCCCGCGAAGATTGTCAGCGCCCGGGTGCTCGGCGGCGGCCGGGCGGACGTTCACCAGACGGAAAGCGGCGTCGAGATTTCCGTCGCGCCGGAAAATCGCCGCGCAAACGACACGGTGGTGGTGTTGCGGCTGGATTCCTCCGCGCTCGCCCTCCCGGTGCTCGCGGGTCAGTCAAATTAACAGGGCCGGGGTGGTCCGTCGCCGGGTTTGCTGCGGTCTGCCAGGCGCGAAACCGCTGGCGAAGGTCAGCGCAGAAATTCTTGCTGCGGTCCGGGAAGGACGGGCGTAGTTTATCCAGCCGATGATTCCGGTTTTACTCGCAACCTTCACGACGACCGACGCGGTGGTGGCCGGCATCGGGGTGGCCATGCTGATCGGGCTGTATCTGGCGTTTCGGGTCGTCGAGTTCATCCTGCACAAGCTGCTGATTGTGGCGGCGCTGCTGGCGCTGGGCCTGGCGGCGTGGTGGTATTACGCCACGAACCATGTTTCATTCTGAACTGGAAGCGACGAACGTCGCCGGGCGTGCCAACGATTCCCCGGTTCATCCGTTGATTCCCGGTTTGACCACCATGTGTTTGTTGCTACGCTCCCGCCGGGTTGACCGGCACGGCGGGTCAACGATTTACCAATGTGAAAATTATCTCCAAATGGCTGATGCCATTCGCCGGCGCGGCGGGGCTGCTGGCGGCCGGCAGCAGTGCCGGACCAGTAACCGCGACCAATGCGGTGGCGAAAGTCGTGCCGGGCCAGATGCCCTATCTGGATGCCATCAACGACCCGATCGAGGGCATTAACCGCTGTTCGTGGGCGGTCAACGAATGGCTGTTTCGCGGCGTCATCTATCCGTTCAGCGTTGTTTACACGTTGGTCGCGCCGAAACCGGTGCGCACGAGCATCAGCAACGCCGGGCATAACCTGACATTTCCCGTCCGGGCGGTGAACAGTTGCCTCCAGGGAAAATGGCAGGGCGCGTGGGCGGAGACCGAGCGCTTCGGCGTCAACTCCACCATCGGTCTCGGCGGATTGTTCGATCCGGCGACGCACTGGAAAATCGGCCGGTCGGATGAGGATTTTGGCCTGACGCTCGGTCACTGGGGCAGCGGGCCGGGCTTTTATTTGATGCTGCCGCTGATCGGCCCGAGCGACGGCCGCGACGCGATCGGCAAGCTGGCGGACTGGCCGCTGGACATCACGTTCTGGTTCAGCCGCGCGGCGGAAGCCGGCCAGTTCTGGCCGCAAATGGTGCGGCCGGGGTTTGAGGTCAACGACCTCAGCGGCCAGGCGGCGATGTTGAAGCGCGAAATGGATTCGCTCGTGGATCCGTATCAGGCGCTGCGCACGCTGTATGCGCTGAACCGCCAGCGACTGGTGATTGATTATCTGCCCGGCGCGGACGGCCATTCCAACCCCGACCCGACGGTCGGCGCGATTCTGTTCAAACCGCTGACGCCGGATTTTGTGGACCGGGCGCGGACGCGAAAAGTTTTTGACCCGGCAACCGGAAAAAAAGTCACCTACAACTGCTGGCTCCAAAAAAAACCGGCGCCGATGGTCTATTACATTCCCGGCCTCGGCTCCTACCGGCTGGACCAATCCACACTGGCGTATGCCGACCTGATGTATCGGCACGGTTTCTCCGTGGTGGTCTTTTCAAACCCGTTCCAAAAGGATTTCATGGAACACGCCTCGACGCTGGCCGTGCCGGGTTACGGCCCGGCGGACTGCGACGATGTGGTGAACGTCCTCAAGCTCATCCGCGCCGACCTCAAAAAATGGCAGGGCGACAAAATCACCGGCCACTTTCTCACCGGTGTTTCGCACGGCGGTTATTTCACGCTGATGATCGCCGAGCGCGAGGCGGCGGGCAAACTCGGCGGCCTGACCTTTGACCGCTACGTCGCGGTCGAACCGCCGGTGCAGTTGACCAGCGCGCTGGATGCGCTGGATGAAATGTTCGCCGCGCCGCTGCAATGGCCGGCCGACCAGCGGCAAAAACGGACGTTCGACGCCATTTACAAGGCGCTTTACTTCGCCGAAAACGGACTGGACGTGTCCGGCAACCTTCCGCTGACCCGCAGGGAATCGCAGTTTCTCATCGGCCTCGTCTTCCGCTACACGCTGATGAGCGTGATCGTGGACAGCCAGCGGCGGCACAACCTGGGCGTGTTGAAACGGAATCCGGGCACCTTCATCCGCCAGAAATCCTACGACGAAATCCAGGGGATCACCTACGCGGATTACATGGATCGGTTTGTCGTGCCGTATTTGATCCAGACCGGGCGCGGCACGGACCGCGCCGCGCTGCTGGCCGCCACCGATTTGGAGCGGGGCACGCCATTCCTCCGCGACAATCCCAAAGTGCGCGTCCAAATCTGCGCGGATGATTTCCTGTTGTCACATCAGGACATCACCTGGTATCGCTCCACCTTCGGCACGAATCTGACGGAATACCCCGTCGGCGGGCACCTCGGAAACTTGTATGTCCCGGCCGTGCAGGAAAAACTGGCGCGACTGTTCGCCAACTGAACGGCAAAGGCCCGGCGGCTGGAGCCGCGCAGGATTCGGCCCGGCCATTTTGATTGAATGGACGGCGATTTGCACCGGCGGCGATTTGCAAAGTTGTTTGGCTACCCGGATTGGGAAACGCTATCTTCCGGACCCATGAACTGCATCGTCACCGCCGGGCCGACGTTTGAGCCGTTGGACGACGTGCGCCGGCTCACGAATTTCTCCACGGGCCGGCTCGGCACGGAACTGGCCAACTTTCTCGCGGCGCGCGGCCATCGCGTCACGCTGCTCGTCGGCGAACTGGCGACCTATCCGGGCGAACGCCGGGTGCAGGCGGTTAAAACTTTTTCCACCACAAAGGATCTGCACGCGAAGCTAAAATCTTTTTCCGGCCAGAAGGTGGACGCCATTTTTCACGCGGCGGCGGTGAGCGATTTTAGTTTTGGCAAAATGTTTGTGCGCACGGCAGCCGACAAACTGCGGCCGTTCTCGCCGTCCCAAAAAATCTCCACGCGCGGCGGTCGCCTGCTCGTCGAATTGGTGCCGACACCGAAAATCATCGCCGAACTGCGCGGCTGGTTTCCGAAGACCAAAATCGTCGGCTGGAAATTTGAGGCGGACGGCGAACGCGCTGATGCGGTGCGCGCGGCGGCCAGGCAGCTTGCCGATTGCGCGACGGATTTCTGCGTGGCGAATGGTCCGGCTTATGGCAAGGGTTTCAATTTGGTTTCAGCCGACGGCAAAAAGCATATTGCCACGGCGGAAAAATTGTTTGCGGCGTTGGAAGGATTGGCCTTGCCTTGATTGGGTGGACAAGTGGTGGGTGATGGTGTGAGCTAAAGGACACCACACCATAAAGGGGTAAGGCCCGCTGTTTACAGCCGACGGTGGTTGCGATAGGGTGGTGGTCATGCTCCGGCAACTGCGGATCGAGTATCCCGGCGCGAGCCGATTTTTGAGGACGACACCGACCGCCAGCGGTTCGTCGCCACCTTGGGCGCAGGCTGCGCCCAAACAGACTGGCAGGTGCATGCGTATTGCCTGATGCGCAATCATTTTCATCTGGTGGTCGAGACGCCCACAGCCAACCTGCCTACGACATTTATGAATCCGCCGCTGTAGTTACTCTGTCAAGAAAGTGCTCCGCGTGACGCTTACGTGTTAAGTGCCGCAGTGCCGTCGTAAGAAGTGCCGTGTTTGTGCCCAATTGGGGTCGTAAATCTGGGTGAGTTTACGATGGCAATGTGGGTGAAGTGCCGTCAGCGCCGTCCTTCCTTTTTCTAAA
>JAJXXW010000055.1 GCA_021780905.1 bacterium
CGGCGGGCACGCATTGGTTGAGGTTGATCACTGTCAGAAAGTCCGGCTGGGCTTGGGGTTTTCCGCGCATGACTTACAGACAAACTTCAACTTCGCTGGTTCAAACGTTTTTCAACAAACTGCTAGGCACTCTGGGCGGCTCGAATCTTTCCCGAAGCCCGTCGCTCCCTTGTCCGGAGAAAATGGCGTCACACAAAGTTCATCATGAAAAATACAATCATTCAATGGTGTCATTCGACAATCAATCCGGTCATGGGCTGCGCAGGCTGTGAATTATGGATACCAAAACGAAAATTGCTCCGCCGGTTGGTGGGGGCCATCTGTTCCACTCCCGCGCGACCGACCGCCGAAAAGGTAATAATTGCGTTGGAATTCATCACCGCGGATCTGGAATTCACTTCTCAAATCCATTTCAACCGCGTCGCCATAATCGCTCAATTGTCCAATCAGTTTACCCTGTCGCCAGCAGACTGTCGGTGGCTGGAGAAAGTGATTCGCAATGCCTGTAAATGTTACGCTGGGCTTCTGGGCGCAGCGCGGCCGGGGAATCCTGGATACGCCAACCGCTTTGAAATTCCCAAGCTGTTTTCCGGTCGAATGGCAGCGGCGTCGCGCTGGGCACCGGTTTCACAAAGGGAGGTGGAGGCTAAACCATGGTTGCGAGGCTTGCCTCGCATGATTTTTATCTCAGACATGGGCGACACCTTGAGCGGTTCCGTTCCATTTTCCTTTCTTAAAAATGAAATTATTGATGCCGTTTCTTCAGATTTAGGCAGGCGACACATCTGGCTTTGGCTGTCGAAACGACCGTTAAGAATGGCTGAATTTGGCCGTTGGCTGCTGACCCAAGGTGTTGCTTGGCCGGAAAATCTTGTGGCGATGACCACCGTTACCTCGCAGGACACTGCTGGTCGGGTTCAGGAACTGCGTTCAGTCCCCAGCCGATTCAAGGGGCTTTCCTGCGAACCCATTTTTTCTGAATTGTCGCTCGATTTGACCGGGATTGATTGGGTCATCGCAGGCGGCGGCAGTGACATTTATGCCGAGCCATTTCATGTGGAGTGGGCTTTGAAATTGCGTGATGCTTGTCGTGATGCTGGCTCGGCCTTTTTCTTCAAGCAGCTCGGCAAGAATCCAATTATTCAGGGAAACTCGCTGAAGCTGGTTGACCAGCATGGCGGCGATTGGAACGAATGGCCGGAGGCAAGTTGGAAAGTCCGGGAAATTCCTCAGGGGTTTCGAGCCATATCCGCAACGAATAACGGAGGGTTGCGCTGTATAACCTCGTGTCCAACTTAGCCCAATTCTGTCGAAGAATTCTTGGATCGGCGGACTGGTTTTTGAAGCATGGAAATCGGTGTGCCGTCAGAGCCAAAATATTCCGCGCTGGAGATTTCGTTAGTTTTGATGCCAAAAATCTTTAAAAAACAATTTTCGCATGGACAGCCATTGTCCTACCCTTTCTGATAAATTTCATCCAATCGTGACAACATACATTGTTTTGAACCATACTCGACCGACTCGTTTTAATGGGACTTGAGAAACTATGGTCGCGGCAAACCAAAACTCGCTGAATGACCTATTCGCTGTAACGGCATCTTCCGCCGTGCCTCGGGAGTTCGGCCCAATCGCTATGAATGGCGAGGCGCTTGAGTTGCGCGAGTTGGGAGAAGCTGTGGCTCGCCGCACCCGCAGCCTAATTGCGCCCACGCCAATTCTTGAATTGGAGGCCAACAAATCACAGCGCGGCCTCGATCTCTCGCAGCATGATTTACGGATGCTCTGCCTTGTGGTGCTGGATGTGGTGATTGATAAAATGGGCTTTGGCACTGGCGCGACGCGCCGGGATATTGATTCTGCCTTGTCTCCCATTCTTGAGACCGCTGAACCCGGCATCATGGAAGCAGACAAAAAGCGCGCGGTCGGAATTATTCTCGATGCGTTGTTTAACGAGCGGGGCCGTCGGCAACAATTCGTGGAGCGCTACGCCGCGCTTGAAAACGGCGAAATCCTTTGGCGGGAGTTTTCCTACCGCCTCTTGGAGGAAACCCAGACCGAGGAGGGCGAACGCGTCTTCCGTGCCAGCAGTGAAGCTATCAATCTTTATACCGAGATGCTCGGCTATAATCTGGAAGACGCTGCGGAAGCAGATTTGGCCGTGCTCAAGTATCAATCCCAGCGCGGACGGTTGGATGACGCAATTCAGACGGCGCGACAGGCGCAAATTCGTGCAAAGGCCTACGCCGAGACCATTCGTTTGCGGCTGGAAGTCGCTCGGCGTGACGCTGATCAGGCAAAGTGGACCAGCGAAGTGCTTCAGCAGATGACCCGCGCTCTTGACCACATTCGTGAGCGTCAGCGCAAGGAGGCCGAACTTCGCACCGGTCTTGAACAGCGCCGTGACCAGGCTGGCGGCGACGATCTTGGCAAACTCACCCGTTTATTGGATGAAATCGAAAAGTCCGAGACCACCAATCTCGAACTTCACCGTTTGCTCATCACGGCCAACGACCAATTCCGGGAAGAACATGCTCGCCAGCGGATGCGGCGCGTGGCGACGGGCTCACGCGTGAATCTGGAGCCGGAGGTGCTGCTGCCGTGGTTGCATGCAGAAGTCAGTTTTATTCAGGAGGCTTGGACTCCCGCCATGAATTTACTGGTCGGACATTCGACCCCGGTCCCGCCAAGTTTGGAGCAGCTTTGGAACAAACTGCTTGCCCTCCCGACTGAATTTGAAGTGCTTCAAGCCGATGTCCTAGCGCCACAGACTGCCGCACTCGCTGAAGCGCCCCCAGTGTTTCAGCCCGCAGACCGTATTGCGGTGCGGGATTTTCTGCGGCGCGAATTGCGAGAATCGCGAAGACTTTCTGAATTGCTTGTCGTCGCCAATAAACACGGTCTGTCGATTCCCGCCCGCCGGCTCTTCGTATTGCTGACCATGGAACAATTCGGTGCGGCTGGCGAACGTCGCCAGTTTGCTGTCGTGCCAGACGGCAAAGCCTTTGCCGCAGATGAGTTTTCGGGTGATGAATTGGTTTTAAGCCGGTTGAGCAAATGAATCCGATTGCCAACGATGCACACGATGCCGGACGCCTTCTAGGTTTCGCACTGGCGTCACGTTCTCCCGCGACCTCCAAGGATTATGCCGATCTGCTTCGACGCTACGATGAGGAGTCGTCGCTCCGCGCCATCACTGATGGCTTGTGTGATGGCCTTGGTCTGCGGGTCGTATATGTTGGCAAGCACGGCCTTATTTTTACTGCGAGCGAAACCAGCCCCTTCCGCTTGAATGCAGACGATTATCGCAGCGGCATGACGCCGGAGGAACGCATTTGCCACGGCATCATTCAAGTGGCAATCGCCGCTTGGTCCTTTCCTCGGGCGGAAACCTTGGCGCAAGACGATGATGTTCAGGCCGCATTTCTCACCGCACCAGAGCTGGCAAAATGGTTGAAAGATTTTGCCGAGGCCGAAAACGCGCGGCACGTGGAAAATCTTGATCCGGCGGAATCGGAAGAGAAACGGACTTGGCGTGTCGTGCTCGCTCAGGCGCTGACGAAAGAAACCAAAAATAAACGTGAATCGCGTCAATCCCTCACCGGCATGTGTGGCTTTGCGCTGGAATATCTCGCGGGGCAGGGGCTGCTCCGGTTGGTTGATGAGAAAAAAAGCAGTTATCAGGGCACATCCGCTTATCGCATCCGGCTCAAATATCATGGTGCCCACGCATTGCTGGAACAGTTGCGCGCATTCGCCGCTATACGCGGCCACGACCGTGAAAAAGTTCTGCCACCTGCTCCAGCCAACATCCCTGAAGGAATCCCAGCCTCCTGATTTGATCAAATACTATGCCTCGCATCACGCGTATTCATTTTGCTGGCCTTGGTCATCAGGACGCTCGTTTTCCGGCGCTGACATTGGATTTGCGTGACGCTCAAGGCCTCGCAGCAGACACCATCATTTGGGCGGAGAATGGCACGGGCAAATCTTCCCTCCTCAGTCTTTATTTTTCCACGTTTCGCCCCAGTCAGCGGCTTTTTCTCGGCAAGCAGGCCGAAAGCAAGGTGCGCGAACTTGGCGATTACCTGCGCGACCGGGACTTGGGCTTTGTCATCACCGAATGGGATACGACCGACGACCGTGCCGAAGCGTCGTTGATGGCTGATGGACCGCGCGAAATCTTGCTCGTGGGACAGTCCCTTTCTTGGCGTGCGCTGGATCGCAGCACGGGTGATTTGCGGCGACTCTTCTTCACCATGCGCCCTGGACGTGATGTCAATTACGATTCATTGCCCGTCCTTGGTTTGGGCGAACCAGTTGCATCCTTTGAGGCATTCCGCGACTGGCTTGATGCCCAGCACAAGACTCAACCACGTCTCGCCATCGTTCACACCACCAATCAGACAGAGTGGCGGGAGCATCTGGAAAACAACCATCTGGACCCAGAGCTGTTTTCGTTCCAGCTCCGCATGAACGAGCGTGAGGGCGGTATCAATAATCTGTTTAACGAACTCAAACGCGACGCTGATTTCATCCATGAGTTCCTCAAACTCGGCTTTGATCCAACCACCGCCATCGAAGTCCGCAAGAATCTTGACGCATTTCTACCGAAGCTCCGGCGGCGTGGAGCCTTGGAACTTCAGTTGGAGTTCAATCAGAAGGTGCTCGTGGATCTTGGATTATTCGTGCAGCAACTTGGTATCTGGCAAACCGCCAAAGAGCGGGGGCAGATGGCCGAGCGGGATGCTGGGGCACTTTGGGCCGCATTATTTGCTGCTAAAGATCGGTTCCACGCCGAAGTGGCGCGGCGCGAGGACGAGTTGAGGCAGTTGGAAATCGAGAAAAAGCGGATGGACTCGGCGCGAACCACCAACGGTCGTCGGCAAAACTTTTTCCGGCGGCTCAAAGCCCAACTGGAAGTTGGGGAAGCTGAAGCCGAATTGAAACGTTGTGAGCAGGTTCGAACTACTGCCCAAGCTAACAAGCGGCTTGGTGAAATGGCCGTCGTTCTGGGCGAGTTGCGCATCCTGTCTGCAAATATCACCGAATTGGGGCATGCGTTGGAACGTGAACGCACACAGGCAAAGCCAGTTTTAGAGGCGCTTCAAGGATTGGGGGCGGCCTACAAATTTCAAGTCGAACACGCAGCCGTGATGGTCGCGACCAACCAGAACACCGTGCAGCAAGAGCACAGGGCGCTTCGCGACCGGTTCAAGAAACTGGGTGAGGACCGGACAAATTTGCTCAGCGAGCAATCCACGAAACAACAAGAAAAGAATGCGCTCGACCAGCATTTCGCATTGCGCGAGACGCATCGTGACCGTCTGCGAAATGAAGGTTTGCTGGAAACAAAAGAAGTGGCAGCGGATGCACTCGCCCGGTGGCAGGACACAAGTGCCAAGGCAAAAGAAGCCGAGGGAAGTGCCGGTCGTTTGCTTGTAAATCTGCGCACCGAACAGGGCGGCTTGGCTGGCGAGGCAACCCAGTTGTCGGGCGACGTTGCTGCCGCAATCAGTCGTGTGAATCAGTTCGGCAGACAGGTTTCTGCCGCCGAAGCCGAGGAGGAACGGCTCGCGACTCACGAGCAGACCCGTGCAGCTATTGAAGCATCACGGGCGGATTTGAATTTGCCTCAGACTGCCGAACGTTTGTCCGAGCGCGCCGCATCGCTACTCCGTCAAATTTTGCGGTTGAATGTTGAGGGTGCAGAAGATGAGCGGGCGCAGGCATCGGTGGACAAACAGCGGCTATTCCCACCGCACCGGGATATTGAAGTGCTGGTGAAAAAATTGCAAACCGCGGGCATTCGCAGCGCCACCACCGCTGCCCAATGGCTTGCCTACAATTTTACCGATCCCCAGACGGCCGCAGATTTGCTTGCCAGCGATCCGGCTCGATTTGGCGGGGTGTTGTTTGATGCAAGTGCGGATGGCCCGCGCCTGCGCGAGGCGCTCATCGCGCTGCGGACTGAACAATTGGCGGTGGTCGTTGCCCCTACGCCCGACTCTGTTGCCAAGCCATCCTTGCCGGGCGGCGAGCGGATGGTCATTCTGCCTCGTCATGCTGCCGGATATAATTTCACCGCCGCCCAGGCTGAAGTGGAAAAACTGGCCTCGGTGATTACCTCGCGAAACAAGGAATTGGAAACGCTCCACGCCCAGCTCGACGCCACTAAGACTCTGCGCGATGAGCTTGGCCGATGGCTTGATGAGTTTGGCGGAACAAAACTGGGAGCGCTGCGGGAAAAACTGCGCGGGGAGCAACAGGGTTTGGCATCTCTCCGTGAGCGCCAGCGAACGAACACCGCCCGCCAGGAGGAAGTGAAAACTTCGATTGCGTCGGCGACGACCGCCGAGAGCCTTGCCCGGCAGGATTTTCAGCGGGCTGAAAAAGCGATCAATCAACTTGATACTTTCATCGAACGCTTCGACATTGATTATGATTTTAAGCGGACACGTCAGACTGAGCTCGGCTCGCGTTTGCAAACCATCGGGGTCGAGTTGCCGGAAATTGAGGAGCGTCTGGGAAAACAGGAAACCGAGGAGCAGCCGCTGGTAACAAGGCTCACGGAACTTGGCGTGGAATTGGCCGGCTTTCAGAATGAGGTGCGCGCTATTATTTATGTCGGCACCGCGCCGGTCTCGGTTACCGATACGCTGGAACAACTCCGCACCCGCTACCAGGCCGAAAGCCAGCAATACGAAGGACGTTTCCTTAATTCAAAAGCCCAGGGTGAATTAACTGCTAAACAAGCTGAACATCGAGCCAAAGAGCAAAAACTCGCCACGGAATTTGCCGGATTAGACCAAGTCGCCGCCTTGGCAAAGCTGGCTGATGGCGATTTGCCTGGGCAATTGCGGACGGCCGAACAGGCAGTCTCAGTTTCACTACAGGCGGTGGGTGCAGCCGATCACACATTTAAGGAGGCGCGGAAACGATTCAAGGATCTCGGTGCTCCGGGCGAGCAGGAACGTCCCGGTCAGGTGGAATTGATCCCCACCACGTCGGCAGTTGCCGCCAATGAGTTGGCCAAACTTGAAACCGAGAGTGCCCAACTTCAGTCACAGGCCGAAACCAATCGCAATGCCAGCCAATCCGCGACGGAAGCGAAGTCGCGCTTTTTTCAACGTGCAACTGATTACGGCAACCTTGCCGACCGTTTGCGCGACCAGAATGCTCCCGCTGAAATCTCGCCCTCTGATTTGCCTGACGATGATGCGCTGGTGCGGACCCAAACCGAGGAATGCCTACAGCGACTGAAGAGGACGCGCAGTGAAACCCAATCAGAACACGGCAAGCTGCAGACCATTCACAGCCGTATTTCCGACCTCACCCAAGAAGACCGCTTCGCCCAAGCTATGGACTTGCCCGCGCGTTCTCTCTTCGCGCACATGCCGCTGGAAGAACTTATTTTGAGCGCCGCCGATAAGCAGAAGGCGGTGCATGAGGAAACATTGGTGCTTCAGGTGGATCTGGAACAAATGAATCAGCACCGTGAAACACTGGTGGAATCGCTGCTCAACGTTTGTGAACAGGCCGTCCGGCTACTTCACCGCGCTGAAAAATGGAGCGTGCTGCCGGGGAATATGGGTGAGTGGGCGGACGAACCGTTCCTGCGTATTCGCCTGCGGCTGTCGCAAAATCGTGCGGACAACTTGGCGCGGCTCAAATCATTGGTGGATTTGATGTTCACCGAGGGAAAAATTCCGCCGGCGGTTGAACTCGTGTTCCGTGCGTTGACCGCATTGGTGGGCGAAACCGGCGTTGACGCCACCATTCTCAAACCGGAAACCCAGCGTCGCCGCCAGCGTTACCCAGTGCGTGAAATGGGCGGTTGGAGCGAAGGCGAACGCACCACCGTTGCCATTCTCCTATATTGCACGCTCGTCAAAATTCGCGCACAAAGCCGTGGCCATGCCGGACGCCGCGCCGAGGTCAGCGCTTTGCTTCTGGACAACCCTGTCGGTCCCTGCTCTAAACCGGAATTCCTACAAATGCACCGGTGGATTGCCAGCCAACTGGGTGTTCAGCTTATTTATGCAACCGGCATCAATGACCCGGCGGCTCTTAGCGTTTTCCCCAACCGTGTCCGGTTAGCGAAAAACCGTTACATTCCTGCCACGGGCGAGCTTGCCGTCGGCCTGCAAACCGACTCCGACGAATCGGTCATCCAAGACATTCGTATCTTTGACGGCAATGGCGAGGCTGAAGACGCGCCACCCCAAACTACTGAGGCATGACACCGACCGACGAATTTCATCGTTACCTGCTCGATTACTCCGACGGAAAAGTTCGTCTTGAATTGGACGTAGTTCGCCGGGCCTTTCAAGAAATGCTCCCGGCATTGTCAGCCTCGCCATCCGCTCGGTCAAAATTGCGGGAATTGCTCGATGTTCTTCAACTGGAAGAGCGGATCGAATTACCCAAGGGTCGTGACCTTTGGGATGCTTCCGCTTTACCTGCCTTGCCGCGTTGGGTCAAATTGCCCCGTGCCACCGTGGCCACTGAAAAAGCCGACCTGCGCGCAATCCCATGGGCACCAGAGCTGCGTTTTCTGGCAACAATTCGCGTTTTCGTCCCCCTGGCCGACCTGCTGAAGTTGCAGGACTTTTTTGCCCACGGCGGTCGCGCACAACCCCTCGTCCCCATCAAAGAGCGCTCACTGGGAATTTTTGGCGACGAAAAACGCCTCGACACCTTGGTCCGGGGTTCGGCTTTGTTCGGTGACGGCCGCCTCACGCCTGAAACGCTCCGTTGCTTCATCGTGCCTGAGCCGCTTCCGTGGACGCCGGGGCAAAATTCAGCCGGGCCGATCATCATTATCGAGAACGCGGCCACATGGCATTCCTACTGTCGGTGGAACGCGGAACTAAATGTTTTCAGTGCCGTCGTTTATGGTTGCGGCAACCGGTTCATGGACAGCGCCACCTATTTGGCTGAAATCTTCAAATCCATTGGCGGTCAGCGCTGTGTCCTTTATTTCGGTGACCTTGATTCCCAGGGCTTGATCATTCCCCAAGTCGCTTCTACTCGCGCCCAAGTCGCCGGTCTGCCCGCCGTCGAACCGCACCTCTGGAGCTACCGTCAGTTGCTGACGCTCGGTGCCGGTCGCGGCCAACCGTGTGACGGCGAGCCGCCTTCATCCGAACATTGCGACTGGCTGGGCGAATGTGCCGATCCCGTTCGCCAATTATTTGCCGCCGGCCAGCGGCTCGCCCAGGAACACGTCGGCTGGGAATTTCTTCGAGGCCAAATGCAAATGAACGGAACTGCTGCATGAAATCCTTGTTCCAATTACCGGCAGCAACCTATTTACCGCAGCCACCCGCAGCCAGTGCAGTAACCTTCCCATACTCCGCATACTTTAGATTCAAAGCTTAGAATCTCGGAACACCTTGCTGCGGGTTACTGCGGGTAAAGGTCAAAGGCGTCAACGTCACCAAGCCCGGAACCACAGTTCGTCTCACGCTACCCCGCCGCTGATTTTGCCCTGGCCTTCGCTGTTAATACTGAAGTGATTTTCTCCGGCGCGACCGCAAAGAATTTGCCGTCGCATTTGCAGCGTATAACGAAACGCGGCTTTGAAGACTGATTGACCTTGCCGCCATTGCAAAGCAAACTCATCACTTGATTTATGTCCACCGACCGCACATTCATCACCAACGAAGACGGTCAGAGCTTGCACGAGCGATTTCGGGTGTTGTTGGGGAACAACACGCGGCATTTTGATTGTCTCGTCGGCTACTTTTTCATCAGCGGTTTTTACAAACTTTATCCCGCCCTCACGAAAACCGAGAAAATTCGCATTCTGGTCGGCATCAAAACCGACCGCGCCACCTACAATCTGATTCAGGAAGGAAAACAGCAGGAATTTATTCTGGAATCACACGCGCAGGCCAAGGACGCGGCGACCAGCGCGGTGCGTAACGAGCTTGAAAAGTCGGAAGACACCGCCGACGTGGAGGAAGGCGTCAGAAAATTCGTCGAATGGATTGCGTCCGGCAAACTTGAAATCAAAGCGTATCCGTCCGAGCGCGTTCACGCCAAGCTCTACATCATGACGTTTGTGGACGGCCATATTGACAAAGGCCGCGTCATCACCGGGTCGAGTAATTTCACCGAGGCCGGCCTGGTCGAAAATCTGGAGTTCAACGTCGAACTCAAAAACCCGTCCGATTACGATTTTGCGCTCGCCAAGTTCAACGAGCTTTGGAAAGTCGCCGTTGAAGTCTCGAAAGATTTCGTTCAGACCATCGAAACGCAATCGCCCTACGCGCAATTCACGCCTTACGAGCTTTATCTGAAATTCCTCTACGAATATTTTCAAGGCACGCTCAATCTGCCCGACGAATTGGATGATGCTTATCTCCCGACGGATTTCAAAAAATTGAAATACCAGGAGGACGCCGTGCTGAATGCCGTCAAAGTCCTGAATGATTATGACGGCGTTTTTCTTTCGGACGTGGTCGGGCTTGGCAAAACCTTCATGTCCGCCTTGCTGGCGCGGCAACTGGACGGGCGTTCGCTCGTCATCGCCCCGCCGCATCTTTTGGATCGGCACAACCCCGGCTCATGGTGGAATGTCTTCCGTGAATTCGGCGTGCGCGGCTTTCACTGTGAATCCATCGGCAAACTCGAATCGTTGCTGGAAGAAGACCTGTCGCGCTATCAATACGTTTTCATTGACGAATCTCACCGTTTCCGCACCGAGGACACGCAGAGCTACGAATTGCTCGCCCAAATTTGCGCCCGTCCAAAAAAGGTCATTCTCGTTTCGGCCACGCCTTTGAACAATTCGCCGCAGGACATCTTGAGCCAGATTAAACTTTTCCAGCCGGCCAAGAACAGTTCCATCCCCGGCGTCCGCAATCTTGAAGCCTTTTTCGCCGGGCTGCGTCGGAATTTGAACGGACTCGACCGGCAGGACGACCGCGAACAATATTTTCAGGCCGTGCAGGACAACGCCCGCGAAACGCGCGAAAAAGTCCTCAAGCCGCTGATGATCCGCCGCACGCGCAAGGAAATCATGGATTTCTATGGTGCTGATTTGAAACAGCAGGGCTTGAAATTTCCCGAAGTCGCCGACCCCGAACCGCTTTTCTACGAACTCGACGAAACCGAGAACAACATTTTTGACGAAACCGTCCGCCTGCTCACCCACGAATTCAAATACGCCCGTTACAAGCCGCTGGAATACTACCAAGGCGACCACACCAAGCAGGAGGTTCAAAGCCAGGTCAACCTTGCGAAGTTCATGAAAATTCTGACGGTGAAGCGCCTCGAAAGCAGCTTCACCGCTTTTCGGCAGACTCTTGGCCGGTTCATCGCCACTTACGAGCGGGTCATTGCCGAGTTCGACAAAGGCCATGTCTTCATCAGCAAGAAGCACATCGCCAAGGTTTTTGAACTTTTGGAATCAGATGATTCGGAAGCCTTGCAACGGCTGATTGACGATGACAAGGCCGAGATGCTGGACGCCAAAGAATTCAAAGACACGTTTATCACCGACCTGAAAAACGACCTGAAAATTCTCCACGCCATTCGCGACCACTGGAAAAAAATCACCCGCGATCCCAAATGGGAAGCCTTTGCCGCCGTTCTCAAAACCAAGGCGCACCTCAAAAAAGGCAAGGTCATCATCTTTACCGAATCCAAGGAAACGGCTGAATATCTGGCAGCGCAGATTGCCAAGGAAGTTGACCCCAAAGTCCTCGTCTTCACCGGCGTCTCGCATGAGAGCGTCCGCGCCGAAGTCATCGCCAATTTCGACGCCAAGGTTCGCCACCCCAAGGATGACTATCGCATCCTCATCGCCACCGAAGTTTTGTCCGAAGGCGTGAACCTCCACCGCTCCCATGTCGTCATCAATTACGACATCCCCTGGAATCCGACCCGGCTCATTCAGCGCGTCGGGCGCGTCAACCGGGTGGACACCAAGTTCGACAAAATTTACACATTTAACTTTTTCCCCACCAAGAAAAGCAACGACCTCATCAAGCTCCGCGAAGCTGCCGAGGCCAAGATTCACGCCTTCATTGAAATGCTGGGCGCGGATGCGAAGCTCCTGACCGACGGCGAGGACATCAAATCGCAAAGCCTTTTCTCGCGGTTGAATTCCAAGGAAACCATCACCGGCGAAAATGGCGACGAGGAAAGCGAATTGAAATATCTCGCCGAAATCCGCGAAGTCCGCGACAAGAACCCTGAACTTTTCGAGCGCGTCAAACGCCTGCCGAAGAAAGCCCGTTCGACACGCATCTTGCCGGCTGATTCCGTCGTCAAAAAACATCCCGCGTTGTTCACTTATTTTCGCCGGGGCAAACTCGACAAGTTTTTCCTCACGCCACCGGCCAGCGCCGAAACTGGCGAGATTGATTTTTTCACCGCCGCCAAAATCCTGAAACCCGCCGATCCCACGGAAGTTCGTCAGGCCATTCCGCGTGAATTCTACGGTTTGCTGGAACAGAACAAGTCGAATTTCCATGCGGCGACCAGTCTGGAGACAGAGCAAGCCGAGTTGTCGCATCGTGACCGCCATGCCGCGACCGTTTTGAAACGGCTGCGGGCAAAAGAAGTCCGCCGTTGCCCGCAATTCACCGACGACGACGAGGAATTTGTCGGCACTGTCATCCGGTTGCTTGAAGACGGCGTGCTGCCCAAGCGCACCACCCAAAAAATTGCCGAAGCGCTGAAGACCGAAGACCAGCCGCTCACCATTTTGCATTTGTTGCGGCGGGTCATTCCGCAGGAATTTTTGGCGGCGACGCCGACCCGCTCCACCCAGGGCAGCGCCCCGCGTGAAGTCATTCTCTCCTCATTCCTTGTCCAAGCTCCATGAATCCCGAACTCGCGCGTAAAACCATCGTCGAAACTTTCCGGCAAAAGTTCGATGACGCCCGTTTTCTCTATTTCATCCGCAACCTCGTCAACCACCTTGACGAGAACAAAAAGCAGACTTGGACGCTGAAAAAAGCCGCGTTCGAGGATTTTGTAAATCACTTCACGCGGCTTGGCACTTACACCGACGCGGACGGCGAAGCCGTTGACGTGCTGGTGATCCATTTGCGCAAGGACACCACGCTGGCGCGTGGCCGTGTGACGCTCCGCAATTTCGTGGCCGATTATCTCGCCACCGGCCACGGCCAGGGCAAGGCCGCTGTCATGGCCGCGTTCGTTTCGCCAACTGAAGACGATTGGCGGTTTTCATTCGTCAAACTGGACTACACCTTTGAGAAAACCGACCTCGGTTTTGTCGCCGAGCGTATCCAACTCACGCCGGCACGGCGTTACAGCTACCTTGTCGGCAAAAACGAAAATTGCCACACCGCGCAAAAGCAGTTTCTTGCGCTGCTCGAAACGCACGAGATAAATCCCACCGTCGCCCAGCTTGAAGCCGCGTTCAGCGTCGAGAAAGTCACCCGCGAGTTTTACGACCATTACAAGGATTTGTTCGAGCAGACCCGCGACGCGATGGCCGCGTTTCTCGATTCCGCGCCCAAAATCAAAACCCACTTTGCCGAGCGCGGCATTGAGTGCGATGACTTCGCCAAGAAATTGCTCGGCCAGATTGTTTTTCTCTACTTCCTGCAAAAGAAAGGCTGGTTTGGCGTCGAGCGCGGCAAAACTTGGGGCAGCGGTCGCAAGGATTTCATCCGCCACCTGTTCAACAACCGCGCCGACTACGCGCATATTCCCGGCCAGCGCAAGCGCCCAGCAAATTTCTTCAACGACATTCTTGAACCGCTCTTTTACGAGGCCATCGCCGCACCGCGCACGGACGAAGACCATTATTATTCCCGGTTCGATTGCAAAATTCCTTTCTTGAACGGCGGTTTGTTCGAGCCGCTTTATGGCTACAATTGGGTCGAGACGGAAATTCTCCTGCCCGACACGCTGTTCGCCAACGACCAGCCGACCCAGGAAAAAGGCGAAACCGGCACGGGCATCCTCGATGTTTTTGACCGCTACAATTTCACCGTCAACGAAGCCGAGCCGCTGGAAAAGGAAGTGGCCGTTGACCCGGAAATGCTTGGTTTGGTGTTTGAAAATTTGCTGCCGGAAAACATCCGGCATTCCAGCGGCACTTACTACACACCGCGCGTCATCGTCCATTACATGTGCCAGCAGGCGTTGCTGCATTACCTGACCGTCCGCGCTGCCGACATTCCCCCGGCTGACCTTTCCTTGTTTCTGCGGCTGGCGGAACGCTTCACCGATTTTCAAGCCAAGGAAACCAAGAAACACGCCGACAAGCGCCTGCCTGACAGCATTCGCAACAATGCCGCCCGCCTCGATGAATTGCTCGCCACCATCGCTGTTTGTGATCCGGCCATCGGTTCCGGCGCGTTTCCCGTCGGCATGATGCTGGAAATTTGCCGCGCCCGCATGGCGCTGGCGGCGGTGGAGGGAATGCCGGAACAGACCTTTTACCATTTGAAACGCCACGCGATTCAGCACTCGCTCTATGGCGTTGACCTTGACCCCGGCGCGGTGGAAATCGCCAAGCTCCGCCTCTGGCTTTCAATGGTTGTGGACGAGGACAACATCACCGACATCCAGCCGTTGCCCAATCTCGACTACAAAATCATGCAGGGAAATTCCCTGCTGGAAGAATTCGACGGCGTGCGTTTGCTGGACGACAAACTTTTGCAGCCGCCCGCCGCGTCGCGCGAATCCGAAATCGCCGACTTGAAAAATCGCATCAGCGCAGCGTCACAGGAATTTGTCCGGCTGCATGGCGAAGGCAAAAAGAGCGCCGCCGCCAAACTGGCCACCGAGCAAGAAATCAAGCGGCTCAAAAAGCAGCTTGCCGGTCTGGTGCATCCCGATGAAGCCAAGCCGGACGGTCAGGGTGAATTGAATCAGCAAACCAGTTGGGCGAGTTTGAAGCGGATTCAGGAACTGCATTCAACCTTTTTTGACGAAGATTCCCGCGCGGAAAAAGACAAGCTGCGCCGGGAACTGGACGGGCTGGAATGGAATTTCATGGAGGCCACCTTGCGCGAATCTGGCCGCGAGGCGGCACTGGCCGAATTGAAACGCGCCAGCGCCACGCACCGCAAACCGTTTTTCCTCTGGCGACTCCATTTTGGCGAGGTGTTTCAAAAGCGCGGCGGTTTTGATGTCGTCATTGCCAATCCGCCTTATGTCCGGCAGGAGGAAATCAAGGAATTCAAGCCCGCGCTGAAGCGTTCGTTTGAATGTTTCACCGGCACAGCCGACCTGTTTGTTTATTTCTACGAACGCTCCGTGAAATTGTTGCGCGATGGCGGTGCAATGGCGCTTATCACTTCCAATAAATACTACCGCGCTGGCTACGGTGAAAAGTTGCGCGGGTTTCTGGCGCGCGAACTCACGCTGCAACAGCTTATTGATTTTGGCGACGCGCCCGTGTTCGAGGCCATTGCTTACGCTTCTATTATCACCGGCACACGCCAAGCTCCGGCGAAAGATGCCGTAGCGCATGGTTACACTTGGGAAAAGGACGTGCATTTTGACCGAATCTCGCAAATCGTCCCCGAACGCGGTCGGAAAATCTTTCAGAGCGAGTTGAAGCACGATGGCTGGCGGCTTGAATCACCTGCCGCTTTAGAGTTAATGAAAAAATTGCGTTGTGCCGGAAAGCCGCTCGGCCAAACCTCCAGCGCGAAATTTTATCGCGGCGTTTTGACCGGCTTCAATGACGCGTTTATCATTGACCGAGCAACGCGAGACAAACTCATTCGCGAGCATGAATCTTCTGCAAAACTTTTGAAGCCATTCTTGCGTGGTCGAGATGTAAGACGATGGCGGGTCGAGTTTACGGAACAATATCTCATCAAAATTGAATCATCAGAAAACAAGAAGCATTCGTGGTCAGATAAGCCTGAAAAAGAAGCAGAAAAAATCTTTGCGAGGGAGTTTCCTGCTATCTACGAATGGTTTCAACAATTTCGGCTGACGTTGATTAACCGCGTGGATCAAGGGAAATATTTTTGGGAGCTACGTTCTTGCGTTTGCTGGGAAGATTTTAACAAACCAAAAATCATTTTTCCGCAGACAGGCCATGAATGCCGATTTACCGCCGACAAAAATTCATTCCAGATTGACCAAACAATCTATGCACTCTCTGTTTTCGAGCCGCTTTTATTGGCTATTTTGAATTCTGCCATCGCGCAATGGTATTTTAGTCAAGTCGCTCCAACGGTTCGCGGTGGTTATCTACGGTTTTTGACGCAATATCTTGAAGCGATTCCCATTCCCGCCGTGACGCCGGAAAAGCAAAAGCCGGTGGAGCGTTTGGTTGAGCGCATCCTTGCGGCCAAAGCCAAGGACGCGTCCGCCGACGTGAGCGCGCTGGAGCAGGAAATTGACGAGCTGGTGTATGCGCTCTACGCCCTGACCCCGGAAGAAATCCAAATCGTGAAGGGCACTTCACCCGCGACCGCGCAGCAATCCAAACCAGTGGCGGCTACGCCCACATTGATGCCATTGAGTTACCCGGCGGACGAAACCGACCGATTGATTTGCGCGGCGGCGCTATCGCTGGTGCATCAGGCCGGCGGTATTGGCAGCATGGATCATCTGGACGGCCTGCTACTGGCCACCCACCGGGATTGGTGCCGCGCCTTGCTGCCTGCACCCAAGCAGGCTGGTTTTGATATTGCCGTCGGTCGCGCTCCACAGGCGTTCGCCTTGCAACCCGATCAAAGCCTCCAGTGGAAACGCTGCCGGGACTATCTGGAGAAACAGCGCCAGGCCATCACGGTGCAACGTCCCGGTGCCCACGAGCAAATCAGCCGCGCGGCGGAATTTGACGCTGTCAGAAAAACATTGCCCGCCGGCGTCAATGAAATGGTGAAATATGCGCTGCTGGCCTTGGACACCGTTCGGAAAATTCGCGGCGGTGATTTGTCCGGCACCACGCCGGAACAACAAAGGCTGGTGCAGACCATGATCCCAAAATATCTGGCCACGGAGTCAGTGGCATGACCTGAAATGGACTATGAAAAACAATGACCTCCTTGCCAATGCCGTGCGTCACGAACCGTGGGTGTGGTTGCGCCGGCTGGTCATTGTTGAAAACGGCGATCCCAAAACCAAACCCATTCGGGACATAGCTTTCAACCGTGGCCTGAATATCGTCTGGGCGCAGGAACCGGATGATGACGATGCCAGCGCGGAAATTTCCGGGCACAGCGCCGGCAAAACCAGTTTGTGCCGCCTCATCCGGTATCTGCTGGGCGAAAAACAGTTTGCCACCAAAAACAATACGCGCCTCATCGGCAAGGCGTTTGCCGAGGGCTACGTCGGCGGCGAGATCATCGTCGGCACCCAACAATGGGCTGTCATCCGTCCGCTCAAAAAAGGCCGCACCTCCTACGTCAAGTTGAACGCCACGGTGGAAGAAGTGCTGGAAGACCGGTCCAGCGCGGCGTATGAGAATGATTACCCGGACAAAATCGGGCTGACGGCGCTGTTGAGTGAGTTAGGCAGCGGCAGCATCATTGAAACCGGGCAGGAAATTAAATGGGAACATCTGCTGGCATGGTGCACCCGCGACCAGGAAATGCGGTTTCAAGATGTCTATGGCTGGCGCTCGCCGCGCAGCGAATCCGAGTGGCCCGCCTTCCAGCAGCCCAAGGCCGACGCGCTGTTTCTCATGCGCGTCGCACTCGGACTGTTTCTGCCGCTGGAATTGGAAAAGGAGGAGCAGTTGGGAAAATTGAAGCGCGGTTTTGAAAAGTTGGAAAAGAAAATTGCCGAATTGGAAAAAGAACCGGAATTCCGCGTGAACCTTTACGACCGCGAGCTGCGCACCCGCTTGCAGACGTTGCTGCCGGATAAAACCGGCATCCGTGAACTGCCGCTAAAGTCGGGCGATGGTCTTGGATTGTTTCCCGATTTGGAAAGCACCACCACCGAGGCGGCGACAAAACTGGAAGTCGCCATCGCCGAAATCGCCAAAGACCACAACACCGCGCAGGCTGCGATTGATGACCTTGGCGGTCAGATTCGAGAACTGGACGCCAAGCAACTCGCGCTAACCAGCATCTTGGCTTTGGATGCCAAAGCTCAGACCGAGATCGGCGGCGACCCAGCCGAGAGGGAAAAGATTCGCAAGGCGTTGGAAATTGCCGCCAATGCGACATGCGAATTTGGCAATGTGCTGTTCCGTGAATGCAGCTATGTGAAAAACCGGCGGGAAGGTTTGAAGGCCACTGAAATTCAAGATGCCCATGCCGTCGAGCAAAACGAGGCTCGTCGGGCTGAGAACATCGCCAAGGTGGAAAAGCAAAAGGAAGAAATCACCGGCAAAATTAAGGGTTTGAAAGAAACCTTGGAGGCCAAGCAGCGGGCGCGGGATGGCTATTCGGCGAACCTTCGGGAAAAGCGCGATGAGTTGCGGGACTTGCGGCAATCGCTGACGAGTCTCCACCTATGGATTGAAAAGAAATCCAAGCCGGATGAGTTCAAGGAATTGACCACCAAGCGCGATGAGCTTAAAACCCAGACGGGGCTGATTGCCGACACCGAGCAAGCATTGAATGTCTTGCTTCATGAACACAATACCAACCAGCAGAATTTGGCCTCGATTTTTTCCACGGCAGTAAAGCAGGTGCTCCCGTCCGGCACCTATGATGGCAAGGTGTTGATGAATGAGCGGCAGCTTTCATTTTCCATCACCCACGGGGCATCCATGAGCGGCGAGGCGGTTGAGACGTTGGCCGTGTTGCTGGCGGACATCTGCGGTCTGGTTTACAACGCCAAAAACGAAAAATCCAAGCTGCCCGGTTTCCTACTGCATGACAGTCCGCGTGAGGCAGATTTAGGCAAGCGGATTTACTGGAGCTATTTGCGGTTTGCCGCGTCGCTGCAAGCCAGCTTCGCTTCCTTGGATCAATGCCCGTTCCAATACATTCTCACCACCACCACGGAACCGCCCAAGGAACTGCAAACCACCGACTGGATCAAATTGCAATTGAACGCCTCGAAAACCGGCGAATTGCTGTTCAAGCGTTCGCTGGCGGACGGCGGCGAGGGTGAAGAATCTGAAACCTTGATCTGAAAAAATTATGGCAACCAAAAGTAAAGGCTACCTGAAAATCCACGATACCGTGGAATTGACCCTGCGCGGCCTGACCGTGTGGGCCTACACCAAGCGCGGCAAACTGCTCGGCCGCGTGGACATCAACCGTGCCGGCCTCAAAGCCTACGTCGGCAAAAAATCCAACAAAGTCCTCGGCAACATGAGCTGGAAGGACTTGTTTGAACGGCTCGAAAAATAAAGGTCGCCAAATGAATGGATTGCCCGCCACCGATTGGACGATTGATGACATCGTCGTCGGATCAACGACGAAAACATGGTTGCGGTCAAAGAATCTTCTGCCCAGCACTTGGAACCTTCCGCCGGATGAAATCCAGAAAATCAGGCAGGCCGGCATTCGGCTGACCATGATGTATTCGCCCGCATCCGTGCTAAAACTTCGGCCCAATCCGTTGAAAGACGTGGCGGCGGCCAGCCTGATTGTTTTTGACGCCAACGCATTCGACGACGACCAACAATCGCGGGAAGAAAAGATTGCGACACTGCTGCATGAAATAGGTCATGTCTTTCACGAATTGGCACCAAAGAAATCCGTCATTGAGGCGCTTAAGGCCGAGGAATACGTCGCGGCGATGGACGGGCAAAATGAGAGCGAAAATGCCGCTGATGACTTCGCACGCAAATTGGGCTACGGCGAACATATCGCAACGAGTTTGGAAAAACTGAAAACAACTTGCCCCGAAAAATTCAACAAGCCCGGCGTGGATGGCCGCATCAAACGCATGAGAAAATAATGCCATGAAAACGCTACTCGCTCGCATCCTTTGCTCTGCCGCATATTCTATGTGGCAGAAAGACCCAACCTTGGGCAGATTCACCAGTGAGACGTATCAACACGAATCGAATCTTCAATTTCATTTCGCCGCCGAGTTGCGCAACTGGTTTCCTTGGTTGGACTGTGATTTTGACGTTGCCAAACGCGGCGGCAATCGCGAGAGGCCGGACATCATTTTTCACCGACGGGAAACGCACGCGTTGAATTTCTTGGTGGTCGAATTAAAGCGGGAAAGAAGCCGGAGGGCTGTGCCTGCGGATATAGACCAGATTCAAGATCGTTGGTTCGCCGGCCATTTAATCTATCGCTTTGGCGCGTCAATGATTTTGGAAGATGCCAAGCCCATGTTTGAAGCGCAGGTATTGAGTAACCAAGATGAAGGCGAAGAACCGGTTGTATTGAAACATTCAAATATGGGCGCTCCATTGCCGAGACCAAACTTTGCGCGCATCCGCCGCAAGACAATTTTCAATGCCGCGAATCGCCTCGTTGAAGCCAAAACCCGTAATCCAAGAGGTGACGCAAGTGCATTGGAGCAGAAGCTTGACGATTT
The DNA here is from genome assembly GCA_021780905.1 of bacterium. Taxonomy (GTDB): domain Bacteria; phylum Verrucomicrobiota; class Verrucomicrobiia; order Limisphaerales; family UBA11358; genus UBA11358. Next base: position 20,416 of record JAJXXW010000055.1, read on the forward strand.
GATTTATGCGCTTTACGGCCAGACGCCGGAATAATACAAAATCGTGAAAGACACGACCAAAGCAGAATAAAAAAGGAATACTATGAGTGAATCATCACCCATCCCCGCCGCCAGCAACACATTCGAGCGCATCAAGCGCGTCACCGCCGAAGGCCAGGAGTCATGGTCGGCACGCGATTTGGCGCGTGTGCTGGAATACCTGAATTTCCGCAATTTCCAGCCGGTGATTGAAAAGGCCAAGGAAGCCTGCATCAAAAGTGGTCATCCGGTCGCCGACCATTTTGCGGAAATCCGCAATATGGTGGACATCGGTTCGGGCGCACAGCGCGAGGTGGAGGACTGGACGCTTTCCCGCTACGCCTGTTATCTGTTGATTCAGAACGCCGACCCCAGCAAGCCGCTGGTGGCGCTGGGGCAAAGTTATTTTGCCGTGCAGACGCGCCGGCAGGAACTTGCCGACGATAAGGCGTTGAAAGAGGACAAGACACGCCTGCTGCTGCGCGGCGAGATGAAGAAGCACAACAAGAATCTGGCGGGCGTGGCAAAACAGGCGGGCGTCATTCAGCCGCTGGATTACGCAATCTTCATGGATCACGGGTATCGCGGGCTTTACGGCGGATTGACGGCCAAGGGCGTTCACGCGCGCAAGCGGCTCAAGCCGAAAGAACCGTTGCTGGACTACATGGGCAGCACGGAACTGGCGGCGAATTTGTTCCGCGCCACGCAGACGGAGGAAAAGTTGCGCCGTGAAAATGTGCGCAACAAGGACCAGGCCAACCGGATTCATGAGGCCGTAGGCCGGACAGTGCGCCGGACGATTCACGAACTGGGCGGCACGATGCCTGAAAATCTGCCGCTGGCCGAAAACATCAAGAAAGTGGAGAGTCGTGAGAAAAAACGTATCAAGGCCGAGCAGAAAAAGCTGGCGGGAGGTTCACCGGAAACAAAAGCGTGACCGCAATAAACAAGAAAGGCGCTGCCCTATGAGTTTGCATGACGACCGTCGCGTGATCGCCTGCCCGGACTGCCAAGAGCTGGTCTTTGGCGAAAATCTTTATCGCCATTTCAAAAAGGTTCACCACCGGGAATTGTTCGGTGATGAGCTGGTGAAAATTCTGGCGGATGCTCGTAAAAACCCGGTTGACCCAAGGCAGGTCGAGGGGTTTATTGAGCGGGTCTATAAAAGCGAGGAAAACCGCCCGAAAATCGAGCGCACTCCGGCGTCCATGCGCGGCTGGGACTCCAATAATCCCGGACGCAAGGTGAGCATCGGCCCGCTCGGCCCCGGCAAAGGATAATTAACCTTACGTCCATGAAACTCCAAGCATACATCTTCTGCGGCTATTACGAACACGGTCGGGTCATGCGCCCGCCGCCCGACCCTGAAATCGTTGACGTGTCCTCCATTGGCCACGCCCCGCTGCCATGAGCCAGACCGAATCATTCCGGGCCAACCGCGAGGCGCTGGTGCTCCGCTTGCGGGATCAGGAAAAACTGACCTTCCAGCAAATCGGCGACCGGTTCGACCGCTCCGATTGTCGGGCCGCGCAGATTTATCAAGCCGCGCGCCATAAAATCCATTTTCCCCCCAACGGTCTATCCAACCGGCTCAATCGCCTTCTGACCATGTCCGGCTTTATCGTAGAAAAAAACGCCATCGCCAGCGCCTTGCGTGCCGGCAAACTCTATCCGGGTTTCCTGCCCCGCAATTATGGCATATTCGCGCATCGTGACGTTTGTCGCTGGGCTGGCGTTGATCCCAAGTCCCTGCGGTATCCCAGCCACCATTACGAACGGTTTCCAGACAACGGCCTTTCTTACCGGACCAACAACTTCCTTAAATCTGCCGGCATCCCCGCCACGAAAGCGGCCGTCCTTGAATCCCTCAAAAATGGCAGCCTGACACCGACGAAACGCCCGCTCGGTTACGGCAAGATGACGCACGCCGAACTTTGCCGCTGGGTTGGAATAACCTCGCATCTGTTACGCAAGCGTGACAGGGCGGCCGGACAATAGCCGCTCCACCCGAAGCAGCAACCCGCAGTCAGTGCAGCAACCTTTTCATAAAGTCCAAATCAATATATGGATTTAAGGATGTTTAGCAGTTTGTTGAAAAACGTTTGAACCAGCGAAGTTGAAGTTTGTCTGTAAGTCATGCGCGGAAAACCTCAAGCCCAGCCGGACTTTCTGACGGT
>JAJXXW010000063.1 GCA_021780905.1 bacterium
CTTTTCCAGCCGCGTCGTAAGCCGTGCTGGCCGTGAAGGCCGCCGTTCCGAGGCCATTTGTGGTAGCGACTGCCGTTCCGGCTGCATCGTAATTTGTGGTCGAGGTAAAGGCCGCCGAACCAAGCCCGTTCGTCGCCGCCTGCGCTTTACCCGCCGCGTCATAATTTGTGGTTGAGGTGAAGGCCGCCGAACCAAGTCCGTTCGTCGCTGCCTGGGCTTTTCCAGCCGCATCGTAATTTGTGGTCGAGGTGAAGGCTGCTGTCCCAAGTCTATTTGTGGCAGCGACTGCCGTTCCGGCTGCATCGTAATTTGTAGTTGAGGTGAAGGCCGCCGAGCCAAGTCCGTTCGTCGCCGACTGGGCTTTTCCCGCCGCGTCGTAAGCCGTGCTGGCCGTGAAGGCCGCCGTTCCGAGGCCATTTGTGGTAGCGACTGCCGTTCCGGCTGCATCGTAATTTGTGGTCGAGGTAAAGGCCGCCGAACCAAGTCCGTTCGTCGCGGCCACGGAATAATTCGTAATGCCGGCGACCGTGGACATGGTGCTGGCAAGATTGTTGGAGATCGTTGACTGATTGGCGATGACCACATTGATCCGATTGCTCTGCGTGCCGAGGGCCGTCTGCCAGTTGTTGTTGAATTGCGTTGGCAACTGCAACGCCTGGCCAAGCTGATTGGTCAGGTAAACGAGGTTGCTGTTCAATTTAGTGGTTGCGGCTGCCGGCAACCCGTCACCAAAAGTAAGATAGAGGTAGTTTGTCGTCGAATAGGGGACGTTCGTCCAGCCTTTCGAGGGGACGTTCAGATTCGCGGCCGTGGTCGTGAAATTGGTATGGGGAGTGGTTCCATCGAGCAATTGAATTTGGGCCGTAGCCGTTAGCGTGGTGAGAACGAACAAGGTCAGCAGTTTTTTCATTGTATTAGATGCCGCCTCCCGGCGGCGGTGGATTGTTTTGGATCTGGCCGTCCACCGGCACCGTCACGAGACGGGCGAAGAGCAGCGCGGTTGAGAGGAGAGTTTCATATTGGCCGACGCCACCCGTTCCGGGGATGCAGGTGACATCCGCCATGGATATTTCAACACTATTATCGGCGACGATCGGGATGACCTGTGTGCCGAGATTGAAAACGGCATTGAGATTAATCGTGATCCACGGCTCGTCGTAATACGCCACATTCTGCGGCGCGCAAATTACACACTGGTCGGCGATATTTTCAAAGTGACAGAGAATCGCAAACAAACCAGACGACAATCGCTGCGGAAAGTTCACGATGGCGGCCATTGGGGTAAAACCGGCGGGAGCAAATTCCGGAGGAATCGAAAAAGTGGTGAAAGACTCAACGGTTTTTGAGGTGTAATTTCCGACCGAATCGTAATTATAGCAGGCCGTTCCAACGAGATCAAAACTCGTCTGATTAATCCAAAATCGTTTTGGGCCGGCGATCGGCGAAGTGGAGGCACAAACATTTTCGTTCCGATAGGGCCGCACAAAATTTCCCGACACATCATTGAAGAAGTCCGCCTGAATCGCATTCACGGGACCAAGATCGCCACCACCATTATCCGGCGTTGGCGGGGACATAGGATTCGAAGTTCCTGGGCTGATGGTTACAGTCTGGTTATTTGATCCAGTAACATTAAAAACGCGCCAGGAAAATGGAACAACAATGTCGTTCAGAACGAAGGGAAGGCTCAATTTAGCGTAGAGCGTTCGGACATCGTCAATTTTGATCCAGCGGTATGTGTTCACCTGCGTTTGAAATGCCGGGGTGCAGCCATACGCATAGCTGCTCACCCGGTTGTTCGTCACGGTGCCATCGCTATGGAGGTCGAACTCATAAATCGGCAAGGCGGCTCCAAAATTGTCGAACAACGACGTTTGAACCGGTATGCCGAGGGTGGTGAAATAATCGGTGATGGGATCGGCTGCGCCCGGTGCCGGTCCGTTCCAACTATAATAAGATTCCCGTGGAAAATAACTATCAGTCATGCGCGCAGTGAAATCGGCACCACTGTTGCCGGGCAACGCTGGCAGGGTCGGAATACTGATGTTCCGATGCAGCGGGATGAAACTCAGCGCGCTGCCATCTCCAACGGTGGTGTCGCAGGTGGCGTTGGTCCCAAAAGATGGGCCGGCCCAAACCTGCCCCCCGGATGGAACGGGCTCACCACCCAGAGTAAACGGCCGGGGAGGCGTTTCACGAACATCATAGGAATTCACCACAAATGAACTCGATTGTTGGGTGACACCCGTGATGATTCCCACGGGGTAAACATAGGTGGTGCCACTACCGTCGTAGGTCCGAACGGCATTGGCGGGAGCAGTCGGCCATGAGTAATCGCCATCATACCACATGGTGGCGCTTCCAGTCGGGGAGATCGTGCTGACCTGCAGATTAAACGAGAGTTTTTCCCCCAACCGGTATCCATCACCACCGCTGACGATAATGACATTAGCGACCGCGAAATTGAGCGTATAGGCAGTTGAAACGATTAAATCCGGCGCAGTGGCGATCCACTTGAATGGCGGAATGCCGTTCACGAGCGAGGCAATGGCATTGAAGTGCTCCATTTGCAGGGGAAGCGCGCTGGGGATCGGATTACTGATCGTAGCATTAGCCATGAGGTTGCCGGTATTTAGATAATACCATCCACTACCCGTGGCGATGCTGCCCGTCGTTGAACCATTGGGATAATTCAGGACTGCGTTTTTTTGCAGCCAAGAGCTGAAGGGACTCCAAATGTCTGGCGAACGCGAGAAGGATCCCATCCGGCTGATGCCGGACTTTGAACGAACAACTGAATTTCCAATTGTATCTTCTCCAATCGGTGTCGTCTCATAGAAACTGATCACGCTGTTGAACTCATTCTGGGAAAGCTCGTCGCTGTATCCCTGAAACGCAAATGGCGGGAATTTTGAATTCGTATAGCCGGGGTTTGGCATCCACGGCGTGTCGGCCGACAAGTGCTGATACCATCGTGAGTTTTGGAACTGCCGGTCCACGCGGGCGTAGTGCCAGAAAAGGTAAAGACTCGCGTCACCAATCGGCGGAAAAATTCCATGATCAAATCCCTGGCCGTTGCTGTAATTCGCTCCGTATTTGGTTCCATTCAGGTAAAGCGCCCGCGTGACGTGCAGGCCGATGCCTGGCTCATAAACGACACTCACCGTGCGCAGGCCCACCAGTGCAGTAAACCGGGCGTCGAGCGGCCAGATTTCCTCCCAGGTCATAATGTGGCCAAAAGTTGTCGAAAAGAAATTAAAGTTCTGAATTTTCAGAATGCCACCCGCTTCGGAAGTGCCGGTGATCCACGACTGCAAGGAAGAGATCGAGTCGGTGGGCAGTAAGACCGCAGAGTTTATTGAGGCGGTGCTGCCTCCCTGGTTGAGCGACACATTCACGAGCGTTCCCCGAATCGGATTCCCATTGGCATCGGACGACCAATTGTAATAATTCAGCGTCGTCGAGGTAGGAGCGTTTATGACGGTGGAGGCGGTAAAAATGAGCCACGGCAGCTTCAGGCTCGGCGGACTGCTGCTCTGCGTGGAGCCGACGGTAATGGCCGGGAGTGCCCCGCTGGCAGTCGTGAGAAACGTCACGAGCGGGGACGATAAATCAATGATATGCCATGCCGCCGTCGAATAGATTTCGAGATTGTTCAAAGTGGCCCCGGCGACGAGCGGATTTGATTCGCTCAACGCACGCGAGGCGAGACCGGCGGCGGCGAGATTGGCGGCCAGCGTGCCGAAGCTGTCGAAATTGACCCACACATGATCATCCGGGGGAATATAATCGAACGTGATCTGCAGCAGGTCACCCTGGCTGATAAACGGTGCGTAAGGTGCCGGCGAGATCGCTGCCCAGGCCGTCCCGTTCCAAAAACTTCCACGCGGAATGATGCTGATCTGCATCGTCGAATAATTAACTTGCCAGTTCGTCGTCGTAATATCGGAGGGATTCGACTGCATGGGAATGCTCTGGCCGGTCGTCAGATTATATACCGCCGCATTCGATGGGTTGGCCACTATGTTCGCACCATCCGTTAAATTATAGGTCGGCGCGGGAACCAAAACGGTCATCATGACCGTTTCGGACAGGGTCGCATGAACGACCTGCGGCACCGTGCGGTGGGAGACGAGAAATTTTCCACGCGGGATGATGAGGTCACCGATGAGGGTGGCCGCCGAGGGCGCCGGAAAATAACCGTTGACCGGCGGAGTATTTTCATTCGCCGCCACGGGCAGGTAGGCCGGATTATTATAAACCGGTTTCAGATCGTAAAACCGAGTGAGGTCCGGCTGCATCCCAAAATTTCCCGCCGCCGGTTGCGGCCAGCTACCATACCCATTCAGCACATGGAGAAGCACATCGGTCACGATGCCGGGCATGAAGATGCTCGGTGCTCCCGCCGTCTGTTGCCGGTTCGCCGGATTTCCTGTTTCCCGCATCTGGAGAAACCGCCCATCACCCGCCAGCATCCAGTGGAAATAATTTCCCTGTGCGGTCCAGGTTCCCCCGATTTTCCGGAAACAGCGGCATCTGCCGGACAAGATGGCCGTGCCGAAAATCGTCGCGGTCGTCTGGCCGCAGTTGTGCGCCCGCACGATGGAATATTTGTTCCAGTTCGTCGTGTCCCACGTCACGTCGCCCAACAAAAATACGTCAATTCCCTTCAACGGTTGCGCGTGTTCCGCATCCAGCACGGTGTCAAAAGTCACATTGAACGGCGTGCCGCTCACCATGGCGGTATGAACCTGCAAACTGACATCGAGACAATTGTGAACCGGGTAAACCACAGTATTGATTGTTTGTGTGAGCCAGCTGGAATCGACTCCGGAAGGATAAATGCCCGCACTCCAGCTCGCCCATGTCGGCAGCGCCAGCTTGACGACGTTCCATTTGGTGGAGGTTGACAACTGGGTCAGCCCGGCCAATTGGCTCGTGATGGCCGCATGGTCATATTGTCGTAAAAACATCTGCTGCTCGTAAGTTTGGATTGGCAGTAAATAATTTTTTACGAATTGCAGCGCCAGCGGATGCAGCGTGAAGGGAGGATTCACGGGGTCAAAACCAAAAAAGAAACCCCGATCCCATTGCTTGTCGGCATAATCATAGGAGACGAACGTGCTGCAACTGGCGAACACGGCGGAAAGTCCGCCAAGCATCGTCGTCAATTTTTCGTCGGCCGCCGCGAAGAGATCATTCCAGGCGGAGATGGAGATTGCATCTTCCGGGTTGAGATAATTCATATCCAGACGGCCGGCTGGGATGCGAAGAACGGCAGCCAGACGCTGGTCGTATTGCTGCCCGCCGCGGTGCAGCGCCAGCCGGTTCCGGACGCCACATCCTGGTATTTCATTCCGACCGAGTAGCGGGCATTGACCGCCAGCGTGGTGGCGCCCGGCGCACCCGAGCCGCTGAATTCCGGGGCGATCAGCCCCGTGGTGTAAGGCGCGCCGCCGGCGGAGGGCTGCTGCACCACCGAGATCAGGCCGGTCGTGCCATCGGCCGTAATGACCTGCGTGCGGGTGGCATCAACCGCATCGGGTGCGGACACAACGTGGACCTGCGGCTCGTCCGCACCGTGTTCGGCCGCGTGGGCGTGCGTCTTGCGCATCTGTTTGACCGTGCCGCCGCTGCTGTTCAACTGTCCGCCGAACAGATAGGCCAAATTTACACTCGTGACCCGCACGCGCGAAGCGCGCACCAAATCCACCAAGGCATTCGCCGTCAAATGAAGTGGTGCACCGAATTCAACCGTGCAAGTGCCTTTAACCGCGCTGCCAGTGACGTGCCGCACGGGCGCATTCACGGCCGACCAGTCCAGAATTGTGCCATCACCGGCATGGGCGGCGAGCGCGGCACTCGTGAAATTCAAACAATTCGCGCGCGTGATCTGCGTCCGGGTCGCGCCGATTTCGGATTCCAGCGTGCTGAAAGAGCCTTCGACCGCGAGGGAGCGCCAGGCGTAATACATGATCTTGGCCAGACCGACCGGGGGCACCTCGGCGTAGGCGAGCGTCGTCACGGTCTGCACGTTGATTACGGTGGCGGCGAAATTCGTGTTGTAGCTCACGGCCGTGAATTCCTTGGTAATCTGTTTAAACAATTTTCCGCCATTGTTAAAAGCGATGTAAACCCAGGCGGTGGCCTTGACTTTTTGGGCCGAGATCACCGGACAACCGGCGCCGGTCATCAAGGTGCTGTCGGCCATCCAATCGGAATAATTTCCGTCAAGTAATTCATAGGCGTTGGCGGAGTTGTAGGGCACGGGCACCCCGCTGCCATCCACTTCGGTAGACACCAGCGTGGGCGCGGGATGCGTGGTGCCGGCGGCTGGCGTGGTCAGCGGCCCGAGGATCACCGCCGAGGCGACCGTGGGCGCGAGCAGTTCCGCCTTCCATTTGCGCCACTGGGTGAGGCTCGTGATGTCAAACGGCGCGGTCGTCAGATTGCCGGCCTGGTTTTGAATGGATTGCTTGGTGCCAGCCAGATCAAAATATAAATCCACACCATTGAACTTAGATTCGGTATCGGTCGGCAGCGTGGCCGGCCATTGGTCGGAGCCGATGGACAGAAAATCGTTGCTGCCGAAAGTGGAAATCTGATCGTAGTTGATGAAGACGTAGCTCTTGATCCAGTCCGGGCGCGGCCGGATTTTGAATTTGGAAATCCAGTTCCCGGCGTCGAGATTGATCGTTACCGGAGTCAGCACGAGCGTGGCCTTGACCCCGCTGCTCAGGGCTGGATTCAGATTCGTCTGGGAGCATTTTAGAAAATGAATCGTCGGCGTGCCCGGCAATGCGGGATTGGTGCCGACCGTGGAATAGTCCCATACGACAATGAAGTCGGACTCGATCTGCCACATCTTTTGGATGACTTGAGACACCTTGATGCATTTTTGAAAATCGCTGACGACGGGGGCCCACGGCGCGACCTTGCCGAGCGTGACGGGCGCACCCTGGCTGATGGCCCAATTGATCGCGGCGGAAATTTGATCGCCGGTATTGTAGATCACCCAGCTCGTGCCGGTGCCGTTGATGCCGACGCCCAGGACCACGCGATTGGTGGTATAGGTCGTGGTCGTGCCGATGCCGGTGGTGCGGATGAACTGCATTTTATACTGAAGCCGCTCGAAATACCACCAGGCGTTGACGAGCCGGCCGAGACAATCTTCCGCGCCGGCCGAGCCGTCGCGTTCCCAGGGCTCGACGCGCCCGTCAAACCAGCAGGTGCCGCCGCTGAACACACCGGCGGTGAGCGTGCGGTTTTGGAAAATCAAAACGCGCGAGCCGTAGGCGAATAAATCCGCCGCGTCCACCGCGCGCCCGGCGGCGGTGAATTCCACGGTGCCGGGCGCGAGGTCGTTGTCTGAAAACTGCAGATCGTCCAGCCCCCAGTCCGCGAGCGATTTTTCCACTCCGGAATTAAAAATGGTGAAGGCGATCGTGGACATGGTCAGTGGTGATCAACCGCAGCCCTGAGCTGCGCGACTTTGATTTTCAAATTTGCGACCTCGGCCCCCATGGCCGACAACTGACTGATCGTCGCGGCAGCATACGCGACCGCGTCGTGCGCATCCTTTAACGAGGCCGAGACCCTGGCCACATCCGCCGAGGTCTGCGATGATTTTCCGTGAATATCTTCAACCAGGGCCAGGTCTTTATTGCCTCTCCCTAATTGTCCGGCCACATCCTGTAGTCCCGCCGTGGTGTCTTTGATGCCCTGGGTTTTTCGCGCCTGCGCATTTTGCCAGGCGTTGCTGCCCACCTGGTTCGGATCATCCTCACCTGCCAAACCGCGCCGATCCTTTTCCCCATCCGCTGTGGATTTCTCTGCCTCCGAGCGCAGTTTGGCGCGGTCTTTGATTTTCTGCTCGATCCGGGCGGCGGATTTTTCGGCGGCGCGCTGCTGTTCGCGCGCTATGCGCTCTGCGTCTTCCTCCATTTTGGCGGCGTCGCCAATTTCCGTGTTGGCCCCATATTTTGTGGCCAGCTCAATGGCCTTGGGAAAGGCACCCAGCCGCTCGCGTAATCCGCCCTCGCGATCTCCGGCATAGTCCTCAATTTCCCTTTTTCTTTTTTGAGCGGCATCCGCCTCGGCTTTGCGGGCGGCGGCGATGTCGCGAAATTCCTGGGCCTGAGCCTGGGCCACGTCGTCCGACTTCGGCAGCTTGATTGCCGCCGCGGCCCGCGCCTTTTTATCCGCCTCGGCAAATTGTCGGGCCGCCTCATCTTTGCGCGCCTGCAAATCGGCGTTGCGCGCATTGATCTCCGCCTGCACCGTGGCATCGCTCGCGCCGGTTTCGATCCGGCTTTTGCGCGCGGCATAATCCGCCTCGGACATTTTTCCGCCGGACTTTTCGATGTCGAGTTCGGCCAGGGAGCGCTGTTTCTCCGCGTCAATCAGCGCCTTGGTGGCGGTGAGTTGCGCCTGCGTGGCCTTGGATTGCCGCTCAAAGGCGGCGGCCGCGCTGTCGAACGCCTCGTCCGCGCCGGTGACGGCTTTGGCGATCCCGTCGTAAGCCTGCGCGGTGTTTTTTGCGGCGATAATATGCTCCCCCAAGTCGGGCAGTTCCACTCCCCCCAGGGCGGCGGTCAAGGTATTCACCCGCGTATTCCAAATATTAAAAGCTTCGATGACCCCGAAAATTGACAGCACCATCGGATTGAAAACCGCCTGCGCGATTTCACCCAAAATGGGATATTGCCGCGTGACCCCCCGGATGGACTCGCGCAATTCAAATTTTCCCAGCGTGAGTTTTTTTGTAAGCCAGGATTCCTTGCCGATCTCCGCGCCGCTGGCGACGTGCGCAGCCGTCGCCTCGGCGATGCTCGCGCGCATCGTCGTGAGCTGCGCCTGCAGGCCGGAAGAATCCTGCTGGAGCGCCTTGGTCTTCCCGATTTGCCGTTCGATCGCGTCGGCCGCCGCCTCCGCGCCGGCCAGCTCGGCCGTGGTTTTAATTTTGTATTCGAGTTCCATTAGTGAATTTGCCACCCGAGATTCCAGGCGGCGTGAAGGCAGCGCAGCAGCAGCGCCACGGCAAAGGTCAATATGCCGCCCACAAAAGCCAGCCACAAAAATGCGGCGGCGGCGCGGAGGAGAAGCCAAAAAAGTTTTTTTTGCATATCAAATCATGGAGGAAAAACCGAAAGTATAGCGCACGCGCAACCGCGCACCGTTCAACGCCGCGACGGTTACCCGCCGCAGCACCGCACCCGTGAAAGTGAACGTGGTGCCGACGCGGCCCCAGGCCAGACTTCCCGCCTGGCCACTGCGCGCATATTCCGATTTAAGATAGGCCGAAGCTGCATCCGAGTCCGCCAGACTGGGCTGCACGACGGCGATAAAGACACCTTCATCCCCCCCGCGCGTCACCAACTGCGCATTGACGCCGCGAAAAAACAAAAGCTTCTGGACCAGTGCCGGGGCGTCGAGCTGCTCGACGGTGATGGTCTGCTTGACAGAGTCATCGCCGAGCGTGACCGGGCTGCCGCCGGTGGGGGTCCAAATGAGGTTCATTTTTTTATGCGACGCTGGCCATTGCATTCGGCGCGCCCGTAGTGAAGCCGAGCGTGCCTTGCCAGGTCGTTTTGGCGATGCGTTTTTTGCCGGGCGCAAAGACGATGCCGGTTTCAACCATGCTGGCCTTGGCGATGGTGATCGTGCTGGTGCCATCCGTTAAAATGAGCGAATCCGAATCGCCAGCGATGTCCGCGCCGACCGCCGCATTGGTGCCCTGAAAATCCACGCCGGCATCCAGCTCGGCCAGCGTGGGCCCAACGACGATGGCGCTAACTTTCGGCTGGCACGAATCAAAAAACTTGTCCACCGGCCCGATGCCGTCCACCAGATCGTCCGGCGACATGAACTTGATCTGCCAATCCACGTCCCAGCCGTCCTGCGTGAGGATGCTGGTGAAGCCGGTCCGCGATCCCCAGGCACCCGTCCAGGCGAGAGATTTAAAATTCGCCTGCGGAAAATCGCCCTCGGCATAAACCGCGTTGGTCGTGATCGTGTAATAGCTGTTCGCCGTGGCCGGCGAAAGATTGTTGCCGATCAGCGCCACAAATTTCGCGTTGCCGGAAAAAATCTGTTCGTTGGCCTTGAGCTTGAGGTTGGAAACGGCGACGAGCTGGACGTTGTTCAACACGATCTGGTCGCCGTTGCGCGCGACAATGGTCATCGGTGTGTCCGAACTTCCAAAAATGCGGGCACCGTGAATGCCGGCGAGCAGGTAGGAAGGGAAAAGCACGGCCAGCGCGTTCCAAAATCCATAAATCGGGATCTCGAATTCAATGGCGCGTCCCTCGCGCGTATAAGTGACGGGACCATACATGGAGCTGACCTGTTGCTTGAGGTTTTGTTTGAGGGGGATCATCAGATCCGCGCGCGTCCAAAGGGTGACGCTTTTATAGGTGATTTTGGGTGCGCCACTCCCGGGCAGGTTAGCGCGATCAATGGATATGCTCATGTTTTTTAGTTTTTGATGGTTACTTGGGCGAACGCCGAATTAAGGAAACCACTTTTGAAAGCGGCCCAGCGTAAAATCGTTGCGCCGGTGGGGGCGGAAAATGGGGCCGTATAAAGCACCGCACCATTGGCGGTATTATCCGGCGCGGGCGAGTCGCCGTTCAGCGTATAATAAATCGCGGCATCAGGTGTGGCGGCGTCATTGGTGAATGTGATCATTCCAGAACTTGGTGCATTGGGCAGCCACGTCGGTGTGGTGATGCGCGTGGTCTGCGCTCGGGAAAGGGTCATGCGGTGCTGGATTTTGTAAGCGCGCAAGGGCTGCCATTCCTTGGCCTCAGCCATCGCATTGCGGTCGGCCACAAAATCGGATTGGAAATTCAGGTTCCAGCCATGCGCGATTTCCAAAAGAATCTGGCCGACCATGTCGGCGGCGATGCCGGTGCCTTCGGCCGGGTCCAGATTTTCCAACTGGTCTTCGAGCACGAGGGATTCGATCACGATTTCACCCTGCGGACCGGGCGCCTGCGGTTCGGGCACTTCAAAGCGGGGTTTTTCCACGATCACGCCCACACCCTTTTTGCCGTTGCGCGGGGTGATGTAAACGAGTTCTTCGGCGGCAATCGTCTCATCCGGCAGCCGCGACAGGTCGGCCAGCAATTGTTCGCGCGTGACGATGTTCACGGTTTGCAACCGGCTGTCGCTCGCGAACGCGAAGGCGGCGTCGCGCTGCAATTGTTTGAAATCGGTCATTCGCTTTTACCTTTCAAAAAGTTTTCGGTGACGCGCTCAAAGGCGGCGGTGTAATCCGGCAGGCGGTCGGCGATGCCGTGGCCGAAGGGCGCGCGGGCCGGGATGGTGATGGTGTAACTTTTTCCGCCGGCAAACTTCACCTCGCGGAAATGTGAATCCATTTTGCGCACGCGTTTTTTCGTGCGCGCAAACGTGGCGAGATTGCCCCGCGTCAATAGTTCTCCCCGTTTATTGGTCAGCAGTTTCACCGAGCCGGCCTTGACCGTGCGCTGGATCACGCCGCCGAATTCATGGATGGTGGCATATTTAACATTGCTGCCGATTGTGGAAGCGACGCCGGTGCCCAGGATGACGGCCTTGCTCGCGTTCACCGAACTGCGCAGCCGATCGGTGCGCACGCTCAAGCTGGAATCCGTCGTCGGACCGGACAGATGCGCGCACTGAATCTGCGCCACGGTGAGCTCGTTTTGAAAATCCATCTCGCGCGCCAACGCGCGGGCATAGCCGGCCTGATCCTTGATGCGCGGGATCGCGGCCACCAGGTCGCCGGAAATTTCGATGTCGAATGCCTGGCTCATAGCATCACCATGCGCCGGTAACTCAAAAGAATGTTGATGACTTCGGGAATCAAATCCATGTCGCCGAAAACCTGCTGGGGCACGGCGCGACCGAGTTTTTCCTCCGCCACCAGCTTGGTGCCACGCGGATCAATGGTCTGCCAGACGTGCTTGCACTGCAGAAGCCATGCGAGCTCCAAATCATCCGGCAACACCGTCGCGCCGGCGGGAACCGCGCTGGGATAATTCGGATCGCCCGGTTCGAGCGTTTCAAAAAAATAGCCGCCGGTGTAGGTGACGCGCATTTGCGCCCAGGCGAAGGAAATGCCCGCGCCCCAATAGACGAGGCCGCTGACGGGATTGGTGGTTAGCACGAGGCCGGTCTGCATTTCCCAGCCGACATTGATGTCGGCGTTCATTTCGATGGAGGTGAACACTTCCAGTGGGTAGCGCGGCACGTAGCAATGGTCGCGGTCGGCGGTGCAGATGAACTGATCGGCCACGACGCGCGCGAACTTGCGGTTGCAAAATTTTTCAAACGAGGCGGCGATGCCCAGGCCGAGCGCGGTGAGCTGAACGTCGTAAGTCGTCTGCGCGCGCAGCGCGGGCGAGAGCAGGTGTTGCTTGAGCGTGTCCAGGTTGCCGAGACCGGTATTCATTTTTTGATTTTTGTTTCAGGAATTCCGTAAGCGCGCATGATTTCTGCGCGACTCACCAGCTTGCAAACAACCCCCAAAGTCCGCCTCTTGGAGACGCTTTGATGCGCCTTCAAGGCGCGGTCCTTTGGGGGTTGAGTTATCATGGTTGGTTATTCCGCGTTTTCGACGAGGAGTCCCAGCCGCGCGCGGTGCTCTTCCGGCAGCTCGACGACGGGAGCCGCATGGCTGATTTTTCCCTTGATGACTTCATGCGGCGGCAGATAGATGCCGTCCACATAGACGGGCTGGCCGCTCACATTGCGGACCTTCATGGTCTTCACCGTGGATTTTTTGGGGCCGTTGCCGCCGGCGGTATCGGCCATTAAAAGTATTTTTTTCATGTTTTTAATTGCGGGTTAATTTTGGGTTAAAGGCGGGGCGGACTTCCGCCCCGCCGTGGGTTTTCAGCTCGCGGCGGTCGTCAGCACGCCAAAGGCCGTGGCCTTGCGGCCCAGGCAGCCGGCGCGACCATAGCCACGGAACGAACGTTGCAGCGCGTTCCAGCGGAAATGATCGCTGGCCTCGAAGTTGAAATCCTCGCGGATGCCGACCACGTAGCCGTTGGGAT
The DNA here is from genome assembly GCA_021780905.1 of bacterium. Classification (GTDB taxonomy): domain Bacteria; phylum Verrucomicrobiota; class Verrucomicrobiia; order Limisphaerales; family UBA11358; genus UBA11358. Next base: position 13,047 of record JAJXXW010000063.1, read on the forward strand.
CGCCATATACGGCGACCTTGGAGCTGATGGTGTCGGTGCTGGGCAACGCCGCGCCGGTGACAATCGGCGCTCCGAGGATGCTGCCGAGCGTGACGGACGGAGCTTCCAGCGCCGTCTGGAAAATCGGGCGGCCGTAGCTGTCCTTGATCAGACAAATTTTTCCGAGGATGTAGGGGTGCATCCACCACTTGTTGGGCCGGCTCAAGACGCCGACATCCACCGTGTTGCGCGTCGCGACGAAATCGTCCACCGTCAGCTTGGAGACTTGCGTGTGCGTGGCCAGGGCCACGGCGGCGGTGCCAAAGTTGAACAGCCCGGTGTAGCCGCCATTGGTGGCGTCGGACGTGCCCGAGCCTTGGAAGGCCGTGTAATCGAGCGCGTAGGCGAAGGCTTCGGCGAAGTCGTCCATGACATCGGCGGTCACGTCAAACTCGGAGTCCTGCAACAATTGCAGCGAGATGTTGAGGAGCACGCCGAGAACTTCCACCTGCAACGTGCTTTCGGTGCCGGCCTTGTTGGTGTCGTCGTTGATGGTGCCGCCTTCCGTCAGAATCCATTGCGCCACCGGACGAGCGGTCTTGACCGGCATGCGCGTGAGCTTGGTGCCCATGCGCCGCACGCCGAGCGAGTTCCACGCGCCGTATTGCGCCAGCGTGGAATAAATCTCGCGGAAGAGCGCCGTGTTGATCATGGTGCTGCCGGGCGAGGTATCTTCGCCAATCGCCTTCAGTTGCGGTTTCAACAGGCGCTGCATGTCACCCTGCTGATCCACGGCCAGGCGGATGGCGCAGTTGAAGCGCGTGCGCAGCTCCTCATCAGCGCAGATGCGCTGGATGGGATTGCCAAATGCGGAGCGCGATTCCGCGCGCACGAGCGACTCCACCGTCTTGAGCTTGCGGTTGAACTCCTTCAAACCGGAGTCAAGTCCATTGAGCGTGTCCTTGGTTTTGGTGAGGTCCTCGAACGCCCCCTTCAATTCCTTCGGCCAGCGCGACAGGTCGGCCAGAATGGTTTCGGCGGAATTCTTTTTCAGGGCTTCGATTTCGCCGCCCTGCTTTTCGATGCCCTTTTCGATTTTGTCCAGGGCTTCGATGACGGCGCTTTCGCCGCCTTCGGCGGCATCGGCTTTAAACAACAGATTTTTCATAATTATTTTTTTGTTTTTAGAACTGCGCGGCGATGTGCCGCACTTTCTGCGCAACCGCAATCTGACGCGCCTTCCGCAAGGCCGTGTCACCATCGGAAGGAATGGCGGGTGACACGGCGGTTTCACGCCGGGATATTTCGGTCGAGAGAAATTCAATCTGCGCATCCGTGATCGCGCCGGCCTTGTAAGCTTTGGCCGCGAGCTGGAGGGCGTTGGGATTCGCGCCAAGGATGCACGCGCTCAGTTCAATCTGGCGCTGCTGGGTGTAGATCACGCGCACACCATCCTCCTCGTGGATGCCCAGTTCGTTCAACTGTTCGCGCCACGGCGCGGGATCGTTGTCCCACTTGGTCACAAAATTGTCCGGCATAAAACCGACACTCACGGCCTTGGGACCGAAGCCGGCCTGGATCATGTCCCAGCCGAATTTGGCCAGGTCATTGCTCGGCACGTCCTTGGCCCATTTCACGGTTTCCACGAGGGCGTTGCGGCGCGGGTCAATCTTCCAGTCGAGGACTTCGCCCAACAACGATTTGATGGAGTCGTAACTGTGCGTGTCAACGAACGGCGCGTTCTTCTGCATCATGGAAAAATCCCAGCCGGCGGCGCGCACGATTTCCTTGTAACTGTCAATCGTTTCGTCGCTGGCGACGTATTCGACAATACCCTGGTTGGTGTCGAGCACGCGGATTTGCGCGGCGAGCGTGGCACGGAAACCGGGCTGGCCGTTCGAGAGTTGGATTTGGGGGCGGAGATTTTTCATAAAATTATTCTTCCTTGTCATCCGGGCCGGTGGCGCTGGCGATTTCCACGCAATGGCAGTTGATCACGTTCCACGGTTCGCCGTTGATGTCGCCGGGATGCTTCACCTCATCCACCTCGCCAAACGTGCTGGCCGAGGCGTCGGTCTGGGTGACGACAAAATTTTCCGCAATACCCACGATGGTTCCGTTCATGTCCGCGTGCGCGGCGCGGGTGTTGACGTTGCCGCTGGTGAGCCATCGCTTGTATTGCACGCCGGCGGATTTCATGGCCAGGTCGCGGCTGACGCCATACGCGGCGGCCGTCTCCGTGCTGGCGATGGTGCGGGCGCGGCCCGCGCCGAGTTCGTTGAACTCCCCGCGCACGGCACCGGCGATGTCCGCCAGCGGATCACCATTTTGCAGTCCGTTGACGATGACGTTGCGAATGCGGTCGAACACTTCCGGCGGCACGCCGGAAAGTTTGTTCTCGCGATTTTTCAAAAACCTGACGGCCTCGGCCGGCGGCATTTTCCAGGGATCGGTCTTGTCCAGCTCGGCATAGACCTGGTCGCCACCTTTTTGCAGCGCCGTCACCGAGACGGCGCGCATCGAGGCTTGAAACATTTTTTCAAAGTCCGGCAGATTGAACATGAAATCCGCGGCGACGTGTTTCTGCACGGGTGATTTTTCACGCGCCCCAGCGCGCTCCAGTTTGCCGATGACTTCGGCACGGGCCGCCATCAGGCATTTGTTGAATTTCGATTGATAGGCGCGGAGGGTTTCGCGGCGCGGCGCGACGAGCGATTTCCACAGCGTGATTTCTTTTTCACTGCGGGCTTTGCAGCCAGCCACCATTTGGGAATCGTCCAGTGAGCAGCCACAGGCACATTCAACATTGCCCGGATTTTCTGTTTTCGGTTTTCCGATTTCCGATTTCGGAACGGTGCGGCGCAGGGACTTGATGGCGCGCAGCGCATTCTTGACCGGGTCTTCGGCGAACGTGGCGCTGGTCTCCGGCGCTTCGGGCGGCAGGCCATTTTCCTCAACTGGCAGAAGGGTCGCGGGCAGATGACCCTGATCGTCACCGGGGAATTCCGGCAGGTTTAGGTGCAGGTAATCGCTCGCCGTTTTCCACGGCATGCCGAGATTCACCAGCTTGACGCCTGAGTCAATTTTTTCGGCGCGCACCTGTTGCAGCACGGGATGCTCGGCCCAGTCGAACCGCGCATCAATCTCGCGACCAGCCATCAGCGAACTGATCTGGCTGATCGGCTCGGCGATTTTTTTTGCGGTCGGCATGGACGCATCTTCAATCGCCCGGTAACGGTCGCTGGCGCTGCCGATGGAATAACTCTGCGTCACATCCGCCATGCCCGGCGGCAAACCGAAGGCGATGTAAATTTCATGGCGGTTCTCCAAGCGCGTCGCCACAAACGCGGCGTCTGGAGTGCGGATTTGCGGGGGTTCGATCTTGAGATTCGCCGGCACGAACACGGAACTGAATTCGCCTCGCCGGGATTTTTCCGCCTTCAGCCGGAGCGAATTCCGAATCTGCTCCATCTGGTTGTCATTCGGCATCGTGCTGCCTTCGACTCCGACAATCACGCCGGTGTCACCGTTCGCCCGCGCGAGATTCAGCGCAAATTTTCCAGAAAGATAATCCGCCTCGCTCGCCACGCGCGCAGCCTCATATTCGCTCATGCCGCGGATCGGGTCATAAGGGTTCCAGTATTTGGGTTGGATCACCTGTTCCGGCTCCAGGCGCACGGGCTTGGCGCTGGGCGGCGTGAACTGCCAGTGATCCAACTCGCCCGCTGAATTTTTCACGGCCTGCATCCGGTCCGGCCGGGCGAGTTGCAACTGCGGCCACGCTTTCATGCGGTCGGGAAATGGCACGGTGAACTCGTCCGGCAAAATGATGAAGTTCTCGCCGGAAAGTTTCAGCCAGCCGACCAGTGCCTCAATAAAGTCCCCTCGCGTCATGCCAGCCACGGGCCGTTTCCAAAAACTCAGCCAGGGCGCGTCCGTCACTTCCACGTCGTCGGCGTAGAACCGGAGCGTCACCGCCTGGATCGGGCCAGTGACCTGCTTGATGCCGCGCATGACCCACACGCTTTCCTCGTAGGGCTTGTGCATCTTGTCGGCCACCCCGGCACCGTCAATGAGTGGCACACGGTTGAACGGCCACGCGGAACCTTTCTGAACCACGCCACCGGCCTCGGCCACCGGCGTTCGGATCGGCGGCAAAGTCGCACGCCGGAAGACATTCCCCGTAAAGGGCGAAAACTGTAAAATCTCACTCATGTCGCACTCCCTCCCTTTCCGCTAAACAATCACGAGTGAAACCCGCAAGAATTTGCCCGCTGCAGCAATCCGCAGAGGGTCTGGAAGCGTTTTGGGACGCTGCCGCTCCGAAGACGGGGTGCCGGGCGCTCACCACGCCCCTGCGGGCGTCTGGCAGCGAAGCGGCAGGATTGTGGAAAAAGATGCGCATCAGATGATTTCGAGGTTGAAATTTGGTGCCTGCCCGGAGTCGGCTTTGGTTGCCAGACCGGCGGCCCAAGCAATGTCGCAATGGCTCGCCGGATTGAGCATGTTCCGCCCTTCGGTGAACACCCAGCGCTTGCCGGAAAAGATTTTCCGCATGGCAAAAAAGTCGGCGGCGATGTCCGGCTGATCCTTGGGGAATTGTTTCTCGGCGACCGACAGTTGGTTCATCAGTGCAAAACCCATATCGTGCTTCTCGCTGGAAAAATTCACCGGCGTAAAAATTCCAGGGTAATGCTTGGCGAACGTCCAGCAGATTTGCCGGCCAAGGCCCGTCTCATCGCCCGCCGATTTGAGCGACGACAACCGTTTGTGGAACGTGTGGCCAACCGTCTCAATGAAATCCCAGTCCGTCGTGCGGCAGGTGAACAGCGCCGCGAGCTTGAGCGGCGCGCCTTCCTTGGTATCAATATAGAAGCAGCAGAGGTCGCCTTCGCCGGAAGCCGCCACGTCGAAGCCGAGCCGGTAGCGTTGCGGTTTATTGAATACCTTGGAAAAAGTCGTCATCACGAACTGATGGATGCGTTCCTGCCTCGCCGCCTGGTTGTTGGGATTGAAGTCGCCGAACAGTTCGGTGATCTGATGCGCCTCGAAATGATGGCGCGTGATCTGATAATCGCGCTGACAATTCGCAATCGAAGCCCACGGCACAATCGCGGAAGTCGAGCCGGACGGATTGCAGTTGTATGCCTGCTCGTAAATTTCCGGCAGCCGCGCGCGGTTCTTGCAGTCCTGGACAAAACCTGCGCGCGTGAACTGCTTTCCCTGCGTCTCGTTGATTTTTTCCACGAGGCCCAGTTCGACGGCGTCTTCCATCGTCACACGATAATAACTCCAACCACCTTTGCCGGCCCGCGCTTCTTGTGCGAACTGGTAGAATAAAGTGTCGGTGCCGTCGTGTGCCGACCAGATGCCGAGATCAAATCCCCAGGTGATGCGGCCTTGCGCCGTCTCCCACAATTTTTCCGCCTGCTGATGTTTGGAAAATTCATCCAGTCCTACGTCGCCGCCGAACACGGCCATCGCGTAGGGATTCGAGCTGAAGGCCAGGATGCGCGAGCCGTTGTCGAACTTGATATAATTGAACTTCACTTCCTGAGTGAACTTCTCGCCACTGGCCAGCGTGCCGGAAATCGTCTGGGCATCCTCACCCCGCGAAACGATGCTGCGCGTGAAGTTGTAGATGTCCGCGAATTTTTCGACGATCCGCATATACTCCACCGCGCTCGCCTGATCCTTGGTGGCAAACAGATAGTCGCGATTCGGATTTTGCAACCGCTTGCGCACATTCTTAAATCCATCCGCATACGTCCAACCAATGCGGACGGACTTTTCGGCGAACCGCATCCGCGATTCGTCCTGAATCCAGCGCATCTGGTGGGGTAGAAAACGCTTCGATAATTTCTTATCGGCATCCACGCTCAGTGATGGAAGGATGGCAGCCATTATTTTAGCCCCATGATTTCGTCCACCTTGTCCACAATCGCCTTGCGGTCGGCATCGTTGAGCGCCGCCTTCGGATCGCGCAGCGCCTTGATCTGATCCAACTGCGCCGCTTTCGTTTTGATCAAGTCCAGCTTCTCGCGATCCAGCGTCACTTTTTTGGCATTCAAATCCTGTTTCACCGTGTCCAGCCCCAATTTGAAATCTCCGCGCGCCCCGGCGCGCTGGTAGGCTTTCTTCAGCACGGATTCCCGCGCCTCGTCCAGGGTCCAGTTCGGATTCTCCGCCAGCGCCCGGCGCTCGTCCTCCGCCTGCCGCTCGGCCTCCACATCCAGCGCGCGCTGCTCCAGTTCCCAGTCCCGGAACTTGGTCAACTGCGAGTCGTGCCGCAGGTTGGTTTTCAACCGGGCAAAAAGTTGCTTGCGAATTTCCGCCTGCGAACAGGCCGGCGAGATAAACAATTCCCGCCAGTAATCGCGGGACTCCTCGGTGAGCGTATCTCTCCAAAGTTTTTTGAGTTTGGTGACCTCGCTCTCCGTGCCAGCTCGCAATTTTTTGGGGGCGCTCATTCATTCACATCTCCAGCCGGGCGGCCTCGCCCGCATCCACGATGTTGTATTTCATTTTGCCGGTATGCCGGGATGCCACCTGGTTGATCCATTTTTTTTCGGCGGCCAGTTTCAAGGCTTCGGAGAATTCCTGCGCGCCGCACGGCACCAGGAGGTTCACCGCGCCATGCAAGGTGATCTCGCCGGCCTGCAGGCCGTCCAGATCGTGCAGCGCATTCAGCAGGGAGCGGATGATTTTAATTTCGCGGGCAGTCATGATCATTCAGTCGGTTCAATGTCCACTTTGAGTTTCTCGGCTATTTTCCCCAGCGCGAACATCACGCGCATGTTCCGCTTCTGTGAGGCCTCAGAATCTTCCGTGTGCGCGTCCCGCAGCCGGACGAACTCGGCGTCATGATCGCGCAGCCGGGATTCCACGCGGATAAACCGTCCCTCGGTGGCCTCGTGATTGTAGCGCCGGGGTGCGCGCTCGAACTGGGGCGCGGGGTCGTCATTGATGGTCAGCTTGTTTTCGCGCCGGCTATTGGCGGCCAGATAAACCACGCACCCCACCAGCACGATGCCGACGAGAATGACTATCACCCATTTGAACGTGGTATCCGGCACGGCCGGAAAATCGGTTTGCGCCAGCGTCATTTGGAATTTCCCCCCCATAAATTTTTGCAGATGTTTTTAATGCCGCCGGCGGCGACGATGTGATTGTAAATGCCCACCAAAAACATCCCCGCGCCCAGCGCCACGGCATTCCACGCCGTCAGCGTCGGTTGCACCAGAGGTGCGGCATGTTCCAGGATCGGAATGGCGTTGGTAATCATGGGGCGGTGATGATTTTTTCCGGATGCAGCGCGGCGTCGGCGCTGCCAAATTTTTCCACGGCGGTGAAAACGTAACGCGCGCGGCAGGGCCACATGCCGTCTTCAAGACAAATTTTTTCCAGCTCCAAATTAGCCTGGTGGAAGCAGGGATCATGCGGGAGCAACCCGAGCCGGAGCATCTCGTAAAGCGCGTCATGCACCAGGCTGCCGCGCATGAAGCTCGGCGTGTCAATCGTCGGCCCGCTCGGTCCATCCCACGGATAATCCTCGAAGATCGTCAGCCAGCCATCGGGATCGAGCGTGAACAACCGGTGCTGGACGGTCTGGCCGCGAATCCCGATCTGCACGCGATACGTCTGCCACAGGCTGTATTTATAGCCGGCGCGATATTGGATGGTGTCGCCCTTCATTGCTCAATAAGTAAAGCCGACGCCGATATAAAAACTCGGCTGGGTGTTCGCCTTGCCGATGCTATATTCCGGCAGGCTCACCGCTGTTTCCGCGTAAGTGTTCAGCGTCAATTTCTTTTTGAGCGCCAGGCGCGGTTCAATGACGAGTGCGCCCCGGCCGGATTGGCCGCTCGTATCGCCCTTGGTGGAATCCCAGCCGATCAGCAAATCGGCCTGAACCTTGACATCGTAGTGGTTGATGAGCGCATAGCCGGGACCGACTTCAACGGCGTTGATCGCCGAACCGATCCCGCTGAATTGTAAATTCCCCATTACGTCCATCTGGTCGGTGAGGTTGTATTGGGCATAGAGTTCGCTGGCGGCATTGGCGCCGGTAACTTGTTTGTAGCCGGAACTCATTTCCAGTTTCACCCCGCTGAAAGTGAAGTTGGTATTGAGGCTGGTGAAATAATTTTCCACGGAATTGACGAACGTGGCGGAGGGATTGACGGCCGCGGCGGATTGCGCGTGCGCCACACAGCCGGCGATCAGGCCGAGCACGAGGACAATGAGGATGCCGGTGGAAATGGAATTTCTGGTTTTCATATTTGGGTGGGTTGAGGTTGGGTTTAAAAAAATCCCGCCGCCTCACGGTCGCCTTTCGGCCGGCGGCCACACGGCCGGGGTCGCGTTAGTAGCGTGGACGTGTCTGGCAGAGGGAAAAAAGACGCCGAGGCCGGAAGATGAAATAAACCAGCCTTCCCCATCCGGGAGAGTGCGGACGGGAGTTTGCGGCGGAAAGGGGGCGACTGCGGCGAGGACTGAGGTGGACAGACGCCAGCCTGTCGGAGAGAAACCAGATCCCCACCGCAGAAAGCAATGGCGGCACGGCCACCGGGCGGCGGAACGGATGCCGGGCAGGATTTATTTGCTTCTGAATGGCTGGCGCATAACATCGCGCCAATGAAAACAGGGAAGGGGACGAAAGAAAAACTCGTCGCTAGTGGAGATTAAGTCCGACGGCTAATTCAGGGATGGTCCAGGCGAAACACATTGGTTTCCAGCACGGAAATCCGCTCGCCGTCAATATCAGAAATCTTCAGCGCATCCTGCGCCATGCTCCCGCTCAAATCCGCCAGTTTGGAGACGCGCACGCTGTATGCATAATTGGTGGCCACGAGATTTTCCAGCAACGCCACGCGGGATTCGAGTGCCGCGATTCGGGGATCGGGTTTGGGTTTGCAGCCGCAAAGCAAAGTGCCGGCGAGGAGGAGAAAATAGATGGTTTTCATTTTAATTTTCCTTCGGGCCGCAGTCGGCCATGGCGATTCGACAGATTCCGTCGAGATGGATTTCGGCGAGCACTCATGGAGTGCGAAGTTTTTTGGTGCGTTGTATTTTATATTCGACCGACTTTTCTTTCAGCGCGACCGTGACTGCTCCGCTGGATTCGATCTGTTGCAAATAGTGTTCGGTCGCAGTGCGGACAAGTTGCGAGACGGGTATTCCGGTATTTTCCGAAACCGCCTTGAGGCGGCTGGTTATATCCTCATTAAATCGCACAGGAATGGCCGAATTCAAACTCACACGGGCATGCATACCAAGCCTGAATAGTTTTTTCAAGAAATTCATTGACACAGTTTGTATCCGTTTGCATACATCGAGCACAATGAAGAACGAAACGCTACTAAGTGCCTGTCTGAAAAAAGAAAAGCGTGAAAAACGCTTGATTTGACTGGCTATTTTTGCGGCTTTCATTCGCGGTAGCGCAATTGAGGCGATGAAAATCGCTACTTACGACACCGACCTCACCAA
>JAJXXW010000088.1 GCA_021780905.1 bacterium
ATTAAACCGATGCCAGGCAGAGTTTGAAGCCGTTGCATCATGGGGGTCACTTCCAACAATGCTTGAAACCGCTTTTCCAGTTGTTCGATCTGGCTGCCCAAAAAGTCCACCTGTTGGAGTAGTTGATCGACGACGAAGCGGGTCTGCGGCGGCAACAGTGGCAGCAGAGTGTTCCATTGCTCGCGCCCCCGTCGGCCAAATGGATCGCTGGCCGTGACACCGAATCCGTATTTGGCCAAGGTGGCGTTCAACCGATTTTTGAGCCGTGTGCGTGCCGACACCATCGTCAATCGGGTGCGCGTCAGTTCTCGTTGGTCGCGCAGTTCGGCAGGGGCTATCCAAACGGTTGGCAATGTGCCGTTGCGTTGAAGACGGTTCAAACCATGCACATCCAATTTGTCGGTCTTGTTGATCTGCCCCATCATCAACTTGGCCTTGCGCGGATGCACCAGAACTGGCTGGTGTCCCGCCTGTTCAATCTCACCGATGATCCAATACCAGTTGCCCGTGGCTTCCACCGCCACAGTTTGATGAACCGGACATTTGCGCAAACCGGCGCACAACGCCCCGCGCTGGTGTTCGATCCGTCGCTGGACCGTGCGTCCGGTCTGCGCGTTTTCTCGTTCCATCAAAGTATAATGCTTGTGGCTGTCAAATGCGATATACTCTTTCATAGCGTGATTCCTTTCTCGGTTGTCTATGCCGTCAACATACTCCGACGGCGGGAGTCACGCTTTCATATATTCACGCGGAGCACCTTCTTGACAGAGTAACTACGGCGGCAGTTTCGTAAGTGTGAGAGATAATATGCTACGACGCTTATGATGCGAGCCGTTGCACTGGCAGTTGCATTTTGCTCCAGGCTTTGGGTGTGACTTCCGGGATTTGGCGGTTGGTCATGTTGGGCAGGCGTGTGAGCACGTCGCGAAGATAAGCGAAGGGATCGAGACCGCGTCGCCGGCAGTTTTCGATGACGGTGTAGATGACGGCGCTGCGCTGGCCGGCATCGGCATCGCCGATGAAGAGCCAGTTCTTTTTTCCTATGGCCGTTGGGCGAATGGCATTTTCAACGAGGTTGTTGTCCAGCTCCACGCGGCCATCGTCCAGATAAACCGTCAACGTGCGCCATTGGCCCAGCGCATAATCAATGGCTCCGCCCAACAAGCTTTGCGGCAGGCATCGTCCGCCGCTCTTGAGCCGGACCAAAGCACGTTGGATGCGTCCGACAATGGGGCGGCTTTGAGAGGCGCGCGCAGCTTGGCGCAGTCGCGGACCGGAATGGTGTGCGCGCAAGGCCGCTTCAATCTGGTAAAGGTGCTGGATTTGACGCATGAGCCAGCCTGCAACACGCGGCGATTGTTCGAGTGCCTCATGAAACTTTCTTCTCACATGAGCCCAGCAACCCGCCAGTTCAATGGTGTTACCGCGACCGTTGGCAAATGCGCGATAGGCAGAGTAACCATCACATTGAACCGTGCCACTGAAGGTCAGCGGAATGATGTTGGCCAGACACGCGGCGGCGCGGCTGGTTTGCCACTGGTAAAAACCATCGCCATCAGGACGGTTGCACGTCCAAAAATAACCTTGCCTGGTTTTGCCGTTGCCCGGTTCTAAATAATCTATCGGCGTTTCATCCACCTGCACATAGCCGCCGGCCATCACCCCGGTGCGGATATGTTCATAAATCGGTTTGAGCCAGTCGGCGGCCAGTTCCACCCACCTTGCCAAAGTCTGCCGGGGCAGACGGACACCGTGGCGTTGTGCGAAAATTTGTTCCTGCCGATACAACGGCAGATGGTCGCAGTATTTGGCGACGAGCACATGAGCCAATAATCCCGGCGCAGGCAGGCTGCGATCCTGCAACCGTTCCGGCAAGGGTGCAATCACGGGTGACTGGTCGAGGTCAACGCGATGAACATATTTTCTGCGGACGGTCCGGCGGCGCAGAAAACGCGCCGGTTCAAAGTCCAGCTGCTCGCTGACTTCCTCCCCGATGCAACGCCAGTTCTGCGGCGCGGCTTTCACTGGCTCCGGGTCAATCACTTCCTCAACAACAGGCAGGTTCTCCGGCAGTCGTGGCGTGCGTTCCTTCCGTGAACTTCGAGACGTTGTTTTGGAAGCCGAAGACTCAACCGGCTCTTCGTTGGTCAAACTTTCCGGCAGTTGCAGGAGCAGTTCCAGTTGCGCGCGATCCAATCGTTCACTGCTCGAACCAAACACGCGCCGGATGAGCAAGCCTATCTTCTGTCGCAGCAGTTCATTCTCCCGACGGCTCTGCGCCAATGCCTCCTGGCATTCTTCCAACCGACCAGCGAGTTCTTTTTCGCGCGGCGTCATCAGTTGTGGTGTTTGACGCGCCCACACCAAAAACGTTTCAAACTTTCTTCCAAAAAAATTTACTCTTCTCGCTCATACCACGGACGCAACTTCGCTCCGCGCAAATCCACGCCATCCGTCAACATCGCCAGCGCCTGCGGCGTCAGTTTCAACTTCGTCACGCCCGGCTCGACATTTTTCGGCCATGAAAACGTCCCGCGCTCCAATCGCTTGGTCAACACCCACAATCCCGTGCCGTCCCAGCACAAAATCTTGATCCGTGTGTGTCGCCGGTTGCTGAACACGAACAACGCGCCCGTGCGCGGTTCTTCGTTCAACCGTTCCGTGACCACTGCGTGCAGACCGTTAAAACCCTTTCGCATATCGCACGCTTCCACCGCCACGAACACTTTCAAGCTGCCCGAAAAGCTCAACATATTGGTGGCACTCCGCAAGAACCTTGCAGCTCACGCACCAATGCCGCTGCCAGCGCGACCTGTTTCAAATCGGCAATCTCCACGCGAACGCTGCCGGGCAACGCCAGCACCAAGACCGGTTGACTTTGATCGCAGGAATTTTGCCTCCGCTCCACCACTGCCTCCAGCCAGCGCACTTTGTTCCGTGACGCCGGAACTTTCCCGGCAACATAATCGCCACGCTTCCTTCGCCGCTGCTGCACCCAATTGGCAAAGGTCGAATACTTGATGCCCACCAACGCCGTGAACTTCTTGCCGCTTAAACCACTACGCTCAAACTCGTCCACCAACTCTTCCCGCCGCGCCGCAGGCGTCTGCACCCGCCCCAGCACATCCGTTTTCAACACCTGTTCTTCTGCCTGTGTCGTATTCGCCATAATATTATGCTACGACACTTACGACTTCACGCGATAGAGGTGCTTGGCGTGACGCTTACAGCCGAGAAGCCAGCCCGACGTCTGAAAAACTATGGCACCGCGAGTGCTAATGGTTGGCGTGTAGAGTTCAATCGCTAAAAACCGGCAAAAATCTTGAGAAGGCCGTAGGCAATCATTAAACAACCAACGGGCCAAACTAGCTTTGATTTCCATTTCGCTTTTGCTTCGTCAAGTTTCCCGGATTCAATTTTGCGGCGGATTTGGCCGGGGCCGATAATCAAAATTGCAAGACCCAGCACAACCATAATCGCGCCATCTATACAGCGCCCAACATAATCAGCGTTCGCCGCGATGTTGGCACCAAACCATTGCACAAGAAAGTGGTTCATTTTAGTATATTCGGGATTATATTGAAATGTTGTAAAAAAAGAATTAGCGCAAAGGAGTCAGTTAATATTCCCATAAATATAGAAAACAATATGTAAAACCAAAACTCAATGGGGTTGTTGGTCCGCGTATAAGTCACGAATTTAGTGCGCGCGTTGATGGATACAGACCCTTTTCGTAATGCTTTAAATCCAATGTAGAAAAAAAATATACCGACTCCGAAAATGATAATACACCCCGCGACAACCCGCAGATAGGTGAAAAGAAGGTATAGTCCTCCTATAACAGCCGTTAAAAGAATTAAGAAGCGGCCAAAGCTGAATTCCGACTTGGTATTCTTGTCCATTATCATTTTCCGGTAGAAGAACCAGTCGAAGGAAGCGCCCAACTCCAAGCGTCATAGGTTGTCAATCCCGCATCCACATATGTCCCTCCTAGATAAACGGTGGAAAGTTGGTTTGCAAAATTTAAGGTGGCATTATCATATTGAGCAGCGGTCACTAAACCGGCAGCCGAGGCTATTTCTTCATCAGACCCCAACGCATTGCCAAAGAATAGATTGGCACCCAAGTCAACGGCTTGACCAATATTATTGGCGTTCTCGTTGCCCGGAGCGACGATGTTAGCAATTGTTTGCACCGGTGCCGCTGGTCCGGCTGCCGTGCCTCTGAATCCATTGATTATGTTTCCAAAATTTGCGCCCGCTTGGTATGCGCCATATACTGCCCCAACCGCCCCAACACCGGTTTCCGCTAGAAACGCCCCTCCTACGGCGAGAGCTCCGTTCGCAACAAAGCCTACAGTGCTTCTTCCTACCAATCCCCAATTTGGACTTAAGCCAAATGGATCAAGATAGCTGACGGGATTGCCGTTAAACGCAGCGTAAAAATTTAGCCCACCGGCAAATCCGCTTGGGTCACTGGAGACAAAGCGACAAATATACGGGTTGTAGTAACGGTTGAGCATGAATAAAAGACCATTGTTGTCCGTTTGGACGCCGTAGCGCCCGTTGAACAAGAAAGGTGTTTCATCTGTTCCTGCGCGATAAGTCAGTGTGGCGTAAAGCGAATACTCGAAACGGTCCCTGACATTGCCGTTGTCGTCTGTCATCGCAACCGTCGAACCGCGATAATCGTAATGGTAGTAGAGCGCATTGGTGCTTGTGGCAGTCTCGGTAACTTGATAGAGCAGTCCAGCGCCGTAAATGTAATACGTCGTCACGCCATTCTTGATCCGCTCCAAGACCTGCGGCAGCTTGGCGTTAGGATTGATGACGTAGCTCACCGAGTTTGTCCCGTAAAGCTGACCGATGCGGTTGTTCATGCCATCGTATATGTTGGTCACGCCGCCGGCATCGTGCAAGCGATTTCTTGGGTCAAAATTATACGTCACAAAATTGTCGTTGGTCAGCGGGCCGGAAGTCAGGTTGCCGTTGTAGTCTTCCGTGACGGGCAAATTGTCCACCGTCCACAGTTCGTTGTCGTCGTGATACGTCATCGTCCGGGTCGGCGGCGCGTTGGTGTGCGGCAACGGCGCGGCAAATTCCCATTGCATTTCACTGGCGTTGTTCCAATTCAACCGGAACAGGGCAATCGGAAAGCCGACGCCGGTTTCCTCCAGAATGTTCGTTTCGTCGCCGGCAGGATCGTAGCTGATGATGCGCTGTGTTCCGTTCGGGCGCGTGATGCTGGTCAGCCTTCCGGCCAAGTCACGTCCAAAAGTCGTGATGCGGCCTGACCAGTCTTTGACCTGGGTTAGCTGGTTGTCATTATTGTAAGTGTAATAGACATTTTTATTACCCGGATAGACCAAGTTAGTCAGGTTCCCATCAGGGTCATACTTATACTGGATCAAGTTGCCGTAAGCGTCTTTATAGGTTGAAACCCGGTTGTAAGCATCATAAGTCCATGAATTAGTCACGCCGTTTTCGCTGACACTGGTGCGGTTATCGTTGGCGTCGAAACCGTAGAGAGTGGTTCCCGTGTTGTCGGTGCGGTTGGTGAGCCTGGCCTTGCCGTCGTAGTAAAGATAGGTGGTTTGCTGCGCCGGGTCGGTGATGGTGGAGACCAGACCTTGATGATTGAAGGTTTGCGAGAAGGGCCGCATGGGTGAAGGCGGAATGGTATTGGTCAGCCGATTGGCGGCATCAAACTGAAACTGCCAGACCTTGCCGTTGCGATTGGTCAGAATGACTTGGTTCCCCGCTCCATCGTAGGCGCGCAATGAAGTGTGCTGCGCGCCATCGGTCAACGCAATTAGTTGGCTGCTGGCGTCCCAAGTTTGGCTGTTGGTTTCATTGGCGGCGTTGATGGTGGAAAGTTTTCGGCCATCGGCATCGAAGCCAAACCGGCTGGTTCGTGGAAACGGATCGGTTAGCGACACCAGCCAATGCGCGGCGTTGTTGGTATAAAAGGTCGGTTTCTGGAACGGGTCGAGGGTCTCGGCGAGCCAGTCGCGATTGTCATAGACACTGGTCAACACCGGCGTTCCGGCGGCGACGGTTGGCAGCGTGGTGGTGAGCAATTTGCGCGTGGCGCTCCAAGTGTAGCTGGTGACGTTGCGGCGCGCGTCGGTTCGGGTTTGCACGTTGTCGGCGGCATCAAAGGAAACGCTGGTGGTAAGATTGGTGGGCGCAATGGAGTTGGTTAATTCCAGACGGTTATTGTATTGAAGCGTGGTTACATAACCCCGTCCGTCGGTATGAGTTTTCACGTCACCGTATTCGTCGTTGACAAAACTTTCGGTGCCCAAGCTATTGGGATAGGTGACATGGGTTAATTGCCCGTATTGATCATAGCCATCAAAGGTTGTCGTTCCGCCGGCGTCGGCGCGCGTGTGAAGCGTGCCATCCGAGTTATAGACGTAACTGACCCAATCGCCCGCGCCGTTGGTCTGGCCGGTCAGCGAATACTCGGCATTGTATCCGTAAGTGGTCGGATTGCCGCGTCCGTCCACGGAACGATACAATCTGTTCTGGCTGTCATAGAAAAATTGATTCGTGTAGCCAAGTGGATCAATGGTTTCAACGAGATTGTTGTTGCCATCGTAAAAATACTGGTTGGTTTCGCCGAGCGGCGAGATGGTCATCACGACATGGTCCTGGCCGTCGAAAAAAGTTTGAGTGAGATTTCCCAGGCCGTCCTGCTCGCCAGTCAACCTGTATTTATCATCATAAGTCAACACCCGCTGGTCACCGGCGGGGTCGGTCTCCACGGTATGATAACCGGAAGCGTCAACCTGCCACGTCTTGTTGGTGTCCCCCTCGGTAAGCTGGACGGTAATGTGTCCCGCGCCGTCGTAAATGTTGGTCTCCACCAGCCGGCTCAAAGCATCATACGTTGCCACAAGCTCGTTGTTTGTGTCATAAACGTAGCTCGTTGTTTTGTGTTCGGGATCAGTGTAGGAAGTCAAATCGCCGCCCGTGTATCCATAGGAGACGGAGCGGCCTGAATCATCAGCCACAGAGGTTAATTCCCCGCCCGTGTAAGTAAATGTGAGGCTGCGGCCCTTCCAGTCGGTGACGTTCTGAACGAGATTGCTGGAATTGTAAGCGAGCTTCATGGACTGCCCGTATTGGTCGGTGATATTGGTGAGAACATTGTTGGCGCTGAATTTGAACGTGCGTCCGTGACGCTCCTGGAGGACAAACGCGCCATTGGTCTTGGTGAGCGTCATCGTGCAATTGGCGGGCGGCGTGTAGGAACCATCCGGCTGTTTGGTAAATTGGATGGTGCTGTTTCCAAGATTGACCGACGCGGCGTTGTTGATGAGTTGGTCCACGCCCCATTTGGAAATAAGCGCCGTGACCATCCAATTCTTCGGGTCAAGCGTGCCGGTGTTGGTATAGAGATTGAGGGCCGCATAGGTGGCGACGATCATCGGGGCCATTTGCTGGACGGTTTCCGTGCCCAAACTGCCTTCGGGATCGCTGATGGGCAGGGCATTGCAATAATAACTGTTGAGCCAGCCCGGCCCCATGCCCGCCGGATTGGAATTGAGGCGGGCGGATGAATAGTATTGCGTCAGATTCAAGCCGCGCGGCTCTGCACCGCCCAGCGTCAAGGCGGTGGTCGAGAATTGCAAGCTGCCGTCCACGAGATTTATCGGATCGGCTCCGAGTTGGGTCGGAATCTGCAATGTGTCGGATTGCGGGTTGAAGAATGTCGGCTGGTTGTCGCCTGATTCCTGCACATAGGGCGGATTGATGGTAGCGCCCGGATCGGAGACATAACCGCCGTGGTAGCCTCCGCCAATAATCATGCCCATTGAGCGCCCGCCGTTCGCGCTGGTGCCCAATTGAACGTAACCATCCCCGGCCCAACTGCTGGCTCCAGCGACATGGTTGGAGCCGTATTGTGGCAGCAACAGGATATAGCCGCTGCTGATGAGACCATCCAAGGTGCTCATCGTTTTTGTGTCATAATACTTCAGACTGCCGCGGACATTGGCCCCGCTCGTCCAATCGGAACTGCTGGCCAGATAAACCGGCTGCGAGTTTGAGTTGGCGATGTCCAGCATCTTCACCGTGGAGGCGGCGACCAGATTGCTGTCCTGCAATTGCTCGATGATGGCGTGTTCCATCGCGCTGGCGACATAGCTGTCCACGTCAAAAACCTGGCTGTTCTTTTGCCAATCGGCTTGACTGGTGCCGGTGCTTGGAAGAGAGCCGTCCAGTTGCAGATAAACATCCACATAGTAACCGCGCCCGGCTTCCTCCCCCATGCGCCCGAAACGGTGCTGGCTTTCCGGCAACTGCCCCCATTCCTGACACAGAAGTTCATGCGCCAATTCCGTCTGCACCATCCACCCCAGGCCCATGACATTGAGCGTCTCGGTGGTGACTTGCCGCGACGTGTCGGAATAACCTTCGGCGCGATAAGCATCCAATTTTTTCTGACGTTCTTTCAGCCAATACTGGCTTGGCTCGAATCCATACATGACGGCGTAGGTTGCGTTGGTGCGTTGGTAGGCGTTGGTCGAACTCAAATCGAATCCTTTTGATGGGCCACCATCAATGGGAACTTGTAGCGTGCTGTTCCAGCCGCCGCCATAAGGATGTGTGGCACTGAAGATGACGTTCACCGTGTTGGAGGTTCCCGTGGCCGACGTTTGCAATACTTGCGAATCTTCCTGCCAAAGCTGCGCCACTCCGTTGTTGGAAAATGTGAGCGAAATTCGGTCTCCTTCCAATTGGGGCGTGAACCAAGTCTGATTGGTGCCGCCAAACGTGATGGAAAATGTTCCCATGAAATTGGTTGGTTCATTTTGCCAATTCAATAAGGGATAGGTGCTGTTGGTAAAAATTGGAAATTCCAGAGAGGTGCTCAAGGGCAACCCGCTGGACGGGACGATCTGCTGCCCGCCGATGACTTGAGAGGCAGTGGCGTTGGGGATGTTGTTGGAGATGTAGCCGAGCAGGTTGCTGTTGCAAATTTGCAAATCGCCGCGCACGGACGTTTCACTTAATCCGCTGACGGAATAGCCGGTATCCGTTCCGCCCGCGTCGCTCACGAGCTTGTTGGTATTGAGCACCATGGCCGAAGCTAAATTGATGCCGGTCACCGGCGCGCTCACCTTGAAAGCCGGGTCGAGGTAATAATTGGTGCCGCCAATGCTCAAATTCACCCATATTCTTTGAAAGGCGATGTCGTTCGTGTCGTTCTGAAAGGTATACCATACCGGATTGCCGCGAGTGCCCATGAGGTAACTGAAAAACAACGTCGTATTGTTCCAATTTGTGTTTTGGAGACTCAATCCGAGCCAATGATGCAGGTCTTCATCATTGGTGGGATTGTCGTAGGGCATTTGCAACATCGCGAATTGGTAACTCGGTGAATACCCCGCCGCCCGCAATAGGGCCACCAGCAGAGCGCACTGGTCGAAATCATTGCCGCTGCGCTCCAGCAAGGTCAACTCCGCGCCTTTCTTCGAGCCGAAATAATGCACATAACGGATTTGGTCATGGACATAATTAAAGATGCGGGTCGGGTCATTTCCCAAGTTACCGGCCAATGCCTGAATGTCCGGCGTGATTGCCTCGGCAATCGCCGGCCCGGTTTCGTTCAGGGGACTTGCCTGGGCATGGAACAAAGGTTGTGCGCCACCCGTCTCCTGCGAGGGCGCGATGGCGTTGGTCGTTTCAACCCAAGCCGGGTCCGTGCCTTGCGCCCGGCCAATGCTGGAGATCGCCAGCAATCCAAAAATCAAATATTGCAATGTTTTCATGGTGATCATTCCTTTCCAAATTTTATTGTGAAACTGATGTTACGTTGCCTTCGGGGTCCAGATTGATGTCTCCGCTCCTGATGCCGGTGACTGAATCCAGCCAGTCCGCATGAGTGTAATCGTAAGTGGAGCGCGTGCTGGGTTGCGCGAATTGATTGACCAGCGGACTTAAACCAAGCAACACATCCCAACCATCGGACAAACCGTCGCCACTGGTGTTATAGACGTTCGGATCGGATTTTGACACCAACAGTTCGTAGGCGTCTGTAAGTCCATCACCGTCAGTATCTTGTGGAGTTCCTAGTATCAAGAAACAGGCTGTGGGCGGTAGATTCGTGAGCGTGTAAATGTTGCCGTGGTAGCCCTGTCCCATCCACGCCCAAGGTGTTCCGGTCTGGCCGAATGACAGGACTGAATTGGCAAAGACATCATACGGGACGCCGTCGGAGCCTCCCTGAATTGTGAACGTCATGGCCATTCCGCCGCTGGTAACACTGGCGGTGACATTTGTAATCCAAATGTTGGTGCTGGTGATGGCGGAAACCGAGCCGACAAGCTGCAAGCCGCCCTGTCCGGTGATGGCGTCATAATAGGTCGGCGAACCGGACGGATTGGAAGGTTCGGAAACGATGTTTTCCATCGCCGTGTTCCACGGACTGATCATGTAGTAGGTGTAATTCCAGTTGAAGATGGTTTGAACATCGTTGGAACTCAGCGGGTAATTGTAGGTGGCCACGGTATTGAACATTCCGTGGGCCTGATTGGTTCCACTGCTCGAACCGCCAATCCAGAACCCGTTGGCCAGAACATCGGGGCCGGGATAAACCGTCACGCCGGGGCCGTTGGTGGCCAGCACGCCGTCCAGATACAACGCCGTGTTCGTCGGCGAATACGTCAGCGCAACAAAATGGAAATAGTTGGTCGTCCAAGAAATCGGTGCGGAAAGATAGGTGGTGATGGTGTCAGACAGGTCGTTGGTCTGTGCCGCAAAATAAATGTTGTTTCCGCCTTCATCCACGAAAATGCTCCACCAGCCATAGCTGTTATCATCCGTGTAGCTGCCGACTTCCAACAGGCGTCCGTATTCGCCCGGTCCCGTTCCGCCCGCATTCGTGCTCGACCAGGACGATGGCGCGAACCAAAAAGTAACGGTGCCCGAATCAACCGTCAGGTTCGTGGTTCCATCATTCTCATAGACCTTGTATTGCAACCAAGCGGGAACGTTGGTGTCCACGACGAGGGATGAGCCGTTGCCGAGATACGAGTAGTTTAGATTGGTGAACGAAACCGGCGCATAGCCGGCGTCGCTCGTCCAGTTGGTGCTGTCGTAAAACGACCACGAATCCAGCGGCGCGTTTGTCGGCCCATATCCACCGCCGCCGGGTGGCAACATTTGTGCATAAGCCGTCCCTGCCAGAGAACAGAGGAGCATTGCCGGGATGATTAGGCGTATTAACTGATGGTTCAATTTAATGTGATTCACAGTTTTCATAGATTACCTTTTGGAAGTTGGCTCCCCGTTTGCGTCCGCAGCGTAGCTGGAATCGCCCGATTCATCTGACCATAAAATCTTGCGGCATGAGTCCCCATTCCGTCCAGATTCATTCTTGTGACGTTTGGGAAACGCCCGAAGTCCGCTGTCCGGTTTTACATGAGAAGCACCGGGCCGCAACCTCAAGGGTTCCACAGGAATTGGCAGTTCCGATTCTGCCAAAGTGCGGGGCGGCTGTCTAGTAGTAAACGCGATAGGGGTAACGTCTATGTCTGCCGCTGCTTTTTTCTTCCAAACTTGGCGAGCATGGAAAACCAGTATCGCAAGCGGGTGGCAAAGAACGTGCGCGCGTTTCGGAAAAAATTGGCTTTGTCGCAAGAATCGCTCGCCGAGCGCGCGGACATGCACTGGACATTCATCAGCGGCGTCGAACGCTGCAAATACAATCTTTCGCTGTCCAGTCTGGTTCGCATTGCCAAGGGGCTGGGGTGCGAACCCTACGAGCTTTTGAAATAGGCGCGGTGCAAAATCAGTCTGTTGGGATGAAACTGTCATGCTGTGGCGGTTTCTTCAACGAGGAAAAGAATGCGGGAAAGGAAATCCTGCGTGTCGAACGGCTTCTCAATGAAATCCGCCGCGCCAAGGGCAAGGCCGCGCTGCTGATTTTCAATACTGGCATTCCCTGCCACAAATACGATTGGCGTTTCTGCCAGATGGGGAATTTCCTTCAAACGCTTGAACAGTTCAAAACCATTGAGACTTGGCATTTCAAGGTCAAGGGTGATCAAGTCGAACGCTTGCGTTTGAGCCAGACGCAAAGCTTTCTCGGCATCCAAAGCCCCTTGCGTTTCGCAACCGGCTCGTGTCAGCAGAAATCTTATCATCGCTGCCACGGCCATTTGGTCGTCCACCACCAGAATTTTGGCCGTATGCGCCACAGTTTTCGCCATTATGCGCCTATGGGCGTATAACGTGTCAACACCTATTTGCGTTATTGCTATGGGGTGGCCGAATCCAAGCCAGATATTGTCTGTTCATCCGTCGCCCGCTTGCTGCGTGAGAAACGAGTGGCAGAAGGACTTTCGATGTATGCAGTCGCTAAACGCGCCCGGCTGTCGCATTCGATGGTCAGCCGTGTGGAACAAGAACTGCGCCGCCCCACGCTTGACACCTTGATGCGCATGGCCGTTGCCTTGGAAATTGACCTTTGGCCCTTGATAAAAAAAGCTGAACAATCTTTCAAGACGACGGTCGATAATTCGGCAGGCTTTCCGCGAACGTGAGGCTGAATTTATCGGGCCGCGTTCATTCGAGCCGTGAATTTCGGGAACTGTCCCAGCCCTTCCGGTTATTTTTTTGAGGGCAAATCCGATGGCGGGTTGGGTTCAAACTGCGCGACTGTGACCGGTCTTCCCTTTAAAAATTCAAACGCAAATTACCTGGTGGGCGCGGAAAGGCGCAGATCAAATGCGCGGCGAAAGAGGGTCAACACGTGAGCAAGTCGCGTGTTCAGCGGCGGCGGGTTTGGCGAAACTGTGCCAATGCCTGCACGCAAAGCCAAAACCTGTCCGCACCAAATCCGGTTCGGAAGGAATCTTGCCGGCCTGCGTGAACATCTGGGCTTGACCCAGGAACGGCTGGCGGAAAAAGCCGGGATCAGTGCGCGGTTTGTGCAAAACATGGAAGCCGGCGAAAGTTTTCCGCGCATGGCGAAGCTGGTGCGATTGAAAGAGGTCTTGCGGTGCGGCTGGGCGGAACTATTTGCGGATTGTGAACGGCTGACCAAATAAATTCCCCCTTGCGGATGGCCGCGCCAGTCTTCGCTGGCGCGTGGATCGGGTTTCAGAACATGAAAAACGAAGATGACGGCGAACATCTTTCCGCCGGGCAATCCTGCCCGGCGGCACCACATTATCCCCATGCAGAGCCAACCGACGGATGCGATAGCGTGCGCGTGTTTCAAGTGCCTCCAGACAAGCGGGGGGACATTGAAAAGATATTAGGCGGCTCGAAACATTTCACTTCATGGAAAAAAGCCGGGAGGAAAGTGGCGGGCCTTTTTATCATTGCCGTGTGCGTGTCGGGTGAATTTTCACCGGGGCCGCACGCGGGCGAAAGTTTTCATGCGCATGGCGGTCACGAGAATAAACGGGTGGTTGTTCGGCGTCCGGTGGTGCGAAAGAAGTCCGATGGCACGGACCCGGAGCGGCTGGCGAATGACGAAGATGGCGGATCCAAGTGCGAAGAAGGAATGACGGGCTGCAAAAACCGGGTGGACTTGTGCGAAAACCGGACGGACGACGGCGTTTGCCTGATGCAAGACCGGCTTTGCCGCTGGATTGACCGCGATGACGAATGCGTGCCGGTGGCAGCGCCACAGGCCAATATTAAAAACGCAAAATTGCTGGCCTCGATTGACCGGAAAATTTCGGCCGTGCAAGAGTCCCTGCGGACAGTCATCGCAACGCCCGCCGAAGCCTGCGCGGAGCCGGCAGTGCCGCCGGCCACGGATGATGAAGCGCGGCGATTGTTCGCGCTGCTCAGAACGCTGGAATTGGAATCCTACTATCGCAAGGCACCGGTGACTCGCGTTTTCCAACTGTATTGTCTCGAAGGGTTGACGCGTGACAAGGTCGCGAAGAAATGCCGGTGTTCACCGGCGCTGGTCACCCTGCGGCTGCGGGCCATCGAAGCCAAACTTGGACGCAAGGCGTCGGCGTTGTGCCAGATTTCGGATTATTTCGACAAAATTGCGGATTCCTTGTCGGACTCGCGTGCCCGGCACATTCGCCGGGAAAGCGCGTTGCATGATTTGGAGGATGACGAGGAAACGGTTTGATTTTGACCTTATTTTGACCTGGTCAAAATACCATTAGCGCCTGTGTTCACAGGCGCTTTTTCATTTTCGTTTTTCATATTTTGACCTTCCCGCCTCCATTAAAGGCCAGTCGCATGTCGCAGCGGTGGCGTGGCTGGCGCAGTTGACCCGGTGCCAATAACAAATGAAAGCGAAACACAAATCGAAACGCAATGCCGTCAAGGCGGAGACGCCAGCGGTTGCGCCGGCGGGGCCGTTTTTGGATCAAGGTGAGGTTGCCAAGCGGCTGGGGTTGCAACCGCGCACGGTGGGGAATTGGGCGCGTGAACAGAAATTACCGGCGTATCGGTTTGGCCGGCTGCTGCGGTTCAAATGGGACGAAGTCGAATCGGCGCTGGCCGCAAATTTCCGGTGCTCGTCGCACGGGCCAATAATTTTTAACTGCGAAACACACGAAATATGAATTCCCGAAACAAAGGCAAGGTCGGCGAACGCGGCTGGCTCGATGAATTGCGGGCGAAAGGTGTGCTGGTGAATGACGGGGAGATTGGAGCGGAGTGGGTTGGTGGATGCGCCAAAGCCAACGGCTCTGGCAAATGTTATGTGGTCTGCTGGACGGCACGGCCGAACCGGAAGCACGAGTATTTGCACCGCATTGTTGCCAACGCGCAAAAGTGCAATTGGGTGGATCACATCAACGGAGATACGCGTGACAACCGCCGGGAAAATCTGCGGCGCTGCACCGCGCGGGAGAACGCCCGCAACCGGGGTGCCCAGAAGAACAACAAGGTCGGATTCAAGGGGGTCATCTGGAACCGTCAATGCCGGAAATTTCAGGCGCGCATCAATACCGGTGGAAAAGTCGTGCATCTGGGGCTTTTCACCGAGGCATCCGCCGCCGCCGCCGCTTACCAAGCCGCCTCCCGGCGTTTTTTTGGAGAATTTCACCATGCCAATTAACAGTCGCCAAAAAGGCGCCCGCGCGGAGCGGCGGTTTCGGGATGTGCTGCGGGCAGAGGGTTACCTCAAAGCCCGGCGCGGCCGGCAATTTTGCGGCGGCCCCGATTCCCCGGATGTGGTTTGTCCCGAATTGGATTTCATCCACTGGGAAATCAAGGCGGTTGAGCGGCTAAACATCGAGGATGCGATGGACCAGGCGCGCCGCGATGGTGCGCGCAAGATTCCAGTGGTGGCGCACAAACGAAACCACCGGCGCTGGCTGGTGACGATGGAGGCGGAATTTTTCTTTGATCTGATCCGGGAGTTTGATCCGGCGGTTCTCACGCCAAGACGCCAAGGCGCAAATATTCTTGCGGACGGACTATGCGCTGACGCGCGGACATCGCAGCGCGATGTCCCCACCGACGACGGCGGCGCAGCAGCGCCGTCCCACCAAAAAAATTTCCAGCCCGCATGACGGTGGCAGCGCCACAGGCATGCAGCCGGAACAAGCAAACACATAAACCAAAACAAAGTGGCGGCGCTCGCCAGAGTCGCCGCTACGCAAAACTGAAAGTAAAACGTATGAGTAACCTCACATTAACCTGCAAAGACGGCGGCGACTTTCAGCCGCATCCCGAAGGCATCCATCCGGCCATTTGCGTGGATGTCATGGACCTCGGCCTCGTCGAGACCGATTTCCAGGGGCAGAAGAAGATGGTCAACAAGGTGAAAATCACCTTTGAATCGGAAGCGCAAACCGAGGACGGCAAGCGCTGTTCGGTGTCGAAAAACTTCACGGCGTCGCTGCATCCGAAGGCGAAGCTGGCGGAGTTCCTGGGCAAGTGGCGCGGTCGCCCGGTGCTGCCGGGCGAGACGATTGACCTGGCAAAGCTGCTGGGCGCGAGTTGCACGCTGGTCATCAGCCATCAGCAAAATCTGGCGGGCAAAACCTACGCCAGCATTGACGCGGTGAGCAAGCCGACGAAGAAGGTTGCACCTTCTGGCCAATATGATCCGGCGGCGGCGCGTCAGCGTTACGCCGATTGGTGCTTGCGCACGGCCACCATGAAACAAGCGGCGGCTCCCGCTGCACCCGCATCGCAGGCCTCTGCGGTGGCAGCGCCACTGGCCACGATGCCGTCCAAAAGCGCGGCGGCACCAACCGCGCCCGCGCCGCAACCGGAATACGATCCCGAAGTCGGCTTCTGAAACCATTCCCGCCTCCCTTCGCCCGGCGGAGGGGGCGGGAGAAACTTACGACATCATCCCATGAAATTATTCTCTCCTGACGCGGCGCATTGGTATCAACGCGATGGCCAGCCGCTCCATACGGTTCTCTCGGCCAAGGGCGAGCCACGTCCGACCACGTTGCGCGATGCGCGCAAATTGAACCTCCTGCCAAGCGTGACGAACATTCTTGGCGTCATCGCCAAGCCGGAACTCACGGCCTGGCTGCAAGAGCAGGCGGTGATGGCGGCGCTCACGCTGCCGCGCCTGCCCGGCGAAACGGAAGACGCCTTTGCGCGTCGCGTGGTCGAGGATTCGCAGACAACGCGTGATGGTGCGGCGGATTTCGGCACGGCGTTTCACGCCGGGGCGGAACACGTGGCAACCACGCTGGAAGTGGATGGCGAACATCCCGCCGCCGAATGGCTGCGGCATTATCGCATCTGGTATCAGGGCAACGCGGCGTTGCTGAACTGGACGGAAAAAGTCCTGGTCAATCGCGCCACCGGCTATGCCGGCACGGCGGACTTGTTCATCGAGCACGTTGTTTACGGCCCGACGCTGGTTGACTTGAAAACGATGAAGGGTCCGAGCCGGACTGGCAAATGTGCCCCGGCGCTCAAGCCTTACAAATCGTGGTGTTACCAACTCGCGGCGTATCGCAAGGCGCTGGGTCAGCGGGTGACGTGCATGAATCTCATCGTGAACTCGAACGAGGCATCACCGCCGATTGAACACGTCTGGAATGACGCGGAAATGGACGCCGGCCTGCAAGCCTTCGAGGCGGCACACAAGCTGTGGACCATTGAAAAGGGCTACGATCCGACGGCCACGGTCATTGATGTAAAAGCGGAAACGCTGAAAAGCTGAAAGCTGAAACCATGATCCGCAAACTCGACAGGTTTTGGTTCCGCGTGCTCGGTTTTATTCACTGCTGGACAATCCGGCAGGCAGAGGCGCATTGCCGCCGGGAAAAGGAACGCCGCTTTCGGCGGCTGATGGTCCTTGCGGACGGCCACCATTGGACAAACTGACCGCCGATGGACACGAATCAAAAAAGTTTCGCTGCTGATGGTGCCCGTCTGGAAAGACTGCCGGTGGCGACGGTGGAACATCTGCACCGGCTGCTCGGCGGCGATGCGCGCGTGGAGGAAATGGTTCTCAAATTCATTGCCGACAAATATGGCGCAAGGAATTTGTTCCATCTGCCGCCGCCGGTGGCCTCCGCCATCATCAAACGTCCGGCGGATTTTCTCAACGCCGTGAAAAACCACTGCGAACCTGCATTCCGCTTCTAAAGGCTGAAGCCTGAAACTTGAAAATTTATGCACATTTACATTGCCCATGCGCCGGCTGAGATGTCGCGCACAACTTGCCAGCGCAAAGCCCGGCCCGTGGTCAACAGCCGGGGCGGTGATTGGGATTGCGTCCGGCAGATGCAGATGTTCCGGCATCGCCCGGATGTTCTGGCCGGCGCGCTCCGCGACATGGGCATCAGCGAGAACGGCGACGAGGTCCTTGCGGACGGCCACCAAAATTAATTGCGGATGAACACGAATTTTTATGAACGCGACTTTGTTTGATGGCTGCAAGGTGCATCGGCTGGCCGGCTTGGCGGCGCGGTGCGGCGTGGGCAAGGGCCGCCCGCGCTGCGCCTGGCAGATGGATTTGAGCGGGGTGACTTGCCGGCGGTGCATCAATCTTTTCGGCGTCTCGCCGAAAAGAACGCGCGAGACGAGGGCAGCGCCACCTGCAATCGGGCCATTTTCGGACTGTTACCATGATTGATCCAAAACAAATTGCCGCCTGCGTTGTCGGTGCGGTGGACTGGCAAACGGAAGTTTCTGGTTTCTGCCGTTGTCCCGGCGAAGCGCTGCATACGCACAAGACCGGCAAAAAAGATTGCCGCGTCAGTGTGGACGGTGCGCCGACAATTTACTGTTTTCATTCGTCGTGCGCGCCAGCCGTCACCGTCGCCAATCACAAGCTGCGCTGCGCCATCGGACAAAATCCGTGGGAGCTGAAATTACCGGGGGGAATGCTTTTACGAAACGGCGACGTGCTGCAAGCCGGCGGCGCAGTGTTGCCGCGTGAGGTCGTCCAAGCCCGCGCACGGGCCGAAGGCCGCGACGCGGGCGAGCAGTTGGCGCTGGAAACCTTGCGCGCGGTCGCGGAGCGATTCAAGCCGGAGTTGTTTGAATCCTTCCGCTGGCCGTTCGCGCAAATCATCGAGGATTCGCCGCTGCTGGTTTCTGAACGCGATGCCGAGGATCAATTTCGCACCTGGCTGCGGCTGTGGCCGGCGCATTGCCATGTCTGGATCGGCGACGTGTATTCGTCCGGTCGGCCTGAACATCGCACGCATTTCCGGCCGGTGGCGGAGTGGTATCAGATCGGCCCCGCGATGGGGAATTTCACCTGCGGCGCGGCGTTCAAGCCGGGCAGTTACCAGCGGAGCAACGCGAACTGCGACGGCACGAGATTCTTGGTCGTTGAGTCGGACACGCTGGCGAAGGATGAGGTCGGCGCGATCTTCGCGTATCTCAATCGCCGGCTGCGGTTCAATCTGCACGCCATCATTGATACCGCCGGCAAATCGTTGCACGGCTGGTTTGATGCGCCGCGCTCGCCGCGCATTGAAGCGCAGTTGAAAGCCGTGCTCACCGTGTTCGGCTGCGATCCAAAACTGTTCACCTATTCCCAGCCCGTGCGTGTGCCCGGTGCATGGCGGGATGGGAAACTGCAACGGATTATTTGGTTGCGGAGCTAAACCACGAATGAACACGAACTTTCTCACGCAAAGGCGCGAAGGCGCAAAGATTTTGGATCGTGAAGCGCATGAATCCGCCGTGCTGCGTCGGCATCCAGACTGGCGGCGTCCGCCAATGCACCCGGCGGATTGCATTTGCTGCGGTGAACCGGAACAGACGGGCCGTTATCGGGGATTGCCGGTCTGTCTGCCGTGCTATAAAACCGAACTGTTGCGGGAATGGTTTGACCAACAAACAGGCGACGAGTCGGGCTGAAGTATGGAAATCAAAACCTTTTCCACCACCGAACAAGTCGAGCCTGCCGTGGACTTGGGCGCGATTGCGCCGCCGCTGCCGGACATCGTGTCGCTGGGGCAATTTTGCGCCGTGGCCGTGCCACCGCCGCCGCAAATCATCGAGGGCATCTTGCACCAAGGGTGCAAAATGATTCTCGGCGGCACGTCGAAGTCGAATAAATCATGGTGTCTGCTCGACCTCGCCATTTCCGTCGCCAGCGGCCAGCCGTGGTGGGGACGATGCTGCACCAAGTCGCCGGTGGTCTATATCAATTTTGAGCTGCAACCGTGGGCGCTGGCCGAACGGATCAATGCGCTGTGCGCGGCGCGGCCCGATTGCCGTGGTGTCGGTGACACCTTCCACCTGTGGAACCTGCGCGGTCACAATGCCGATATTTCACTGCTGCGGCCCAAGCTGGAGGAGCAATTGGCGAAGTTCAATTTCGGCCTCATCATTCTCGACCCGGCATACAAAGTTCTCGGCAACCGTGACGAGAACGCCAATGGTGAGATTGCCAGCCTGATGAATGAATTTGAGGCACTGGCGCAAAAGACCGGCGCGGCCATCGTGGTCGCCCATCATTTTGCCAAGGGCGACAGCACGGCCAAAAATGCCCTCGACCGCATGAGCGGTGCGGGTGCCTGGGCACGCGACCCGGACTCCATCATGGTTTTGACGCCGCACGAGGAGCCGGACTGTTTCACCGTCACCAGCATCCTCCGCAATCTGCCCCAGGTGCCGGAATTTGTGCTGGCGTGGGACTTCCCCCTGATGCGGGTTGCCAAGGATTTGAACCCGGATGCGCTCCGCCGGCCCCAAGCCAAAAACAAGGTGTGTTCGGACAAGGAATTTATGGATGCCGCCGTCGGCCACGATGGACGCAGCTTTACCAAGGTTATTCAAGCCGCTGAAGCTGATTTAGCCATGAGCCGCCGCACCGCCATGAACTACCTGAAACGGCTGACCGAGGCCGGACTGGTCGCTTCGTCCGGCGGGTTGTATTGGCGCAAAAACAGCGAAGGGCAAGAGGGCAACATCCCTTAAAGAGTAAATGCCCCTACTGAAACAGACAGGCAGAGGAGAAGGAGAAACCGGTAAAAACCGGGTTTCCCTTCTCCCGCTGCCAATGGATTGCCCCTTGTGGGGCATCCGTGCCGGACAGACAAACGATTTGAAAGGAAATTATGCCATCACCATTTGAACAACAGCCGCGTGAAAGCAATAAAGCCTTTGCCGCCTTCAGCCTGTATTTGAGCCTGGGGCCGGAACGATCCATCGAAGAATGTGCGCGTAAGCTCCTTAAGAGTTCACGTTTACTACGGCGGTGGGCGCAAAAATTTGACTGGTCTGGCCGGTTGGCGGCACATGGCGCACACTTGGCGCTGGTGGAGCGCGAAGCCATCGAGGCCGCCGCGCGGGGCAAGGCGGCGGAATGGGCCAACCGCGAGCAGAAATTGCGCGAAACCGAATGGGAAATGCACGAAGCCGCCATCGCCGCAGCCAAGCGGGGGTTGAAGGCTTACATGGAGCGCGAAAAAGTTTATGCCAATCTCGCGGACATTGCCCGGATGCTGGAAATCGCCAGCAAGCTGGGCCGGCTGGCGACGGGTCTCGGCGACGGAGACCAGCGCAACGGCGACGATCTGCCGTCCGTGCGCGTCGAGGTCACGGTGGCGCTCGAAAAAATCTACGGGGTGGCAGCGCCACCGGCCAATGAGCCTGCCCCCACCATCATTGATGTCGAGGAGGTGAAGCCATGACACCTTGGGAACGATATTTTTTGGCTGGGAAACTGGCGGGCTGTCCGAAGGACCAGATGCAACGCTTCGAGCGGGCCGACGTGATTTTACAAACGCGGCAACTGGCCGCCAGTGCCGCCGCGCGCCAGTGCGATTTGCCGTCCGGGCCGACGGCCATCGGCTACGGCGGCGCGCGTGGCGGTGGCAAATCGCACTGGCTGTTGGCGCAAATGGGGGCGGACGATTGCCAGCGCGTGCCGGGCTTGAAATGCCTTTTGCTCCGCAAGGTCGGTAAGGCCAACTTGGAACACTTCGAGGATTTGCGCCGCCGGCTGTTCGGCAGGCTGAAACATGATTTCTCGGCGTTTCGCGGCGTGCTGACGTTCGCCAACGGTTCGCGGATCATCGCGGGCCATTTCCAAAACGAAAAGGACATTGATGCCTACCTCGGCTTGGAATACGACGTGATTGGCATTGAGGAGGCGACGACTTTGACGGCGCGGAAATACCAGGACATTTCCACCTGCTGCCGCACGTCGAAACCGAACTGGCGTCCGCGCATCTATTCGACGACGAATCCCGGCGGCGTGGGGCACGGTTGGTATCGGGCGAAATTCATCGTGCCGTTTCAGGAAAAACGCGAGACGGAAACGCGCTTCATCCCCGCGCGCGTCACGGACAACCGTTGGAACAATCCCGAATATGTTCGCGTGCTGCAAAATCTCTCCGGCTGGCAAAAACGCGCGTGGCTGGATGGTGATTGGGACATTGCCGCCGGCCAATACTTCACGACGCTGCGCCGTGAGATTCACGTCGTCGCCGATTTTGACGAGACGCGGGCGCGCGAATGGTTTTGCGCGCTGGATTACGGTTTCGCGCACTACACCGTCGCGCTGCTCGGCTGCACCGATGGCGACGGGAACATCTTCGTTGTGGACGAACACGCGGAACGGTTGTGGCTGCCGGAGCGCCACGCGGCGGCGATCAAGGCGATGCTGGGCAGGCATAAAATCGGCGGGCGTAAACTCGAATTGACCGATTTGAAACGGTTCGTGGCCGGCGCGGATGTGTTCTCGCGCCAGAGC
>JAJXXW010000049.1 GCA_021780905.1 bacterium
CGCAATCCTCGCGCATCATCATGGCTTCAAAGGCGTCAATGTCCGGGCGGCCGGCCTTGTCCTTTTGTTTCACCTGGATGGGATACCAGCGTTCTTTCAAGCCGAGTTCGCCGGGCTGCTGCTTGCGCGGTGCGGCGCTGAAGGAGACGGGGAAGATGCGGCCAGTAATGCCCATGTCGCCCATTTGCACTTGTTCGGGATGCCCCCGAGGGCGATGACGGCCCAGTTCTCAAATTCAAACGGCGGGATAACGCGCAGCTTCTCCACCGT
The DNA here is from genome assembly GCA_021780905.1 of bacterium. GTDB lineage: Bacteria > Verrucomicrobiota > Verrucomicrobiia > Limisphaerales > UBA11358 > UBA11358. The sequence goes on from JAJXXW010000049.1 coordinate 271, forward strand.
CCACGGCAAATCGCGGACGACGAAGCCGCGTCCCGCGCGCCAGAGCGGTTCGCTTTCCGGCAACGCGCAAACGGCGTGCAACTGTTTGCGCGTTGCCGGAAAGCGGTAGGCAAAATATCAATAAAGATCACGGTGCAACCCGCCACGGAGAACGATCTGCCCAACTCTTCAAGGCCTCGGTCGCCCATGCCGTCGTTTTATCCGCATGACAGACATTGCACGCGTTTGGAATCTTCAAAGTATCGCTCATCGCCGGAGTGACAAAGCGGAAGGTGTGGCTGCGGACATTCACGTCGCCGAGGGTCTGGGCGATTTTTGGCATGTGGCAGGCGATGCATGCGCTGCCCGCGCTGTCCGGCGCATGATGCGTGTGCGCCGCGATGGTCGGGGCGTGCGGGCCGTTCGGCGAATTCGGGCCGTGGCAATCCAGGCACAGGCTTGCAGCGGGTTGGCGGAGGTTGGCGGGGAATTCCGTGCCATGCACGTCGTGGCAGGTGAAGCACGTCACGCCGTGGGCATACATCTGGCTGGTAACAAAATCATTTCCCTGCATCCGGTTCTTGTGCGCGGTGCCATCGGCAAAGTGCGTGAAGGTGGTGTCGCCCAGCTTGTGCGCTTCCAATTTCCAGTAATCGCGTAATTTGAGCGTCACATCATAGCCAACCGGCCAGTCGTAGTATTTTCCCTGAATCGGATTTGCCAGCGGGCGGCCTTGCGAATGACATTGGATGCACACGTCGCTGGCGGCGACATAATTTTCGCGGGCTGGATTCACGATGGAATCGCCCGCGGAGGTTCGGACGTGTTCGCTGCCGGGGCCGTGGCAGCGCTCGCAACCGACGTTCCATTCCGTCACCGTCTTGGTCTTGATGTCATAGTTCACCGAATGGCAGCCGTCGCACAGCGCGCTGGTCGGGCGCTGCATATTGTCCGGCGGGTAAAGCGGCGCCCACCAATCGTCCTTCACAAAATATTTTTTCCAGTCTTTATGCGTCACGTCCCACTGCGCCGGCAAAACAAAATAATCGTCGCCGACCTTTTTGAAATAGCGTTGTTTCCAGATGCTGCCGTAAACCAGCGCGATGTCGGCCTTCGTGAAGTTCACGAGCGCGTTCGTCTGGGATAAATCCGGGATGATGGCTTCGGGATGTTCGCGCGGATCACGCACCACGTTGGCCATCGGGGTTTTCTTCCAGTGTTCGTAAATTTTCGCATGGCATTTTTGGCAGGCGAACGAGCCGACGTAATGAGCGACGACATTGGTTGGCATCGCGGTAGCAACGGCGGCGGATGTTTCCAAAGAAGCCGTCAACGGCAGGCGGCGGATGTAGGACACGAGTTGCCAAGTCTGTTCGTCCGGCAACTGCCAGCCGGGCATGGCGGTGTTGCGGATGCCGTTGTGGATGAGATAAAACAATTCGCCATCCGTCCGCTGCGCGCTGGCTTCATGGCTCAAACTGGCCGGTGGCGGATACATTCCACCGCCGGCCATCGTCTTTCCCTGGCCGTCGAAGCCGTGGCAGACTTCGCAATGTTTATGATACAGCTCCCGACCGGCAGCCACGGCGTCTGCGGCCGTGCCGAGTGGATTGATGCGTTCTTTGTCGGTGCGCGGGATGCTCAAGTTGACCAACCTGCGCGCCACAAAGGTTTCCAAAGCCGGCGGTTTTTGGCGAGCAATCAAACCGCCGGTCACGATGTTATAATAGAGCGCACCTACGGTTAGCGCGGCCACGACCGCCACGACGGCAATCATCCAGAACCAACGTCGTCGGCCAAACTTTTGGCGTGCGGAAGTCATGTCTCACACTAACTTCTTCGCAATGTGCTCGTCGAGGATTTCCTGCACGGTCAGCGGGACGATAATTTTGTGGCTGTGTTTGAAGAACGATTGAATCTCCGCCAGCGCGTCCGAGGAATAATCAAAGCTCACAAAGAAGCCTTTCTCGCAATCCTCGCGCATCATCATGGCTTCAAAGGCGTCAATGTCCGGGCGGCCGGCCTTGTCCTTTTGTTTCACCTGGATGGGATACCAGCGTTCTTTCAAGCCGAGTTCGCCGGGCTGCTGCTTGCGTGGCGCGGCGCTGGAGGAGACGGGGAAGATGCGGCCATCCACGCCCATGTCGCCCACCTGCACCTTGTTCGGGATACCCCCGAGAGCGATGACGGCCCAGTTCTCGAATTCAAACGGCGGGAGGATGCGCAGCCTCTACACCGTCCACGGCAGGTCGCGGACGACGAAGCCGCGTCCCGCGCGCCAGAGTGGTTCGCTTTCCGGCAACGCGCAAACGGCGTGCAACTGTTTGCGCCACGACGTGGCAGGCATTGCTGAAACCGGCTTCGCTGAAAATAGCCCAGCCATTTATGGCTGGGCTATTTTCAAGCCGGCATCTCTTTGAGAAAACGGTCGGATTCGATGGTGAGGTCGATGTGATTTACCGTCATCAGAATCAGCAACTTCAAATCGTGGATGTCCTTGTCTTCCCATTTCGGCGGGCAGAGGACTGCCCGCCCTACTCGCTATTGCCCCACCGGAAGGTGCGGAAGTCTTTTTCGCCATGTGCGGGGAGTAGAGAAGCGTTGCGCCGTCGTCAATTCACCGCAACGTATTTGACTCGCCCGTTTTCAGGGCTAAACTCACGCAGCTTATTTCGACCATGAACCGCAAACCCTCCAGCCTCGTCATTTTTCTGTCAGTCTTCATTGACCTCATCGGCTTCGGCATCGTGCTGCCGCTGCTGCCCGGCTACGTCGAGGATAATTTCCGGCCCGGCTTCTCCGCCAAAGGTTTGGTCATCGGTGCCATCATCGCCTCGTTTTCGGCGATGCAATTTTTCTTCGCGCCCGCGTGGGGCCGTCTGTCCGACCGCATTGGCCGCCGCCCCGTCATGCTCATCAGCAACCTGGGCGCCGCCGGTTCCTATGCCATTTTCGCCATCGCCTGCGGCATGAGCGGCACGACCGGGCTGGTGTGGATTCTGTTGTCGCGAATTTTCGCCGGTATCTGTGGCGCGAATCTGTCCGTGGCCTCCGCCTACATCGCCGACATTTCGCCGCCGGAAAAACGCTCCGCGCGCATGGGCCTGATCGGCATGGCGTTCGGGCTGGGATTTATTTTCGGCCCGGCCCTCGGCGCGTTCGCCATCGAACTGTTCCACAGCAAGCAGGCGCCCGGCTGGGTGGCGGCGGGTTTCTGCGCCGGCAATTTTATCCTGGGTTGGTTCATCCTTGGCGAAAGCCGCCAGCCGAATTCCGCGCAGGTCGCGCCCCGCCCCAAAATCAACCAGTGGGCGCACACGCTGGCCCAGCCCAAACTCGGCCTGCTCATCAGCATTTTTTTCCTGGCGACGTTTTGCTTCACCTGCTTTGAATCCACGTTTCCGCTTCTGGCGAAGGACCATTTCGGCTTCGGCGCGAAAAATCTGAACCACCGCATCGGCTACCTGTTCACCTATGCCGGCGTCATCGCCGCGCTGGTGCAGGGCGTCATCGGCAAGCTGGTGAAAACCTTCGGCGAACCGAAATTGATTTTTATCAGCCTGGTGGTTTTCGCCGTCGGGCTGGCATGGCTGCCGTTCGTCACCGGGTTGCCGGAAATCCTGGTTGCGCTCGCGCTGCTGGCCATCGGTTCGGGGCTGAACCGGCCGCCCGTGTTCGGCATGATTTCGTTGAAGTCGTCGGCGCAGGAGCAGGGCGCGAACCTCGGCGTGGCGCAAAGTTTTGGCAGTCTGGCGCGCATCCTCGGCCCGATTTTCGCCGGCACGCTTTTCTTTGTGGACGTGAAACTGCCGTATCTGATCTGCGGCGGCGTGGCGTTGTTGACCGGACTGCTCGCGTGGAAATCGCTGGGCGGCGACCGGTCGCCCGGCACCTTCGTCATGGAAAATAAAACTGCGACGGACTGACTTTCACACCCGGAGTTTTGGTCAGCCCGCCGCCCTGCCGTTCACACGAACGGAAGTTTATTGCTCGCCCGGAGGCGGGCCGGCCGGGGGATTATTGCCGTTACCGGACGGAGGTCCGCCGGGGCCACCGCGCCATTGCCCACTGCCTTGACGCATCGGCGGGCGCATGTTCTTCAATTGCTTCAACTGTTCGGGCGTCAGGATCTTTTCCAGTTTCGCCCGGGTGTCCGCCTCGAGGGCGGTGAGTTGCGCCTTCTGGTCATCCGTCAGATTGAGTTGCTCCTGGGCGCGGGGCGGGAGCAGATGGAAGCCGCCCGGTCCGCCGGGGCCGCCGCGTTGGCGACCCAGGCCGCCTTGGCCCGGGGGCGGTTGTGGGTTGTCGCCCGGCGGCGGGCCGTCCTGGGCGGTGACAAAACACGTTGAGGCGCCGAGCGCCAGTGCGAGGAGTGCGATTTTTGTTTTCATTTTATTGTCTTTCGTTGTGGGTGTGAATGTTGTTCACGCGCCCAATCTAGCGGGTTCTACCTTAAGTTGACGTTAAGTTGAAATTATTTTTGAGCGGAACCGGTTTGCGCCGGCCGGTTCGGGATTCTAATCCGAGCGCCGGGGGCAGGGCGGGGCTGACGGCCGATTGAATCCGGCGCGGTGGGTTCCCATTGACACCACACGGGATTTTTCGGAAATTCTCGCCACTGATTTTTCCGATTGCATGAACGACCAAGCCATCTCCACTGAATCTCTCTCCCACGAAAGCCGCACTTTTCCGCCGTCCGCCGCAACCGTCCAACGCGCGCTCCTCAACGCCGCGCAATACGACGCGCTGTATCAGCGCTCGATCTGCGAGCCGGAGAAATTCTGGCTGGAACAGGCGCACACACTCGATTGGTTCAAGGCACCCAAACATGCGCGCAAGTTCGACTGGGACACCGCCGCGCGGAAGATCGAGCACACCTGGTTTGACGACGGCCAGCTCAACGTCACGGTGAACTGCCTCGACCGCCACCTCAAAACGCGCGGCCAGCAGACCGCCATCATCTGGCAGGGCGAACCAGAGGAGGACGTGAAGCACATCACCTACGCGGAACTGCACGCGGAGGTCTGCAAGTTCGCCAACGTCCTGAAATCGCTCGGCATCCAGAAGGGCGACCGCGTGGCGATCTACATGCCGATGATTCCCGAAGCCGCCGTGGCCATGCTCGGCTGCGCCCGCATCGGCGCAATTCATTCGGTGGTGTTCGGCGGGTTCAGCTCGGACTCACTTGCGGGCCGCATCAATGATTCCGAATGCAAACTGCTCATCACGGCGAACGTCTCGCTGCGCGCCGGCAAACACGTTCCGCTCAAGGAACTCGCCGACGCCGCGCTCAAGCACACGCCGAGCATCGAGCACGTCATCGTCGTCCGGCGCAACGCCGAGCCGTGCAATTTCGTCCCCGTCCGCGACAAGTGGTATCACGATTTGATGGCGAAGGCGTCGGCGGATTGTCCGGCGGAAAAACTGAACGCGGAAGATTATCTGTTCATCCTCTACACCAGCGGCTCCACCGGCAAACCCAAGGGCGTCGTCCACAGCACGGCCGGTTATCTGCTCTGGAGCGCGCTCACGCACAAATACGTTTTCGACATCCACGACGGCGATGTTTATTTCTGCACCGCCGACATCGGCTGGGTCACCGGCCACAGCTACGTCGTTTACGGCCCGCTCTGCAACGGCGGCACCACGCTGATGTTCGAGGGCGTGCCGACGTTCCCCGACGCCGGCCGCTTCTGGAAAATTGTCGAGAAGTTCAAGGTGAATTCTTTTTACACTGCGCCGACGGCCATCCGCGCGCTCATCCGGCTCGGCGATGAATGGCCGGCGAAATATGAATTGAGTTCCCTGCGCGTCCTCGGCACCGTCGGTGAACCGATCAATCCCGAAGCGTGGATGTGGTATCACAAACACATCGGACGCGAGCGCTGCCCCATCGTGGACACCTGGTGGCAGACCGAGACCGGCGGACATTTGATCACGCCCCTGCCCGGCGCGCACACGCTCAAGCCCGGCAGCGCCGGCAAACCGTTCTTCGGCGTCGAGCCGGTGGTCTTGCGCGACGACGGCACGGAATGCAAGCCGAACGAAGGCGGCAAGCTCTGCATCAAGACGCCGTGGCCCGGCATCATGCGCACGACGTGGGGCGACCACGTCCGGTTCATCAACACCTATTTCGCCACGTTTGCGAACATGTATTTCACCGGTGACGGCTGCCGCGTGGATGCCGACGGCGATTACTGGCTGCTCGGCCGCGTGGACGACGTGGTGAACGTCTCCGGCCATCGCATCGGCACGGCGGAAGTGGAGAGCGCGCTGGTGAGCCATCCGAAAGTGGCCGAAGCCGCCGTCGCGCCCATGCCGCACGACATCAAGGGTCAGGCGCTCTACGCGTTCGTGACGTTGAAAGACGGCATTGCCGAGAGTGAAGACTTGAAAAAAGAACTGGCCGCGCATGTGCGCAAGGAAATCGGCGCGATTGCCGTGCCGGATAAAATCCAGTTCGCGCCCGGCCTGCCGAAGACGCGCTCCGGCAAAATCATGCGCCGCATCCTGCGAAAAATTGCCGAGAACCAGACCGAACAAATCGGTGATACCAGCACGCTCGCCGATCCCGGCGTCGTGGACGCGCTGGTCAAGGGGAAGCAGTAAATTTGCCGCTCGCACTTTGTTGGATTGCCTGCTAAACCAAGCCGCACTAGATGGCTAAAAACTTTTCCAGCTTCAGCAAGGCATTGCAAAAGGCCAGAACCGAAGAGGAGGTCAAACACGCCTACGCCGCCCATTTCGGGTTGGATTACGATACGGAATTTCGTCACGACCTTTATTCGCCGGAAATCTTTTTTGAATTCAAATTCTCCCGCAGCCTGCAAAAACGACACTCGCGCGCTGCCGTTCTTGCCCAAGTGATGTATTACGTCCGGCGGTTGCGGCTCGGTTATGCGGACAAGATTGTCCCGCCGGTGATCTGCATCGCGGACGGCCAGCACGCATTTTTCACGGAAACAAAAAAGTGGCAGAAGTTTTACGGCAACGAGACAAAATATGACTGGGAACTCGCGCCCAGTCAGCCGGATGAAAAGCTGGTGGCCGACCTGATGGCATTCAAAGAAACGGAAGCCATCAAGGTGTTTGACGTTCTTGAAGAGGCAGAATACGAGTTGTTCCGCCAGCATCTCACGGATAATCGCGCGGCACAGCTCACGCTCGATTTCCGGGTCAAGAAACTGATCACCGAGGAGAATTTTGAGGAGGTTTTTGATTATTGGAACAAGTGTTTCGGCGACGCCGTCCGCAACGGGACAAAATCCTCGCGCTACTTTTTGTGCGACATCCGGCCGGACGGTTCGACCTATGACCGGAAAGAAAACAAGGTGGTTTTCCACATCGGGCCGGAAGAAAACCGCGCCAAGAAAATCCTGCCGAAAGAATACGAATGGTTCTGGTCCAATTACGAAAAAATTTCCGATCCCGCCGCCCTCCGCAACATCCTGGCGAAAGTGGACCGGCTGACGGACGAACCGATTCGCCGCTTCACGGGAGAATTTTTCACGCCGGTGGCCTTTGCGCGCAAGGCGCATAGTTATTTGGAAAAGGTCATCGGGCCGAAATGGTGGACGAAAAATTACCGCCTTTGGGACATGGCGGCGGGCACGGGCAATCTGGAGTGGTTTCTGCCGGCGGACGCCTACAAAAGCATTTATCTCTCGACGCTGCATCACGAGGACGTGCAGCATTGCCAGCGGGTTTTCCCCGGCGCGACGGTTTTTCAATACGACTATTTGAATGACGACGTGGAAGACTTGTTTGAGGGGCAGTCGCTGTTTGATCGTGGCAGCAAGAAGCCGGAAAATCTGCGGCGCGATCTTTATGACCCGAATCTCAAGTGGATCATCTTCATCAATCCGCCGTTCGCCACGGCGCAAAAGGCGGGTTACTCCGGCGAGAGCAAGCAAAAGGTCAGCGACACAAAAATCCGCCCGCTCATGCACCAAGCCGACTTGGGCGAAGTCTCGCGCGAGCTGTTCGCCCAATTCTTGTTTCGCATTCGCAAAGAGTTTGCCGACAAATCGGCGCACCTCGGTTTGTTCTCCACATTAAAATATGTCAACTCGAACAACGACCAAAAGTTTCGCGACAAAATCTTCCAATTCGGCTTTCAAAATGGCTTTGTGTTTTCGTCGGCAAATTTTTCCGGCACCCAGGCGGCAAATTCTTTTCCAGTCGGCTTCTTGGTCTGGGATTTGACGAAGCGCAAAAAACTGGAGGCACAAAAGATGGAAGTCACCGTGCTGGACGACGACACCAGCAAGATTGGCCGCAAGCTGATCGTCTCCGAACATCGCGACCGGTTTTTAAGCAAGTGGATTGACCGCCCGGACGCCACGGAAATCTTCCCGCCGCTCGGCAGCGCGATTTCCGTGAAAGGTGACAATACCGATGTCCGTGACCGAGTGGCCAAAGGTTTTCTGGCTTCGCTTATGTGCAATGGCAACGACGTGCAGCACCACAACAACGTCGCGCTGCTCTCCGGCCCGTATGTGAGCGCGGGCGCGTTGTCGGTGACCCCGGAGAATTTCGACAAGGCGATGGTGGTTCATGCCGTGCGGAAGAACGTGAAGAAAAACTGGCTCAATGACCGCGACCAATTCCTGATGCCGGAAAAAAATCCCAGCATCCATTTCATTCGCCAATGCACCGTGTGGAATCTCTTTGCCGATTCCAACCACACGGCCTCATTGCGGAATGTGGCTTACAAGGGGAAAATCTTTCAAATCCTCAATCACTTTTTCCCGTTCAAGGCTTCCGTCGTTAAGAAGTGGAAGATTTCCGATTCCGATATTGCGCGCTCGCTCACGCTCGACCCCGACGACCGCTTCGTCGCCAAATGGCTGCTGGAGCAAAAGCTGGATTCAGCCAGCGAGCGGCTTTTGGAAATCGGCCGGGAGATTTACCAAAGTTTTTTCGAGAATTTCAAAGACCTGCCGACCGCGAAATACAAGGTCGAGCATTGGGACGCCGGCTGGTGGCAAATCAAGCGCTGCCTCGTCGAAGCGGGTTTGGAGGCGGAACGATTGGACGAAGTTGAAGCCATGAAAAAACAGTTGGGCGCGGAAATTAACAAGGGCACCTTGGATCTGGGGATCATTTCGTCTGCGGATTTATTCTGATGCCGGTGTCCCCGGCTATTTTCACCGTTCCCATGCTTGCCTGAAAACCAAAAACGGCTATACTTTGTGCGCATGAAATTTGCCCTGGCCATCCTGACGTTTGTGCTGTTCGCCTTCTTCATCAGTTGGGGCATCATTGAAGTGCTCAAGGGCCGGCCGTGGCTGCTCATCGCCGCGCTCGGCGTGTTCCTCGGCACGTTCGTCAAATACGGCTGCCGGTCGCACTGACCTTGCGGTTGGCCACCGGTTTCCACCGCTTCTTTTTTCACTTCGCCGGCACGGAAAATCGCTGCTGCATGGCGGCATAAATCTGCGCCCAAGTCTGGTTGCCATTGCTTTTCGCGCCCGCCGCAATTCCCGTGGCCAACGCCGTCGCCGGCGACGTGCCCTGCACCAGCCACGCCGTGTCGCCCAGATAAACCACACTCGAACCGGGCAGGGCGATGGCGGTGCCCGCGCCGTAATTGGAATAAGGTGCCAACTGGCTGCCCTGTGTGGCAGCCACGGCGATGACCCCGGAATCCGCCGCCGGATAATTCACCGTGTTCGCGCCGCCGTTGCCCGTCGCCGCAAAAATGATGATGCCTTTCGCCAGCAATTGGCTGACAAAATCGTTAAGCACCGGGCTGTCCCCCGAACCGCCGGAGCTAATGTTGATGAAATTGGCACCGTTGTTGGCCACGGCTTGCAAGCCGAGGATCAAATTCCACGTCGTGGCCGTCTCGCTGTTGCCGTAAATATCAGCCGCCACGACCTGTGCCGAAACGCTCCCTTGGGCGGCGAGACCTTGGGCCAAAGTTTGCAGCATGCTTTCCCCGTGCGTGGGAGAATTGCCATTGACGGCGGCGTCGCCGGCAATTGAAATCTGTTGGACCACCAGCTTGTCTGCATCCGTGCCTGAAGGTTGCAGCGCCGTGTCCACCAGGCCGACGATGACGCGGCCGTTGTCGTTGGGCGGATTGAGCGTGAGCGAAACCGGACCAACCGGCGCATTCGCGATTTTCTGCACGGGTGCCGGCGGATCGAGAATGTAATTATATTCGACGGCAGCCACGTCGGCGTTGGATTGCAACTGCCCCAGTGCGGCATCCGTGGCGGCGGCGTCGGCAAATTGCAGGCGGTAGATGCCCAGTTTGTCGTCGCGCCCGACGACTTTGGCGCCGAGCGCTTTCGCCAGCGCGTCAATATCCGTGCCGGGCTTGACCTTCAGGATGAGTTCGTTGGGGACGTGCCGGGCCACGGTTGCGGCATTCGTCGAGGCGACCTTGATCCGCTGCGTGGCGGCGTGCATGGTGGTGGCAAAAACGTAAAGGTAATCCGCCTCGTTGGTCTTGGGCACGTAGGCAAAATTCAAGTCGCCGAGCAATTTCTTCAGCGCCTCGCCGGAGGACAGCCGGGAAAACTTCACGTCGGCTTTGCGGTCAATGCCCGGCTCGACGAAGATGTGCCAGCCGGTCTGGTGCGCGATGTCGGTGAGCAGCGGCCAGAGCGGTTCGCCGTGCAGGTCGGCGGAAACCTTGTCCGCAGCAACCTGCCAAACCAGCGCGTTGGGGGGCGTCGCCGCGCGGACAATCCCCCCGCCGCCCAGCAGCAGGATGACGAGGAATATGGCTTTGAGGCGGAACATTTTTAATCCGTTGTTAGATGTGATGAGGGGGCAATCTGTTCACAACTTTATTTCTTCAGGACGGATTTCACCCAGTCCTGATTGTCAATATACCAGCGAATGGTCTCGCGAATGCCGTCCTCGAACCGGTGCGCCGGCGTCCAGCCAAGCTCGCGCTGAATCTTCGTGGCGTCAATCGCATAACGGCGGTCGTGGCCGGGCCGGTCCTGGACGAAGGAAATCAGCCGGCGTGAATTGCCGCCCAAACCCGGAAGGAATTCATCAATCGTGTCGCAGATCAACTGCACGATGTGGAGGTTGGCCCATTCATTGTGGCCGCCAACGTTGTAAGTCTTGCCAAGTTTGCCCTGGCGCAAAACCGTCCAGAGCGCCTCCGCATGATCACGGACGTAGAGCCAGTCCCGCACATTCAAGCCGTCGCCGTAAACGGGCACCGGCTTGCGCGCGAGAATGCTTTGAATGACGACGGGAATGAGTTTTTCCGGAAACTGAAACGGCCCGTAATTGTTCGAGCAGTTCGTGATGACGGTGTCGAGGCCGTAGGTGTGATGATAGGCGCGGACCAGAAAATCACTCGATGCCTTGCTGGCGGAATACGGCGAGTTTGGCGCGTAGGGCGTGGTCTCGGTGAACAGTCCGGTGGCGCCCAGCGAACCGTAAACCTCGTCCGTCGAGACGTGATGGAACTTTGCGCTTTGGATTTTGGACTTCGGGCTCAACCAACACTCGCGACACGCCTCCAGCAGATTAAAAGTGCCAAGGATGTTCGTGGAAATGAAATCGCCCGGCCCGGTGATGGACCGGTCCACATGGGATTCCGCCGCGAGGTGCATGACGTGCGTGATGGCGTGCTGCCGCACGACGCGCAAGGTCGCCGCCTTGTCGCGCAAATCCACCCGCTCAAAAACATATTTCGGATGGTGTGCGACTTTCTCCAGATTTTCCAGCCGCCCGGCGTAAGTCAGGCAGTCCAGATTGACGAGCTTTGCGATCTGTGGGTCGTCAATGACATGGTGAATCAGATTGGATCCGATGAAGCCCGCGCCGCCGGTGATGAGTAAATTCATTTTTTAGAAACAGATTTTCACAGATGAAATGGAGATGAAGACAAAACCGCGTTTGAACAAAACCTGCGTTTCATCAGTGCCATCTGTGGCTCAATTTTCAAGTTTCCAGTTTTTCAAGGAATCTTCCAGCGCCTCCTCGACGCCGCGCATCTGCACGCCCGTCGCCAGCAGCTTGGACACGTCCATCACGCAATTGGAACGCGGCGTCTTGGCCGCCAGCTTGTAAAACTCGGCATCATTTTCCCAAAACTCAAACCGTCGCGCCGGTTTCAAAAACTTCTCAATCTGCTTCACCACGTGCCGCGTGGTGACGTAGCCGGGATTGGTCACGTTGTAGATGCCGAACGGCGCGCGCCGTTCCCACGTGTCGAGACAGGCTTTCACAAAATCCGCGCGATGTGAAATGGAATTCACGTTGTCATAAACCTTCGCGTAACGCTGCACCTTGCTCAGATAATTTCGCTGGTTGTCGAATTCGTCGAACGGAATCCGCAACCGCCAAATGTAGCTCTGGCCGATGCCGGCAATCGCCTCCTCGCCCAGCGCCTTGCTGCCGCTGTAAAAACTGCAAGGGCCGTCGCGGAAAGAAAAGTTGGGCGCATCGTTTTCGGTGAAGCCGAGGATGGCCGGAGATTTTTGTTCGGCCAGCGCATGAAGTTCGGGCTGCGTCATGTCCTTTTCAACGCGCACCCTTCCGGGTTCGGATATTTTCGCGCCGTTGAAAATGCAGCCGCTGGAAACATGCCCCCACGGGAGGTTCGCCGCCGCGCAGGCGTGGGCGATGGTCTGCGGCAGCAGCGCGTTGCCCGCGAGCGTGCCCGCCTTGTCCAGTTCGCAGGCGTCCACGTTCGGCTTGCCGGTGTGGCCGGCGGCGTTGATGACAAACGACGGCCGATTCGCTCTCAAATATTCCAGCAGCAAATCAAAGCGCGCATAATCCACCTGCTTGCGCGCGAGCGGAACAAAACCAATGTTGCGGCGTTGCAATTCGCTGGCGAACGCCCCGCCGATGTAACCACTGGCACCAAGAAGAAAAATCATACTATTTTTTCAACCGCTTCGCCTCGGCCACGACTTCAGTTTCCAGATACGCGCGGTATTCGCAGTTCGGCATGGCGTTGACAATCCTTTCCAACTGCGCGAGCGACGCCAGCCCGTTGCGGAACGCCGCCTCCTCGGGGCAGCCGATCTTGATGCCTGCGCGTTTCTCAATGGTCTGCACATAGGCGCTGGCCTCGTGCAGGCTGCTGCTGGTGCCGGCGTCCAGCCACGCGAAGCCGCGGTTCAGCCGCTGCACGCGCAACGTGCCGCGCCGCAGATACTCGACGTTCACCGCCGTGATTTCCAGTTCGCCGCGCGCGGAAGGCTTCAGGTTTTTCGTGATGGCGACGACTTCGTTGTCGTAAATGTAAAGGCCGGGGACAGCGTAATTGCTCTTGGGCGACTTGGGTTTTTCCTCGATGGACATCGCCTTGCCCTTGGCGTCAAACTCCACCACGCCGTAGCGTTCGGGGTCGTTGACGTGGTAACCAAAAATGGTCGCGCCAGACTTGAAATCCGCAAACGCCTTTTGGAACGTGTCGCCGCCGTAGAAAATGTTGTCACCAAGAATCAGCGTCACGGAATCCTGGCCGATGAAAGTCTCCGCGATCAGGAACGCCTGCGCGATGCCCGCCGGCTTTTCCTGCTCGCGGTAGTCAATCGTCACGCCGAAGCGGGAGCCGTCGCCCAGCAGTTGCCGGAAGCGCGGCAGATCGGCCGGCGTGGAAATCAGGCACAGTTCGCGAATGCCGCCCTCGATCAGCGTCGTGAGCGGATAATAAACCATTGGCTTGTCAAACACCGGCTGAAGCTGCTTGCTCGCGACCAGCGTGAGCGGATACAGCCGCGACCCGGTGCCGCCGGCGAGGATGATGCCTTTCATTTGCAGAAAGCGTAAAGACTCCGCGCGGAAATGGAAATGCGAAAACTCAATCCTAGAAAAGAAATGCGCTACGAGCTACGGATATTAGCCCGGTGTTGACGCGCCGGTGGCCGTGCGCAAGCACCTACGCCGGGGAATCGTCCCGCATAACCGTTTCCTTCTCCGCATCGGATGGGGAGAAGGTGGCCGCAGGCCGGATGAGGTGCGCCAAACGAGGAGAGGACTGGGGTGAGGAGGGAATACCACCAACCGCCGTTCCGCACAACGGGCCGGACGCAAGTATAATTCCACCGGATGCAAAAAATTAGCCCGCACGAGTGGTGCGGGCCAAATGATTTTACAAAAAACCGCGCGCGGAAAATTCGCCGCTCAACTCGCGACCGCATCCGTGGCGGCGGGCTGCTGCGTGAACTCCAGCTTGTCCGCGCCGGCGGTGACGGTGATGAGTTCGCCCTCGTGCAGCGCGCCCTTGAGGATTTCCTCGGCCAGCGGGTCCTCGAAGAAGCGCTCGACGGCGCGGCGCATCGGCCGCGCGCCGTATTGCGGGTCGTAGCCCTTCTCCACGAGAAATTCCTTCGCCTTCTCGTCCAGCTCCAGCCTGAGGTTTTTCTTCCGCAGACGTTCCAAGACTTTTTCCACCTCCAGCCCGAGAATCTGGATGAGGTCGGGCTTCGTGAACGAACGGAACACGATGGCATCGTCCAGCCGGTTCAAAAATTCCGGGCGGAATGTCTTCTTGGCTTCTTCCAAAACGCGTTCGCGCGCCTTCTCGTAAGTGGCCTCGTCGGTGATGGGCGCAAAGCCGAGCGTGGACGACTTGCGCAGCGTGTCCGAGCCGACGTTTGAGGTCATCAGAATGATCGTATTGCGGAAATTCACGATGCGCCCCATGCTGTCGGTCAATTTGCCCTCTTCCAAAATCTGCAACAGCATGTTCCACACATCGGGATGCGCCTTCTCGATTTCGTCGAAGAGCACGACGGAATACGGATTGCGCCGCACTTTTTCCGTGAGCTGGCCGCCTTCCTCGTAGCCGACGTAGCCGGGCGGCGAACCGACGAGGCGGGAGACGTTGAATTTCTCCATGTATTCGCTCATGTCGAGCTGGATGAGCGATTTCGCGTCGCCGAACATCTGTTCGGCGAGGGTTTTCGCCAGCAAAGTCTTGCCCACACCGGTCGGACCGAGCAGGAGAAACGTGCCAATCGGCCGGCGCGGGTCTTTCAAATCGGCGCGCGAACGTTTCAACGCCTTGCACAAGGCGGACACGGCCTCGCGCTGGCCGACGACGACTTTTTCCATCTCGCCTTCAATCGTGACCAGGCGCGACATTTCATCCTGGCCCATGCGCTTGAGCGGAATGCCCGTCCACTTGGCGACCACCTGCAAAATTTCGTCCTCGCCGACCACGACGCGCTTCTCATCGCCCTTTGCGCGCCATTCCTTGAGCAGGGTTTCCAGTTTTTCTTTCGCCTGTTTTTCCTGGTCGCGCATTTTCGCCGCGCCCTCAAAATCCTGGTTCTTGATCGAGCTTTCTTTTTTGCCCTTGATGACTTCGATTTCGGCCTCCTGCGCCTTGATTTCCGGCGGGCGTGTCATCGTCGTGATGCGCGCCCGCGAACCGGCCTCGTCCAAAACGTCAATCGCCTTGTCCGGCAGAAACCGGTCGGTGATGTAACGGTCGGACAGTTTCACGGAAGCGGCCACGGCGTCATCGGTGAACTCCGCCTTGTGGTGCTCCTCGTATTTATGGCGCAGGCCTTTCAAAATCGCAATCGCATCCTCGATGGACGGCGCCTCAACTTTCACCGACTGGAACCGGCGCTCCAGCGCGGCGTCCTTCTCGATGTATTTGCGGTATTCGTTCATCGTCGTCGCGCCAACGCACTGCATCTCGCCGCGCGAAAGCGCCGGTTTGATGATGTTGCTGGCGTCCATCGTGCCTTCGGCGCTACCCGCGCCGACAATGGTGTGCAATTCGTCAATGAACAGGATGATGTTTTTCGCGCGGCGGATTTCATCCATGACCGCCTTGATGCGCTCCTCGAACTGGCCGCGATATTTCGTGCCGGCGACCATCAGCGCGAGGTCGAGCGTGATGACGCGCTTGTTCAGCAAAATTTCCGGCACGTTGCCCGCCGTGATTTCCTGCGCCAGACCTTCGACGATGGCCGTCTTGCCGACGCCCGCCTCGCCGAGCAGCACCGGATTGTTTTTCGTGCGCCGGCAGAGAATCTGGATGACGCGCTCGATTTCATTTTTGCGGCCGATGACCGGGTCCATGTCGCCTTTGCGCGCGATTTCCGTGAGGTCGCGGCCAAACGCCTTGAGCGCGGGGGTCTTCACTTCGCCCTTCTTTTCGCCGGCGGCCGCAGGTTGTTTTTCCGGTGCCGGCTCGCCCGGCGGTTGCTCCTCGCCGGGTTGCCCGGCAAAATTCGGATCCAGTTCCTTCAGCACACGCTGCCGCGCTTCCTCGATGTCCACGTCCAGCGCCCGCAAAACTTTCGCCGCCACGCCGTCGCCTTCGCGCAGCAGGCCGAGCAGCAGATGTTCCGTGCCGACGTAGGTGTGGTTGAGATTTTTCGCCTCCCGCTGCGCCAGCGCGATGACTTTTTTCACGCGCGGCGTGTAGGGAATGTTGCCGACCATTTTCTGGTCGGGGCCGGAGCCGACCTGCTTCTCAACCTCGATGCGCACGCTGTCGAGGTCAATGCCCATGCTCTGCAGCACGTTGACCGCGACGCCCTGGCCCAGCTTGATCAGGCCGAGCAAAAGATGTTCCGTGCCCAGAAAGTTGTGGTTCAGGCGGTCGGCTTCCTTGCGCGCGAGCGCGAGCACCTGCTGCGCCCGCGGCGTAAAATTACTCATGGCTTCATCGCTCATACTGGATTTATTTTGCTACGGATTGGGCAATTTGTCCAATGACAACCGGAAAAAATCTGCTCCAAAGCTCATTTGAGCAGCGGCGAATCTGCCGGACGTTCGACCAAGTGCAGCAGGTTCCCTTCGCCGTCGGCGAAGAACAAAACCCGGCCGCCGCCAGCGGCCGGGCGCGGGTCTTCGGTGAACTTCACGCCGCGCGATTCCAGTTCCGCCTGCGCCGCGGCCAGCGACGGCACGCGCAGGGCGAGGTGGCGGAAGCCCTGCAGTTTGTTGTTGCCGTGGCCGGCGTGCGGCGCGTCGGCTTGATAAATTTCCAACCAGACCTCTCCCAGCGCCAGCAGGCACGTCGGCGGATTCTGGCCGTTATTGAAGATCTCGCGTGCCCCCAGCACTCGCTCATACCAGTTTTTCAAAGCGCCGGGATGGGCGGCGGGAATCGCAATGTGTTCGACGCAAATATTCATGGCCGGATTAAATGCCAAAGCCGGCCAATAAAAAAGCCAAAATCGTGTTCACGCGCGCGCAGATTTTTGCGAAACTGGCGGCCATCAATTTATGAACATCGACTTTTTGCTTCAGCAACGGCTCGTCTGCGTCGCGGTGATTGACCGGCCGGATGACGCGGTGCCGCTGGCCCAGGCGCTGCTCGCGGGCGGCCTCAATTGCATCGAAGTCACCTTTCGCACCGCCGGCGCGGCGGAAGCCATTGCGCGCATCCGCAAGGCGAGGCCTGATGCCATCGTTGGCGCGGGCACCTTGCTGACGGCGGACCATGTGAATAAAGCCGTGGCCGCCGGCGCGCAATTTGGCGTGTCGCCGGGCTTGAGCGAAGCCGTTTCCAGAGCCGCGCACGATGCGAAGCTGCCGCTCTTTCCCGGCGTCATCACGCCGAGCGAAATCATGCGGGCGCTTGACCTCGGCTGGCAGCATTTGAAATTTTTCCCGGCGGAAGCCTTCGGCGGCGTGAACGCGCTCAAGGCGCTGGCCGGACCGTTCGGCCACACCGGCGTGAAATTTATTCCCACCGGCGGCATCACCGCCGCCAACCTGCCAAATTATCTGGCGCTGCCGCAGGTCGCGGCGGTCGGCGGCTCGTGGATGGCGGAAAAAAAACTGATTGCCGAAAAGAATTGGCCGAAAATCACCGCGCTTACGGCCGAGGCGATGAAGGTGATCGCGGCGGCCAAAGCCTGAAACCATTGCGCGCGAAGGACACGAAGTTGACGAAAGTGAAAACGCCTTCGCTCCCTTCGCCTCCTTCGCGCGAATATCTTAATTTCCGATGGCGATTTGCAACGGCTGGTTGCGGCGCTCGGCGAAGCGCTTGACGTAAGCTTCCCACTGCTCGTGGTTCGTGAAATCGCCGCTGCGATCCCAGCACGCGCCGAAGTAGTAGGTGAACGGCTGGCCGATTTGGACTTTCGTGATGGCGAGTTGATCGCGAATCGGCGGATAATCTTCATGTGTCGGCTGCGGCACGTTCGCGTGGAGTTTTGCTTCCGCCAAATCCGGATCGTCATTCGTGAATTCCGCCACCGCGCCTTTCGGCAAAACGATGGCCACCGCCGTGACACCTTTGGGTTTGTCTTCCGGCTGCCAGTAAGTCATCCAGCCTTCGGCTTGGTCGTGCGCAATGAATTCCTCGCGGTTCGTCGGACAGGCGCGCTCGGCGAGGCCGACGCCGATGGTCAACGGCGATTTGTCTTCGCTGCTGAACGTGCTTTGCGCCTTGGTCATCCATGAGCCGGCATCAATGCTGTAACGCTTCGTCTCGAAAACCATGCGACCGTGGCCCGCGTCCCACGCATCGTAGGCCAGTTCAAATTCCGAGCGGATCGGACCGGTGGTGATGAGCTTCCAGTGGCGGTAATTGCTGGAGGTGTAAAGTTTCAGTCCGTCCCAAATGCCGAGGCCGCCGCAGCCCCGGCTTTTGCCCACGCGATAATCGTCCATGAACGAGCCGTTGTCCTCGTGATAATGCTTGGTGGCATACATCGTGTCCACGATGAGGCCGCGATCTTTTTTGATCCACACATCCGGGCCGCTGCTGATGGTGTGTTCCTTGGCGATGAGCGCCTGGCCGTAGGTGCGGTGCGCGATGCGGTCGCTCTCCCACGCAAAATCGTCGAAGCGTTCCGGCACATAGCGGGCAAAGGTTTTCACGATGGGCGGCGGCACGGCGGCGAGAGCCGATGCGTCCAAGATATAAAACGTCCGCGTCTCGCCCGGTGCCAGATCAACTTGGAAAACCAATTTGTTCGGCGAAATGTAATTGGTTTCGGAAGCGTAAACATGAGAATCCAAAATGCGCGAAGAAAGGCCGTCCATCACACTCGCTCTCCCGGTGGGAAATTGAAGTAAATCCCTTATGTTTCCAGCTAGCCGGGCGGATTAATGTCAAACTCCACGGTTTCGCAGTCGCGGCGGAACTCCGCCGGATTTGTAACGCTAACTTTGACCAGGCGTTGCACCATTACACTCAACCCCCCGCCCATCGGTTTGCCATCCAATCCCGGCGGCGTCGGTTGAGGCACTTGAACCGGTTTCGCACTTTCCAAAACCGCCAGCCGATAAACCTCGCTGCCCGCGAGCAAAAACGCGCCGACGCCATAAACTTCCGTGGAGTCCTCCGCGAATTTCTTTGGGTCCGCGCCGATCGACTGGACGTGCGTCAGCTTGCCATCGGCGTCCACGCAGCCGAAGAGCGCCGCCCACGCCTGGCGCACGGCGGGCTCAAACTTGGCGCGGTCGAGCAGGCCTTGGTTCACACCCCACGCCAGCGCGTAGGTGTAAAAGCCGGAGCCGCTGGTTTCCTTGAGCGGATAACTGTCCGGATCCAGCAGGCTCGCGCGCCAGAGTCCGTCCGGCTGCTGGCAGGTCAGGATCTTCGCCGCCATGTCCTTGAACAATTGCTCGAAGCGCGGACGCTCGGGATGATTCATCGGCAGGTATTGCAGCACGCGGACGAGACCGCCCATCACCCAGCCGTTGCTGCGGCCCCAGAAAACCTTTTTGCCGTTGGCTTCGCGTTGGTTGAAATAGTTGCTGTCGCGGAAAAACAAGTGCTCATCCTTGTCGTAGAGATAATCCGCCGTGCGCCACCAATTCTTGACGGCGAAGTCCAGATACTTTTCGTCGCCGGTCGCCGCGTAAATGCGCACCCACGTCGGCGGCCCCATGAACAGCGAATCGCACCACGACCAAACTTCCCGTGACTTGGGATTTTCCTTTTTGGAATAGGCCAGCCCGACCGCTTGCGATGGCTGGGCGAGAATGCCGTCAAACCGCTCGCGCAGCGGCGCAAGCATCTTCGGCTCGCGGTAGAGCAGATATAATTCCGCATACGTCTGGCCGACGCAGTGGTCGTCGGCGTCGTAAAACTTCGGGCCGGGCTGCCATAGGTTCGTCGCGCCCATCGCCAGCATGGCGTTGCGATATTTCGCGTCGCCGGAAATGCCCGCCAGCGCCATGAGGCCCGCGTCGCCGGCGCCCTGGGTCCAGTCGGTTGGGTTGTGCTTGCTGGGATGGGCGAGCTGCCAGTCGGCGACGCGCTGCATCACGTCGAGCACCGCCTTGGGCGACACTACAGGCGACGCCGATTGCGCCTGAAGCGAAGGATTCATGAAAAATAAAATCGTCGCCAGATTGCTGACGCAACAAATTATACCAGTTCTCACAATCTATCGGAACAATGCGTCAGGGCGTAGCGTTTGCTTGAGCGCGGAGCCAGTGATGGATCAAGGATAACACCCGTGCCGGCGATTCCCAGAACGGGCGGAGGGCGGCCGTCAGGGTTTGCTCCAAGTCATCCAGAGTTTCATGGCGGCGATTGCAGGTGACGTCCTGCACTTGATCCCACAACCCCTCAATCGGATTGAGTTCAGGACTGTAAGGTGGCAAGGGCAGCAGATGAAACCGCTCCGGCAGTCTGCCAGAAGCGGAAACCGGCGCAAGCCGTGCCCGGCGACATTTTGGTTTGCCGGGCAAACCGATTTTTCCGACGCCGGATCAGAACGCAATGGCCGGCTGAAAACGCGTCCGCAAAACTCGCGCTTGTCCTGTCGCGCGGGTTTGCTAAATTGCCGTCGCACTAAAATTACCATTTATATTTATGTCAAACAGACCCCTCAATGTCGGACTCGTCGGCGGCGGTAAAGGCGCGTTCATCGTCAATCCCCACCAAAAAGCCATTCATTTCGACGGCACCCGCCGCGTCGTCGCCGGCGCCCTGTTCCCCGATCCGAAAATTGCCATGGAAGAAGCGGCGAAGTGGCCGTATCCGATCCGTGGCTACGGCTCTTACGACGACATGATTGCGGCCAATCAAACCTTGCCCGAAACCGAGAAGCTGGATTACCTCCTCATCGTCACGCCGAACTTTGTGCATTTCGATCCGGCGATGAAGGCGATGAAAGCCGGCATCGCGGTGTTCTGCGAAAAGCCGCTCTGCCTGAATCTCAAGGAAGCCAACGAACTCGTGAAGACCGCACGCAAACTGAACGTCCCGTTCGGCGTGGCGCATACGTATCTCGGCCACTGGACGACGCGTTTCAGCCGTTACATCGTCCAGAGCGGATTGCTCGGCAATGTGCGCTGGGTGGACAGCTATTACCTCCAAGGCTGGCTCGCGACGAAACTGGAAGCCACCGGCCAGCAGCAGGCGACGTGGCGGGTGGATCCGAAGCGCGCCGGCGGGTCCGGCTGTGGCGGCGACATCGGCACGCACGCGCTGATGCAGCTCCGTTACGTCACCGGCCTGAACGTCACGGAAGTTTCCGCGCAGATGGAAACCTTCGTTGAAGGCCGCCAGCTCGACGATCATTTTACGATCTATTGCAAGTTGAGCAACGGCGGCAAGGCGCTGGTGCGCGCGTCGCAGATTTGCATCGGCTCCAAGAACGATCTCGGCATCGTCGTCGCGGGCACCAAAGGCACGTTGCGCTGGCGTCAGGAAGAACCGGAGAGCATCACCATCTGTCTGCCGAACCAGCCGGACCGCGTTTATTGGCGCGGCGCGGTGGCGGGCGGCGACGGTTTTCTGCCGAAAGATTTGCCCGCCGATTTGATGGCCGAGCCGACAATTCCGGCGGGACATCCCGAGGCGTTTCACGACGCCTTCGCGCGGCTGCATCGCTGTTTCGAGGCCGACGTGCGCAAGTGGAAAGCCGGCGAGAAATTCAACTGCGACGGCAGCAAATACGCGAACGTGCAGGACGGCTGGAACGGCATCGCGTTCATCGAAACCTGCGTGAAGTCCGCCGCGTCTGGCAAATGGACCAAGCTCCCCAAAATTTGAAACGGAACGCCGAGCACCGTCTCGGCGCGAACCAAAAAGTCAACGAGCCGGGACGGTGCCCGGCGCTCCAAAACAAAATGAATAAACTCATCATCGCCGCCGCGCTGGCGGCCATCGCCACGAACGTGGCGTTTGCGCAAACCAAGAAGAATGTCGAAGTCACGATTGACGGTGTCGCCGGTTTTCAAGACACGCCGCTACAGCCGGACGGCAAGTGGCACGTCCACGATCCGGCGCGGCCGCAGCCGCCGGTGGTGATGCCCGGCGCATCGTTCAGCGAGAATGCCGCGCCGCCGGCGGACGCGATTGTGCTGTTCGACGGCAAGGATTTGTCGCACTGGCGCGACAAGCACACGGGCGGCACCCCGGCGTGGAGAATCGAGGATGGCGTGATGGTCTCCGCGAAGGGCGACATCCAGACAACGGACCGGTTCGGCGACATCCAGTTGCACCTGGAGTTCAAGGAGCCGACGCCGGCGCGGGGTGAAGGTCAGGCTCGCGGCAACAGCGGCGTGTTTTTCATGAGCCAGTATGAAGTGCAGGTGCTGGATTGCTACCAGAACAAGACCTACGCCGATGGCGCGACCGGCGGGCTTTACGGCCAGCATCCGCCGCTGGCCAACGCCTGCCGCCCGCCCGGCGAGTGGCAGACCTACGACATGATTTTCACCGTGCCGCATTTCGGACCGAACGGCGAAGTTGTGACCCCCGCTTACGTCACGGTGATCCAGAACGGAGTGGTGGTGCAGAACCATCAGGCGTTCCGGGGTGCCACCAACTGGAAAAGCCCCGGCAAATACACGCCGCACCCGGAACGTCTGCCGCTGGCCTTGCAGTATCACAACAACTCCGTTTCCTTCCGCAACATCTGGGTGCGCCCGGTGGCGGTGGACAATGAACCGTAACGCCAAATTCAACATTCAAAATGAAAAAGCTATTTATCCTGCTGGCGGTCTTGATGACGGCCACCCTGTTGCCGGCGGCGCCGAAAAGACTGCTCGTGGTCACGACGACGACGGGGTTTCGGCACAGCTCCATTCCGACCTTGGAAAAAGTCCTGTCGCAACTCGGCCAGGACAGCGGCGAGTTCACGGTGGATTTCGTGCAGCAGCCGCCGGGGCATCCGGCGGTGGGATTTCCCCCGAAATTGAAAAAAGGCGCGACGGCCGAGGAAAAGGCGGCATTCCAAGCGGCCGAAAACCAGTGGGAGGCGGACTTGAAGGTCGTGTTGCAAAAACTTTCCCCGGAGAATTTGAAGCATTACGACGGTGTGGTTTTTGCCAGCACCACCGGTGATTTGCCGATTCCGGATAAACAGGGTTTTATTGACTGGATCAAGGCGGGCCATGCCTTCATCGGCATTCATGCGGCGGCCGACACGTTCCACGGCTTTCCGGAATTCGCCGCGATGCTGGGCGGCGAGTTTGCCCAGCACGGCGCGCAGTTGAGCGTGGATTGTTTGAATCAAGATCCCGCCCATCCGGCCACAGCGCAGCTGGGCAAGGTCTGGCACATCCAGCAGGAGGAAATGTATCAGTTCAAAAACTACGACGCGGACAAGGTGCATGACCTATTGATTCTGGACAAGAAGCCGCAAGCTCCCTTCACGCCGGGTCATTATCCCGTTGCCTGGTGCAAGCCGTTTGGCGCGGGCAGGGTGTTTTACACCTCACTCGGCCATCGCGAGGATATTATTGACGCCGACCCGAACTTGAAGGGCCGCATCAATTCGGTGGACATCAGCAAGGCGTATCAGCAGCACATCCTCGGCGGCATCGAATGGGCGCTGGGCTTGAAGCCGTAACCGGTCAAAAAATCAACCGCCACCCGTCGCTCGACCGGTGGCGGTTTTGTTTTACCGGAAGATTATTTCCTCTTCGCGAACGCCGCGTCGAACGCCGCCTGGTTCGGCGTGAAATCCAGCTTGCGGACGAAGGCGCAGCTCTCGGTCGCGCCGTGGATGCGATCCATCCGGCCGTCCTCCCATTCCACCGAGAGCGGGCCGCGATAGCCGACATCGTTCAGCGCCACGATGATCTCCTCGAAGTTGATGTCGCCGTGGCCGAGGGAGCGAAAATCCCAGAACCGGCGCGGGTCGGTGAAATCCGTGTGGCCGCCGAACACGCCGACGGTGCCGTCGCCGTGACCCCACCAGACATCCTTCATGTGCGCGTGGAAAATGCGGTCCGGAAATTCGCGGATGAACCGGACGTAGTTCACGCCCTGATAGCCGAGATGCGACGGGTCATAATTGAAGCCGAAGCGCGGATGATTTTTCACCGCCGCCAGCGCGCGTTTGGCCGAGGCGATGTCGAAGGCGATTTCTGTCGGATGCACTTCGAGCGCGAAGTTGACCTTTTGTTTTTCAAATTCGTCGAGGATCGGCGTCCAGCGTTTGGCAAAATCGGCAAAGCCCTTGTCCCAGAACTCCTGGCTCGTCGGCGGGAAGCCGTAAATTGAATGCCAGATGGACGAGCCGGTGAAGCCATTGACGACGGCGGGTCTTTGCGGACGGCCGCCATTTTGTTTCGACGGCTGGAAATCAAAAAATTTGCGCGCGGCGCGGGCGGTGGCCTTCATTTTCTCCGCGGCGCGCTGGCGGACGCCTTCGGGTTTGCCATCGCCCCAGACATCGGCGGGGAGAATCGCCTGGTGGCGTTCGTCAATCAAGTCGCACACGGCCTGGCCGACCAGGTGGGTGGAAATCGCGTGACAGGATAGGCCGTGCTGGGCGAGCAGCGCCCATTTCTTCTTGCAGTAATCGGTTTCGGCCAGCGCGCGGTCCACTTCAAAGTGGTCGCCCCAGCAGGCGAGTTCCACGCCGTCGTAGCCCATTTTTTTGACGAGCGGCAGCAGTTCAGCCAGTGAAAGATCGGCCCATTGGCCGGTGAAGAGGGTGACGGGTCGTGACATAGGCAGATAAGATTGTTGCGCCAGTTTGCCAATCCCGGCGGCCACGTCAAGCGCGCGGCTGGGAAAAAATGTCCGTCTTCGGGCGCCGTAAAATTTTTCGCGGGCCGGCCGTCCGGGGTTCTTCAATAAAAAATTTTGAAACTTGCATCCGCTGCCCATCGTCCGTTGTTTCGGCGGGCGCATTAAAAAAACTGGAAAAAATTGTTTGGCGGCAAATTTTTTTGAGGTATTTTGGCAGAATTAAATCGGCCCGATTTAGCCAGGCCAAAAGCCGTATAACGCAAACCATCGAAACCAACATGAGTGACTCAACTGATAAAAAAACCGGCGGTGACGCCGCCAACCCCTGCGGCAGCAACTGCGACTACACACTGGCGTTCTGGGTGCTGCGCCTGTGGCTCGCCGTCCGCGCCCTCCTGACCGGCATCGAAAAATTCGGCGGCTACAAATCCGTGCAGGTCCCGGTGATTGATCCGAAGACCGGCCAGCCGGATCCGGACCAGGTGGTGGAGTTGAAGCTGAAATTTTATGCGCTGGCGAATTACTCCGGCATCCCCTCGACCCTGAAGGGCAAGTTTGCCAACGAATGGCTGCCGCCCTTTGCCACCGCAGCATTTGACAAAGTGCTGGGGCCCTTGCTCATCGTCACCGGTCTGATGTTGCTGGTCGGTTTCGCCACCCGCGCGTCGCTGTTCATCATGGGACTGATATACATTGCGCTGACGGTGGGGCTGATCCTGATTCACCAGGACGACGGCATTTCCTGGCTCGGCATCCACGTCGCCTTGGTCGCACTGGCGTTGATGCTCGTGAAACACAACAAATTTTCGCTTCTCAAAAAATGGTAAAACAACCCATCAACCGCCGGGAATTTCTGGGGGCCACCGCCGCCGCCGGCGCGGGCCTGCTGCTGTCCTCGTGCAGCCCCGAATCCCGGCTCAAAACCGCCGCCGCCAAAGGCTCGGCCTTGAGCAAAATCAACATGGCCATCATCGGGTGCGGCGCGGAGGGCCAGGTGCTGCTGGAATCGCTCCAGGTGATTGAAGGCATCCGCATCGCGGCGATTGTGGACATCTGGGATTACCAGCGCAATAGCAACGCCCGCCGCCTCAAGGACAACGGCTTTGACGTGAACAGCTACAAGAACTACGAGGACCTGCTCGCGCATGAAAAGGATTTGCAGGCGGTCGTCGTGGCCACGCCGGATTTCTGGCACGCGCCCATCACCAATGCCTGTCTGAAGGCCGGGCTGCACGTCTATTGTGAAAAGATGATGAGCAACACCATCGAGGGCGCGCGTTCGATGGTGCAGACCATGCGTGAAACCGGCAAGCTGCTGCAGATCGGCCATCAGCGCCGCAGCAACCCGCGCTACATCTTCGCCCTCAACCGGCTCATTCATGACGCCCAGATTTGCGGCCGGTTGACCGCTGCGCAGGCGCAGTGGAACCGCGCCGTGTCGGACGACCTGACCTGGCCGAAACATTCCGACATATCGCCGGAGGAGCTGGCCAAATATGGTTTCAAGGACATGCATCAGTTCCGAAACTGGCGCTGGTTCAAGGGCCTCGGCGGCGGGCCGCTGTCCGACCTGGGCGCCCACCAGATCGACATTTTCAACTGGTGGCTTGGCGGGCCGGCCAAATCCGTGGTGGCCAGCGGCGGCGTGGACTATTACACCACCCACGAATGGTATGACAACGCCATGGTGATTTACGAGTATCAGACGCCCCACGATCATCCCATCCCGTCGGGCATTGTCCGCGCGTTTTATCAGGTGCAGACCACCACCAGCGCCGGCGGCGGTTACTTTGAAATGTTCATGGGCGACGAGGGCACCATCAAGATGTCGGAAGACCCGAAAATCACGAAGCTCTGGCGCGAGGACCGGTCCACCAAGGCATGGGACGAACTGGTGGGGAAAAATTATCTGGGGCTGGACAATGCCGTCCCGGTGGGCGATGCCGACAAGGTGGATGTCCGCGAAACACCGCCGCCCCCGCAGTATTACATCCCGGTCTCCTTCAAGAAAAAAATCCACCAGCCGCACCTGGAAAACTTTTTCAATGCCATCCGGGGCACGGCCAAGTTGAACTGCCCCGGCGACGAGGCGTTCAGCAGCGAATACGTCATCCACAAGGCCAACGAGTCCATCGCCGTGCAAAAAGTGATACCCATCACAACGCAAGAAACTGAAGCCTGACACCGGAAACACATTGTTATCTTATGAAAAAAATCATTGCCCACGCCGTTACCCTGGTTTTGCTGTCCGCCAGCGCGGCGCTTGCCGAGGACAAAGTTCCGCTCACCACGAAACTGCCCGATCCGCTGTTTGTCGGCACGCCCGTGCCCATCACCATCCCGAACCTGGAGCCGGAGGTGAAGAAATGGCCGGAATTCATGGTGCCCGCCGGCACGGTCAATCTGGCCGCCGGCAAGAAAGTCACCGCCAGTGACAATGATCCCGTTGTCGGGACGCTGGATCTCGTGACTGACGGTGACAAGGCCGGTGACGAGGGTTCCTGGGTGGAACTGGGCAAGGGCAAACAATGGGTGCAGATTGACCTCGAAAAGGACGCCGACATCTATGCCGTGGTGGTCTGGCATTATCATTCCCAGGCCCGGGTCTATCGCGACGTGGTCGTTCAGGTTTCTGACGACCCAACCTTCAACAAGGACGTGACGACGATTTACGACAATTCCGCCGCCGGCCAGGACCGGCCCTACATCGAAACCCGTTTTGGCAAACTGATTGACGCCAAGGGGGTCAAGGGTCGCTACGTCCGCCTTTATAGCAACGGCAATACGACGAACAAGATGAATCACTACATCGAGGTCGAAGTGTTCGGCAAGCCGGCCGCCTGACGCCATGAGCAAATTCGTCCTTCAGAACATAGGTTGGGCTATCTTGATCGCCTGTTTGCCTCTGACGGACGGATGCAATCCGACCCAACCGCCGCCGGCCCCGGAAAAAATTCCGCTCAATCCCGCTTCGAGCAATTCTGCCGCCGCCAGCGTTGCCCCGGCTGGCAACCTGGTTCCGCTCGAAACCAAGCTGCCGGATGTTTTGATAGCCGGCACGCCCGTGCAAGTCACGGTTCCCAACTTGGAACCGGAGTTAAAGAAGTGGCCGAAATTCATGGTGCCCGCCGGCACGGTCAACCTCGCCCGAGGCAAGAAAGTCACCGCCAGCGACAACGATCCGGTCGAGGGCACACTCGATCTCGTGACGGATGGCGACAAGGCCGGGGACGATGGTTCCTGGGTCGAGCTGGGCAAAGGCAAACAATGGGTGCAGATTGACCTGGCCACGAACGCGGTCATTTATGCCGTGGTGGTCTGGCATTATCACCAGCAGCAGGTGCGGGTCTATCGCGACGTGGTGGTGCAGGTTTCCAGCGATCCGAAGTTTGAGCAGGATGTCACCACGATTTTTGACAATTCCGCCGCCGGCAAAGACCGTCCCTACATCGAAAACTACCTGGGCAAGCTGATTGACGCCAAAGGCGTGCAAGGCCGCTACGTCCGTCTTTATAGCAACGGCAATACGACGGACAAGATGAATCACTACATCGAGGTCGAAGTGTTCGGCAAACCCGCCGCCTGAAAATGAAGCCGGCCGAATGCAGAAGGAAGAAACAAAACCGGTCCTCTCGGTGAAGTCGTTTTTTCATTCAACCGTTTTCATCCGTCATGCCGTCTTCCTCCTGATCGCCCTGCTGGCGCTCGCCGTCCGTCTGCCGCAGCTTGGCGTCCGGCCGATGCACACGGACGAGGCCGTCAACGCCTTCATTTTGGGAAAAGTCCTTGCCGGCGAAAAATACCACTACGACCCGCAGGACCGCCACGGCCCCGCGCTGGCGGAACTCACGCTGCCGCTCGTCCGGTTGGCAGGCGCGGAAAAATTCTCCGACCTCACCGAATCGGAGCTGCGACTGTCGCCCGTCCTGGTCGGCAGCGCCATGATTTTGCTCTTCGGCGCGGCGGCGGAAATGTTCGGCTTCATTCCCTGCCTCGTGGCGGCGCTGCTGTTCGCCTTCACGCCCATGCCGGTTTATTACAGCCGATATTTTATCCATGAAACCCTGTTTGTCCTTGCCACCTTCGGCCTGATTCTGTCCGGCTGGCGCGCTCTGCAAAAAAACTCTCTTGGGTTCGCCGCGCTGGCCGGTCTCTGGGCCGCGCTGATGCTGGCGTGCAAGGAAACCGCCGGACTCCATTTCTTCGCGCTGGGACTGGCGGCCGTCATTGCCTGGCGGTTGCGTGCGCCGGGGAAAATTCCGCCGGCTAAAACCTGGCTGGCCGGCGTGTCCACCTTCCTGGCCGCGGGAATTTTGTTGTTCACCTGGGGCGGAGAAAACTGGTCGGCACTGGCTGATTTGTTCCGTGCCATCCCGCAGCTTGCCGCGCGCGCCGGCGGCGAAGGTCATCAAAAACCCTTCAGTTATTATTTCATCCTGCTGGCCGGCGGCGGGTCGGGAGCGGTAATCTTGGTTTTTTCACTGCTGGGATTATTCCGCGCCCACCGTTCTTTCGCCCGTCTGACGCTGGCGGTTTATGCGATTTTGATCGTGGCGATCTACGACGCCATTCCCTACAAAACGCCATGGCTGGCGCTGAACTTCTGGCTGCCGCTAGCGTTGCTGGCGGGCTTCGCCGTCGAATGTTTTTGGACGGCCTGCGGAAAGTTTTATTTTCGCGCCGCCATTTTGGCGGGGTGCGCCGCCCTCGCACTGCTCGTCGCCCACGACACGCGGCAGCGGGTTTTTCTGAATCCCGCGGGCGAAAACAACCCCTACGCCTATGCGCACACGACGGAGGACTTGTTGGGCCTGCCGGTGCGGCTGGCGGAGTTGGTGCGGCACAGCAAGCTGCCGAATCCGCGCATTGCCGTCGTGGCGCACGATGCCTGGCCGCTGCCGTGGTATCTGCGGAAGTATGCGCAGGTCGGCTACTGGCAACCCGGGCGGGAAACCGGCGCCGCCGATTTTTTCATCACCACCACGGACGTGACCGGTCCGCTCGCGAAGAACTTGAATGATCATTTCCGCCCGGAATTTTTTGGCGTCCGGCCGAACGTCCTGCTCGTGCTGTGGTCGCCGGTCGTCGCGCCGCCAAGCCAGCCAACGCCATGAGCGAAATCCACATTTTCCGCCATCGCGCGATGGCCACGGAGTTTCAGGTGCGCATTGCGAACCGGGACCAAAACTGCGCCGCGCCGGCCGCGCACGCGGCGTTTGCGCTGGCCGACCAACTGGAATCGTGCCTGAGCCGTTTCCGCGCCGGCAGCGACATCACCCAACTGGCGCAGCTTGCGCCAGCCGAAAGCCTGCGGGTCAGTGAACCGGTCTTCGCCTGCCTAAAGCTGGCGCAGCGCATGGAGACCGCCACGCGCGGCGCGTTTTCCGTGACGGCGGCGGCGTTGCAGACGCAGCCGGTGAAGCCGCGCTGGTCGCTGTTGGCCCGGCAATCTTCCGTCCGGTGCGACGCGGGGAAACTGGAATTTGATCTCGGTGCCATCGGCAAGGGTTTTGCGCTCGACCGCATGGCCGCGCTTTTGCGCGAGCGGAGCTGTCCGGCGTTTCTGCTGGTCGCCGGCGGCAGCAGCATTCTGGCGGGCGAAGCGCCGGCAAGCCGGGCAGGGTGGGATTGCGGCTTGGGCGTGGATCATTCTTCCCGCCGTCACTGGCTGGTGAACAGCTCGTTGAGCGGCTCCGGCCTGGCGGTCAAGGGTGAACACATTTTAAACCCGCGCACCGGCTTGCCTAGTTCCAGCCGTCACCGGGCTTGGGCGCTGACCGGGACCGCCGCCGAATCGGACGCGCTTTCGACCGCGTGCATGATCCTGGACCAAAGGGAAATTCTCGGCGTGGTGAAACGTCATCCCGACTGGCTGGTGTTCTTGAGCGAGCAGGAAGAATGGCGGCAACTGGGCCGGCGCCCCGCGCCGCCGCGCGTGTAGGTGGTGAGACCGGGCCGGGCCGGGGCACCATAGCAATCCCCAATTTTGCCGCTGTTGACAAAATCTCCCGGCCATTTATGGAACGTTCGCGCAGTTTAAAAACTTTCCGGTTCCTTAAACACTTTGGCCCAATCCATCTGGCCAAGGGCCACGCCGGCGACGATTAAAATCATCGCCGCGCAAAAGGTCGGCGTGATGGGTTCGTGAAGAGTGAAGTGTGCCCAGGTGGTGGTGGAGAGCGGAATGAAATTATTGAAGAGCATCACGCGGCTGGTCGGCCAGTGGCGCAGCGCGGAATTCCAGAGCGCATACGGCACCACGCCGCCAAAGATGACGGCGAGCGACTGGATGCCGAGGTGCGGGGGATCCAACACCAAGCCGTGCGTGGCGATTTCCACCAGCCCGACGGGCAGCAGCCAGACGCCGGACATCCACATGGAATTGGCCGCGACTTCGACGCCGTGGACGGTCTGCGCGAGGCGGCGGCTTTGATGATTGTAATTGGCCCAGAGCAGGCTGGAGCCGAGGCCGCAACTTTCGCCGGCAAGATGGAAGCTGGAATTTTTCAGCGCCGGCCAGAACAGGACGAGCACCCCGGTCACCGCGAGCAGCGCTGCGCCGTAGCGCCGCGCGCTCGGCCAGTTTTTTTGTGGTCGTTGTTCCACCAGCAGCGCCCAGATGGGCGAGGCGCCGATGTAAAGCGCGACGTGCGACGCCGCCGTGAGGCGCAAGGCCCAGCAGAAGACGACAGTATAGGCGGCAAGGCTCAAACCGCCGCGCAGCCAGAGCTGGCGGTGCTGGCAGGAATTCAGCGGCTGGAATTTTCCCAGCAGCCTCGTGAAGCGCAGCGCGGCGAGCAGGATCAGGCCGGCCAACAGAAAACGTGTCGCGCCGGTGAATACGGGCGGCCACGCGGCGACCAGCCATTTGGTTCCGGCATTGTTGCCGCCCCATAAAAAAACGACCAGCAGAAGTCCGCCGGCGATGGGAGCGTTTTTTTTGCTTTCTGACACGCGGCGAGTAAAACGGGCGGGAAGCCGGTTGCCAATGAAAATCCAAACCACCGCTCCCGACCCGGAGCGGGCCGCGTCTCGTCAACCATCACCGAATCCACGGCCGGTCACCTGGCGTCAAGTTCCAAGATGCAATCGTGTTTCTTGGATTCCTCGAATAATTCCTCCAGCAGCGAACTGACGTGCGTGGCCCGGAAGTTCACCTCATCAATGACCGCTTCGGGGGATTCCACCAGGATCATGCCGCCGCTTTCCGCGACCAGCAGGTGGGCGTGGGAACCGGTGTCGATGGTTGTGCCAATCATATGTTGACAGATTGGATCCATACCTGACCTTTGCTCCAGTTTGCAAAAGATGCAAGAGGTATTTTCAACGACTGGGCATAGCCCGGATATTTCATAGTGGTATTTGATTTTGGGAAAAGGCGGTGCGGAGGCGGTCTCCGCCGGCTGGTTGGGGAAATTGGGAAGCTCAACGACCGTTGTGACGCCGGAAGGCTCGCCGCTGGCAGTGTTTGGCGACACCTCCGGCAGGGGGACTTTGCTTTCCAGAAAAAAGCCGGCCTCAACCGCTGGCGGGAGCCAGCGGTTTGCGTCGCTGCTGGCAGTGGCGGAACAAGGCTTGCAGCGGATAGGCGCGGCTCAACGGCACATCGAGCCGGCGCACCCTCACGCGCATTTGGCCCGCCACTTTCAACAGCTTGACCCGGACACTGCCCGCCGTCGCCCGCGCCAGCACCGCCGTGACGCCACAACAACACCCCGCCAGCGCTGGAAAGGGTTCCCCCGGAAAAATCAGCCGCGACTTTTCGGGAACCGGGGTCTGGAAAGAGTCAGGGCAGTTCTCGACAGTCTGTCGGCGCAGCAGCGGTGAGTGGCGTTTTCATCGGCCTCAGTGTTTTCAAGCCTTCTGACGCGCTCGCCCCTTTTTGTTCAATCCCACTCAAAATATCCGGGTTAAACGCAAGCTCCAATCCGTTCTGTGTGTAATCAGAACTGTTTCAAAAACCGCGCGTCGTTCTCGTAGAAGAGGCGGATGTCGTTGATGCCGTAGCGGAGCATGGCGATGCGTTCGATGCCGAAGCCGAACGCCCAGCCGGTCCACACTTCGGGATCGTAGCCGACGGTCTCGAACACCTGCGGATGCACCATGCCGCAGCCGGCGATCTCCAGCCAGTCCTTGCCCATCTTCTTGACGAGCGCGTTGGTGAAATCAATCTCGTAACTCGGCTCGGTGTAGCTGAAATAGTGCGGCCGGAAACGTATCTTCACGTCGCTGCCCATGAGTTCGCGGAAGACGAATTCCACCGTGCCCTTGAGGTCGCCGACGGTGACGTTCTTGTCCACATAAAGCCCCTCGATCTGGTGGAAGGTCGGATTGTGCGTGGCGTCGGCGTTGTCGCGGCGATACACGCGGCCCGGCACGATGATGCGCACGGGCGGCGCTTGCTTTTCCATCACGCGAATCTGCACGGACGAAGTGTGCGTGCGGAGCAGGCGCTTGTCCGTCGTGTTCAAATAAAACGTGTCCTGCGAATCGCGCGCGGGATGGTCGGCGGGCGTGTTGAGCGCGTCGAAGCAATGATACTCGTCCTCAATCTCCGGTCCGTCGGCGACGGCGAAACCGATTTTGCGGAACGCGCGGACGATGTCGTCGGTGACCTGCGTTAGCGGATGCAATTTGCCGAGCGCGCGGCGGCGGCCGGGCAGCGTGAAATCGGTCGGCTCTTTCGGCAACGCGGCTTTCATCTCCAGCGTTTCACGGCGGGCGGCGAGCGCGGCTTCGAGTTCCACCTTGGCGGAGTTGATGAGTTTGCCGGCGGCGGGCTTTTCCTCTTTCGAGAGCGTGCCCATCTGCTTCATCAGCGCGGTAAACTTGCCGTTGGGTCCGGTCCACGCGCCTTTGGTCTGTTCCAGCGCGGCGAGGTCGGTGGCGGCTTTGAGCTCCGTCAACGCGGTTTGTTTGAGCGGTTCGATTTCGTTTAGGAACGACATAAAAAAGGTTCAAAAGTCTAACCACAAACGGCGCAAAGGACACATCGAAAATTCGCTCAGCCAACGGTTCGCCTGGCTTTGCGGTTTTTATTTCCCGCAGTAAAACCTTCAAGGAATTTTTTCGTCGTAGGGAATGCCCTTGGCGTCCTTGAGGTTTAGTTCGGCTTTTCGCAGATAGGCTTCATCCTTTTCGATGACGCCACGCTTAAGCAGGGAGGGCCGCTGATCGGGATTCAACAGGTAGGCTTGCATGTTTTTCACTCCATCCTCAATATCGTCGGAATAGTGGCCTTGCAACGCTTTTACGGCGGGCAGGTAAGGCTTGGTATCCACGCCCATCCAATCAATGACATTCAAAACCCGGAGCGCCGCATAGGAATTCTGCTGAAGCATGTGAATCAAACACGCCTGTCCGTCAGCCGGTTCGCCCGCTTTGATCAAGGCCCACGCCGCCATCGCCCGAACATCATGGGATTCATCGGTCAAACAACCTTTCAACGCCGTTAATGCTGTCGCGTCCAGCTTGTCCGCCATCACCATCCCGCACGCGCCCCAGTAACGCAGGCCGGAATCGGAATCGCGCAAGTAGCCGGTGAGCTTGGGCAGATTGGCATCATCTTTGGCCAAAGCCATATCGGCGGCGGCCAGGTAGGCGGGCAGATCATAGTGCTGGGGATCGCGTGCGAGTTGATAAATCGTGGTGTGGTTGGCCGCCGCGCGCCGGCACATTTCGCTTTCTGGCAACAGGCCGGTGTCGTGGATTTTCAACTGCCACTCCATCAGCGCCTGTCGCATCCGCGCCAGAACCGGTTGAAATTCCGCGTGCCCGGCGAGGTTCGTCACGCAATCCGAATCGTTCTGGCAATCGTATAGTTCTTCCACCCACGGTTTGGTCCGGAAGAATCGCCCGGTAATGTCATTGCAGTGGCCGGCCTTGAAAGCATCCTCCCACGCTTGCGTGGCCGCCATGCGCCACAGGTAAGAAAGATGTTGGCCCCACTTCACGTAAGGCTGGTAATTTTTGATGTAGATGAAACGCTTGTCCCGCACCGCCCGGCTCTCGTCGTAGCGTTCGTCCATCCGGCCGCGATAGGAGAAACTATATTCCGGCTCCGGCTCGGTTTGCGGGCCGAGAAAGATTTTTCCCTGCATGATCTCCGGAATCTTCGCCTGCGCCAGACTCAACCAGGTTTTCGGCATGTCAATGAAGCTCACTAAGCGGTCCACGGTCAGGCCCGGTTTGGCCGCCGGCCAGAGCGCTTTAAATTTTTCCGGGATGCGGACAATGAGCGGTGTATGAATGCCGGCGTCATAAACCCAGCGCTTGCTGCGCGGCAGCACGCCGCCGTGGTCGGTGCAGAAAACCACGATGGTGTCGTCCTCCAAACCGGCCTGTTTCAAGGCGGCCAGTGCCATACCAATCCGCTTGTCCATGTTTTCCACGGCGTCTTCGTAGAGCGCATAGTTTTTGCGGATGGTGGGCACGTCGGGATGATATTTCGCCAACTCGACCTTGGCCGGGTCGTGCCGGGTGTTTTCCACGGAGCCTTGGGCACGGCTCTCATGGCTTTCCATGTAGTTAATGACGCAGAAAAACGGCTGGCCAGGTGCCCGGCGCTTCCAGCCATATTCCTCCGAAGTGTCCCAACAAGCCGTGTCCGGCCGGCCACCGATGTTGTAATCCGTCTTGGTGTGATTGCTGCAAAAATAGCCCGCCTGCCGCAGCGCATCTGGGTAATAAGAAATCACATCATGCGGAATCTCGTAGCGGCTCCGCATGTTGTATGTCCCTGTGGAGAGCGAATACAGTCCGGTGATCCAACTGCTTCGGGATGCCGCGCACACCGGGGCGGTGGCAAAGGCGTTGGCGTAACGAAAGCCTTGGCTCGCGAGCTTGTCAATGCTCGGGGTTGTCGCCTGCGCGCTGCCATAGCAGCCGAACCAGTTGACATTGGCATCTTCCGCCACCAGCCACAGAATATTGGGCTGATTTGGAGCCGCTTTCAGGGCTGAAAACCCGGAAAGCAACAGCCAAGAAAAAATCAAGATGTGATTCATCGGTTTTGACACGAATGGAGCATGTTTGAAGATGAACTCGCTTGCAAGCCAATCCAAAACAACTTTCTGTCTTCATCAGTCTGCTGGCGGCAGTATGTTCTTCCGAAGATTTTTTTAGAGCAAATTAAATAAATCTGCAGCCATTGGATTTGGGCATCGCGTTGCCCCTTACCCCAGCCCTTGGGGGAGGGAACCACGCTCCCCGTTTCCCGGCAGGATGAATGCGGCAAGCTGCTTGTGGGCTGCACGAAGGATACGAACGCAGCCAGCGGCTGTTCCTTCCCCGAGGTCGAAGGTCAGGTTGCGGGGGAGGCACGCACCACCAGGGCGGCTACAGTTTTAATAAGACCGCTCTAATTCTCCGAATGCCACTTGTTTAATGGTTGCAGTGCGTCATGAAATCCCAGTCATAATTTGATCAGTATGAGTAAAGGATGGAGGATTGAGGATGGAAGAAAAGCAAAACGGGCGACCATTGCTGGTCGCCCGCGTAGATTTTTTGTCGAAGCGATTAAGCCTTGGCCAAAACGGCGCCGGTCTTGTTCTTGAGCGCGTTCTTCGCGACATTCACGATTTCAAGGAATGCGGCGTTGTCGGTCGCAGCGAGATCAGAAATTATTTTGCGGTCGAGTTCGCACTTCGCGGCGATCAAGCCTTCGATGAGGCGGCTGTAGGTGATGCCGGCTTCGCGGGCGGCGGCATTGATGCGCGCCTGCCAGAGGTAGCG
Organism: bacterium; assembly: GCA_021780905.1. Lineage (GTDB taxonomy): Bacteria > Verrucomicrobiota > Verrucomicrobiia > Limisphaerales > UBA11358 > UBA11358. The sequence continues at coordinate 36,842 of JAJXXW010000049.1, forward strand.
GTAAACGCGCTTTTTTGTGCGGCGATCGCGGTAGGCGTATTGCCGGCCGTGATCCACGGCGTCGGAAGCGTAGCGGTAAAGTTTGGAGCGCTTGAGGCGGAAGCCCTTGGCCGCCGTCAACATCCGTTTGCGACGTTTGCGGGAAGCGGGAGAATTGGTGACACGCATTTTAGTTGATGATTAAAAGTGATCGTTGAAAAATCAGCCGCGATGGCTGAAGGGCATGCTTTGGGTGATGCGATAAACATCGGTCGAGTCCACCACGGCGGCCTTGCCGAGCCGGCGCAGGCGTTTCGCATTTTTAGTTTGCGCCAGGTGGCGGCGGCCGGCGTGGGAACGCAGGACCTTGCCGGTGGCGGTGATCTTAAACCGCTTCGACGCGGCTTTTTTGGTCTTAATGCCTTTGGGACGACGCATAAATTATTTTTTTCTCAAAAAGAGTCGCGAAAAATAACAGTCGCTCAAGCTGGTGGCAAGCCTGAATTTGAAACAATTCCGCTGCTGCGCCACCATGTGACCGCAGCTTGCCTATTCCAGTCTGAATCGCGCAACTGGACGCAAACCGTGAAGCTGAAGCCGCGCACACCGGTGCCGTGGCAAAAGCATTAAGGTAACCAAAGCCTTCCCGCGCGAGCTGGTCAATGTTCGGTGTTGTCGCCTGGGCGCTGCCGTAGCAGCCGAACCAGTCCACGCTTACGTCCTCACCCGTCAACAACAGAATATTGGGCCGGTCGGTTGCCGCCGGCCCGGCGGGAACCCCGGATAGCGACACCCATAGAAAATAAAGAATTCGTTTTATTGGTTTTGGAGGATAGGGTGAACAGTCAAATAGGAGCCGGCGGGCGAATATGTTCAAGCTCAACCGCTCGTTTGCATCGGCCAGCCGGCGGCGACCATGCCTTTGTAACCGCCAATCAGTGAGTGGACTTTTCGGTAGCCCATTTTTTGCGCCGCGTCACATGTGAGCGCAGAGCGGAACCCGCCGCCGCAATACAGGATGATTTCCGTGTCTGAGTCAGGATACAGTTTTTCCAGGTCGCGCTCAAAAACACCCTTGCCCAGATGCACCGCCTCGGCGGCATGGCCGGCCGCCCATTCGTGATCTTCGCGCACGTCAAGCAGCACCACCTTGGAGTTAATGGCGAGTTTGGCGCGGGCCTCCGCAACGCTGATTTCGTTGACGTGCTTTTTGGCCTCGGCCACGAGCTTGAGAAAGCCGGGTGAATGGTCCATGCTAACACATTAGTTTTTTACTTGTGGCCGTCAAATCAATTCCCAGCCTGGTCCGGCAAAACCCCTATCCCGGATATTTCCTAGTGGGATTGAACCAAAAAGGGGTAAGTGGGTATGAAGGCTTGAAAACACTGTGCCCAATGAAAACACCACTCACCGCTGTTGCGCCGACCGACTGTCGAGAACTGCCATGGCTCTTTCCCGACCTCGGTTCCCGAAAAGTCGCGACTGATTTTTCCGGGGGGAATTCTTTCCAGCGCTGGCGGGGTGTTGTTGTGGCGTCAGGGGGACGCCGGCTTGGGCGTCACGGCGGCGCTGGCACAATGTTTTGGCGACCAGCACCCAGCAGGTCTAGGTGGATCCACGGTGCCGTAGTGGCTGGCCCGGCAAATTTTCGGATGGGCGCTGGGTTATGTCGGTGACAACCCGCCCCGCCGGTATCGTCCGGTCGCCCGCGCAAAACCGTCCAAATATCATCGCCGCCGTCCGGCACGTCAAAATGGTCGCGCAAGTGTTGCTGCCGGAACTGCCATCTGGCAGCGTGATTGTCCTGAACAACGCCCGGTTTTATCAATCCCCGCCGCCGCTCCGGCTGGCCGAAGCCGCCGGCGGTCGACTGTTCATTTTGGCCGTTAATTCGGTTATTCCGAGAAGTTTGAGTCTAGAACGGGTGTTTTCAAGACTTACGGGGCGATACAATGCCCCTATACCAACGAAATCAACCGCAGCATGGCTGGAATCGATCCCCTTTGGGAAACTTCCCGCTCGACTGCACCTCAAACCAGACAATCAGCTGCCAGACCGAACTTCCCGGAAGAATCCATTTTCAACTGGATTTTGTATCCAGTTGCACTGGCTGGTAGCCGCCGCGTGATTTGAAATATAGGATCAGCGCCAGATAACACACGAAAGTGAACGCCGGGAACATCGCCATCTTGCCCAGCGCGCTGAACTTGCCGGCGGTCGTCGCGGCCTGAATGTCGTCCGCGGATTTGGTGTCGTTGACGGCATGGCTTCTCTCCGGGTCAATCGCTTCATATGCGCCGAGCAAATAGGTCTTTTTCATCGTCACCTGCTGGTAGAGCGCGGGATTGGTGACTTGTAATTGCTGGGTCGTGGACGATTCCTGCATGTAGCCGAGAAATGGCGCGCCCAGAATGCCCACGGCCAGCATGCCGATGCCGCCCATCGCGTTCAGTGTCAGCGCGCCGCCTTTGGGACATTGCTCGGAAGTCAGGCCGAGAATCGTCGGCCAGAAAAACGTGATGCCGACGCCGAACAAGGTGGCGGCGGCAAAAATAACACCCAGACCGGCGTGGGCGGTGTGGGACATCGCCAGGATGCCCACGGCGGCCAGCGCCGAACACGTCAGCAACAGGCCGGGCGTCGAAAACTTGTGAGCCAGCGGCCCGGCGCAGAAGCGCAGCACCAACATGATCGCGGAGGTATAGACCAGCACCCACGCGGAATTGTAACCGGCCGCCTTCATCGGATCTTCCATGAGCGCCGTGATCCAGCCGTTGGTGCCCAACTCGGTCGTGGCCTGCGGCATCATGATGATCATGAGAAAGGCGAGCAGCAGCCGGCCAAAGGACCGGGTGATGACGGCGAACGCGATCACCACCGCGCCGGTGAGAAGCCAACTGACATTCTGCGACCAGCCAAACACCTGGCCGAGCTGCGCAAACACCAGGCCGAAACCGACGAACGCGCCGAACGCGCCGAGTTCCTTGAGCATCGTCAGGTAACTGACGCCGGCCTGCTCGCGTTCGCTGATCGGAAACTGTTTGCCGATGAGAATCAGAAAAAATGTGAACGCGGGAATCAAAATCAGACCGAGCGTGAGGCGCCAGTCGGGGTTCTTGGCCAGCGCGATGGTGCAAAGCCCGCCCATCACCAGGCCCGCCGGCCACCCGGCGTGCAGGCGGTTCAGCCATTTCACCTTGTCGGTGTTGAACATCGTGGAGACGATCGGATTGGCGTAGGCCTCCACCGTGCCGTTGCCGAGGCCGAGAATGATGCTGCCCCAGTAAAGCAGTTGGTAGCCGTGCTTCTGCCCGGCGATGAGCGCGTCGCCGGTCACGCCGTGAATGCAGCCGTAGGCGGCAATCGCCATCGCCGTGTAGGCGAGATAACTCAGAAAGGAATAAATCATCGCCACCTTGTAGCCGATGCGGTCAATGAACAGACTGAAAATGATGATGCTCACGCCGAACGACCAGATGCCCGCGCCCTGGAGTTCGCCGACCACAACATTGTCCAGGCCGAAGTCGGCCTTGAATTGTCCGCCGCAGAGGATCATGCGGCTGATGAACGCGTAGCTGGTGGTGATGAGGGCGATGAAGCAGCCCCAGAACAGGATTTTGTCGTGTTTGTTATTCATGGAAATCGGATTCGCCATATGCTCGCCATGACCGGAAAAGAGTCAACGGCAAAGTGCGTGTGCACCGGGACGCCAAACTAAAAATGAAACAAGGTGGATGGTTGCCCGTCCGCCTTTTGACGACATGGAGAAACACAGATAAGGCGAATCAAAACCCGTGTTTCATCTGTGCAAATCTGTGGCTGAAATTTCTTTTTTAATCGGCCGGTAAATTTTATGCTGTGTGCATGGTTCACGTTGGCATCGGCTATGACGTTCATCAATTGGTCGCCGGGCGCAAGTGCGTTCTCGGCGGCGTGGAGATCCCGCACACGAAAGGACTCGACGGCCATTCGGACGCGGACGCGCTGATGCATGCCATTTGCGATGCCGTCCTCGGCGCGCTCGGCGAGGAGGACATCGGCCACTTTTTCCCGAACACCGACCCGCGCTGGAAGGATGTGCCAAGCAAAATATTTCTGGAGGAAGCCGCCAAGCAAGCCGCCCGATGCGGCGGAAAAATCGTGAACATTGACGCCACGGTCATCGCGCAGGCGCCGAAGATTTATCCGCACATAGCCGAAATGAAGCGCCGCATCGCCGCCGCGCTCGGTGTTGCCGAAAAACAAATCGGCGTCAAGGCGACCACGAATGAACTGATGGGATTCATCGGCCGCGAGGAAGGCATCGCCGCGATGGCGGTGGCGAGCGTCAATTTGCCCGAATAATTTTTCCGCCACAGATAAATAAACACAGATGCAACACAGATTTGGAAAAATTGCCGGCGATTATTCTAGATTTTCTATTGGTGAAAATCTGCGCCCGTCTGTGGCAAAATGAATCATGCCCAAAGCCGAAATTGCCTGGAAGCGCGTCACCGCAGACGGTGAGAAACTTCAAGTTTATGCCCAGCACGTCGGGCATGAGTATCATTTCTTCCACCGCGCCAAGCGGTTCGATGTCTGGGAGCGCGTGAAGGAGCCGCCGCTGGAAGACTGGCTGGAACTGCTCGACGCCGTGCAGCGCCTCGTCAACCGCCGGCGTTACATGCCGGACGATGAAAAGCGGTTGCGCGCGCAAATCATCGAAAAATTTCCTGAGGCAGACGTCTAATTATGTTGCCAGACAATGCGGTTCAAGAAGAAATCTGGAACCCATGAAGGTCCAGCCCACCGCCGATAATTTGCATCCCTTCACCGGCAAGATTCCGCTGCGGGAGCGTGAGCGGCGCCACGGCCATCGCGACCGAGCTGGAGCGCGAGCGGTTTCGCCGCGGCTGTTTGCCTGCGGGCTTCATCTGCATCTCGGCCTTCAACTCGCCGCGCCGCGTTGACCGCAACCCGATGCCGCCCGGCACCTTCATCGAGGTGTTTGTCAATGCCCCCCGGCCGTATGCGAGCAGCGTGATCCGAAGAGGCTTTACGCGAAGGCACAAAAACTCAAGACCCCAAATTTCACCGGCATCTCGGCGCTGTATGAACCGCCGCTGAAGCCAGAAATCGAATTGCGCGCCGACTGGCTGACTGTCCGGCAGGCGGTGGAAAAATCCTGGCCTTGTTGGCAGAAAATGCCGCCTCAAATCCCCTTCCTGCGAGGCGGGCGTGGTTTTCCCCTGACAATTCACGCCGAGGCTTTATCATTGGCGCATGGCAAGCAGGCCGTTGATTTTGGTTTCGCCCAGCATCGAAAAGCGCGGCGTGGAGTTCCATGACTTGTCCGCCAGCCTGTCGGTGAGATACGATTCCGCCGTGCTGCACTCCGGCGGCATTCCCGTCACCGTGCCCGCCACCATTGACCGCGCGGTGCTGGCGGAATGCGTGCGCCGTGTGGAGGGTGTGCTGCTGACGGGCGGCGACGATATTAATTCCGACCTTTACGATCCGAAGCTGCCCGCGAAAATCCGGCGCACTGTGAACCAGACTCCCGACGGCGGCGCGCGCGATTTGCGGGAACTTCTTTTGATCGAGGAAACCTTCCGGCAGCGCAAGCCGCTATTGGCGATTTGCCGCGGCCACCAGTTGCTCAACATCGCGTTTGGCGGGCGGCTCGTGGCGGATATCCGGCAGCAGGTGCCGGGCGCGCTGAACCACCAGCGCCTGGACCGCGCCTGCGAATTAGTGCATGAAGCGGCGTTGACACCCGGCTCTTTGCTCGCCAAGATTACCGGCAGGCGAAAGTTGGGTGTGAACAGTTCGCACCATCAGGCGGTGCCGGTGGCGGCGGAACCATTCGTGGCCTCGGCGGTCAGCCGGGATGGGTTGGTGGAAGCGATGGAACTGAAGCCGGCGGCCGGGCGGCAGATGCCGTTCCTGTTGAGCGTGCAGTTTCACCCGGAACGGTTGACGCCGCAGTATGCCGCCCACCGCGCGATTTTTGACGCGTTCGTAGCAGCCTGTGTCCGGAACAGTTCGGAAAAATCATGAAAGGCAAAATTCTTATCGTTGATGACGAGGCAGACTTGCGCGGCCTGCTCAAGTCCATCTTGGAGGACGACTACGTGGTCGCCGAGGCGGACAGCGGCGTCGCGCTCAAAAAGCTTTTGCCCGGCGAAGCGCCCGGTGTCGTGCTGCTGGACCTGCACCTGCCCGATGCCAACGGCCTGGACCTGCTGCCGCTCATCAAAAAATCCTGGCCCGACACGGAAGTGGTCGTCCTGACCGGCGCGGCTACCTTCGAGGCCGCCGTTGAAGCCACCAAGCGCGGCGCATTTCATTTCATCACCAAGCCATTTGACACCTCGGCGCTGGTCGTCACCCTCGATCGCGCGATTGAGGCCCGGCAGCAGAAGGAGGAAAATAATTCCCTGCGCCGTGCGCTGTCCGCCATGAGCGGCAGTTCTGCGCCCGTCTTTCAAAGCCCGCAGATTCAGACGGTCGTGCGCACCGTGGAACGCATCGCTCCCAGCGACGTGACCGTGCTCATCACCGGCGAGAGCGGCACCGGCAAGGAAGTCATCGCCGACCTCGTCCACAGTCTCAGCCCGCGCAGCAAAAATAAGATCGTCAAAGTCAACTGCGCCGCGCTGCCGCGCGAACTCATCGAGAGTGAACTGTTCGGCTCCGTCAAGGGCGCGTTCACCGGCGCCCACGCCGACCGCGATGGCTTGTTCCGCCAGGCCGAGGGCGGCACGTTGTTTCTCGACGAAATTTCCGAGATGCCGATTGACACGCAGAGCAAGCTGCTCCGCGTGTTGCAGGATCAAAAAGTCCGGCCCGTCGGCAGCAAGACCGATTACCAGACCAACTGCCGCATCATCGCCGCCACCAACCGCAAGCCTGAGGACGCCATCAAGGAAGGCAAGCTGCGCGAGGATTTATTCTACCGCATCAGCGCCATTTCCGTCTATCTGCCGCCGTTGCGCGAACGCCGCGAGGACATTCTGCCGCTGGCGCAGGCGTTTCTCAAACGCTTCGCCGCGCAGGCCAACCGCACGCTCCGGGGCTTCACCCCGGCGGCGGGAGAACGGTTGACCAGTTTTGAGTGGCCCGGCAACATCCGCCAGCTCCAGAACGAAATCCAGCGCGCCGTCCTGCTCTGCGAAGGTCCGGACGTGGACGCCAGCGATTTGTCCGTGAGCGACATCCGCATGGTGCCATCCGAAGGCCACGACACCAACTTCACGCTGCTCGAAGGCGTCGAGCGCAACGCCATCATCCAGATGCTCCGCGAAACCGGCGGCAACAAGCTGGAGACCGCCAAGAAACTCGGCATCGGCCGCCAAACGCTCTACAACAAGATCAAGGCATACGGGATTGAGACATAATTTTGGATGATCCGTTTGTTCGGGTCATGGCTGGGAAATGAAAACCTCGACGAAAGCTTTTACCGTCGTTGCAATTCTGTTGCTGGTTATGGCTGGATTGCTCTGGCATCGCGCATTGCGCGATGAACGCAGGGCAAAAGCCGCCTTGGAAAAGCCAATCAGTTTTGAAGAAGGTTTTTCTTTCGCTTCTTCGTTCACCGTGCCTGAAACCAGTTATTATTTTGTCGAACTTGTATTTCCTCGTGATCATTCGCCGGCGGCGCGTGAGCATGATGTCAAATATAGGAATGGCATTGGCGCGGCGATTGTAAAATTTGGAGACAATACAAATCAACCGGTCAAACCCATTAAGCTCACCATAACTTGTAACGGAATGGTTGTTGCTGAAGGTGGCGGTGACAAGTCTTGCATTGGTGGAAGCGGATCTTACGCCGAACAAACTGTTCACATGGTCACGTTCAAGGCTGAACCCGGCAAGGATTATGAGATTTCTTTTCACGCCACCAGTTCGCTGCCCATTCTTGACACGACCAAACCGATGCTGCGGATATACATTCCATTTTGGGCTGCTGATCCTCTTGATTTTTCCTATTGGTTAATTCCAATTTCCTTTGCCCATCATATTGCGATCTTGGGATTGCTCTTCGCAATTTCGCCCTGCAGCTTTCTGGCGCAGAGATTTTTTCGCATAAATTTCAAAACGTCTAAATGAATTCTGTCGTCTTCATTGGGCTTGGCTTGTTGCATTCAATAAGCCTCAAAGTTCCTTTAGTTCGGAATTTGCCAGTTGAATCAGCGGCTTGATTGTCGCCGCATCAAATTGAAGTTTGCAGCCCGCTGCCGCAAACAGTTCTGGCAACGGCCGCGAGCCGCCCAGCGCCAGGGATTTTTTGTAATCGTCCAGCGCCTTCGCCTTGTTCGTCTTGGAATTCGCCCAGACCTGCAACGCGCCGAGCTGCGCGATGCCGTATTCGACGTAATAAAACGGATAGAGAAAGATGTGCAACTGCCGGTGCCACGAGTGCGCCCGCACTTCCTCGCAGCCGCTGTAATCCACATCGCCGCCAAAGCGATCCATGAGTTGCAGGTAAGCCGCCTTGCGCTCGGCGCGCGTGTGGCCGGGATGCGTGTAGATCCAATGCTGGAAGCCGTCCACCACCGCCATCCACGGAAAAAATCCAATGATGCCTTCGAGATGCGTCTTCCGCGCGCGCGCCGCTTCCGCAGAAAAAGTGGCGGCGACGCCCTCGTCGCCATTTTTCCGCGCCGGATAAAACTCTTCGATGAACTCGTTGCCCAAAAGTTCCATCGCCATCGAAGCCACTTCGCAAAACTCAATTGGCGCGCTGCGATACGGATACAAATCCTCGCCGCGCGTCGCCTGCGCGTGAAACGCGTGGCCGGCCTCGTGCAAAATCGTCTCCACATCGCGCTGCACGCCGACCGCGTTCATGAAGATGAACGGCACGCGCGCCTCCGCCAGCGTGGATTGGTAGCCGCCCGGCGCCTTGCCTTTGCGATTGGCGAGATCGAGCAGCTTTTTATCCTGCATCTCCTGAAAATTCGCCGCCAGTTCCGCGTCGAGGTGGTTGAAAATCCTTTGCGTGCGCGCCACCATTTCGCGGATGTCGGCAAATGGTTTTAACGGCGCGCGGTTTAGCGGGTCCACCGCCAAATCCCACGGCCGTAATTTTTCTAACTTTAATTTCTGGCGGCGTTCGTTCTGGATTTTGCGGACGGCGGGCATGATCTCGCTTTCAATGGCGTCGTGGAATTTCACGCAATCCGCCGGCGTGTAATCGAACCGGCTTTTCTGACGGAAAGTGTATTCGAGGTAATTGTCGAAGCCGGCGTTTTTCGCGATCTGTTGGCGCAGTTGGATCAGCGCGTCCATGATCTGCTCGCATTTCTCGATGTCTTGCAACCGGCGGTTGGCAACGAGCGTCCACGTCTCTTCGCGTAGCGCGCGGTCTGGTTCTTCGAGGTAACGGCCCATTTGCACGAGCGTCTTTTCCTCGCCACGAAAATTCACGGTCTGCGCGCCGATGAGTTTTTGGTATTGCTGGCCGAGCTTGGCCTCCGCGGTTTCCAACGCCACGTTTTCCGGGCGGAAAAGCTGGACATGATTGGCCACGTCGCGGTCGAAGACCTGATAACGCGGCCTCGGCAGATTTTTGCGCTGCGGATGGGCGACGTAAAGCTGTTCGAGCGAGAATTGACGCGGCTTGAGCTGCGGCTCCACGTTTTCGACGAAATGCAGATACGCCTTCTCGGCCTCGGCGTCGTCCGTGTGGCAAGTCATCGCAATATTGCGGGTGGAACCCTCCTGATCCAGCGCGGCGGAAAGTTCGCACCAGTCCAGCAGCCATTTTTCAAACTCGGCGACACGGATGGCCTGTGCGGCACGCATCTCCAACTGGTCAAATAGCGGCGCAATCTGCGGCCAGTCGCCGAGTTCAACGGTGGCGGGGACGAACGAACGCGGTTTCGCAGGCGGCAATTTTCCGAACGGCAGGCAATTCATGCCCGGAGTCTAGCGCAATTCCGCGCGGAGAAAATAATTTTGTCCGCCGACCGAACCGAAGCCCGGAAGGGCGTGACCCGATGCCAATACGTCCGTGTCTTTCACCCGCTGCGCTTTGCGGGTTTTCACGGTGATGGTCTTGGCTGGCCCGGCGGCATGAGCAAGCTTCCAGGCCCGCAGTTATTAAAAATCGGTTCGCCGGCGATGAATGGCTGATTTGCATGGCGTTGGTGCGGCGGGATGCGTATAATGTTTCAAATGCCGGCCCGGCCAGTTGCGCAGACACGGCCGCTTGAGGGATGTTTTGATGACAGAAATGGTGTGCGGCCGCGCATTTGCCTGATTGCGCCTGGACACAGTGATGCCCGGTCTGGTGCTCTACGATTTTGGCGACAGGGTTCGCCCCACGACCAGTTCGGCGAAGGAGGACGAGCGCGATTTGTCGAAAGTGACGATGCAATTACCAATGTTCGCGGCGCTGGCGCGCGGCTGTTTGAGTTCGGCGGCGGAATTCCTGACGCCGGCGGAGAAAAGTTGTTGCCGTTCGCCGGCAAACTCATCACCTTTGAAATGGGCATCCGGTTTCTCGCTGGCTTCCTGGCCGACGCCACTTTTTTCAAAGTGCACCACGAAAATCACAATCTTGATCGCTGCCGCACGCGGTTCAACCTGGTGGAGTTTATTGGGCCGCAGGAGGCGGCGATGAACAAACACGTGGAGATCATCTGATGAAAATTCTAGTCACCGGCGGCGCGGGTTTTATCGGCAGCCATATCGTCGAGCATTTCCAGGGCAAGGCGGAGGTGCGCGTGCTGGACAATCTGCGTTCCGGCTTCCGGCACAACCTCGCGGGCTTCCCGCACGAGTTCATCGCGGCTTCGATTTTGGACCGTGATGCGGTGTGCGCGGCGGTGCGGGGCGTGGATTACATTTTCCATCTGGCGGCGATGATCAGTGTGCCGGAGTCCATGGCGAAACCAATTGAGTGCAATGAAATCAATGCGATTGGCACGCTCATCGTTTTGGAGGAAGCGGCGAAGGCGGGCGTGAAGAAGCTGATCTTCAGCTCATCGGCCGCGATATACGGCAACAACCCGGTGGTGCCGAAGGTCGAGACGATGCCCGCCGAGCCGAAAAGCCCCTATGCCGTCACCAAGCTCGACGGCGAGTATTATTGCAAGATGTTCGGCGACGAAGGCCGGCTGCCAACCGCGTGCCTGCGCTACTTCAACGTCTTCGGACCGCGTCAGGATCCGAGGAGTCAGTATGCGGCGGCGGTGCCCATCTTCATTGACCGCGCGGTGAAGAACCTGCCGATCACGATTTACGGCGACGGCGAGCAGACGCGCGATTTTATTTACGTCAAGGACATCGTGGCGGCCAATGTGTTTTTCGCCATGCAGCCAGACGCGACCGGCGTTTTCAACGTGGCAAACGGCCGAAAAATGACCCTTCAGGAACTGGCGCAGAAAATCGTGTCGCTCACCGGCTCGCAATCGGAAATACAGCACGCGCCGGAGCGGGCAGGGGACGTGAAACATTCGCTCGCGGCGATTGACAAGCTGCGCGCGGCCGGGTTTGCGCCAGCCGGCGATTTCGACGACAATCTGGCGGCGACCATCCGGTTTTTTCAAGGCCGGGCCGGAAGCTGACGCGATAATTATTGGCGGAACTATTTCAAAACCATGAAAGCATTGATCAAAAAAGAATCCCAACCCGGCCTCTGGCTCCAAGACGTGCCCGAGCCGGAAGTCGGCATCAACGACGTGCTCATCCGCGTGGACCGCACCGGCATCTGCGGCACGGATCTGCACATTTATAAATGGGACGCTTGGGCGCAAAAAACCATTCCCGTGCCGATGGTCGTCGGCCATGAATTTGTCGGTGAAGTAGTCCGCGTCGGTGCGAACGTCAACGACTTTCATTCTGGCGACGTCGTCAGCGCCGAGGGGCATGTCGTCTGCGGCCGCTGTCGCAACTGTCTTGCCGGCCGCCGTCATCTGTGCAAGGACACCAAAGGCATTGGCGTGAACCGGCCCGGCGCCTTCGCGGAATATATTTCCGTGCCGATGACGAACGTCTGGCATCACCAGCCGGACATTGACCGCGATGTGGCCTCGATTTTTGATCCCTTTGGCAACGCCGTCCACACGGCGCTGTCGTTTGACCTGCTCGGCGAAGACGTGTTGATCACCGGCGCGGGGCCGATTGGCATCATGGCTGCCGGCATCGCCAAGCACGCCGGCGCGCGCTACGTCGTCATCACGGACGTAAACGATTACCGGCTGGAACTCGCCAAAAAGATGGGCGCGACGGTGGCGCTCAACGTGAAAACCGGCAGCCTGGCCGGGGTGCAAAGGCAACTTGGCATGAAGGAAGGATTCGACGTCGGCCTCGAAATGTCCGGCAACGCCGCCGCGTTCAGCGACATGATCGCCGGGATGGCGCATGGCGGCAAAATTGCCATGCTCGGCATTCCCTCCGAGCCGATGGCGATTGACTGGAACAAAGTTGTATTCAGCATGCTGACGATCAAGGGGATTTACGGTCGCGAAATGTATGAGACATGGTATAAAATGAGCGTAATGCTGGAAAGCGGGCTGGACATCCGGCCCGTGATCACGCACCGGTTTCATTACACGGAATTTCAAAAAGGGTTCGATGCTATGCTGTCCGGCCAGTCCGGCAAAGTGGTTTTGAGCTGGCGTTAAATCATGAAGCGTTCCACCCAGGTCCGCAGCCGGAGCGAAGCGGTGCTGTCGCTCGTCGGCCACACGCCGCTGGTGCCGCTGCATTTTGAGGCCGAGCGGCTCACGATCTACGCCAAATGCGAAAACCTTAATCCCAGCGGCAGCATCAAGGACCGTTTTGCCAAATGCGTGTTGCTGGACGCGGAGCAGTGCGGCTGGCTGCGCCCGGATTCCATCATCGTGGAATGCAGCAGCGGCAACACCGGCATCGCGCTGTCCATGATCGGCGCGACGCTGGGCTATCAGGTCAGGATTCTCATGTCCGCCACCGCCAGCGAGGAGCGCCGGAAAATCATCCGCCAGCTGGGCGCGGAACTGGTTTTGTTCGACAGCGGCGGCCAGTATCAAACCGGCATCGAAATGTCGCGCGAAATGGCGGCGAACGATGCGCGCGTTTTCCTGCCGCGCCAGTTTGAAAATCCGATCAATACCGAGGACCACGAGCATGACACCGGCCAAGAAATTCTCCGGCAGATGCCCGGACCGATTGACGCCTTTGTGACCGGCTTCGGCACCGGCGGCACGCTCGCCGGTTGCGGCCGGGCCATCAAGCGCCGCTGGCCGGACGCGCGCATCATCGCGATGGAACCGGCGGAACAGGCTTTGCTCGCCGGCGAAATGCCGTGCTGCCATTTCATCGAAGGCGTCGCCGACGGCTTCATTCCGTCGTTGCTGCGCGATGCGCCGCTGGACGGCAACATCAAGGTCAAAAGCGCCGAGGCCATGGCGATGACGCGCCGGCTGCACCGCGAGTTCGGCCTGCTGGTCGGCACCTCATCGGGCGCAAACGTGATTGCCGCGCTGCAACTGGCGCGCGACCTCGGCCCGCGCGCGACGGTGGTGACGCTGCTGTGCGACCGCGCCGAACGCTATTTCAGCACGCAACTGTTTGCCGGATCAAAAAGCTAACAAACCATTTATGTCTGCCACATTCAAAGCACATCTGCAGTCGCAGCTCGCCGAGATCCGCCAGGCCGGCACCTATAAAAACGAGCGCGTCATCCTCACACCGCAGGGCACGGCCATCCGCGTGGGTGACGGCAGGCCGGTGTTGAATTTCTGCGCCAACAACTATCTCGGGCTTGCGCAGCATCCCGCCGTCACCGTCGCCGCCCAGGCGGCAATGGACGAATGGGGCTACGGGTGCGCCAGCGTGCGCTTCATCTGCGGCACACAGGGCGTCCACAAACAGCTGGAAAAAAAGTTGAGCGAATTCCTCGGCACGGAGGACACGATTCTCTATTCGTCCTGCTTTGACGCAAACGGCGGCCTGTTCGAGACGCTGCTGGGCGAGCCGGACGCGATCATTTCCGACGAGCTAAACCACGCGAGCATCATTGACGGCATCCGGCTGTGCAAGGCGCAGCGGCATCGCTACAAGAACAACGACATGGCAGACCTCGAAGCCAAGTTGAGGGACGCCAGCACGGCGCGCTTCAAAATGATCGCCACCGACGGAGTATTTTCGATGGACGGTTACATTGCCAATCTTTCCGCGATTTGCGATCTCGCGGAAAAACACGGCGCGCTGGTCATGGTGGACGATTCGCACGCCGTCGGCTTCATGGGCAAGTCGGGGCGTGGCACGCACGAATATAACAACGTCATGGGACGCGTGGACATCCTCACCGGCACGCTCGGCAAGGCGCTCGGCGGCGCGAGCGGCGGCTACACCAGTGGCCGCAGGGAAATCATCGAATATTTGCGTCAGCGTTCGCGGCCGTATCTTTTTTCCAACACGCTCGCCCCCAGCATCGCCGGGGCGACGCTGAAAGTGCTGGAGCTGTTGAGCGCCTCGTCGGATCTGCGCGACCGGCTGGAGGCGAACACACAATTCTTTCGCGAAGGCATGGGCAAACTGGGTTTCAGTATTCTGCCCGGCACGCATCCGATTTGCCCGGTGATGCTGGGTGACGCCGCGCTGGCCGGGAGATTTGCCGAAGCCATGCTGGCGAAGGGCGTCTATGTCATCGGCTTCTCGTATCCGGTCGTGCCGCTGGGCCGGGCGCGCATCCGGGTGCAGATTTCGGCGGCCCATGCGCGCGCGGATTTGGAGCAGGCGATCGGTGCTTTTGCGGCGGTGAAAACGGAGCTTCACATTTAACGTCGTCCGCAGATTGTTTAAATGATTCAAGACTAGTTTAGCCCAGGAGAAATTGCTATAAAGCCAGCGATGACGTTGCCAAAGCGATTTAATTTTTCCCAATCAACCACCATATTTCCCATTCAAAATCTATGATTATTGGCGTTCCCAAAGAAATCAAAAAACAAGAACACCGCGTGGCGCTGCTGCCCTCGGCGGCGTATCAACTCATCAAGCACGGCCACCAAGTGCTGGTGCAACAAGGCGCCGGAGTCGGTTCCGGGTTTGGCGATGATGAATATCAGCACGCCGGCGCAAAACTGGTGGACGGTGCAAGAGAAATTTTCCAGCGCGCGGATATGATTGTCAAAGTCAAGGAGCCGCAGCCGGCGGAAGTGGCGTTGCTGCGGCCCGGGCAAATTTTGTTCACCTATCTGCATCTCGCGGCGGACAAAACCCTGACGGAGACGCTGGCCAAATCCGGCGTGACGGGCATCGCCTACGAGACCATCGAAGTCAATCGCCGGCTGCCGTTGCTGGAGCCGATGAGCGAAATCGCCGGCCGCATGAGTGTTTTGGTGGGCGGCTATTTTCTGGCGAAACATTACGGCGGCAGCGGCACGCTGCTGGGCGGCGTGCCGGGCGTGCTGGCGGGCAAGGTCGTGGTGCTCGGCGGCGGCTCGGCAGGCATCAACGCCGCGCGCATGGCCACCGGCCTCGGCGCGGACGTGACCATTCTCGAAGTGGACATCGAGCGCATGCGCTATCTCGACATCACCTTGAGCACGGCGCACACGCTGTATTCGGATGAATCGCATCTGCTGCAAATGCTGCCGAGCACCGACCTGCTGATTGGCGCGGTGCTGTTGCCGGGCGCGAAGGCGCCGAAGCTGATTCGCCGCGATATGCTCAAGCTGATGCGCCCTGGCAGCGTGCTGGTGGACATCGCCATTGACCAGGGCGGCTGCGCGGAAACCTCGCGCCCGACCACGCACGAAAACCCGGTCTTCGTCGAGGAAGGCGTGACGCATTATTGCGTGGCCAACATGCCCGGTGCTTACGCGCGCACGGCGACGCAGGCCCTGACCAACGCGACGAATCGCTACATCGAACTGCTGGCGGATCACGGCCTCGCCGAGGCGTGCCATCGCCAGCCGCCGTTGCTCGGCGGCATCAATGTGATGGGCGGAAACGTCACACATCCGGCCGTCGCCGCCGCGCACGGGCTGAAATATGTCGCGGCAAATTCCTAAAATGCCATAAGTCAAACCGACCCAAATGCATCATGCCTGAAATCAATCCGCCCGCCACCACCGCCACTGGCGACAACCGCCTCTGGCCCATCGCCACGGTGATGGCCACCGCCGTTTTTGCGACGACGCTGGTGCAGACGCAAACCCTGGGTTATCTCCCCTTGAATCATTTGCTCAAGGCGCTGCACCTGGACAGCAACCAGGCGGCGACGTTTCTGTCGCTGGCGATTTTGCCCTGGTCGTTCAAGGCGTTCGCCGGCTTGCTGGTGGATGGCGTGCCGCTGTTCGGTTCGCGCCGGCGGGCGTATCTGCTGTTGAGCGCGCTGACCGCAGCGGCGATGTGGCTCTGGATGGGACTGGCACCGACGGATTTCAATTTTTTGCTTGCGCTGGCCATCGGCATGAACACCGCGATTGTTTTTGGCAGCACCACGGCCGGCGGACTGCTCGTGGAGGCCGGCCAGAGATTTGGGATGAGCGGGCGGATGAGTTCCCTGCGCGTGCTCGCCCAAAACCTCGGCGCCGGGCTGGGCGGGCCGTTAAGCGGATTGCTGGCTGAGCACACGATGAATGGCCGTCATCCCCTGTTCTGGACGAGCGCGGTGGCCGCCGCGCCGCTGCTGTGCATGTTTCTCTGCGCGTGGTTTCTGTTGAAGGAACCGCCGCTGCCGCCGGAACCGCCGCACAACCGGTCCTTCATCGAACAGCACCTGCACGTGCTGCATTCCATCTGGGTGCAAATTAAAAACGTCATGCGCCTGGAAATCCTGTTTCCGGCGCTGCTGGTGTTCTTCATCCAGGCCGTGCCGACGTTCCGCAGCACCTGTTTTTATCAATACCAGACGGGCACGCTGGGCTACGACGATGCCCAGCTAGGCTGGCTGGGGCTGGCCGGCTATGGCGTCGCGCTGTTGAGTTCGGGTGTTTATGCCTGGGCGTGCCGGTGGGTGCCGCTGCGCGCGTCGTTGTATGCCGCGATCATATTGACTTCGTTGTCCGCGCTGCCGTATCTGTTTTACCAGACTTACCAGCCATACCTGGGTCGCGCCGTCGCCATTGAATCCGTGGGGACATTTTTCCAAATCCTGGCTTATCTGCCATTGTTCGACCTGGTGGTGCGCTGCACGCCCAAAGGCAGTGAGGCGCTGGGCTATTCCCTGATGATCGGCGTGTGGAACGTCGGCCTGATGCTCGGCGGCAAGATCGGCCCGACCATTTACGAGCACACGCTGCAACCGGCGATGCGCGCTCCGGCCTGGTTTGATCCGAACGTCAATGCCTGCGCCATATCCGCCGCGATCCACCGGCACGAAATGAACCACCTTATCTGGCTTAACGCCCTCGTCACGCTGGCGGGTGTGGTTCTCGTGTTCCTGGTGCCCAAAGCCCTGGTGGAAAAACGCGAGGGGAAATGACCAGGTTGTTCCAGCCGCGCTCTTGAACTGGAGGCGGCAGTGACCGGGATTTTTTGAATCCCACATCCCATTTCCGTGCAGTTGCGGGAGAGATTATTTATCAATCGTCTGGGATGGCCGCTTGGGACCCAGCGAATCCAACGTGAAGGTCAGCGGCTCCAGGCGATTGGTGCCGGTGCCGCCATCTTCCCAGACGCTGGCGACCTGGACCGTGTGCGGTTGGCCGGATGGCAAATTCCGAAGCTGGAACGTCAGATCCTTCGTCGCGCCCAGCAGTTTCCCGTCCAGCGAGACCAGATATGAGCCGATGCTGCTCGATCCCGGGTGATTCCATGTCACCACCGCCTGGTTCGTGCCGGTCAGTGTCACCTTGAGGCCCTTGGGATTGGGGAAAGGATAATGATACCACGGTTCCGGGGCGAAGGTGACGGTCCAGGGAGTTTCACCGGTTTTTGCTGGAGTGATTTCCACTGTGGCCCAGCCCTGATGATTCGCCACCTTCACCGGCAGCCGGCCCGCCGAGGCCCGGGTGACGGTGAAATTTTTCCCCGGGGGAAAGACAAATGTGAGCACGTAGGGGTCATTCTTAATGACGCGGCTTCGGCCTTGAAACGAGGTTTTTTTGGCATCGTAGTTCAAACTTATCAGATCAAGCCAGCCCTGGGTCAAATGCCGGCTGGTGGATATTAGCTGAATGTCGGCGGTCGCCGGGAGGAGCGTGAGCACCCGGCAACTGGTGGGTTCAATGCCGGCGCTGAACCCTTTCGGAAAAACGCCCTCATATTCCTGGTGCCAGAAATCATAGACGTGCACCAGCGGATCACCGGCCAGGCCGAGTTCGTTCCAGTTGAGAAAAATCTCTTTTTTGCCGGCGTCGTCGAAGTTGAAGAGGCCGACCACGTCATAGTTGCGGCCGAGGTGATTGATCTTCAAATCCCAAACCGGCTTGCGGATGGCACTGGGGAACAAATCCAGCGGCCGAATGTCCGTGGCCGGATAGATCCGTTTGTATAGTTCAACCCGGTCGGCGGGAAGATCCATCATCCGGTCGCTGGCCATCAAGGCCTGCCCGGTCAAGCCCTGCAAGGTGGCCCAGGCACGGGCCTGTTCCAGCGTCAGGGGATAGCGCACCATCACGGTGTCCGGATCGCAATACCAGACGACATTGTGCAGAAAATAGGATTGCATCGTGGCCTCCAGCGCGAGCCGGAATCCGGTCCAGCCGGGCGTCACATCGGCGCCCACGCGCCAGCCATTGACGCAGCCGATGCCCTCAAGCGGTCGTTCCCAGCAGCCGAGCAGGTAGCGGTCGCGGCCGATTGTGTCGTGGATCGTCGCCAGCGTTTTGCGATAGAGCGCGATGGGATTGGTGGCGGGATTTTGCATTTGCGCTGCCAGTCGCCGGTATTCATCTATGACGCACGGCTGGCCATCAATCTTGAAATAATCGTAACCCCAGCCGGTCAAGGTCCGGAACAAATCCCGTAAGTAGGCTTGCCCCGCTGCGGTGGAAGGATCCACCAGAAAGTTGCCCTCCCAGGTATGCGAGAGCGAGCTGCCGTCGGGCTTGAGCAGGAAGGCGTGGGGGTGCGCTTTGACCACCTGGACGCTGCTCTGTCCGTGGGGGGCGATCCAAAGCCCCGCCTTGAAGCCGTGCTGTTTGATATACGCCGCGAGATTTGCCATGCCACCGGGGAACCGGTCATTGATTGTCGTCCAGTCGCGATTCTCACCGAACCCGCGGCCAGCCTCTTCCCAGCCGTCGTCAATTTGAACGTAATTCGCGCCGTAGTCCTTCAAATTTTCCGCCAACCATCGGGTGTTCTTCCGAATTTCCTGCTCGTTAATTTCATAGTAGTAGTAATACCAGGAACACCAGCCGGAGGGCGGCACCGGAAATACGCTCTTGTCAATCGGCTCGTAGAATTTGACGCCCAACGTGTCGCGGTAATAGTGATCCAGATTCGTCCCGCCGGTCAGCCGAACCTGGTCTTGACCGGGAAAGAAGCAGCCCTGCGCGAGCGGCGTTTTCACGTCGCCCAGCGTCATGAGGAACAGATCGGGATTGACGCCGTCCCGAATGCGACAAGGAATCGGATGTCCATCACCCGGCGCGGAAAATGCCTGAAATGAGGTGACTGCCAACACGATGGCAAGGCCATGAAAGATGCGTTTCACAATGAGCATGGAGTTAATAGGGTTAATATTGCAGGGCATTTTCGTTTAAGCTCGAAAGGACGCGTTCAGATTCGTCACGGTGGAATAGCCGTGGTTCTGGGCCGGAGCTGTCAGCGGCGCATCATAGTCCCACTGGCGGTTCATGACGGGCGCGAGTATTTGTTGCACGCGGGCCAGCAGCGCCGCATCACAAGGCTCCTCGTGCCAGGCCACATTCCGGCGCACTGATTCGGAATGCGCCGAGCTGAACAGGGTCGTGGGAATCTCCGGATGTTGGCTGGAAAATTGCAGGGCGAGCTTGCTGATCGGCGTGCCCTGCGCGCGGCAGAATTCCGCCGCCTGCGCAAAGACGGCTCGCTCCGCCGGATTGGCGGGATGCCAGTGGGCCGGGCCGCGATCCGTCAGCAGGCCGCTGCCAAACGGCGAGCCGTTGATGAGGCCAATGCCTTTTGCCTTGGCCAGGGGCAGAAGCTCCAACAACCGCGTGTCGTTGAGGCAATAGTGGTTGTGGACGAGCGCCGCATCCACTTGGCAGCCGGCCAAGATGCGGTGCCACAAATCCATCGGATAAATGCCAAAGCTCACCGCCCCAAGCCGGCCCTCGCGTTTCAATTCCTGCACTGCGGCCAACCCTTCGCGCAACGCCCATTCGGTGTGCCGGCGGCCCTGATATTCGATATCGTGAATGTGAATCAGGTCGAAATAATCCGTGCCCAACCGCGCGGCGCTTTCTTCCAACGAAGCGCGGATGCGAGCGCGGGAGTAGTCCAGCGTGTCCTGGCCGTAACCGCCGGGATGGGTGTATTTGCCAACTTTGGTGGACAGATAATACCGGTCGCGGGCGATGCCTGTGAGCGCCTTGCCCAAAACCGTTTCGGAACGCGTAGCACCGTAGGCGGGCGCGACATCAAAGTAATTAATTCCGAGATCCAGCGCGGCATGAACGGCACGGATCCCCGCCGCTTCGTCCACCGGCCGGAAGACGCCACCCAAGGCCGACGCGCCGAAGCTCAGGCGCGAGACCTTCAGGCCGGTTCTGCCAAACAGATTGTATTTCACAAGTTCACCTTAAAAGGTAGTAGAGCACACCCACCACTGTGATGAGGATAAGCGTGATGATCCGCGGGTCGCTCGCGCCAGCCAACCGGCCTTTCAGGAACGCCAGCGGATGATCCCAGCAGACTTTGGCAACGGCCTCGGCATCCATGGCCGGAGTCATTAAACTCGTGACAATGTAAATGACCACGCACAGCATGGCGATAATTGGCCCGACGAGCATGAAGGGAATGCCCAGTCCCTGCGCCGGGTCAGTGATTAGTCCGCCAAAACCTTCGTGGGCCTGGCCGTGCAACAGCATTTTTCCAATGCCCGGCATGTCCAGCACGAAATAAATTCCGCCGATGATGGTGCCGACATAAAGTGTCGTCATGGCCGCCTGCCAGGTGCCGCGTTTCCACAACACGCCCAGCACAAACACCGTCGTCACCGCCGGCGCAAAGGTCATCGGGATTTTGTTGATGGCCTCGAAGATGGTGCCGAACTGGTCGCCCTGGGTGGACCAGAGCATCGCCAGCAGCATGATAACACCGGTCGCAAACCGGCCGATGGTGACCACGCGCGCGTCCGGCATTTCAGGATGGCGCCGCTTCATCAGATCGAGCGAGATGATGGTGGCGCAACTGTTCAAGGCCGCCGCCATGCAGCTCATCAGCGCCGCCGCCATGCAGGCGGCCAGCAGACCCTTGAGGCCGACCGGCACGAGGTGGTTGATCATCACCGGCAGCATCGTGTTGTAATCGGGCCGGTCGGTGCCAGCGACATTCAGCAGTTGAAACGCGCCCTTCTGCCAGAGCACATAGCCAATCACGCCAGGAAAGACCATGAGGAAGACCGGCGTGATTTTCAGGAACCCGGCAAACAGTGCGCCGTTCTGGCCAGCCTTGAGATTTTTCGCCCCGAGCACGCGCTGGACGTGCGTTTGATCCGCGCACCAATACCAGATGCCGAGGATCGGATAACCCAGCACCACGCCGAGCCACGAATATTCGCTCAGGTGTCCCTGGGTGTTCACCACCGGATGCAGCATGTGCAGTTGATCGGGCATCACCGCCGCCTTGAATTCAGCCAGGTCATGCACGCCCACCGACGGCAGGGCGTGCAGTCCCAGCGCCGTAACCAGCGTCGCGCCGCCCAACAGCAGGATGGCCTGAATGTTCTCCGTCATCACCACCGCCTTCAGTCCGCCCAGTGTCGTGTAGGTCACGGTGAACAGGGACAGCACGATGATGGTCGCATACATCGGCACGCCGAGAAAACTTTCAAAGACCTTGGCCGCCGCGAAGAGGCTGATGCCAATGTGAATCAACAGCGCGCCCAGAATGCCAATGTAAGCTAAAAATGTTCGCGCCGCCGGGCAATAGCGCCGTTCCATGAACTGCGGCAGCGTGCGCACGCCGGAGTTGATGTAAAATGGCGCAAAAATGAGCGCCAGCAGGATCAGAGTGAAACACGCCATCCACTCGAAGTTGCCGATGACCAAGCCGTCCTTCGCGCCGCCGGCGGCCAGCCCGACGAGATGAATCGTCGAGATGTTCGAGGTCAGGATGGCCGCGCCGACGGTGAACCACCGCAGCGAATGGCCGGCCAGAAAATACTGTTCCGAATTGGTGTTGCGCCGGTAGCCGATCCAGATGCCGAATGCGGTGATGCCGATCAGATAGATGGCGATGACCGCCACGTCAATCAGGGATACGTTGGGTATGTTCATGAAATTTAATCTTTCGCAATTTGGATTTGCACTTTGAGCGCCAGGCTTTTGTCGCCCGCCTGCCGCATCGCTTCGCCGGCATCCGCCAGCGGCAGCACGCCGGTGATCAGCGTCCGCAAATCTATCCGCTTCGTCGCCACCAGCCGGATCGCTTCGTCAAACACATCGCCGTAGCGCATCGAACCGATGAAATTGATTTCGCGGTTCATCAGCAAATTGGCCGGCAACGGCACGTCTTCCGTGCCAATCGTGCCGATCTGCACAATCGTCCCGCCCGGTCGCACAAGATCAAACGCCTGCCGCAACGCGGGGCGCGCTCCAGAGGCCTCAAAGATGACGTCGAAACCGTCGCCGGTAAGCTCGCGGACCTGTTCCGCCAGATTTTTGGCTGACGGATCCAAACCGATATCGGCGCCCAGCTTTTGTGCCATGTCGCGGCGTGCAGCCACGATGTCGCTCAACGCCACCGGAGCTGCGCCAAAGGTGCGCGCCGTCATCGCCACGAGCAGGCCGATCGGCCCGCCGCCGGCCACCAAAACGCGTTTGCCGGAAATGTTGCCGGCGCGCTTCACCGCCTGCAACGCCACGGCGAACGGTTCCATCATCGCGCCCAAGCCGTCGTCCATGCTCGCCGGCAGTGCGTGGCATTGGTCGGCGCGCACGGACACAAATTCCGCAAACGCACCGTCGGTCGGCGGCTTGGTGCTGGCGCTGCCGAGCATGATGATTTTGCGGCAGAGATTGGGCCGGCCGGCCTTGCAGTATTCGCAGAAGCCGCAGGAGCGCGCCGGGTTGACCGTGACGCGCGTGCCGGTCCTCACCGACTCCACGCCGTCGGCCACTTCCGCTACATCCGCCGTGAATTCATGGCCGAGGATGAACGGCCGCGTCGGCACGAACGCCGCGCAATAGCCGTGCTCGAAATAGTGCAGGTCGGACCCGCAGATGCCCGCGCGGCGCACGCGCAGCCGCACCATGCCCGGCTTCAACGCCGGCATCGGTTGCGGTTCAATTTTTATGGTCTTCGCGCCGTGCAGCACGGCGGCGGTCATGGTGGAACTCATAATGGATTCAGTTTTTTATGCCGTAAAACCGGGCGCAGTTGCCGCCCAGAGCTTGTTCGCGAACGGCGGCAGGATATTGCCGGAGGTGGTGGAAGACAATATTCATCGTCGTCGTGTAGTCGGCGGACAAGGTGCACACCGGCCAGTCGGAGCCGATCATCACGCGTTCCGGGCCGAACGCGGACAGGACGACCTCCAGGTAGGGATGGAATTGTTCGGGCCGCCATTGCTTCCACGGTGCCTCGGTGACCAGCCCGGACAACTTGCAGCAGACGTTCGGGAATTCCGCCAGCCGCCGCAGGTCTTCACGCCAGGGCGAAACCAATCCGTCGCGGATCGCCGGCTTGGCGATGTGATCCAGCACGAAACGTTGTTGGGGAAATTCAGCGACCAGTTTTGCCGCCACCGGCAGATGTTTCGGGAACAGCAACAAATCGTAAGTCAGATCAAACTCAGGTAATTGGCCGATGCCGCGCCGGAACTCCGGTCGCAGCATGAAATCGTCGTCCGGTTCGTCATGCACGACGTGCCGGACGCCGACGAGTTTCGGATGCCGGGAAAATTTTTCCAACTGCGTCCGCACGGACGGCGACTGCAAATCCACCCAGCCGACGACGCCCTGGATGTAATCGTGTTCGCCGGCCAGTTGCAGCAGCCATTCGGTCTCCTCGATCATCTGCCGCGCCTGCACGGCGATGGTGCCGTCGAACCCGGCGGCCCGGAGCAGCGGCTGGAGTTCATCCGGCAGATAATCGCGTCTCAAAACCGCCATGTCATCCGTCAT
This sequence comes from bacterium, assembly GCA_021780905.1. Lineage (GTDB taxonomy): Bacteria > Verrucomicrobiota > Verrucomicrobiia > Limisphaerales > UBA11358 > UBA11358. The sequence continues at coordinate 61,018 of JAJXXW010000049.1, forward strand.
CCAGACGTGCTGGGCCGGGTTGTATTTCCAAAAATGCTGGTGGGCGTCGAGGCGCATGGCTCACTGCTTTTCGATCTCAAAACTCTGGGTGGACGTGGCGGACAAGCCGACCCAGACGATCAAGGTATAAGTGCCATCGGTGTCCAAGTTGACGCCTTGCCGGAAGTTCGGGCCGGCCGTCTGGGAGACGCCGTTTATTTTGAGGCTGGCGGCGGTCCGGCTTTCCCAGTTCTTGATTTCAAAACACAGGTTGTGGATCGGATGGTCCTTGGCGGCGGCGATTTGGAAGGACAGTGGTCCCGGGCCATAGGTGAATCCGTAAGTCCGGCCGGGCTGGTGGTAGCCCTGGCTGGTGCCGCCGGAAATATTTTCAACGGCCGGGGCACTCAACCACGACTTGGCCAGATTCGTCAGCGAAGCGGCCGATTGATCGGTCATGCCTTCCATTAAAAGATTGTCCTGATAGGCAATGGTTCCCCGTTGATCCAAATACAACGGCCAATACAGATGGGAAATGGAGCTGTGCGACGCCCGGTCGGGGAAGCTGGCGTTCCGTCCGGAGGAGTTGATTTGCGATATGGGCCAATGATTCCAACTGGGAAACACTGAATACCAGGTGCGTTCGCCCTTGTAGATGTTGCCGTCATTGAAATTCTGGATGGCAAACGGGCTGAAGGGGCCGGTGAAATGGATCATCTGGATGATGCTGCCGGCGAATTTGGGCTTGGGCGGATGGGGGTTCCAGTCATAGTCCCTGGCCCGGCCGTTGCCATAGACCAACGTCATCACCGGTGTTTTGCACAGGACACTTTCGGGATGCTGGCCCGGACTTAAAACGGCAATTTGCTCGTCCCATTCGTGCCAGCCTTCCGGTTTTGAAGAATAGCAGCGCATGAGCTTGCTCGCCACGCCGTCGGGATAAATATAGTAAAACCAGTCCGCGATTTCACCCCAGCCGGTGGCGGGATCGTAGTTGGCCCAATGATGATCCGGGTTTGCCAGCCGGTAGCGCCACTCGACCACCACGCGGGCCGGATTATTTTCAATGACCCGCACATGCGAGTCATAACAGGGCTTGTCCGACATCGGCTCGCAATCACCCGGCGCATCGGGCGTGAAGCCGGTCTCGTTGAATTCCTCCGTGAACCATTGGTTCGAGGCGACGATCATCGGGATGTAACTGACCCCCCGCCAGAAAACAAATTTTGTCGGCAACTGGTCAAAGCCCACCACCACGTCCGGATAAGCGCCATAGCGGAACAAATTTTCCCAGGTTTCGTAATAGGGCAGATTGGTGTAAATCGCCCCAAACTTCCCCTGCGTGTCCGGAAAGGGAAACCGGCGCAACTGCATATCGGGGGCGGCCACAATCGCCGGGCCGGGATTGTAGCCCGCATACGATTCGGCCAACTGGCTTTGGCTCAAGGCCACGTTGTAAACCCTCGCCTCGTCAATCAGTCCGTCAAACCCGAAATTACTCAACAACGTGTCGTGGGTGCCGTCGGTCGGCACCGTCAGGATGCCCGCCTTGCCCACGCGCACCTCGGCCTTGGCGGTTTGCACCCCGCCGGTGCCGATTTTCCGGCTGGCGATTTCCCGCCCGTTGAGACACAGCCGCATCCGGCCATCATTTTTGTTGTAAGTGCCGGCCAGATGATACCAGCGGAACACCGCCAGATGGTTGGTGTCGGTGTAGGGCGGTTTATTCGGAACACTCAATTGTTCCCACACGCCGTCCACCTTCACCCTGAAGCCGGGATAACCATGGCTGTCCACCCCGAGAAAATAGCCGTCATTGTCGCCTTGTTGGATCAGGGGCACCCAGTTCCAGGGATAGGCACCGATCGCGAACCACGCCTCAAGGGTCAAACTACCGCCGGCCAGCGCCGGTGCCTGGGCGGCCGGGAGCGCGACCACAGTGTTATAGCCATCGAATTCAAGCGCCGTGCCAGACACGCCTTGCTTCCAATAAGTTTTTGGACCGGCCACGGGCAGGCTGGCCTTGGAGATGGCCTCCTCGGTGGCATCACCGGTTCCCTCGTCGAACTTAAACCACGCAGCCGGCGTCACGCCGGCCGGCCCCTTTTGCGGATTGCCCGCCACTTTGGTTTGCACGGCGGCATGTTCCGGGTTGGTCCGTCTCAACTCCGCCACACCGTCTGGATTCAACTGCAACACCTGGGTGGTTTGGTTCAACGGATCGTTCCAATCTTCAATCCGGGACGTTCCTTTTTTAACCACCCGCTTGACCCGCCCGTCCGGCGTGATGGTGAACACTTCATCCACAAAATTGGTCGTGGCGAGGTTGCCATTGGGGTTGCCGGCAGTGAAGTTCGGCAGATACCGCCAATGCACCACGACTTGATCGGGCGTGTTTTTAATGATCGCGGCGTGGGAATAGACATTGGCCCGGTCGGTCATCGGCTCGCCGCCGTCGCCGCTGCGCGGGATGATTTCAGCAAAGTTCCACTGGCCCTGTTTGGTTTTCCAATAGGGCAGATAGCTGTTGCCCCGCCAGAAAACCAGTTCGCCCCCGGCAGCGGGCAGCCGCGTGACAATGTCGGCAAACGGGCCGGTGCGCGAATACGCCTCCCACGGCTGGCCCGTGTTCAAGGCTGTGTAATAGGCGCCAAAATCAACCTGGGCGCCGCGCCCATGGAGGGCGAACGCGACCGGCAGCAGGGGCAAAATCACCTTGAGCCGGCGGATGATTGATTCAGTTGATTTCATCATGTGAATGCTGCCGCTCTTTCGGCGCGGCAATGATCAATAATTGCTCCTCATCCCACCGCTGTGAGCCAGGGCTTAAGATTTTTGGACGGACTATCGTGCCGGGAAAAAATCGTTTCGCTGTTGATCCAAACTTGCTGCGTGGGGTTGTAAAAAACAAAATTGCCGTTCCAAATCAAGGTGAATTTTTATGTTCGCCGGTGCGCAACCCGAAGGCGATCCGCCGCCGGCCGGTTCATTCCACCGTCACGCTCTTGGCCAGGTTGCGCGGCTTGTCCACATCGCAGCCGCGCGCGACGGCGATATGATACGCGAACAGTTGCAGCGGCACGCTCGCCAGAATCGGGTTCAGCAGATCCAGCGTCGGCGCGAGATAAATCACGTCGTCCGCCACCTTCCTAATGGCCTTGTCGCCCTCGGTCGCCAGCGCAATGATCGGGCCTTGGCGGGCGCGGATCATGGCGAGGTTGGCCATCGTCTTGTCATACATCGCATCCTGCGGCACCAGGAAAACCGTCGGCGTGCTTTTATCAATCAGCGCGATCGGCCCGTGTTTCATTTCCGCCGCCGAGTAGCCCTCGGCATGGATGTAGGAAATCTCCTTGAGCTTGAGCGCGCCTTCCAGCGCAATCGGGAAAGTGTAGCCGCGCCCGAGGAAAAAGAAATCTTCCGCCTTCGTATATTTCTTCGCGACTTTTTTCAAGGCGTCGTTCTGCGCGAGAATTTTTTCAACCTGCTTCGGCAATTCTTCCAGCCCGCGCAAAACGTCCAGCGCCCGCTTGGCGGAGAGATGGCGCAGCCGGCCCAGATGGACTGCCAGCAGCGTCAAAATGGAAATCGTCGAGACAAACGCCTTGGTCGAGGCGACGCCGATTTCCGGGCCGGCGTGCATGTAAATGCCGCCGTCGGATTCGCGGGCGATGGTGCTGCCGACGACGTTGACGATGGCGAGCGCGCGGTGGCCGCGCCGCTTCGCTTCGCGCAAGGCGGCGAGCGTGTCGGCGGTTTCACCGGATTGCGAGAGCACCAGCAGCACGGTGTTTTTTTCCAGCGGACAATTGCGGTAACAAAATTCATGCGCGAACTCCACCTCCACCGGCAGTTGCGCCAGATCCTCAATCAAGTATTCGCCGACGAGCGCCGCGTGCCAGCTCGTGCCGCTGGCGGCGATGACGATGCGGTCAATGCCGCGCAACTCGGCGGCGGTCATGTTCAGCCCGCCGAACTTGGCCGTCGCGCCCTCGAAATCCAGCCGGCCGCGCAGCGCGTTCCGGATGGTTTGCGGCTGCTCGTAAATTTCCTTGAGCATGAAGTGCGCGTGTTGGCCGCGCGCCGCGTCTTCCTGCGAAAATTCCAATTTGCTGATCTGCACGTTCGCCGTCTCCGTGCCGAGATTTTGCACGTCGAAACGTTCACTCGTGACCGTGGCCACGTCATAATCGTTCAGGTAAACCACCTTTTTCGTGTGGGCGACAATGGCGTTGGCGTCGCTGGCGACGAAGTTTTCCTCCTTGCCGATGCCGATGATGAGCGGCGAACCGCGCCGCGCGCCGACCATCGTGTCCGGAAAATCCGTGCAGATGACCGCCAGGCCATAGGTGCCGATGACCTCGCGCAGCGCGTCGCAAACGGCCTGGGCCAGCGTGTTGTCGTCGCCGTTCACGGCGTTTTTTGCCCGGCGCCTTTCGTAGTCATCGCCGATCAAATGCGCGAGGACTTCCGTGTCGGTGTCGGATTTGAATTTGTGTCCGGCGCGGATCAGTTTTTGTTTCAGCGCGTCGTAATTTTCGATGACGCCGTTGTGGACGACAGCGATTTTTCCGGACGCGTCGAGGTGCGGATGGCAGTTGGTGTCGGACGGAACGCCGTGCGTGGCCCAGCGGGTGTGGGCGATGCCGAGCGTGCCGGTAACCGGCCGGGACTTCAGCAACCGCGCGATGCCCTCGTCGATCTTGCCGAGTTTTTTGCGCACAACGAGGCCGGACGGATTGAGCACGGCGACACCGGCGCTGTCGTAGCCGCGATATTCCAGACGTCGCAAGCCTTCGAGCAAGACGGGCGCCGCCGCCTTTTTGCCGACGTATCCGATGATGCCGCACATATTTGGTAATTGGTTAAATGATTGAAACGTTGGATGAAAATTAGTGGACGCGCAAAAGCGATTTGACGATTCACCCTTTCAACGAGTTCACGATCCATTCGGCCATCTCCGCCAGGTCGTCCACGACCATGGCGCGCTGGATTTTTTCCGCCGCGTCGCGCGCCACTTTCGCGCCGTAGCCGGTGCGGACCAGGATGCTTTTTTTCACGCCGGCATTCCAGCCGCATTCCAGGTCAATCAACTTGTCGCCAACCATGAAGCTTTCGGTGAGGTTCAAATCAAACTCATCTCGCGCATCGAACAAAAACTGCGGCGACGGCTTGCGGCCACAGCTGGGCTGGTCGGGTGCTTCCGGGGCGATGTAAATTTTCTCGAACCGCACGCCATCGCGCGCGAATTCGCTTTGCAGATGGCGATTCACGTTCTCGGCGTCCGCCAGCGTGAACAGGCCGCGGCCGATGCCGGACTGGTTCGTGACGACGAACAGTTTGCAGCCGGCGCCGGAAAGTTTTTTAAGCGCCGCGCCGGCGCCGGGAAAAATCTCCACGTCCTCGACCCGGTGCAGGTAGTTTTTTTCCACGATGAGCGTGCCATCGCGGTCGAGAAATACAGCGCGGTTCATGATGCGGTCGGATTGTGATCTGATTGAGGCAAGAATGGAATTGAAATGTTTCCGCCGGTGTGTGTAAACTGGCCAGACCTCGCGGTCATCAACTCAATAACCATCCGGCAAAACACATGAGCAACAAAGGACGTTTAGGAATTTTGGTAGGCGGCGGTCCGGCCCCCGGACTCAACGGAGTCATCTCGGCGGCCACCATTGAGGGCATCAATCAAGGCTACGAGGTTATCGGCTTTCGCGACGGCTTCAAATACATCGCGCAGGGCGACACGACGCAGATCAAGCCGTTGTCCATCCGCGACGTGAAGGACATCCACCTCAAGGGCGGCTCGATTCTCGGCACCGCGCGGACGAACCCGACCAAGTCCGAGGAGCAGATGAAAAACATTTTCACCGTGTTCGAGAAACTCGGCATCACCGCGCTGGTCAGCATCGGTGGCGATGACACGGCGTTTTCCGCCAGCCACGTCGCGAAACGCAGCGGCGGCAAAATCAAGGTCGCGCACGTTCCGAAGACAATTGATAACGACCTGCCGTTGCCCGGCACCGCGCCGACGTTCGGCTACGAAACCGCCCGTCATTACGGCGTGCAGATCGTTCGCAACCTGATTGAAGACGCGCGCACCACGTCGCGCTGGTATCTGATTATCAGCATGGGCCGCGCGGCAGGACACCTCGCCCTCGGCATCGCCAAGGCGTCGGCGGCCACGCTCGCCGTCATCTCCGAGGAATTTCACGGCCGCCCCGTCACGGTGGACGAGGTTTGCGACATCATCATCGGCTCCATCATCAAGCGCAAAGCCGAAGGCTCGCTTTATGGACTCGTCGTTCTCGCCGAAGGATTGATTGAAGCGCTCGGCGAAAAAGGCCTCGTCGCCGCGCTGCCCGATGGGCAACTGGAGCGCTTTGGCAAAGTCGTCCGCGACGACCACGGCCATCTGCGCCTCGGCGAAATTGAATTTGGCCGCCTGATGAAAGAGCTGTTGACCACGCGTTTGGAAAAGCTCGGCATCAAAATGACGTTCATTGACAAGGATCTCGGCTACGAACTGCGGTGCGCCGACCCGATCCCCTTCGACGCCGAATACACCCGCGATCTTGGCTACGCGGCGGTGAAATTCCTCCGGTCACCCGAGGCCGAAAAATACGGCGCGATCATCAGCTTTGTGGACGGAAAGATGAATCCGCTGCCGTTTGACCAGATGCTCGATCCCAAGACTGGTCGCATGCAAAACCGCCGCGTCAATGTGGACGGCGAAGCCTTCGAATGTGCGCAAGCCTACATGATCCGCCTCGAACGGGAGGATTTCGAGGACGCCAAGCAACTGGCCAAGCTTGCAGCGGTCATCAAGGTCACCCCGGACGAATTTAAGAAGCGGTTTGGCTACCTTGCCGCCGTCAGTTAATTGTTTTTGCGCAACCGGCGGCGGAAAAATTCCTGCCGCCGATTTGTTTACAATGAAACCGCTCGCCGACTGCCGGCTCTACACCTTTGTGGACACGGCCTACCTGCATGGCCGCGCGCCGGAACAGGTCGCGCAGCAACTCTGCGACGGCGGCAGCGATTTGATCCAACTCCGCGCCAAAAATATACCAGCCGGCGAAATCCGTGCGATGGCGGAAAAAATCCTGCCGGTGACGCGCCGCGCGAATATCGGCCTAGTCATCAACGATGATCTGAACCTTGCGCAGGAAATCGGCGCGGATTTTTGCCATCTCGGTCAGGAAGATTTTTTCGACGCCGGCCACACGCACATTGCCCAATTGCCAATCGCCAATCGCCAATTGAAAATCGGTTTGTCCACCCACGCCCCCGCGCAGGCGGAGCGGGCGCTTGCCGCCGGGGCGGATTACCTCGCCATCGGGCCGATTTACGCCACCGGCACCAAGCCGACTGCCAAGCCCGTGACGCTCGACTACGTCCGCTGGGCGGCGGCAAACGTGAGCGTTCCGTGGTTCGCCATCGGCGGCATCAATCTGCAAACGCTCGACGCCGTGCTGGCGGCGGGCGCGACGAGAATCTGCATCGTCTCCGCCATTCTCAACGCGCCGGACGTGGCCAAAGCGTGCGCGGAATTTCGAGGAAGGTTGAGCCGGTAGCATCCGGTTCGGTTGGTGAAGCCAGCCCGGTGACTAACTATCCGCCCAATGGTTATGGCCTATAAGTGGAAACACGTGGCAGTGGTGCTGGGATTGGTATGGAGCCTATGACGGTGCATTGCAAATTTATCCGCGCGGGCCGGTGACGGGCACAAAACATGTCAATCGCGGCGGTGGCATGGTGGGCGCCGAATATGACTGCCGCGTCTGCGATCGTGACAGCGACATCCCCACTTTTCGCGACAACTACGTCGGCTTTCGTTCTGTCCTGCCGCTGGGTCCGTAGCAGGGTAGTTACCCGTTTTGGCGTTGTGCCAATGTTGATTGAGACTGTATAGCATGGGCACAGTTCTGATCTGCTGCAAAAAGCGCAGGGGGAGAAGATGGCCTCAGGCTTTGAGTTTGACCAGCTTGCGGGTGGTGGCGACCTCGTCCATCAGGCGGGCAAAGAAGGTCTGGTGGAGGGATGATTCGCCAGCAAAGAACCAGCCGAGCAGTGGCAGAAGCACGAGCAAATACCAAAGCCATGGGACCGCCGGTGCGAACAGGTAAATGATGGCGGTCACCCCCCCCGAGAGAAGTCCAAACAGCAAGCGCGACAACAGCGACCAACGACTGGTGAGCCGACAGCGGAAATGTCTTTTGCCTTTTTCCAAATCCTCGGTGGCCGTGGTCAAACGGAGCCGGGTCCAAGAGGAGGGCAGCACTTCAAAATCATGAGCCGTCCAACCGGTATCTGTTCGGACCAGCCAATTGGCGGAATCCAACCGGTCGAGAATTGCATGCAAAAATTCCAGGCGATCCAGAGAACCATCCGACCAGAAGGTGAAGGTTCCCGGCACTTCTGCTTCAGCGCCCTGAGTCGTTGAACTTTCCACCGGAGAACTGGATTTAGTGACAGTTCGCCATTTGAACCGGGCCCAACCACGGACGATCGGCTGGAGAAAGAAGAGCAGTGCAACGAGAGGGCGCGACCAATAACGTTGTTTGTGCGATGGCAGATTTGCCTGAATCGCGGCGAGTCCACAGATGCCGAGTGAGATAATCAGGGTGACCAGCGCTAGTGGCACAAAGGGCGTAAAATTAAAAGCGAGTCCGATCAGAGGCAGGTTGATAAAAACATGATATCCCAGGCTCGTGCAATACATGAACGGCGACACCGGGTTCGACGCGTAGAGGCGCTGAAAAAAGGCGCTGCCGAAAACACCGTGATAAATTGCAGGGCCGCGCAACAGCAGGCCGGCAAAGGATGACGCATAAATGCGTCCGCGCCAAATGCCACCGCCAATGGCGCTGTAGTGTTCGGGGTGCTTGGCAATGAGCAGCGCCTCGGCTTCGCCGTAACCGATTTGCTGCTTGAGGTAAGCTTTGACGGTGGAGCGACGGTAATGCCAGACGAAAGCCGCCGGACTAAAACCGATTTTGAGCTGGCTGTCCTGCAGACGCCAGCAGATGTCCACGTCATCACCTGCCTTGTGGAAAATGGGATCAAACATTCCAATTTGCTCCAGCGCCCATTTGTAGAAAGCCATGTTGCAACCGGGAATATGCTCGGCCTCCGTGTCGGTGAGCAGCACATGGGCCGGACCGCCGGGCGAGGCCATGACGGCGGCAGCGACACTGGAATCTTCCGGTGGCAGAAAATTGTGTCCCCCGATGCCGGCAAAATCACTGCGCAACAAATCATTCACCAGATAGTAAAGCCAGTCTTCATCCGCACGGCAGTCGTCATCAGTGAAGGCGACGATTTCTCCGGTGGCGGCGCGGATGCCGGTGTTGCGAGCGGCGGAAAGGCCCAGGTTCGTCTGGCGATGATAGCGCACGGAGGGGAATGCCTTGGCGATCTCCGGCGTGAGATCGGTGGAACCATCGTCCACGAGGATGACTTCGTAGTCGGCGTAGTTCAAACGTCCGAGCGACTCCAGACAATTTCGCAAGGTGCGGCTGCCGTTGTAGGAGGCGACCACGACGGAAACTTTGGGCGCGCGCGGCAGGGCAAAATGCGGGGCGATGTGATACTGGCGCTCCACGACGTGAAAGGAATCCTTCGGCTGGCGTTCGCGCGTGGTGAGCCCGAATCCCCAATCCGTGATTTGCAGACCACCGCGCCACCAGTCGTCGGTGTAACTGAAAACCACGGTGCCGGCGAGGCCGGCGCGGAAGGCGAGTTCGATCTGCCAGCCGAGAAACTCACATTTGTGGGGCTCGCCTTCGCGGAGGGAGTCCATGCCGAATTCACCGAGGATGAGTGGCTTGGCATCGGCGAGCGTTTGGAGCCGCGCGAGATAACCTGTGAACGGTTTGGGATTATGCAGGTAAACGTTGAAGCAGACAAAATCCACATTGTCCACTTGGAGGAATTCGGTCGGCGGATACGACGTGAAAGTATAAAGACAGTGCGGGTCCAGGCGGCGGGCCTCCTCAATGAGTTCGTTGATGAATTGCTGGACGCGGGCCACGCCGCTCCAGCGGACGATCTCGGCGGAAATTTCGTTGACGACGCTGAAGCCAAAAAGCGCGGGATGATCTTTGCAGGCGGCAACGGCATCGCAGACGGTGCGGCGGGCTTCGGCCTGGGCGGCTGCCGAATCGAGGAAACAAAGATGTTTTGCCCACGGAATGTCCACGAGGACTTTCAGGCCATGTTTGTGCAGGAGATCGAGAAACCAGCGTGGTGGCACATAATAAACGCGAAGCACGTTGGCGCCCAGTTGTTGCAATTGTGCCAGATCGCGGCGGGTCTGTTCCAAGGAAGGAAACATTTCACCGCTGGCATTCGGCGCAAATGGACCGTAAGTGACGCCCTTGACGTAAAACTTATCAGCTCCGAGCCGGAAAAACTTCCCATCCACCCGGACACGGTCTGGTGCGGCAGCGATGGAAGTCATACTTGTGGGATTGGGTGGCAGGTCGTCACTGTTTGGCCACGCCTTGCGACCCGGCTTCCAACCGGGTTTCCGTGCGATGCTTCAGCTCGTTCTTCACACTCACATGATATTTCCAGATGAGGTTGTCGGGCTGCGGTGTCTTGGGTTCCACTTCCAAGGCGGTGCGCTCAAGATCCTGGACCAAGTCGCGGTCATTGATGCGGGGCAGTTCTTGAATGAGCATCTGGTAAAGATGTTCGCATGATTGCCGGTCGCCGCGTTCTGATAGTAAAATAAAATCCTCCACCTGCCGGGCATGAGCGGACTGGTTGGTGAGAGCTTGGTGGACGACCATCACGGACGAAAAAATCAATACGGCCACGGTAAGGAGCGCGTAACGATTCCGACGCAAAAATTGCATAAAGTTTGTATAGTGGAGCACTGAAAAAACCGCAACCTATTTACGGGGACAGGCCATCGGATAGCAACTTTCATGCAGCTCCAAAATCTCGCCGGCGACTGCGGTCGCGCCAAAGAAAAGGGTGGCTGGAGCATCCGTGTTTGAGCGGTGGTGCCCAGAAAGAGGCTGCCGGGTCTCGTTTTAGGACAAGCACAGCGAAAGGAAACGCCGCAACCAGCAGGCTTCGGCAGGCAGCGAGATCTGCGTCCGCCATTGATATATTAAGTCACGGACGCTGTCGGCTGGCGAACGTGGCGTTGAAAGTGGGCGTGGAAGATGCTAATTTCGGCTGCCTGGTCGGAAGTCCCATTGCATTAACCACTATTTTTCAACCGAGCCGTAATCATGAAAGCGCCCAACGGGAAAATTTATTCCAGCAGAACCACAAAGGGAATGCCGGGGTTCACTCTGATCGAGTTGCTGGTGGTCATAGCCATCATTGCCATTCTGGCGGCCATGCTGTTGCCCGCCCTGGCCAAGGCCAAGCAGAAGGCATTGCAGGCCAGTTGCGGCTCAAACCTGAAGCAAATCGGCGTGGCCCTGCAGATGTATGCGGACGACAACCATGATTCCTTGCCCGGGCCGGCGTGGGCGGGGGCGATGGCCAGCTATGACATCAGTTCCAGCCAGGAGTTGATTTGGTTTATCGCCAGCAATCTCGGCCAGCCTGCGCCTTCGGCCAATACCGTGGTTTCTAAAATTTTTGTCTGTCCCGGCTACCAGCAACTGGCGCCAGACCTGACTTCGCTCATCGGCCGGAAGGTTTATTTTCTCAACCCCAACATTGAACCCAACCCGGCGAATCCCGGGGCACGACCTTTTGGCGACCCGAGCACCTCCACGCCACCGCTGAAAACCTCCGCCATCAGCAGCCACCAGTCCCCGTCCGCCGCGTTTGCGATTTCCGATGTGGATCAGGCGCTCCCGCAGTTGAACCCCAGTGTCTCTTGGTGGACAGACTTGCCCAACAAACCGGTGCATGGTGCGGTTCGCAACCAGCTTTTTTTTGACTGGCACGTTGAAGCTGTAAAATGGTAATCCCCCCCGTCTCTGGCTGACTCCAAGATGTTTCACAAGACTTTACCTCGCATGAAAAAACTCATCATTGCCGGGCTTCTGGCTTTTTCTGTCAATGAACTACCAGCGGGAACACTCACCGGAACCTTCAGCCCCATTGCCACCGGCTCCAACGTGAATCTGACCGCCACGGGAAAATTGGACTGGGTGCAATGGGGGCTATACACGGCGGACAGCATCAACCGCAAGGCCTCGGTCACACCGCAGATTGGCAATTATTCGTTGCTAGGTTCCCTCCCTGGAGCCCTGGTGTATGCCTACCAATACACCAACAATTACAACGGCTATAGCTGGTATGACGGCGTGCCCGTAACGACCATCACCAACACGCCCAACGGAGTTTGGGCCTATCAGTCAGATCCATATTCTCCTGACGGCGCCATCGGATCGGGATTTCAAGTGACGGTTCCCGCCGACACAACCCAGAGAATCTTGCTGGTTTATGTTGGGGCCTACGGTGCCAAAGGAAAATTCACCGCGTCGTTGAGCGACGGCAGTGCCCCCACTTTCGCCAACGGCAGTTCGCCCGGTTCAACGGTGGACAACCCGTCCAATGGACCCGGTGGTGTTTTTGCCATCACCTACGCGGCCAATTCAAGCAACCAAACGCTCACGGTGACTTGGACGCTTGAACTCGGATATACCAATGATGCTAATGTCACCCTGCAAGGAGCGGCCTTGACGGCAACCGGGGCAAACAACCCGCCGTTTGCGGTCATCACCAATCCGGTCAACAACGCCACCTTTGCGACCCCCACCAACATCACGATCAAGGCCAGCGCGCAGGATTTTGACGGCACGGTGACGAACGTGGCTTTTTATGCCGGCACGACGAAGCTGGGCCAAACCACGACGAGTCCATACAGCTTCACCTGGACGAACGCGCCGAGCGGTGATCATCTGCTCACCGCCGCCGCCACGGACAACAGCGGTGTCACCTCCAGTTCACAGCCGGTGGAAATTTTTGTTTATGGCTCTGGTGGCAGCCAGACTAATACTGTCTCCTCCTCGCCTACGGCGGTTGACCTCACAGCCGAGGGCACATCCGACTGGGCGCATTGGGGCCTGCTGAGCAACACGAGCTTTGATTGCAAGAATCTCATCGCGCGCCAGATCAGCAACTTCACCGTGCTCGGCACCAATCCCATCCAGCAATATTCCGGCAACTATACCGCCTTTACCTGGTCGGACGGGACGCCCGATGCGAGCGTGAGCGGCACCGCCACGGGGGTGTTTATCACGGGCGCAACGAACGGGTTTCGGATCACGGCCCCGGCGGACAAGTATGCCCGGCAGTTAAAGGTTTATGTCGGTGGTTACGGTGTGCAAGGTGAGTTCCAGGCCTACTTGAGCGATTTGAGCGCGGCTCCCTACACGGATACCTCGGTCAGCAACGTCTATGGCAACAGCTATGTGGTTTATACCATCAACTACACGGCCGCCACCAACAACCAGCAGTTGATCGTGGACTATCAAGCGTTGCAACTCTTCGATTCGGTTTACGGCAACGTGACGTTGCAGGCGGCCACGTTGCAGGGCGGTGCGCCGCTGGCAGTTCAGATTATCAATCCGCAGTGGCAGGGCAACGCCTGCGCGTTTTCCTTTCTGACGCAGATGAACAATAATTACACGGTGCAATACACCTATCTGCTCAGCCCCGCTTCCTGGCAGACGCTCACCAGCTTCCAGGGGAACGGGACGGTGATGACAGTCACCAATCAAAACGCGACCAACGCCACCTGTTTCTACCGCGTGGTGACGCAATAAAGGCGCGGCGGAGTTGTCCCGCGCCGGGCAGTCTGGTAAAACGCCGCAACTGCGAATGCACAAATACCGAAGATTGCTCCAGTATGCGGGACGACAACGGCTGCACTTTGTCGTGATCGCCGCGCTCACAATTGTCACTTCGGGACTGGCAGCGTTGCAACCGTGGCCGATGAAACTGCTGGCCGACCAGGTTCTTGGAAATATCTCCCCGCCCGCCACGCTGAATTCCATTCTAGGATTTTCGGCACTAACACCAACGCCAACGGTTCTACTGCTACTGGCTGTTTTCGGTGGCCTTGGCTTATTTCTGCTGAACAGCGTTCTGGACGTAATGCTGAGCCGGCTATGGACTTTAGCCGGGCGCCGCATGGTTTACGATCTGGCGGCGGATCTGTTCGCGCGAGCCCAACGCCGGTCGCTGCTCTTTCATTCCCGCAATTCCACCGGCGACATGATGGGCCGGATCACCGGCGATAGTTGGTGCGTCTATCAAGTGTTCGACACCCTGCTGTTCACGCCGGCCCATGCGGTGCTGACGCTTATCTTCATGGTGGTTTTGATGACGCAACTGGACGTGACGCTTACCATCCTCGCCTTCCTCGTCGCTCCCTTCATGGTGGGCGCGTCGTTTCTCGTCGGCAAACCACTGCGCCTCGCGGCGAAATTGAAGCGCGAGATTGAAAGCCGCATCCAGTCGCAAATCCAGCAGACACTCACCGGCATTCCCGTCGTCCAGGCTTTCGCGCAGGAAGACCGTGAGCAGGAGCGGTTCGAGCGCTTTGCCGACAGCGCCATCCGCGCGCAGCAACGCAGCACGCTCATTGGCAGTCTCAACGGACTTAGTTCCGGCTTGATCGCAACTCTCGGCACTGGCGTGATCCTTTGGGTCGGTGCGCGCCACGTCACGGAAGGCAGTCTGACCATCGGCGGCATCCTCGTTTTTTTGGTCTATCTTAATTCATTGCAAGCTCAGATGCGAACTTTGGCCGGTGTCCACACCGCGTTGCAGGGGCTCAGTGCCAACGTGGACCGCGTGGTGGAAGTCCTCGAAGCCGCACCAGAAGTTTCGGACAAGCCTGGCGCGGTCGTCCTGCCGCGCGTTCGTGGCCGTGTGCAAATCGAGAACGTCACTTTTGGCTACGAAAGCAATCACGCCATTTTGCACGCCGTGGCGCTCGCCGTTGAGGCGGGAGAAACGCTCGCCATCATCGGTTCCAGCGGCGCAGGCAAAACCACGCTCGTCAATCTCATCCCGCGCTTCTTCGATCCATGGCAGGGTCGTGTGCTGGTGGACGGACGCGACCTGCGCGAGGTGCCACTCCAGAGTCTGCGCTCGCAAATTGCGCTGGTGTTACAGGAGCCTTTTCTCTTTCCGATTTCCATCGCTGAAAACATCGCTTTCGGCAGACCGGACGCCGCGCGCGCGGAAATCGAAGCCGCCGCGCGCGCCGCAAACGCGCATGAATTCATCCAGCGTCTGCCCCTGGGCTACGATACGGTTATTGGCGAACGCGGCATCACACTCTCCGGCGGCGAGCGCCAGCGGCTCTCCATCGCGCGCGCACTGCTCAAAGATGCGCCAATCCTGATTCTTGATGAACCGACCAGCGCACTGGATGCGGAGACCGAACAATCCATTCTTCAAGCGCTGGAAAGACTGGTGGCAGGCCGCACCACTTTCATCATCGCGCACCGGCTGTCAACGATCCGCCGCGCAAGTCGGATCGCCTTGCTGGAGAACGGCACCATCGCCGAAATCGGCACGCACCCGGAACTCCTGGCGCGTGGGCAACTATACGCCCGCCTCCATAGCATTCAGTTTGATCTGAAACAACCGGTTGTGGACGCGATAAAATAATTTTGTGAGCAACCCGGCAAAACATTTTGGAATCATTGGTCTCTGCCAGTGGGCGTTGCGCTATGCCATGCGCCGCTGGCTGCCGCTGGTGACGGTGTTCGCGACGATGTTGCTCAAGGTCGGATTGGATGTGCTTAAACCGTGGCCGATGGTTTTTCTCGTGGATCACGTGCTACAGACCAAAGCCATGCCGCCGTGGATGGCGCGGCTCGTTGACCTGTTGCCGGGCACGCCGACCACGACTCATCTCATCGGCTGGAGCGTGGCGGCCACCGTTTTGCTTTTCCTGTTGAGTTGGTCGCTGGGATTGGCGAACGCCTATGCCAACATCAGCCTCGGACAGCGGATGGTTTACGATCTGGCGTCAGATTTGTTCGCGAAGTTGCAGCAACTATCGCTGCGCTTTCACGCCACCAAATCCGTCGGTGACAATATCCGGCGCGTCACCGCCGATTGCGCCTGCGTGTCCGTCATCATCAAGGACGCCTTGCTGCCGGTGCTGTCGTCCATCGTCACAGTTGGGACCATGTTCAGCATTCTCTGGCACATTGACGCCGCCCTGACTTTACTCGCGCTGGCAGTGGTTCCCTGTATGCTCATGATTTTTTATTTCTACGCACAGCCAATGATGAAATTCAGTTACGCGCAGCAGGAGGAAGAATCCAAAATCTACGAAGTCGTCGAACAAACCTTGTCGGCGATTCCCGCCATTCAGGCCTTTGGCCGCGAAGAATTCAATGACCGCCGTTTCGCGCAAGCAACTTCCAAAACACTGGCGGCCACGCTCACCCTTACCAATCTACAACTGTGGTTCAAAGTGCTCATGGGATTGGCGACCGCCGTCGGCACGGCGGGTATCCTTTGGCTCGGCGCGCGTCATGCCCTCGAAGGCAGCATGAGCATCGGCACGATTCTTTTGTTTCTGTCGTATCTCGGTTCGCTTTACGATCCGCTCTCCACCGTGATGTATACCTCGGCCACGATTCAATCCGCTGCCGGCAGCGCACAACGTGTCCGCGAAGTTCTGGAAGCGAAATGTGAAGTGGCCGACAAACCCGGCGCGATTAAGCTAACTTCTGTGGAAGGCCGCGTGCAATTTGAGGATGTCACTTTTGGCTACGAAACAAAACGAGCAGTCCTGCAAAACATCAATCTGACAGTTTCGCCGGGCGAAACCATTGCCCTAGTTGGCGCAACCGGCGCAGGGAAAAGCACGCTGGCTGGCCTGATTCCCCGTTTCTTCGATCCCCAGCAAGGTCGAGTGTTGGTGGATGGACACGACGTCCGTGAAATTCAATTAAAAAGTTTGCGGCAAAACATCGCCATCGTCTTGCAGGAGCCGTTTCTATTTCCGTTGTCCATCGCGGAGAACATCGCCTATGGCCGTCCGCACGCCACGCTGGCGGAAATCGAAGACGCCGCGCGCGCCGCCAACGCTCATGAGTTCATCACGCGGTTGCCGCAAGGTTATCACACGATCATCGGCGAACGCGGGGCCACGCTATCTGGCGGCGAGCGCCAGCGTCTTTCCATCGCCAGAGCCTTGCTGAAAAATGCACCGATCCTGATTCTGGATGAACCGACCAGCGCACTGGATGCGGAATCCGAGACTTTGCTGGTCGAAGCCTTGGACCGGCTGGCGCAAGGCCGTTCCACCTTCATCATCGCACATCGCTTGTCCACCATCCGCCGCGCCACGCGCATTGTAGTTCTCCTGCATGGCACCGTGACGGAGAGCGGCACGCATGAAGAATTGCTCGCGCAGGGCGGGCGGTATGCGGCATTTTATAATATCCAATTCGGGGCGAAAGAACCCTAGGTTTAAACGGTTTTTGACTTGTCAACCATGAGGTAAAAAATGACCATTCACACGCTGGTCAATGAGGTGCCTGAACCCACAGTATTTCTTACGTAGGAAAATGCGTTTCTTCGCGTTTTCACTGCTGTTTCTATTGAGTGGTGTGGGGTTTCTGCCATCCGCCGGGGCTGCGGCGTTGTCCGGCTCGTTTACGCCATTGCTCCCGGGGACGAACATCAATCTGACCGCCGAGGGCAAGCTGGACTGGATTCACTGGGGCTTCTATGGGAACGTGACGTGGCAGGCGGCAACCTTGTCGTCGCCTCCGCCCGCGCCGGTATTGGTGATCTCAGAAGGTTTGCAACCGAATGTTTTGGATTTGTCCTTCTTAGCCCAGGCTGGAGTTAATTACACCGTGTGGGGCAGCAGTTCTTTAAACCCGGCAAACTGGCAGGTGCTGACTAATTTTTCCGGCTCGGACGCCACCGCCGCCGTGAACGATTCCGGCACGAACTTCGTGACCCGCTTTTACCGGGTGCAGGCCCAGTAAACCATCCCTCGACAAGCACGCCCAAGGCCGGAACTCCGTTTGAAACAAAAGGTGAAATCCACAGCTTGAGAAACCCATCGCAACTTCGCCGACCTGGAGAAACATAGGCGCATTCACTCCTCACAGTGCTGACCAAGGATCGTGGCTTGGCATGGAATTGGCTGGTTTTTGGCATGTTTATTTTGTAGCCAGAAGATTTGTGGTGTAATTTTGCCACGTTATGTCCGGGAAAAAACTGACGCCTCTGCTTTTTATAGTTTTGCCGTTTATGGTGGCGAATGGCACCAGCGCCATGAATGTCCCGGGCCGGGTCGTTTTACCAGGGCATGTGCCGGCGGCAGCCGCCCATTTGTCACCCGACGGGGTTCTGCCGGTTAACGACCGCCTTTCTCTTTCCATCGGCTTGCCGCTGCGGAACACGGCGGAATTGGAAAAGTTGCTGGCGGAACTTTACGACCCGGCCAGTCCGAACTTTCACAAATATCTCTCCTCGCAGGAATTCACCGCCCGCTTCGGACCGACGGAACTGGATTACGCGGGTGTGAAGGCTTTTGCCCAGGCAAACGGCCTGAGCATCGCCGGCACCTATTCCAACCGGATGGTGCTGGAGGTGGAAGGCAGCGTGTCCAACATTGAGAGGGCATTTGGCATCACGCTGAACACCTACCGGCATCCGACGGAGAACCGCGATTTTTTTGCGCCGAACACCGAGCCGTCGGTGCCGACGAACCTGCCGGTGGCGGACATGTGGGGATTGAGCGATTTCAGCCGGCCGCAGCCGATGGCGCATCGCGCCGCGCCGTTGACCGGCACGCCGCTGAACTACAACGGCACCGGTCCGGGCGGCTCTTATCGCGGAGCCGATTTTCGCAATGCCTACGCGTCCGGTTCCAGCCTGGTCGGAGCAGGGCAGACGGTCGCCGTGGTGGAATTTGATGGTTATTATTCAAACGACATCACCAGCTATGAGGCGCAGTGCGGCTATGCCAGCGTGCCTTTGCAAAACATCCTGCTCAACAACGTGAGTGGAACGCCCGGCTATAGCGGCGTGAGCAATGCCGTGGTTGAAGTGTCTTTGGACATTGAACTGGCCATAGCCATGGCTCCCGGATTGTCAATGTTGACGGTTTATGAGGGCAATTCGCCTTACACCGTTTTCAACCAGATTGCCACCGACAACACCGCCAGGCAGGTGAGTTGTTCGTGGTCCTGGAAGTATGGGCCGGCGAAAAACTGGTCTGCGGGAAAGCCCGGTTCATCCACCTTGGACTTCATCTTGAGCCAGATGGTCGCGCAGGGGCAGGCGTTCTTCCAGGCTTCGGGTGATTCCGACGCCTACACGGGCAGCCAGGCTTTGAGTTCTTCCAGCGGCCCCATTCCCGTGGACAGTATTTATGTCACGAGCGTTGGCGGAACGACGCTAACCATGTCCGGCTCCGGTTCCGCCTGGTCTTCCGAGACCGTCTGGAACTGGGGTAACAACGTTGGCAGCAGCGGCGGCATCAGTCCCAATTACTCCATTCCCTCGTGGCAGGCGAGTGTGAGCATGGCGGCCAACAGCGGGTCCACCATCAACCGGAACATCCCGGACGTGGCGATGACCGCCGATGCGGTTTACGTGATCTACAATAACGGCAGTTCCGGTTATTTCGGCGGCACCAGTTGTGCCGCGCCGTTATGGGCGGGCTACTGCGCCCTCGTCAACCAGCAGGCTGCTGCCACAAGCGGAATGACGGTCGGCTTTTTGAATCCCGCGCTCTATGCGATTGCCGCCGGAAACAATTACACCAACTGCTTCCATGACACCACGACCGGCAACAATATCGGCTCCAACACGCCTGGTCTATTTTATGCCGTGACGAACTACGATCTTGTCACCGGTCTGGGCACGCCCAATGGTGTGAATCTCATCAACGCCCTTGCGCCGCCAACCATTCCCTATTTCATCAGCCAGCCGTCCAGCCAGACGGCCATCAACGGGGCCAACGTCACCTTCAGCGGCAGTGCCGGCGGCCAGTTGCCACTCGTCTATCGCTGGCTGTTCAATGGCTCCAATTTGCCCGCTGGCGGCAATGTTTCCGGAACCGCGAGCAACGTCTTGACCCTGTCTTCCGTCACTTCCGCCAACGCCGGTAATTACAGCGTCATTGTAACCAACAGCTATGGCTCGGCGACGAGCAGCGTGGCGACGTTGACCGTGACCTTGCCACCCTCATTCACGCTTCAGCCGACGAATCAATCGGTGCTGGCCGGCAATCCCGCCGCCTTGAGCACGACTGTCAACGGCGCTTCGCCGCTTTTCTTTCAATGGCGGCAGAACGGAACCAATCTGGTCAACGGCGGCAATGTTTCCGGTGCGACCAGCAACGTGCTCGCCTTTGACTCGGTGGCGGCGACCAATGCCGGCAATTACACGCTCTTCGTCACGAATATTTACGGCGCCGCCACCAGCAGCGCAGCCGCCCTCACGGTGTTGCTGCCACCGGTGATCACCACTCCGCCTGCCGCGCAGAGCATCCAGTGCGGCAGCAACGCCAGCTTCAACGTCGTCGCGTCCGGCACCGCGCCGTTGCGCTATCGTTGGAGCACCAACAACGTGCTTGTCGCCAGCGCGACCAACACCAGTCTTTCGCTGACCAATGTGCATCTGCCCGGTTATGCCGTCGCCGTGATCGTCACCAGTCTTTACGGCAGCGCCACCAGTTCCGTGCCGCTCACCGTGCAAGACACGTTGGGGCCAATCATCTCGTTGAACAGCACCAATCCGTATTACGTCGAGCTGGGCGGCACGTTCACCGACCCTGCGGCAACGGCCAGCGACCTCTGCGCTGGAATTGTCCCGGTCACGACCAGCGGAACGGTCAACACCAGCGTCGTCAGCACCAATACCGTGACCTACACCGCCACCGACGGCAACGGCAACACCAACTTGGCGACGCGCACGGTGATTGTGCGCGACACCACGCCGCCGGCCATTTCGTGGAGCTTCTCCAACCTCGTGCTCGCGGCTGATTCCAACTGCGCGGCGGTCATGCCGGACGTGACCGGCACCAATTACATCCTCGCCACGGATCTGTCCGGCACGCTGACCATCACGCAAAGTCCGACCACCAACGCCGGGCTGTCGGTTGGAACCAATATCGTGGTCATCACTGTCGCCGACGCTGCCGATAACAAGGCATATTCAACCAATCGCATTGCCGTTCAGGACCAGACTCCGCCAGTGATTCTGGGCCAGCCGCAAAGCCAGACCAACACCGTTGGCGGAAACGCCGGTTTCAGTCTTGCCGCCACCGCCTGCACGCCGCTGGCGTTCCAATGGTATTTCACCGGCACGGCTCTCGCCGCAGAGACTAACAGCTCGCTCACGCTGTCCAATCTCACCCAGGCAGCGGCGGGTAATTATTTCGCCATCGCCACCGCCGCCGGCGGTTCCAGCACCAGCCTTGTCGCCACGCTCACGGTGAATCTGCTTTCGTCAACCGTCGCGCTGGCTTCGTCCGCAAATCCGTCTGGTTTCAAGGATGGCTTGAATTTCACCGCCAGCATCACGCCGACGAATGCCGCCGGGGCCATCCAGTTTTTCACGAACGGAACCGCGTTTGATTTGGAGGCGCTTGCCAACGGCGTTGCGGTCAGCACCAACCTTTCCACGCTGCCGCGCGGCTCGAACCTGGTCACCGCCGTTTATTCGGGTGACGCGAACGATTTGCCGTCCACCAATATGCTGGCGCAGGTCATCACCAACCATCCGCCGGTGGCCGTGCCGGCCTTCTACACCCTCGCCACCAATTTCACGCTGACCATTTCCGTCGCCGACCTGGCCACGAATTGGAGCGACGTGGATGACGACGTTATTTCGCTGGCCGATGTCAGCGTCAGCACCAACGGCATCGCATTGACCAACACCGGCACCGCGCTGATCTATTTCAACTCCAACAATGTCGCCGACCAGTTCACCTGCACGCTCACCGATGGCTGGGGCGGCACCAATTTCCAGACCGTCTTCATTGCGCCCGCACTGTCACCAGACACCACACCCATCATCAATGGACTCATAGCCGCAGGCACCGGCGGTGTGACTCTGAGCCTCGGCGGCACGGCGGGCTACACCTATATACTGGAAACAACCTCCAATTTGAGCGTGGCCGGAGGCTGGCTGTCCCTCGCCACGAACACCCTCGACACGAACGGCTTCTGGCAGTTCACCGACAGCGATGCCACCAACTTCACGCAGCGCTTCTATCGTCTGCAACTCGCGCCGTGATCAGCGCCAGTAAAAAGATTTTAAACCGTGCAGATCCAGTAAAATCTGGCCAACTAAAACCGGGAGGGGCAAATTGCACCCACCAAATGTGAATCAGTTACCCGACCAAACAAATTCCCCCCCGCCCGGCCGGTGGAGTCATGGCTCGACACCGCTCAATGTGCGGCTCGGTGGTGGCACTCTCATCAACGGCGACCTAGCCTTCAAACGATTTCATAGCCGCGAAATGGAAGCGCTTATCATCGGCGCGCAGGGCACGATGGACGGTGTGCATTTCGACCTTGGTGAAAAGGGCCGGATGAGCATCGGTGATTACTGCTACTTCACCAACGCCCTTTTGCTTTGCGAACTGGAAATCCGCATTGGCAACTACGTCGTTATCGGCTGGAACACCACGATCGCCGACACGGATTTTCATCCGCTCGCGCCGGCCGAACGTATTGTCGACGCCCTCGCCTGCTCGCCACTGGGCAAAGGGCGGCCACGGCCGGAAGTATTGAAAAAGCCGGTGATCATCGAAGACGACGTTTGGATCGGGCCGAATGCGACGATCCTCAAGGGCGTGCGCATCGGCAGCGGTGCGTGGATCGAGGCGGGTTCACTCGTCACGCGCGATGTGCCGCCGCACGCCCGCATCATGGGCAACCCGGCGCAAGTCATCGGAGAAGTGCCATGACAACGGCGCGAAAACTTTCCTGGGACTGGTATCCGGGCGTGATTCCCGAAAATGTCGTGGTGGACGAATCCGCCTACATCGAAACCACGTTCAGCTTCAGTTTTTTTCGCAGCCGGTTGCCCGGTGGCGTTGAATATGGACGAGGTGCTTCGACCTATCTCGGCACGATGTTCGATGTCGGCCCGCGCGGGCGGGTGAAGCTCGGCGAATGTGCGCTGGTGCATGGCGCAAGAATTATTTGCGATTCAGAAATTTTCATCGGCGATTACGCACTGATTTCCTGGAATGTCGTGTTGATGGACACTTATCGTATTTCGACAAACATAATGGCGCGTCGCCAAGAACTGGAACTCGTCCCCACGCGCGAACTGCGCCTGGCCTGTGCCGATGTCCCCGCCAAACCCATCCGCATCGAACGCAATGTCTGGATTGGCTTTGATGCAATCGTATTGCCCGGTGTGAGCATCGGCGAGGGCTCGGTCGTCGGCGCAAAATCGGTCGTGACGGAAAATGTTCCGCCGTTTACTGTTGTCGCCGGAAATCCGGCGCGAATAATTCGTCAACTTGACCCGCAAGAAAAGAAACACCATGGCTGACCAACGCCCGAGCAAAGGCAAGATCATCGTTTTCGGAATTCTCTTCTGGTATCCGCTGGCCGGAGTCACTTGCCAGTTTCTACATTACCTGATCGGCCTGCAGCGGCTCGGATACGACCCTTACTACATCGAAGACTCCGGCCGCTGGATTTACGACCCGCGCCTCAATGACCTTTCCCCCGACGCGAGCTGGAACATAGCCGCCGTGTTGCCCGCCCTGCAAGCACACGGCTTTGGTGAACGCTGGGCGTTTCGCGGCAAATATCCCGAGGGGCAATGCTACGGCATGAGCGAAACGCAAATTGAACAGCTCTATCGCGAGGCTGATGCGTTTCTCAATGTCACCGGCGCGCAGGAAATCCGCGACGAACATCTCGCCATCAAGCGCCGCATTTTCGTCGAGTCGGATCCGTTCGCCTCGCAGGTCAAAGTCGCCAAGGGTGACGCCGGGATGATCAAAACACTCGCCGCGCACGACACACTCTTCAGCTTCGGGGAAAATCTTGGCGCCCCTGATTGCGATGTGCCGGTGGAAAAATTTAAATGGCTGCCCACACGCCAGCCCGTCGCAATGGAATTGTGGGATGGTCCGCCCTGCGGCGGTGATACTTTCAACACGATCACCACCTGGCACAACAAGGGCAAAAACATCGAGTGGCGCGGTAACACCTGGTATTGGACAAAGGACCGGGAGTTCGAAAAAATTCTGGAGTTGCCCCAACGCCGGCCCGTAAAATTTGAACTCGCCGCGACCGTGGACGACGAGGTCAAGGCGCTGCTCCACCGGCACGGCTGGCGGCAGACCAGTTCCATCGGCATTTCCCGCGACATAGACGGCTACCGCAATTACATCTTGCAATCACGGGGCGAATTCACCGTGGCCCGCGACCAATATGTGCGTCCCAACACCGGCTGGTTTAGCGATCGCACGGCATGTTATCTCGCAGCGGGCCGTCCCGTCATCACGCAGGAAACCGGCTTCAGCAAATTTTTGCCAGGCGGCAAAGGCTTGTTTGGTTTTAAAACGATGGACGATATTTTGCGCGCCGTGGATGCCATCGAAAGCGACTATGCGGGCAACTGTCGCGCGGCCCGCGACATCGCCGCCGAATATTTCGCGACCGAAAAAGTCGTGGGTAGCCTGATGGAAAGGGCCGGGCTTTGAAAATTATTTTCTCCAGCACCATCGGACGCTCCGGCTTGGGTGGCCAAGCTTGGGCGACGTTGCAGTATCTGCTCGGCTTGCGCGCACTGGGCCACGAAGTTTATTATCTCGAAGACTGCGGCGACACGTCCTACGTATGGGACTGGGAAAAGGCGGAATGGAATTACGGACTCGATTATCCCGCCGCTTATGTTCACGCCTGCCTCGCGCCTTTTGGCTTTGGCGAACATTGGATTTATCGCACGAATGAGAGTTCGCGCGGGTTGGCCTTGGAGCGCTTCCTGGAAATCTGCCATGACGCCGATTTGCTGGTCATGCGCGCCGTGCCGCTTTGGGCTTGGCGAAAGGAATATGACTTGCCGCGCCGCCGCGCGTTCATTGACGTGGATCCTGGCTTCACGCAAATCGCCATTGCGAACGGCGACCAAGGCATTGCCGATGGTATCGCGCGCTGCGAACGGCGCTTTACTGTCGGACAACGTATCGGCGCGGCGGATTGTCTCATTCCGCAGGACGGCGGCCCATGGTTGAAAACCCTGCCGCCAATATTTATACCTGAATGGCCGATGGCTCAATCGCCGGCGACGCACTTCACCTCGGTCATGCGCTGGCAGGGTTTTCGGGAAGCCAGTCACGGCGGAAAGACCTTTGGCCAGCGCGATCAGGAATTCCCCAAGTTCATCAAACTGCCGAAATTGACGGCGCAAAAATTCCGCATCGCGCTCATGGGCACCAAGCCGGAAGACCTCACGCGGCACGGCTGGGAAGTTGCGCCGGGTGAAATCGTTTCCATAACGCCGGCAGCCTACCGTGAGTTCATCCAGCAATCACACGGCGAATTCGGCGTTCCCAAACACGGCTATGTCGAAACCCGCAGCGGCTGGTTCAGTGACCGCAGTGTCTGCTACCTCGCGTCGGGCCGGCCGGTGATGATCGAAGACACGGGACTCGCTGACTGGCTACCAGTTGGCGAAGGATTACTGACATTTCATGATCTTGAATCAGCGCGTGCGGCGGTCGAAAAGATCAATTCCAATTATGAACGGCAGCGTAGCGCCGCGCGGGCGCTGGCGGAAAAACATTTCGCCACCAGTCGCGTGTTGCCAGACTTTCTAACGAAGGCAATGAATTAACCAGCTATGCGCATCGCCCAAGTATCCACGGTTTCTTCGCCGGTGTGCCAGCACGCCCGGGGCAGCGTTGAGGCGTGGGTCTGGCTGCTGACCCGCGAACTGACGCGGCTCGGTCACGAAGTCACCGTGTTTGGCTGCGGCGGATCGCACGTGGATGGAAAGATGGTGGAGACATTACCCGGCCCCTACGGCGCACCGGGATCGTTGGACGACTGGCAGCTTTGCGAGTGGGTCAATCTCTGCCGTGCGGTCGAGCAATCGGGAAATTTCGACGTGCTGCACACCCACGCGTATCTGTGGGGCATTCCCCTGAAAAAATTTTCCCGCGTCCCGCTCGTTCACACGCTACACATCGTGCCGGACGATAACGCGGTGAAATTGTGGGCGCAGTCGCCGCACTCGAATGTAACGGCGATTTCCAAACATCAATGGAGCGGTCACCCGGAATTGCAGCCCTGCGCCGTGATTCCGCACGGCGTAGATATTTCGCAATTCACGTTTCAGCCGAAGCCCGACGACTACATTTGTTATCTCGGCCGGTTCGTTTCCGGCAAAGGCCCATTGCAGGCCATCGCAGCCGCGCAAGCGCTTGGTTTGCGTCTGCACATGGCCGGCCCGGAAAACGCCTATTTTCGAGAAAAAGTCAAACCGCTCGTTGACGGGAAATCGGTGGAATATGTCGGTTGCGTTAGCGGTGCCGATCGCGAACGGTTACTCGGTGGTGCCCGGGCATTGATTTACCCGATTCAATATCCAGAATCGTTCGGCCTCGTGCTATTGGAGGCGATGCTTTGCGGAACGCCTGTCGCCGCGATGCGATTGGGTGCTGTGTCGGAAATCGTGGACGAAGGCGTGACGGGCTGCATGGCGGGTTCGCCGGATGTTTTTTTGCAGTCGATTCACAACGCGCTGTTATTGGATCGCAGCCAAGTCCGCCGGCAGGCCGAATCGCGTTTTTCAGCGGAGCGCATGGCAGGCGAATACGCCGCGCTTTACGAGCGGCTGGCCGCAAAAAAATAAATCCATGAACGTCTTGGTCATAGCTCCTCATCCCGACGACGAAACCATTGGCTGCGGCGGCTCATTATGTTTGCACGCGCAAAACGGCGACCGTGTGACGGCGGTTTTTCTTACTTCGGGCGAATTGGGTCTGAAGAAACTGCCACGCGCAGAGGCGTGGCGCATCCGGGAATCGGAGGCGCGTGCGGCCGGCAAAATCCTCGGTTTGGCGGAATTGTCATTTCTGCGCCAGCCCGATTGGATGCTGGGTGACCAGATCGCCGCCGCTGCTGCCGCGCTTCGGCCTATCTTGAAGCGCGAGATGCCGGCGCTGATTTATTTGCCGCACCCGGCGGACGGACATCCTGACCATCAAGCAACCTGGCCCGTGCTCCGGCTCGGCCTCAAGCGAAGCGGGTTTGCCACTCCGAAATTGCGGGCTTATGAGGTGTGGACGCCGCTCGCCCAATTTGACGGAGTCCAAGACATCAGTGCTGTGATGTCGCGCAAGTTGCGTGCCTTGCGAGCGCACCGTTCTCAGCTGAACGATTTCGACTATGAGCGGGCCCTGCGCGGACTAAATAAGTATCGCGGTGCGCTCGCAATCAAATCACGCTACGCCGAGGTGTTTCAAAATCTTTATATCTGACGTCATGAATCAAACACCAATGGTCAGCATCATTATTGACAGCTACAACTACGGTCGTTTTCTGGCGGAGGCCATTAATAGCGCACTTGATCAGACATATCCACACACAGAGGTCATTGTAGTGGATGACGGCTCGACGGACAACTCACGTGAAGTAATAGCAAGCTATGGCGACAGGATCATACCAGTGTTGCAGGAAAATCGCGGCCAAGCGGCCGCCTTTAACGAAGGGTTTCGTCGCAGCAAAGGTGAAGCAATTCTTTTTTTGGATTCAGACGACGCTTTGTTTCCGACCGCAGTCGAGCGCGCCGTGGAAGCTTTTCGCGATCCGCAAATTATCAAAACGCATTGGCCATTGCACGTCATCGACGAACAGGGAACGCGCACCGGGAAAATGTGTCCACGAATGCCATTGGTAGATGGTGATTTAAGAAGTGACGTTTTGAAGGGTGGCCCTTGGTGTGTGGCCACACCGCCGACCAGTTGCAATGCCTGGACGCGTCGCTTTCTCGAAGACGTGATGCCGATGCCGGAGACGCCATACCGGATTTGTGCCGATTCCTATCTCATTACCTTGGGCTGGGTTTCCGGGTCAACCCGTCTCGTGCGCGAACCCCAGGGGCTTTATCGCGTCCACGGTGCAAATAATTACGCAGGCCGTCCCTTTTTCCAAAAACTCCGGCGCGACATGGAGGTGTATGAACTGCTGTCCTCCTTGCTGGGTGATTATTTTACGCGCCGTGGCATCGCCATTGATCCTGAAAGTTGGAAACGTCAATCCTGGCCACACAAACTTTTTCAGGCAAGCCAGGAGCTGGTGGCGATCATTCCCGCTGGCGAAACGTTTATCCTTGTGGACGACGATAATTGGGGCGGCCAGATTTGCGCGGATTTACGTCAACTGCCTTTTCTCGAAATAAATGGCCAATACTGGGGGCCGCCAGCAGACAGCGAAACCGCAGTTCGGGAGCTGGAGCGGATGCGTAAAGAACACGGTGCCAGCTTCATTGCCTTCGGTTGGCCGGCTTTCTGGTGGCTGGATCATTATAGCCAGTTTGCCGGGCATCTTCGCACAAATTTCCGCTGCATGCTCCAAGATGAACGATTGGTCGTGTTTGACTTGCAAACGTTACCGCACACCTGATGCGGTCACTGTGGTCCTACTATTTCGCTGCAGTTTTGAGTTCGAAGATTAAACAAGGTTGCCATAGGTTGCCAGAAATGACTTTTAACACCCCATTGAGACGGATTTGGGGGATTGAATGTAGGCGAGGCGAAACCGATAATTACCCTTATTTATCAACTGTATTGTGGGCATTTGCGATGGTTTTTAATAAGGGACAAAGCGCAGAGATGCAGTCCCAACGGGATTTAGCAACACGCGGCTGTGCTCCCACATTTTCCCGACATCGGATTTAACGCAAAGGCGCAAAGCCGCAAAGACCGCAAGGCAAACACTGTTTATTTTTTTGCGCCTTGGCACCTATGCGTCTTTGCGTTGTTTTTTCCTTGAATCGGTGCCGGCGGTTTCGGCCAAGCTCAAAGCGCCGGTCACGGCGGACCGGAAGTTTGAGGAGGTGGTGAAGTCGGCGCAGGATGCGGCGGTGTTGGTGCTGGTGTATTGAGGCGGCAGGGCGGGCAGTCCACTGCCCGCCGGTCGTCCAAACAAAAAACTCGGCGCGCACGGAGTGACGCGCCCTACCCAAAATCCGTATTCATCGGTGTTCATCCGTGGTTGAATCAAAGCATTGTCAAAAAATTCGCCTCGTCCATAATCCTCACACCCAATTCCTGCGCCTTGGCGAGTTTGGAACCGGCCTCGGCGCCGGCGAGGACAAAATCCGTTTTCTTGCTCACGCTGCCGGTCACTTTGCCGCCGGCGGCTTCAATCTTCGCCGTCGCCTCCTCGCGCGTCAGCGTCGGCAGCGTGCCGGTCAGCACAAATGTCTTGCCGGCAAACGCACCTGCCGACGGGGTGCCAGTTAATTTCTCGTTCAAGGGCGTGATGCCGAGTTTGTGGATGCGGGTGAGAACTCTCCCGCCGGCGGTTGAGGCAAAGAAATTCAACACGCTGGCGGCCGCCACCGGTCCGACTTCCACCAGCTTCGCTTTCAAACCGCCGGTTTCCAATCGCGCTTCAATCGCGGCAATCTCCGCCTTCAAGGCTTCGTCGCGCTGCTGTCGCTCCGCTTTTTCCTTTTCATCCTTCGGTGGCTTCTTACGCGAGCGCGGGCTGATTTCGGCGCGTTCAGCCTCTTTCGCGCCGAGGTCGCGGATGTCCTTCAGCACTTCTGACTTGGCGAGTGTGTCCAGCGATTCGTGCGTGGCGGCAAGCTGTTTGGCGGTGGCTTCGCCCACGTCGGCAATCGCCAGCGCGTGAATCCAGCGGGCGAGCGGCGCGGTCTTGGCGCGCTGGAGCGCGTCGAGAATCTTCATGGCGTTCTTCTCGCCAAACGTGCGCGGCTCGTCATCCGTGCCGAGATTCAATTTGGCGAGCTGCTCCAGTTTCAGGTCAAACAAATCGAGCGGTTCCTTGACGAGGCCGCGCTCGACGAGTTTTTCCGCCACGATGCCGCCGAGCGATTCGATGTCCAGCGACTTGCGCGCCGCAAAATATTCCACGCGCCGCATGAGTTGCGCGGGACAGCCGGCGATGTTCTGGCAGCGCCAGGCGACTTCGGTAGTGGGACAGGCGTCTCGCCGGTCGAGTTTATCTGCCGTTCGCAATTGTTCTTCCGATGATGCAAGCTGGACAGGCGAGACGCCGGTCCCACAGCCTGCGAGTTTCTCCTTCGCAATCGGCCCGCCGCACGCGGGACATTTGCCGCCGACATGCGCGAACAAATTAAATTCCTTCGCGCCAGGCGGGCGTTTGGTTTTCACCACCTCGAAAATCTCCGGGATGACCATGCCGGCTTTGCGAACGACCACGGTGTCGCCGATGCGGATGTCTTTGCGGCGGATTTCGTCCTCGTTGTGCAGTGTGGCGCGCGCCACCGTCGACCCTTGCACGAAGACGGGCTCCAGTTCCGCCACGGGCGTGAGCACGCCGGTGCGTCCGACTTGCATGGTGATGGCTTTGAGAATCGTTTCCGCCGGCGTGATCCACGGCACCGGTTTGTGGACGATGGCGTAGCCGGGCGAACGGCTGCGGCCGGGGATTTTGGGCCAATCCGCAAGCGTGTTGATCTTGATGACGATACCGTCGATCTCGTAAGGCAACTGCCGGCGCAAGTCTTTGTCTTCGTCGTAGTGCGCGACAACTTTGTCTGCGTAGATTTTAAGAACTTCCTCGATGCCGTCGCAAACCCACCAGAGCGTTTGCGTGGGCAATCCAAACCTGACGAGCGTTTCGAGCATTTCAGAATGCGTCTTGAATTCAATGCCGTCCACCGCGCCGGTGGCGTAAAACACCGCGCGGATCGGACGTTGGGCGACGAGTTTGGGATCGAGCTGCTTGAGCGTGCCGGCGGTGGCGTTGCGGGCGTTGGGAAAGGGCTTTTCTCCTTCGGCGGCCAACTTGGCGTTGAGTTCGTTAAAATCCTTTATTGAGATGTAAGCCTCGCCGCGCACTTCGAGCAGCTCTGGGAATTGGTCGTCAGGGTTTAAGGGTTCGGCAGAAAGAACACCCTCTGACAAACCTGCGTCTCTGGGGATGCGCATCAATTTAGGGGGAATGCCTTTGATTGTTCGCAAGTTTGCAGTGATATCATCGCCTGCCGTGCCGTCGCCGCGTGTGACTCCGAGTGCGAGCTTGCCGCGGTGGTAGTGAACGCCGATGGACACGCCATCCACTTTTGGCTCAATGATGTATTGGACTTGGTCGCGGCCGAGATGTTTGCGGATCGTCGCGTCCCAGGCAAGCAACTCAGCCAAAGTGTTTTCGTCCTGGTCGCGGCTGCGTTGCTCGCGGTCAGGCATTTCGTCTTTCGTCGGCGAGTCACTCGCTTCGACTTTGTCCAGCGAGAGCATCGGCACAAGATGTTTGACGCGGGTAAACTTTTCATTGGGCGCACCGCCGACGCGCTGCGTGGGTGATTCCGGGGTGACGAGACCGGGGGATTTTTTCTCCAGCTCTTGAAGTTCCTTGAAAAGCAAATCGTATTCGCGGTCGGAAATATTTGCCGCGCCCTCGACATAATAGGCGTGGTCGTGCCGGCGGATTTCGGCGGCGAGTTCCGCGTGGCGTTTTTGGGCTTCGGCGTGCGTCACAGGGAAAGATTTAACGCAAAGGCGCCCAGAAGCAAAGCCGCCAGCAAAAGAAAATCATTTTGGCGAAACCGGCTTGGCGCAGCTGGCCGCCAGTGCGCCGGCGCGCGGTTTGAATTGATTATTGTCTCGAAAGGCGGCATTAAATCGCGCGCATGAAACATAATTCCTATTTTGATGGCAAAGTCCAGAGTCTCGCCATCGGCACGACCGAAGGCCCGGCGACCGTCGGCGTCATCGAACCCGGCCACTACAGCTTCGGCACCGACTGCATCGAGCACATGCACATCGTGGCGGGCACGCTCAAGGCCAAGCTCCCCGGCGGCGAATGGCAGAGCTACGGCCCGGGCCGGTTTTTTATCGTGCCGAGCGGGGTGAAGTTTGAAGTCGAAACCGCCGGCGACGTTGCATATTTGTGCTACTACAAGCGTTGAAGCAATAATGGTTCTGCCACATTGCCGGGTGAAAATAAAATTCTCCGGCGGTTTTTATTTGCTTCAGTCGCCGGGCGGTAAACAGCTTGTCCGCCATCAGTCAACCAGGTCACGTTCGATTTGCTCCAGAGTTTTGCCCTTGGTTTCGTGCAGTGTCAGGCCAATCCCAAAAAATCCAACCAGACAGATGCCCGAATAGATCCAGAACGTCAGGGCCGGGCCCAATTTCGCATTAAGGATGGGAAAGGTGAATGTGAGGATGAAACACGCAATCCACAGGGAGGCCACGGCCACGGACATGGCCGCGCCGCGGATCCGGTTGGGGAAAATTTCCGAGATGATGAACGAAGGATGGTTACCATAGGTGTCCACGATGCGCTTGAATTCCGCATCGATCAACGCGTCACGCGCCTTATTCTTGTCGTCAAGACGGGTGCATACCGGTCCTTCCGCATGGATCATGATGCCCTCAATGTCCGCAGCCGCGAACGCCGCTTCCGGCGGACACCATGAGTGAAACCGGACGAAATTCAGACCGTAGGCTTTTTCAGTTTTGAAAATCTGGCGCCAGGATTCCACGTCCGTCGGCGGATAACCGGTCAACGGAAACACAGAACATTCCAGCGTGCCGCGCAGAAAAATCGGGCGGTCGTTCAACGTGAACTGTGTGCCCCGCGCCGCAAATTTTTCTCATGCCGAATCGCACGGTTCGCTGATCTTCGCCCAAGGTCACGGTCAATTCAGTCAGGTTGGGAGAAAATTCATCCCTCAGTTTTGCCCCGGCCATATCCACATCCAATTCACGCGGCCACCTTTTTCATCCCAAGTTGCCGCAACCGTCTTTGCGCCGGCCTTGAGCGTGCCGTTGCCGGCCTTGCCGGTGGCATTGCCTATGTTCACCACTACCCGCGCGAGTTTTTTTCCACATCGGGATAAACCTGCACCTCGTCCAGCCACACCGGCGGTGTGGCGACTAATTCGATGCGACCGATAATGCCGTTCATGTTGCCCCAAGTGCCGCCGCGCAGGGCCGAAACAAATAATCCCAGCGGAATCTTATCCGTGTTGTCCACGCAGATGGTGAGCCGATGTTTGCCCGGCGCGAGGCCGGTGCCGAAATCATGGACGTGCGGCGCGATGAGACTGTTCTGCGAACCGATGCGCTGATCGTCCAGCCACACCGTCGTCTCCCAGCGGCAGCGTTCCAGAAACAAGGTCACGCGCTTGCCCGACCACGCCGCTGGATTTTCGGTGTCGCGTTGATAACACGCCGGGCCGGCATAATCCGAGAGCCGCCACGGTCCTTCGAGCGTCGGCGCTTTGGGATTCGGCGGACCGAGGTGGGCATCGTCAATCGTGCCGGGGAGATGAATTTTTTGCGTCAATACCGCCGGGCATGGCTCCGCGATTTTCCCGGCGATTTTAAACCGCCACTCGCCGGCGAGGGAAATCGTTTACGCCGCGCGGATGTGTTCGATTCGAGAAACTGGCCATAGGTTCCGATTCGCCCTCATGTCGGACAATCAACGAACCGTCCCATGAAATGGTCAGTTTAGGGCTGCGGCATGCACCGCAAATATCACCCTGCCAGCCAGTCTGGGCAAAAGTTGCCAACGGGCAGGCAGGCGGCATTGGCAAAAGTATCGAACCAAACTGGGGGTCTGTAAAACGCCGGGCATTTTAAGAAAGCTGTTCCCGCCAGCGCGCCAGTTGCTTGGCGACTTCCCTGGTTCCCGGCGCGCCGGTAAAGTTTCGTTTCGCCATCGCTGTTTTCAGATTGAACACGCCCAGCGCATCGCGGCCAAAGGTTTTGTCCACGCTCTGTAATTCCGCGAGCGTGAGTTGGTTCAGCGGCTTGCCGATTTTTTCCGCCAGCGCCACCACCGCGCCGACGACGTGATGCGCCTGGCGAAATGGCATTCCCTTTTTCACCAAATAATCCGCGAGGTCGGTCGCCAGCAACGCCGGGTCGCTTGCGGCAGCGGCGCAGGCGGACTTGGTGACCTTGGTATTGTTTAGCATCGCGGCCATGAGGCGCGTCGTGGCGCGCACGGTTTCGGCGGTGTCGAAGAGCCGTTCCTTGTCCTCCTGCAAATCGCGGTTGTAGGTCATCGGCAATCCTTTCAGCAGCGTGAGCAGCGACATCAGATTGCCGAAGACGCGGCCGGTCTTGCCGCGCGCGAGTTCGGCGATGTCAGGATTTTTCTTCTGTGGCATGAGCGACGAGCCGGTGGTGTAGGCGTCGGCGATCTTGATGAAATTAAATTCCGCGCTTGCCCAGAGAATCACGTCCTCCGCGAGCCGCGACAGATGCACGGCCAGCAGCGCGCCGGCAGCGCAAAATTCGACGGCGAAATCGCGGTCGCTCACGGCGTCCATGGAATTCTGCGTGAACTGGACTTTTCCGTTGGCGTCAACAAAGCCCAGCAACTTGGCGACGAACTTGCGGTCGAGCGGCAGCGTGGAACCGGCAATCGCGCCGCTGCCGAGCGGGCAGACATTCACGCGCGAGTGGCAGTCCCAGAGCCGCTCGCAATCGCGTTCGAGCATCTCGACGTAGGCGAGCAGATGGTGCGCGAGATAAACCGGCTGCGCGCGTTGCAGGTGCGTGTAGCCGGGGATGATGACATCGGCATTCTTCTCACCGAGCGAGACGAGGGCGCGTTGCAGGCCGGCGATGTCGCCGAGGAGCGCGGTGATTTCATCGCGCAGCCACAGCCGCATGTCGAGCGCGACCTGGTCGTTGCGCGAGCGGGCGGTGTGCAGTTTCGCGCCGGCGGGCACGCGCTTCGTGAGTTCCGCCTCGATGTTCATGTGGACGTCTTCGAGTCCGGCTTGCCATTTGAATTTGCCGGCGGCAATTTCCCGGGCGATTTGATTCAGGCCTTGGGTGATGGCGTTTAATTCGGCGCGCGTCAGAACCCCGATTTTCTGGAGCATCGTCGCGTGGGCGCTGGAGCCTTGGATGTCGTGTTTCCACAAGCGCCAGTCGAAGGAAATGGACTCGGTGAATTGCGCGACGGCGGCGGCGGGACCGCTCGCGAACCGGCCGCTGCGGGAGACGGGGGATTTTTTGTTCATACGCTGGCCTGTTTTTAACGCAAAGGCGCGATGTCGCCAAGCCGCAAAGGGGATTAACAGGCCGTTGAAAAACGGGTGATTTTTCAGCGCCACGATTTTTCATGGGTGATTTTTTCAAAATTCAGTGTGCGAACCGTGGTAACGGCTGCCCCAACCGCAGCCACAAGTTGGCGGTTGGCC
>JAJXXW010000035.1 GCA_021780905.1 bacterium
TCGGCCAGATGCCGCCCACCCAGCCGCATGGCCAGTTCCGCCACCCGTTCCACTGTCGTTTTCTTCGCCGCTTGCTCGCTCATCCCTTCACAGACGCACCGGATATTAAAAGGTTTCTACAAAGCAAGGCGCGGACTCAACGCATCCCGCCTAGAGGCACCGCGAAGCGCCTGCACAGAAGATACGCCAAGCCGCGCCCGATGGGGCGCGCTCGGTCGGATTCTGTGCGGGCTTGGAAAATTCGCGGTTTTCTAGGCAGCCCGTAGCCGAAGCTACGCAAAATGATTTTGGTTAAATTTTCTGGTCGTTGAATGATTCCGTCGTGGCGAGATTAAGCCCGCGCGCGGCACATGACAATTCCCGTTTTGGATTGCCAGCCGGCGGCAAAGGTGTGAGATTGCCCCAGCCGCGCCCGGAACTGACACCGTCCGCACTGTTGGCAGTGACGCCAGCAACGAAAGTCAAAGAGGACAATTCCCGGCTCCTCCGGTCGCTACGGAGAAGAGTGTCTTGGGTGTGACGGCGGAGCAGGGTTCAAATCCCCGCCTCGGCGCGGCTCTTTTTTCTTACCCGTTTCGCCTGAAAACAGGCGCAGAACAGGTCAAGCCGTTTGCTCAGAGCAGCGTGATAACAGCGAGAGCCGCATCAATGTGGCAACCAAAAACAGTGACGGAACAGTGAGAATTGCGGCAGTGTGGCAACTGCTAACAGTTCAAGAACAGTCAAAAGCCAAGTCCGCAACCGTGAAATAATTCCCGTGTCGCCCGCGCCACGTCGCCCGCTGGCGTGTCTTTGTCTCCGTCCGCCATCCAATTCACCTTCCCGGCACTCCGAACGCGCCACGGCCAAGCCAGACGCAAAAACAGGCCGAAATTTTGCACAGGCTTTGCACAGATACCGGCCAGACTTTTTTGTTTGCACAACTTTTGCACAAGCTCCTTTCCTTGCACAGAATTTGCACAGATTTTCTTTCCGACAAATGCCCACAGAATCGCAATTAACCTTGACAGCATTGTGTTTTGTCTGCTAATTTACGGGCAATGAATGGCATTAAAACACCCCCGACCGGAAACCGTGAGAATCTTGAAAGCGGCATTTCTAGTGGTTCGATTCCACTCGCTGGCACCATTCCACCAGTTTGACTGGTTTCGACACGTAGTGACCACGGTTTGACGCAAGAACCACGGGCTAATTTGCAGTCGAGGACAAGGTTCGAGCCAAAGCTCCTTGGGCAAGAACCCGCTTCTCTTGAAGAGAACCCTTAATCGCGATTTCACCCGCGTTTCTCGCGGTTAAAATCCATTTTTGGAACGATTCGAGCCAATCGGCTCGGCCTTTCAAAAGTGCGCTGCTTTGCTCTTCCAAAGATTTCTTCTGGCTCATTCCTTTGGCCTTCTCCGCGACATACGTTTCGCGGTCAATCACCCCGTCCAAAAAAGAGTCCAGAACGGCCTGCCGCGTGGTTGGTTGGCAATCCAGCAGCCGATTTCCGCCATCGGCGCAGATTCAGCAGATCTCATGTCAACCGCGCCGCCTCAAATGCCCGGGGGATGACTTGGCGTTGCGTCGCGGGTGGATTTGCGGAACAATTCCCGCGCCCGCATGACGCGCAAATCCCAAACCCAAAATTCTGCCACCCACGCGATGATCCTTGGGGTCGGCTCGTTCGCGCACAGCCTCGGCGGCGCGCTGGCGGATGCGGGCGCGGACGTCTCCACCTATCTGACGCGGAATTACGGCCATTATGCGCCGACGCTGGTGGGCAAAACGTTTTCGCGCGACGCGTTTCCGAGTCCGGTGCCGCTGTTGCGTGAAAACCAAATTGACGTCGTCATCCCCCAGTCCATTGACTGGGCGTTGCAGCCGTGGGCGGAAGACTTGGTCAACTCCGGCGTCGGCATTTTCAGTCCCACCGGCGAGGCGATGCGGATTGAGCGCGAACGTGATTGTGCGCGCACGCTGTGTGCGAAGTTCAAAATTCCCTTTCCGAAAGCCTTCGTTGCCGCCAACCGGATCGAAGCGGAAAAGATTCTCGCACAACATCCCCAGCCGTTCGTCATCAAGAATCCGCTCTGCTCGCCGACCAGTCCGATTCACACGGTCATGTGCGAAACCGTCGCGGACACGCGGGCGTGGCTGCGGCAGGTGAATTATGCCGAGGGCGTTTTCCTCCAGGAATATCTCGGCCGCGCCGAGGCCGGCCACATCGCGTTGGTCAGCGGTGGCGAAATCCATTCGCTCGTCACGAACCAGGAATACAAATATGCGCACAATGGAAATCTCGGCATCATCGCCGGCGCGCCGCTCGGCGGACTCGTGGAACGCGACGAGCATGACAAATACGGTCTGGCGCGCGAACTGATTCATCCACTAAAACCGTGGCTGAAAAAGGTGAATTACCATGGGCCGCTGCAAGTCACCGCCATCCGGCGCGGCGGCCGTTGGCACGTCATCGAATACAACATCCGCATCGGTGTCACCTCCGGCCCGATGATTTTGCGGATGCTGAAAAATCCGGTGGCAGTGGTTTTGGCGGCGGCGCGGAATGAGAAGTTGAAACTGGAGTTCAACGACAAGCTGAACTTCGGCTGCTCGCTGACGCTGGCGGGCTACGGTTATCCCTTCACGCAGGTGCGCGGGCCGCAGTTGCCGTTGGAAGTGGACGGAAAATTTGACTGCGATGTGTGGTGGAATGAAGTTGCGCGTGGCGCGGATGGCAATTTGATTGCGACCGGTCAGCGCATCGCAGACGTGGTTGCGCTCGCGCCGACGCTGAAGACGGCGATGAGCAAAGCTTACACGAACATCCGCAAGATCCGCGTCGTCGGCAGTTATTTCCGCACGGATGTCGGCCAAAGCTTGTGGCCGCCGGGAACGGTTTAGACGAATCAGGAAAGCAGGAAGGCTGGAAAAATCCATTCCTTGTTTCCTGCTTTCTTTATTAAAGTTGTTCCGATTTTTTCGTGCGTTTCGTGTATTTCGCGGTAAAGCTTTTAGCCGTTGGATGAATCTTAATTCCGAAAATTTTCCGCAGCGGCCGGCGTGGACCGAGATTGACCTCGGCAAGTTGCGCCGCAATTTGCAACTCGTCCGCCGCGACCTGCCGCGCACGGTGAAACTGCTCGCCGTCGTCAAGGACGAAGCCTACGGCCATGGCGCACTGGACGTGGCGCGCGTGGCGGTCGAGGAAGGCGCGTGGGGCTTCGGCTTGAGCACGCTGGAAGAAGCAATGCACCTGCGCGAAGGCGGCATCACCGCGCCGTTGCTGCTCCTCGGCGAACGGCAGGCGGCCGAACTCGAATGGTGCGTGGCACATGACCTGACAGTTTGCGTGAACGAACCGCACACCGTCCGCAAGCTCGCGAAAATCGCGGCTGATTTTGGCAAGCGCGTGCCGGTGCATCTTAAAATCCATACCGGCATGAGCCGTTACGGTGTGCGCTGGGACGAGGCGCGGCCGCTCATCGAAGCCATTGTTGCCGAGAAATCGTTGTCGATCGAAGGCGTGATGACGCATTTCGCGCAGTCGGATGAAACGGATAAAACCTTTTCCAATCTTCAGTTTTCGCGCTTTCAGGAAATTCTTACCGCGTTGGAACACAAGAAAGTTTCCGTCAAGCTGCGTCACGCCTGCAACAGTGGCGGGTTTCTGGATTTGCCGCAGGCGCATCTGGACATGGTGCGGGTGGGCATTTTGCACTACGGCGTTTTTCCCTCGCAAGTTTGCCGTCGGATTTCCGGCATCGAGCCGGTGATGTCGGTGAAAGCGAAAATCGCCGCGATCCAGAAATTAAAACCCGGCGAAGTTGTCGGCTACGGCATGCGCTACACGGCGCGGACGGAACGGCGCATCGCGATTCTGCCCATCGGCTACGGCGACGGCTTTCCGCGCGTCCGCAATGAAGGCTGCGCGCTCATCCACGGGCACCGCGCGCCCATCGTCGGCGGCATCGCGATGGACGCCTTGATGGTGGACATCACGGACATTCCGCAGGCGCAAATGTGGGACGAAGCCGTGCTGATGGGCCGGCAGGGCGGCGATGAAATCACCGTGCGCGACATCGCCAAGCTGAAAAATTCCGTGACCTACGACGTGCTGACGAACTGGCGGCTGCGACTGCGGCGCAAACCGGTGAACGGCGGATGATTTCCGGTGGCTGGCGGCCATGGTTGCTTGCATGGAGGGGTAGATCGTCCATTTCCGGTCGCAGGTTTGCACCAGGTTGAAATCGGCCGCGATGGTATGGGAGCTTTCCAGAAAACGGTCGGTTTGCGTCTCAATTGCCAGCCGTCCGCCGCGATCCGGGTGTTGGTCAGCGCGTGGTCAAGCACGGTCACGGAATTTCAAATCCAGTCCGGCTCTTGCCGGGCCAATGGACAGGATGGCAATGTGTTTCCGCAAACTCATCATGGTTTGACAAGCTGTCGCGCGTTGAAACCGTTGCCGTTTGGCCGACGTTTGTTTTGGCGGAGGGACGGCGTTATCGGATGCTGATTCCGGTCGCCTTTGGTTCCGCCGGCTTGGAATTTTTTCCGCCACTGGCCGGGGCTGACCCCGAAGCGGCGGGTGAACATCAGGTTAAACAGGCTGAGTGATTTGTAGCCGCTTTCCATGGCGATCTCCACCACTTTGGACTCGCTGCTGGCGAGCAGTTCCCGCGCCCGCGCCAGCCGGATTTCGGCCCGCTTTTCGCTGAAAGACATGCCGACGACTTCTTGAAAAATCCGGCTCAAATGCCGGGCGGTGCAATGGGTCAACTGCGCCAGTTTTTCAAAACTGATTTCCAGCAGCGTGTCCTGGGGCGTCGCCTGCAAAAACAACCGGAGCCGGTGCCTGGCATCGGGGCTGTCCAGTTCGGGCTCCAACTGATTGAATTCCGGGCCCAACGTTCCGACCAGCAACTGAAGCATCGCCAGGCGGAACGCCAGGCCGGCGCGGTTCGGGCTGGCGACCAGTTCGCCCATCCGGGTGGCCACGGCATTGGCCGGCGCCAGCACTTTGAAGGCGAGGTCCGGCCGGGCGGCCGCCTGTTTGAGAAAATTCTGCTCGCCGAGCGTCATCAGTCCGGCGAGCCGGTCGGGGATGACGGAAAAAAAGGAGAACGACAGGCTGGTCAACTGGCTGGCCAGGAACCGCCCGCGCGTCAGTCCGGCCCGCAGCACCACCGTGCCCGCCGCCAGTTCGGTGCGCGTCTGATCTTGCAGCCAGTAACCCTGGCCCTGGTTGATGTGGACCAGCATCCAGCCGCTCGGTTTGGGCAGCCACTCCCGGCCCGGCGGCAGGGAAAACTCCCGCAGAACCAAATGCGGTTCGTAAGGCGGATGGTCAGAGGTGCTCATTCAATCCACACCGGCCATGTTTTCGAACCGGCAGAACCGTTCAATATCATGGCTGCCAACGTAGGCCGCCGGTGTTACGAACCAACGACGGTTGTGCAACAGATTCGCAACTATTTTTGCGGGCGGGCGGAAAGCGCCCCTTGCCTTCCGGCCCGAAATCGGCCGCCGCCAGGATGAATTTTATGCCCGCGAGATTTCGGCGCGAACGCGGCGCGGCGTTTTGTCACCGGATTGTCACCATTTTGACGGGAGTTTGTAATATGAAATGCCCAACTTAACCCGGCGCAAATCATCCGAACGCCAGCCGGCGGCGGGCGGGAAATTTCCGCGCCGGCCCAGACCGGTTTTAGCACCCGTTGAATTGCGAAATGGAATTTACCGAAAAACGATTGGCCAACATGAACGGACTCATTCTTTGCGGAAACGCGCCCGGGCTGAAACCGGCAGCCATCCCCAGGCTTTCCGGGACCCGCCCGGCCCGCCACCCGTCTCCGTCCGGGTCATTGGCCGCGCCGCCTTCTGATTTGTGAATCCGGCCATCACATCTTCGGCCGTTTTATTCAGACGGCCGCTCGCGTTTCCCGGCCGGCACCGGGCCGCCCTGCTCTGTTTTCTCCTCGGCTGCGGTCTGGCCGCCGCCGGGACGGTCGAGACCAATGACGCGCCGCGTTTCAACGTCACGGCCTATCGGGTGGAAGGCAACACGCTGCTGTCCACCAACGAACTGGCCGCGCTGCTGGCCAGATACACCGGGCCTCGCGTCGGTTTGGACGACGTGATCACCGCCGCCGCCGACTTGCATTGGGAATACTATCGCCGGGGTTATCCGCTCATGAGTGTGGCCATCGCGCGGGAACGGATCACCAACGGCATCGTCGATTTGAATCTTTTTCAGACGTTCATTCCCCAAGTGGTGGTTTCAGGGGAATGTTATCTGCGCCTGACCAACTATCCGCCGAGCGTGCCGGCCAATCCCGAGGAAATTGCCCGGGCGCGAACCACGCTTTTGCAGCGCATGACGGAACTGGCGGCCGAGGAGAAAATGGCCGAAATGCGGGCCGGGGACACGCGCATCCATGTCGTCTCCACGAATGCCGGCCCGCGGTTCGCGGTGACCAAGTATTTGATCGCGGGCAATACCGTCCTGACGCCCGCCAACCTGGCCGTGGCGCTGACGAACATAGACGGCAATTTCGGCACCAATGTGAGTTTCGATGGCATTCGGACGACGGTGCAGGAGCTGCAAGGCGCCTATCGGGAGCGCGGCTATGTCACTGTGTCGGTGGGGGTGCCCCAGCAGAAACTCACCAACGGCACGGTCAAGCTCCAGGTCACGGAAGGCCGGCTGGCGGCCATCAATGTCATCGGCAACCGTTACTTCAGTTCGAACAACGTGATGCGCTCGCTGCCGAGCCTGCACACGAACACGATTCTCAACGGCCTGGTTTTCCAGGCGGAACTCAATCAGGCCAACGCCAACCGGGACCGGCAGATTTATCCGTTGATCGCGCCCGGCCCCGAATCGGGCACCAGCGCGCTCACGCTCAAGGTCAAGGATCAACTGCCGGTTCACGGCAAGCTGGAGTTCAACAATGAAAGCACGCCCGGCACGCCGGACCTGCGCGTGAACGCCTCGGCGGAGGCGGACAATCTCTGGCAGTTGGACCATTCGCTGGGGGTGCAGTATGGGTTCTCCCCGGAACAATACAAGCTGGGCAGTCAGTGGGATTTTTACGACCGGCCGCTGGTCGCCAATTACAGCGCGTTTTACCGGATGCCGCTCAGCCGGCCGGAGTCGCTGGAGGAGGTCATGGCCGGCCATCCCGGCAGCTTTGGTTATGATGAAGCCAGCCGGCGGTTCAATCTGCCGCCGTCTTCCGGGGCGACGGAATTGAATCTTTACGCCAGTCGCGCCACCATTGACACCGGTGTGGAAACCTTGCTCGACGAGACGCTGTTCAATATTCCCCAGGTGCGCCAGGTTTCCCGGCAGGAAGTGCAACAGGGCATCACCGTCAATCAGGACGTCGGCTTCCAGTTGAGCCAGCCCTTGCCGCCGTTCAAGAGCCTCCGTTCCACCGTGTCCGGAGGGCTTGATTTCAAGACTTACTCGCAGGCCAATTATCAAACCAACATTTTTACGTTCATCGAATACACGAAAGGGCCGAATCAAAATTTGATCGAACGAGTCAGCCACGATTATCTGGCCACGCCCGCGACCGATCAGAATTTGAATTATTTGCCGCTGGCCCTGAATTACAACGCCAGCCTGAGGGATTTCCTGGGTCCGGCCAGCCTGGGCCTGGGCTTGAGCGCCAACCTCTGGTATTCCAGTTCCACCGCCTACACCGCCGCCACCAATCCGCCGGCGGATCTCCACGGGCTGAACAGCCTGCAGGGCATCACGGGATCCACCGAATCCACCGGCAACTGGGTGATCCTCCGGCCCAGTTTCTCGCAGAGCTTTGAGCTTTACACCAATTGGACCTCGACGTGCCGCGCCGACGGGCAATTCGCCAGCGAACCTTTGATCAGCAGCGAACAATTCGGCATTGGCGGCGTCAACAGTGTGCGCGGCTACCACGAAGGCGAAGTCTTCGGGGACACGGGCTGGCATGTGTCATTCGAGCAACAGACGCCGGCGCATCTCGTGGGCATGATCCATGGCAACCAGCCGCTCACCCTCCGCGGCTCGGTTTACATGGACTATGCCACCGCCTATCTGATCGATCCGCAAGGGCGGCCGGGGCGGACCCAACTGTGGGGCACTGGCTTCGGCGTTGCGGCGGCGGCGGGTTCGCACTGGCAGGCGCGGTTTCTGTTCTCGCTGCCCTTGATCGGCACCAGCCTCACGACGGCCGACGAACCCTATTTTAATTTTATGCTGACCAGCCAGTTTTGATTTGTCACCCAAATGTAACCTGCCAATGATTTACCGTTTTTCCCAAGGTGCTAGGCTTCGTGGAAACAGAATTGATGCCATGATGAACGTGTCAACCCGGTGGAGCCGTCTGGTCAGGTGCCTGCTGGTGCCGTGGGCCGTTTGCGGTCTGGGTCCCGACCAAGGCCACGCCAATCCCACGGGCGGCGTCGTGAGTCAGGGTTCGGCTTCCATCAGCGGCATCGGCTCGCCATCGGTGACCATCAATCAGACTTCCGCCAATGCCTTCATCAACTGGAACAGTTTCAACCTCGGCGCGGGCGAGACCACGACGTTCAACCAGCCCTCGTCTTCGTCGGTGACGTGGAACTACATCAGCGATCCCAACGCCTCGATCCTGAACGGGAATCTCAACGCCAACGGGTATGTGATCCTGCAAAACCCGAACGGGTTTAACGTGGGCGGCGCGGCCGTCATCAACACCCACGGTCTGGTGATGACCACCGCCTCCACGCCCAATCTGGACCTGTCCGGCGGCGGCTCCTGGGCGTTCACCGCGCCGCCGCCCACGGCCAAAATCATCAACTATGGACAGATCAACATCGCCGGCGGCGGTTCGGCCTATCTGATTGCCAGCGACATTGAAAACCACGGCACGATCTCGGCGCCAAACGGGAAAATCGGGCTTTATGCCGGACAAACAGTTTTGGTCTCCTTGAGCCCCGATGGCCGCGGGTTGAGCGCCCAAGTGACGCTGCCCGCAGGCTCGGTCAACAACAGCGGCCAGTTGATCGCCGACGCCGGCAGCATTGCCGCCCAGGCCCAGTTCGTGAATCAAAACGGCCTCGTGCAGGC
Organism: bacterium; assembly: GCA_021780905.1. Taxonomy (GTDB): domain Bacteria; phylum Verrucomicrobiota; class Verrucomicrobiia; order Limisphaerales; family UBA11358; genus UBA11358. Next base: position 9,077 of record JAJXXW010000035.1, read on the forward strand.
CAACTCGGTCCAGAACGTCAATGGGACCATTGAACTGGTCGCCAGCGGCAACCTGACGCTGGGTGCCAGTTCCCAAATCAGCGCCAACGGCGACGCGACGGCTGCCGGCAAGAGTCCCGGCGGGTTTGTGGTATTGAACGCGGGCAACAACACGTTTGCCGACAACACCGGTTCCAGCATTTCGGTTGCGGGGGCAGGCGGCGGCCAAAATGGCGTGGTGGAAATCATGGGCAGCGGTGTCACCGCCGGCGGGCTGAAATCCACTTACGGCAATCCGTATGCGCTCTTGATTAATCCCTATGACCTGACCCTTTCATCCGGGGCCATCACGGCCAGCGCCAGCCCGACAGTCAACCTCAGTGCCCTCGCCAACTATGCGCAGATTGATTTGCAGGCGCTCGACAATATTTCTTTGGGTTCGGCTTGGACTTTGGCCGCCGCCAGTTCGCCGTCGGTCTTGAATTTAAGCGCCGGCAATAACATCAACTTCAACAACTCGCTCACCGCTGGCAACAACTGGAGCGTGAATCTGGCTGCCGGCACGCTTTATACGGGAATCGTCCAGCCCGCATCCGGCAAGGATGGTGTTTATCTGAACGGCAGCTCTTATCTGCAATCGCTGAACGGCGACCTCAACCTTTGGGCCGCCAACGAAGTGGTGGTCGGCAGCGGGGCCATCCGGACCATCGGCGGCGGCAACATTGCCGTGACGGCGGAGTATGGCAACGTCAATTCCGGCTCCAGCTCTGCCGGGTATAATTATTATGCGCTGGGAACCGGAACCGCGGCCAAACCCTACTATACTCCCTTCCAGCTTAACGGCTCCGGAACGGCCCAGACGGTCAACTTCAACCAGTCGAATCTGGGCGGCATCAGCACGGCCGCCGGCGGGAACGTGACCATCAATGCCGGCAACAATGTGATCAGTTTCCCCACCACCACGGTGGCGGCGGGTGATCCGGGCACGGGGGCGTTCGGGCCGGAAGCGGGGAATGTGACCATCAATGCCGGCGGAAATGTTTACGGGCATTTTGTGGAGGCCAACGGCATCGGCACCCTCAACGCCGGCCAGAACATCGGCACGTTGCAGAACAATGTGGCCTTGAGCCTCGTCCAAGGCAGTTGGGATTTGAATGCGGGCTGGAACCCCGTCACCCAGACGGTTCGGAGCGGGGCGGGCAATATTTATTTGCAGGAGGTGCGGAATCCCAACGGCGTTTTCAATAACACCACCGTGGGTCTCAGCCACAAGCCCTCCGCCGGCATCCATCTGTTTAACTACGATCCACAGGCTTCGGTCACGCTGACGGCGGGCAATGCAGTTAATCTGACGGGTTATGACCTGCCAAGACCCAATGGGGCCGTCCCCATGTTGCTGCCGCCGACGCTGGCCATCAATGCCGGGCCGGGTGGCGTCATTTTGGATACACCCAGCGCGATGGACGCCAATGGCAACAGCGTTGCCTTGTCCAGCTATGACATCACCTTGTTTTCCTCCGCCTATGGGAATCTGCAAATCACCACCGCCGGCGGCGGCGGTTTGAGCAGCGGGAACGCCGACGGCAGCGTCACCACGCTGCTGATGTCCGACAGCAGCCAGACGCAGTGGTATATCGCCAATTCGGGGGCGCAGCCATTCAGTGAGGCGGACAACGCCAGCGTGCCGGCGGAGTTGAACAATTATCAGCCGGTGATGCTGGACGTATCCGGAAACATGAACAATCTCGTTTTGCAGGTTTCCAAGCTGGCCCAGATCACGGTGGGCGGCGACCTGACCGGCTGCTCTTTCTTCGGGCAGAATTTGCACGCCGGCGACATCACCTCCATCACGGTCGGCGGCCGGATTTACAACGCCGGTTCGTTCAATCAGGTCACTTTGGGCCAGAGTCTCCCCAGTGCCAGCGTGCCCTTGGCGGATCTCCCGCCCGGCATGGCTGACAACTGGACCACTATTTTTCAACTGGCGGTTAATCCGGCCTTGCTGCCCTCCCAATCGCTCCTGGCCGTTACGCCGTCGCAATTGGCCTCCTATCTGGTGAACGCCGCTGCATTTCCGGGTCTTAATCTCGGTCAAAGTCTGGCATACGATTCCAATACGAAGACGCTCACCGCGATCGGTCCCTTGTCATCGGGACTCGTGGGCGTTTTGGAGTCGCCAGCGCTGACGGTGGTGCGTTATGGTCCCAATGGCTATCCCTTGCTGGATGCCAATGGCCACTTTGTGACGGACACCATCCCTTGGATGCCGGCCAACAGCGCGAATGTCCCCCTGATTTCCTACCTGGCCACAATCAGCCAAGGAGCCTCTCCACTGGGGGTCAACAACGGCGCCTATGTCGTTGGCGGCACGGGCGAATTTGATGTCACCGCCCATTCCATCGATCTCGGCAATTCCGATGGCATTCTTTCGGTGGGCAATGGCTTTGTCTTGGGCAGAAATTATTCCTTTTTGTCTCCCTATATCTCATCCGGTGCAAACATTGAGGTCACGGTGGCGCAGGACCAGACGGCGACGGTGAACGGCGTGACCACCACGACTTCCAGCTTGACCATGCCCAGTTCCACCATCGCGGCACTGGGCGGCGGAAGTGTCACCGTCAACAGCACGGGGGGCACAATGGATTTGGGTTCCCAATCACTGTTGCCCTTCGAGGCTTCCATCATGAATGACAACGGCCAGATCGGCCTGGGCATTTACACTTCGGGCGGCGGCAATGTGAATGTCACCGCCCTGGGCACCATCAACATTGACAGCTCGCGGATTGCCACTTTTGATGGCGGCAATATTTTCATCCAGTCGCTTACCGGCGATATCAACGCCGGCAGCGGCGGCACGATTGCCATTCCCGTCAAATCCTTTTCCCCCACTTTTAGCTTCCCCTACGAGCCGGTGGAATACGTCTATGCCAACGGCATAGTGGCGGACACGCTGGCCCCGCTGGCGGACGGCTCACTGGTGCCCGGTGCCGCCACGTTTCCGGGCAACATCACAGTGCTCACGCCCCAAGGCAGTATTTACGCCAGCTTAGGAGGTATTCTACAGGAGTCGTTGAGCGGAACCCTGCTGCCCGGCCCGACCATCACGCTGGAGGCCGGCACCCCCGCCGGGGGCGATTGGAATTCAACCGGCCTGCCGGTCTATGCCGGCAGTGTCCAACTGGGCAATTCCGGCGTGATCGGGGGAACAGTCAATGTCCGGGCCACCGGCAAAGTCACCGGCTTGCTGATTTCCTCGCAGAATGCCAATGTCATGAGCCAGAGCGTCGGCTCCCTGACGGTGCTCTCGGGCGGCACGGCCAATGTGTCGGCCCAAGGTTCCAGCGGCGGCGGCATCACCATCATCGGTGCCCAAGGCGTTAATGCCAGCGGCATTGGCAGCGGCGCCACGGTGCTGGGCCAGAATGTCTCCGTGAATGGCGCGGCGGCCACCTCCACTTTGGGCAGCTCCGCCTCGGCCACCGGCACCAGCACCGCCGCCGCCGGGGTGGCCAGCAGCGAGGCCCAGCAGCAGGTCGCCGGCACGGACAATGGCGATGATGACCAGAAAAAGAAGAAAAAGCCGGGGATTCGCAAGATCAGCCGGGTCACTGTCATCATGTCCTCCGCTGTGCCGCCGCCATAGATGGTCTTTGCGTCCCTGCTTTCAATTTTCCCACTGAATGATCGGATTAAAGCTGTCATCCGCTTGCAACCTGCCGGTGCAAGTGGCGCTTGATATTACAAAATGAAATCAAATCGAAATGCAGTTTTCGCGGCTGCCCCCTGGCTGGCAGCTGTGGTGCTTGTGATTCATGGGCCAGGCCAGTGTGCCCGGGCGCAGGACACCAATTTCAACTTTCAGGCTACGAATCCAGCAGCGGCACAGAAGCGAGGCGCTGATGCAGACTATGAACTTGGGCGTCGCTATGCGATTGGGCTTGGCGTTCCCCAAGACTATATCAAGGCGGTAAAGTATCTGCGCCAGTCGGCCGACCAAGGCTACGCCCCGGCGCAGACCGGGCTGGGTTCGTGTTACGCACATGGTTTGGGTGTAAAACAGGATTATGCGGCGGCGGTTGAATGGTATCGCCGGGCGGCGGCACAGGGAGATCCGCTGGCCCAATACGGCATGGGCTATGCCTATGCCTATGGCAAAGGAGTGGCAACGAATTTTGACCAAGCGGTGCAATGGTGGCAAAAATCCGCCGAACACGGCCAGGTTTATGCCCAAAGTGCGCTGGGCCGGCTTTACTTTCAGGGCGAAGGCCCCGGCGACACCAACCATATCAACTACGCGGCATCAGCCAAATGGCTCCGGCTGGCGGCCGAGCAGGGTTATGTGCCCGCCATGAACACTCTGGGTTTCCTTTATCAAAGCGGCTTGGGGGTGGGACAAGAGTGGACGGAAGCCGTCAGGTGGTATCGCTGCGCCGCTGAACAGGGTGATGCCAATGCCCAGGCCAATCTGGGATTGATGTATGAGGATGGACATGGCGGGCTGCCCCACGACAAGGTGCAGGCTTACAAATGGCTTTTGTTGAGCGCCGCGCAGGGAAATGCCGAAGGCCGGCATGATGTGTTTGAGTTCAAGTCACACCAGTCAATCACGCCCGAACAAACAGCCGAAGCCGAACGCCTGGCCGCCGAGTTCCGCGCCCGCACCAACCACCCGGCAGAGAATCGCAATTGATTCCGGCCGTTGCCCCTGCCCGCCGTCAATACCGCCGATTCCGCTGTCAAAAATGCGGGGCGGACAGTTGCCTGTCCGCCCCGTTCGTTCCGTCAACTTCTTGCGAAAGCCGTCAGTGTCCCTGAACGCGATAGAACCGTTGCGGATCCGTCGCGGTGGTATCGGCGTTCGTCAGCATCATGCCGCTGGCCACCTGCGAACTGCCCACGTTGTGCCAACTGGCGGGATTCAAACTGGCGGTGTATTGCAGTTGATAGTTGAAGGTGGGCACTGTGTTGCTGCAAACCACCGTCACCATGGTTCCCGTTTTGCTGACCGACGCAATGACCGGCGGCGTCAGCGATGCGGGCGCATTCATCGGGGTGAAGGTCAGCTTGGGATTGCTGCCGGTGAGGTCCAGCGTGAAGTAGCCTTGATAGGCATACGAACTATGGCCAGTCAAGGTGCCGTTTTGAGAATACCAGAGGTCCTCGTATAGAACTGTAGAAGGACCAACGGGTGAGTCCGGATTGGGAGCATTGCCGACGAAGGTGGAACTGTTGAGCGTCGGTTCAACGTAAGTTTCCCATGATTTGGTGGTGTCCAAAACACTGCCTTGAACCGCCGTTGGCATGGCAACTTGGTTGAGCGTGGAAACGGCAGCATCAATTCCCTGGCGACTCGTTGTCGCCGTCAGGCTCGAGCCGGCAACCGATGGCAGGCCCGTTCCACCGCTGCGCAACTGGGTGAAGTAAATGTCCGCCGTGATGCTGCTTTGGTAGCCGCCCACCACCCCGCCGAACAGACTCGATGAGCTGCCCAGGACGGCGTTAAAGTCGGTCAAAGCAAATTTGCTGCTGAGATCAATTACCGAGGATCCGCCAACAATGCCGGAGGCCGGGCCGAGGTCGATGATATAATCCTCGGTTCCGCCGCCCGCCTGATTTTGGAATCCCAAATAAAGGTGGTTTGTGCTGAACGTGTTTTGGGCAAATCCCGCCTGGGAAGCCAGTATGGCTCCGCCAACCAGGATTGCGGTTTTCATTAATTTTTTCATAGTGATCATTGCGGTTGTTTCGAGCCGGCTGTCACGGCGTCTCAACGGGTCTTCCATGGATCAAAAGCCGGGGAAGGCCACATCCGTGCTTTTGGTGACATTCATGAGTGAATTTTGAATGGCCGGATCATGGCCCGCCGGATTGGCTCCCAGCGTCAGGGCGGCTAGCGACTTCACGATCCCCGAGAAGAGATAGTTGCCCACGAGATCCGCCGTGCCGCTGATCTGATATTTGCCATTCAGGTGTTCATGGCCCCAATACCAAAACTGGCCATTTTCAATGGTGCCGTTATTGGACGGAAAACCGTCCACCGTCATCCAGCAGTTGGTGGGCGCGCCGCCGAAATTCCCGGTGTTCAGCGCGTCGGAAGGGCTGATATAGCCGACGGCAAACCAACTGGTGCCGCCGTTGAATGGATCCGCCTGCTGGCAACTGCCAGTGGGGGTGATGATGCCCAGGGCCTTGGCCACGTCGCCGCCGCTTTCATAACCGCCGTTGCCCTCGTTGGTGAGGATGAGCGAGTTCTGGTGCGGAGTTTCTTCAATGCCATAGCCGATGGAGTATTGCTGCACGGGACGATGGGCGCCGTAGGTGCTGCAACCCAGCACATTCATCCGGGTGCCGGAACCGAGGTTGCGGCCTACCAGATAGACGGTGGACGTGCTGTCATTGGTGTTGCCGCTGAGGAAACTGGCCGGCACCACGCCGCTGGAAATCAGCGTGTTCAATTGGGGCAGCGTGATGTTGGAGCAATCCGCCCAGGCACTCGATGCGCCGCTGGGAACGCCCGAACCGGAATTTCCGGTCTGGTTATTCCGGGTGATGCAGAAGGTGACGATGCCTTCCACGCCGTAATCCTTCAGCGCCGTCTGGGTGTTGGCCACATAGGGTGTCCAGGAAATCGCCTGAGACGTGTCAGACTGGGCGAGATCCGCGCCGTGGAAGGGAACACCGCCGTTTTCCATCAGATTGATCGGCGGATTCGCGCTGTTGACACTGCCGTTCAACGTGACATTGCTCACATTCAACCAGGCTTCAGGTGAACCAGCCAGGGTAATCGTGTTTCCATTGCGATCCACATTCAGGAGTGTTGAATTACACGCCGAGGCGATGCCGGCTTCGGAACCGCTCCAGGCAATATTCAGATAGATGGGATTGCCGGCACCACCGATGGTGCCATGAACCACCGCGTAGTTGGCGCCGACAGGGCTAGAGTTGCCATAGGTGACATAGGTGACGCTGCCGGCGTCGAATACGCCGCCGCTGTTGGTGCCGGCATTGCTCAAGATGGCCGTCATGGCGGTCGAACGGAAGGCCGTTGAACCGGTGAGATAGATGACCGGATCGGCACTGGCCTGAGAGACGAGGCCCAAGGCGAGGAGCGCCCCCGCAAATTGAGTGCTAATTTTTATTTTCATATCGTTACTTTGTTGTCTTTTGGATCTGTTTTTTGGTTTGTTCTTGTTTTCGCTTCCACACAATGTGGTTCACGATGCAAAGTCTATCCGGGTCACCCTCGCTTGGCTTCGCGTTTGAGGACATGGACCTGCTGTTTAAGGACATCCAAGGCTATGATTCAACGCCATCTCCATTATGAGGTTACGAATCGTCCTCCGACGGATTTGAACTGGCCGGCGCATTGTCGCAAGAAAGTAACATGGCCGATTTGGAAATCGGCGGTCGCTTTCAGACCGGGCAGTGAGGTCATTGGGGTTGGCACCATCGCCCCGGCGTCCAAGCGGGTTGCAATGGCTTGGGCGTGGTGCCGTTGCAACATTCGTTTCTTTACCCAGCCGGCGGACGAGACATCGTGGCTCCGGTCATTCTGATTTCAACCCGTCGGGACGTTTGGGCGGCGCATTTTTCCAATCCGCCGGTCGCGGCCCGATCCGTTTGTCACATTATTGTAACCGCAAATCGCTTGAACCGGTTTGGCCGGGCATTTATAGCTGTGAGGTTTTTCTGGAGCTGGAACCTTGAATCAGGGCCGGAGCGGGAATTTTTCTTCCCCAACCGGGGCCGCGATTTCAGCCCAGGTCGCGCGAAGATGATTTTTTATATGAAGAGATTTTGGGCCAGGATTGGGGCCGGCCGCGGAGATTTTTTCGCGCTGGCGGTTTTGGCGCTGGCGCTGGCTGGTGCCGCGAGGACCGCCCGCGCCGGAACCAACGTGGGCGCGTGGGGCGCGGGAAAGACCGTCAATCCCAATTCGACGAACGATTACGGCCAATCCATCGTGCCGGGCAATTTAACCAACGCCGTGCAGGTGGCCGGCGGCTGGCGGCACAGCATGGCCGTGAAGGCCGACGGCACGCTGGAAGGCTGGGGCGACGACACCTTGGGACAAACCAATTTCCCGCCAGGAAGCAATTATCTGTGCGTCGCCTGCGGCGACTTGTTCAGTCTGGCGCTGAAATCGGACGGCACCGTGGCGGCAACGGGAGATGATTTCTACGGTCAAGCAAGTGTTCCGACCAATTTGAACAAGGTGGTGGCCCTGGCGTGCGGCTTTTATCACAGCCTGGCGTTGAAGGCCGACGGCACCGTGGCGGCCTGGGGAGCCGGAACCATTATGAATCCTGAAGACGGCTATGATTTTGGGCAGTCCATCGTTCCGGCCGGCTTGTCCAACGTGGTGGCCATCGCCGCCGGCGGCTACCACAATCTGGTGCGCAAATCCGACGGCACCTTGTTGGCCTGGGGAGACAACACCTATGGTGAGACGAACATTCCCGCCGGCTTGAGCAATGTCGTGGCGATGGCCGCCGGCGGCTGGCACAATCTGGCCGTGAAAAGCGACGGAACCGTGGTGGCCTGGGGACTGGACAACTACGGTCAAACGGATGTTCCCGCCGCGTTGAGCCACATCGTGGCGGTGGCGGCCGGCGAGTGGCACAGCCTGGCCCTCAAAGCCAATGGCACCGTGGTGGCCTGGGGACTGAACACCGAGGGCGACACCAATGTCCCCGTCAACCTGACCAACGTGGTCCAAATTGCCGCCGGTGATGTGCATAGTCTGGCCCTGATGGGAACCGCTCCGCCCGTCACGCGGGCCGTCCCGATGCAACCCAGTTTTGGCGCTAACGGATTCAGTTTTTGGCTGCCCACTCAAAACGGCCGGGTTTACCAGCTCGAATACAATACCTCCATGACGCAGAATGGCTGGATGTCCCTGCTGCTTCAGGCTGGCACCGGCCACCCGCTGCCATTCACGGATTCCGCGTTCGCCCCCATGCGCTTTTACCGGGTCAGCCAGTGGTAAAGCTCCTTTCTTGACGCAGCCAAACGCCCAGCCGGAGCCGCTGGGTGAAGGCACTTTTCCAATTCGGCGTTCATAAAAATTATCCTCCTCTGCCGTTGGCGGGCGCAAATCCCCGGTGAATCCGTTCTGCCAAAATTGTCACCGCTTTGTAACCGAGATGACATCCATTCGTAGCCTTGGGTTTGCAACATCGTCGGCCATGCAAAACATTGAGATCAAACGCCGGGCGGTCTGGCTCACGGGCGGGAGCCTGATGGCAGCGTTGTTGGCGGCCGGCCCGGCCTTGGGCACGGAGGCCGCCAACCCCGGCTCCGATTCCAGCGAACTGCTTTTGAATTTGTTCATCGAAAAGGGGTATGTCAGCCAGGCGGAGGCGGACAAGATCAAAGCCGAGGCCGAGAAACGGAAGGCCGAACTGGACCAATACAAGGCGGAAGCCCAAGCCCTCAAGACCGAGACGGAAGCGCTCCAGGCGCAAGTAGTCACGCTCCAGTCGCAGTCGGTTGCCAGCCAGACCAATCTCCTGCCGGAAATCTCGCGGTCAACATCCGGCAGCGCCCTGGGAAAAATGACCTTTTTTGGCGATGTCCGGTTGCGATATGAAGACCGCGCCGTGGAGGATCCCGCCGGCAACAAAATGGACTTTCAACGCTCCCGATACGCCCTGCGGTTTGGGGTGCGGGGTGATTTGCCGGATGATTTCAATTTTGGTTTCCGGCTGGAAACGGCCGCCAACCCGCGTTCGCCCTGGGTCACGCTGGGCACCTCCTCCAGCGCCTCTGGCCCCTACCAAGGGCCATTCGGCAAATCCACCGACGGCATCAATGTCGGCCAGATTTACCTGGGCTGGCATCCGCAGGACTGGGTGGATCTGGAACTGGGCAAGCTGCCCAACCCGCTCTACACGACGCCCCTGATCTGGGACTCGGACTTGAACCCGGAAGGCGCCGCCGAACACTTCAAATACACCGTGGGGGAGGCGGACTTGTTTGCAACCCTGGGACAATTTTTTTATGGCGATTTCAATCCCAGTTCGGCCAGCGCTGGCCTGGGGGTCAACGGACTGCTTGGGCAGAACACGCAAAACATTTTCATGTTTGCCTGGCAGGGGGGCGTGAACTATCACATCGGTCCGGACACTTCCGCGAAGATCGCGGCCACGTTATACAACTACATGGGGCTTGAACGCAGTTCGGTCAACAGCGGAACTTCTTCAGCCCCCTATTTTGGCGACCCTTATGTGGGGGAAGGCGCGAGTTATTATTATGGCGGCCCCGGGCGCGGCTACGCCTCCGGTTACGGCGGCTACAGTCCCGGAACGCAGTTCAATCTGCCGGGCTATGGCAGCGAGAGCTACCCGTTCAACCAGGTTGGCCTCAACGACCTGCTGGTGGTGGACGTTCCCTTTGAAGTCAATTTCAAGCTCGCGAAAAACGTGGCGGCGCGCGTCTTTGGCGACTTTGCCTACAATCTGGATGGTGCCCAACGCGCTCAGGCTGCGGCTTCCGCCTATTCCTACGTTTTATCCCAGCAGATCCAGCAGGGGATTGGCATCGCGAATTCTTTTGCCGCACAGACGCATGATGTGAAGGCTTATCAATTCGGCTTCGGCTTCGGCAGCACCAATTTTGTTTCCGGCCCGATGCAGGGCGTGGTTTACGGCACCAGCGACCGCAAGCATGCCTGGGAGTTTCGGACTTACTGGCAACATATCGAGCAATACGCGCTGGATCCCAACCTGATTGACTCGGACTTCTTCGAGGGCCGCGAAAATATGCAGGGTATTTACGCGGCCTTCGCTTACTGTTTCACCGCCAATGTTTACGCCACGGTCCGTTACGGCTACGCCAGCCGCATCAACAATCTCCTGGGCACGGGCGGCAGCAACCAGGACATCCCGCAAATGAATCCGATCAACAGCTATAATCTTTTGCAACTGGATCTGGGGGTCCGGTTTTAACGTCCGGCCAACCGGTCCGGCGCTGCGATTGTTTCTCATTTGTGACAGTTTGGAAACCGGAAAGACACAATGGGTGAATATCATCGTCACTCGATAGATGCTTAACGAGCAACATTTGCTTTTGCAAAAACTCATTCTGGCGCCAGCGGATGAGTGGAAGCCCAACCCCCTCGGCTGGACCGTCGCGCGGGTGGCCGAGGGCCATGGCTTCTGCTTTCGGGGCGACGGGGACGCGCGGGAAATCAACCCGGGCGATGCCATCGTGGCCGGCCCCCGGACGGCCACGACGCTGCGTGCCAGCCAGCTCTGCGACCTGACGCTCGATTATTTTCAGGTGGTCCCCCTGCGGCTCAACGGATTGATCACCGTGTTGGAATGGCGACAGCTCGAACACGTTTCCGGCCCGGGTTCGCCGCCATTTTTTTACTATGCGGCCAGCGATCCGCTCGCTCAGAAATTCACCCGGCTGGCGGCCTTGTCCCACGCGGATGATCTTTCCGGCCGGACGGGGTTTTTGCAGTTGTGGGCCGCCAGTGTGGCCAGCCTGCTGCGGGACAATGCGGAGCCGGGAGCGAAAGGGGAAAAGCTCCGGAAAAAATTCCGTCAGCTTGTTGGCGCGATTTCCGAGAAAGAGCTGGTGGCATTTTCCCTGGCGGAAATTGCGGCCCGCTTGAATTGCAGCGAACGCCATTTCAACAAGTTGTTTCGCGAGGAATTCGGCCTCTCGTTTCGCAAATGCCAGGCCGAGCTGTGCCTGCAACGAGCGCAGGTGCTGCTCGCGGATGACGGGATCAAAATCAGCCAGGTGGCCCGCGCGAGCGGCTATCGAAAGCCCGGTTTTTTCAACACGCTGTTCAAAAAACGCTTTGGACTGTCGCCCAGCGAATGGCGCCGGCGGAATTGGGGCGGCTCGCGCCAGGACAAAGTTACGCCCAGCCCGGACGGCTCCCGTCTGGCCCGTCAAAATTCAACCGCAAAAATCAAACACCTATGATCACCTCCATCCACCCGATCCTGGCCACCAATGCGGCCGTCTATGCCATCCAGAATGCGACCACCGAGGGCCAGGTCACCGTCATCGTGCTGTTGCTGCTCTCGCTGTTCAGCTGGACCATCATCATCACCAAGTTCCGCCAGCTGACCATCGCACGCGGGGCGACGAAGAAATTCATGGCCGCCTATGCCGGCACGCGCGACCCGCTGGACATCAAAAACCGCGGCGAGGAATTTGACGGTTCGCCGGCCTACACGCTTTATGATCGCGGCGCGGAGGAGGTTTTATATCACCTGAAAAACAACCCGGTGGAAGTGGCGGCCCGCTTGGAGGTGCAGAGCACGGGCGATGGCAACACGGATCATCTGGCGCGGGCCAAAACGACCAAGATCAGCAGTTCGTCTTTTGAAGCCGTGAAAGTTGTTCTGGAGGAAGCGGCCTCAGCCCAGGCGATGTCTTTGGAAAAAGGCATGATTGTGTTGTCCACCGCCGTCGCCGGCGGTCCTTTCATCGGCCTGCTGGGCACGGTCTGGGGCGTTATGTCCACGTTCGCCGGCATCGCCGCGTCGAACTCCGCCAGCCTCACGGCGATGGCGCCCGGCGTGGCCGCCGCGCTGGTGGCCACGGTCACCGGCCTGCTGGTCGCCATCCCGGCGATGTTCGGCTACAACTTCATGGTGACGACCATCCGGCACATCACGCAGGAGCTGGATGGTTTCGCCACGCGTTACGCCAACCAGATCGAACACACCTATGTGGACAACCGCGACATCGAAGACAAGATCGCCGGCGCCTTGAAACGCCATGACCAATCTGCGCCAACGCGGTTCTGAAACGAGTTCTCGTTCCATGAAAAAGTGTTCGCACAGCGCGCACGAGTCGCTGACGGAGTTGAACATCACGCCGATGCTGGATCTGGCGTTCGTGCTGCTCGTCATTTTCATCATCTCGACCATTCCGCCAGTGAAGGACATGGCTTTGAAACTGCCCGTGGCGTCCAAACACCAGAAGGATCCGCCGCACAAGGCGAATTACATTTCAGTGCAGGCGGACGGCAATGTGTTTATTGACCGGATGGAATTGAAACTGGCCGAGTTGCAGGGCGAACTGCTCAAACGGCGGGACGCCGATCCGGACTTGAATGTGATCATCCGCGGCGACGCCCACACCAAATACAAGCAGATCCGCGCCGTGTTGGACATCTGTCAGCAGGTCAATATTTTGAAAGTGGACCTGGCCACGGAAATCAACAAATGATTCCGCAATCCCAACCGAAGAAGCCGAAGAATTCGTCGAAGGCGAACCTGATTATTTCGGCGATATTCCACGGCATTCTCGTGGGCCTGCTGTTTTACTTCGCCGCCAAGGAAGGGTTGCTCGGCAAGAAGGTGCAGAAAATCGCGGTGGAAATGGTCAAGGAAAAGAAACCCGAACCGCCGAAACCGAAACCTGAACCCCCCAAGGTTGAGCCGCCCAAAGTCGCGCCGCCGAAAATTGTTGAAGCGCCCAAAGTGGTCGAGGCGCCGAAAACCGCGCCGGCAACCGCGCCGCCGATGGTGGCACCGCCGGTCGCCGAGATCCCCTCATTTGATTTTGAAGGCGGCAAGGCCGTAACCTCAGAGAGCGATCCGGTGCAGCTTTACAAAGGCTACTTGGAATACGTCCTGCGCTCGAAATGGAACCGGCCCGAAGACATGCCCGACGACAAGTATGTCGCGGAAGTCGCCGTCAAAGTGGACCGGCAGGGAAATTTAAGCCCAACAAAATGGCTGAAAGGCAGCGGCGACGCGAAATGGGATCAGACCGTCAAGGACGTTTTCAAGCAAGTCGCCAGCATGGACCGCCGGCCACCGACGAATTTTCCGCCCAGCGTGGTCGTCCGGTTTGACGTGCAGGAGGAGGCCGATTTGTTGTTTGCGCCATGAGCCTGAAAAAAACATCCAAGCGCGGGCACAGCACGATGAACGAGCTGAACATCACGCCGTTGCTGGACCTGGTGTTCGTGCTGCTGGTGATTTTCATCATCACCACGCCGCAACTGGTCAACAATCTGGAAATCAGCCTGCCCTCCGGCAAGAAACCGCCCGTGAATCTCAAGCCGAAACCGCCCACCCGCATCAACGTATCCGCTGCCGGGCAAATCACCCTCAACGACGAGGTCGTGACGGTGCCGCAATTGAAAGACAAGTTGCAGCAGCTCCAAAACGGCAATCCCGACCTGGGCGTGGTGGTCAAGGGTTCGGACGAGGTGGATTATCAGGTCATGGTCAATGTCATGGACACCCTCCGCCAGTTGGCCATCACCAAAATGGGCCTGGCCACCGAGTGATCCGTGGCCCGGCCGGTGGATCGGCGGGCGGCGGAAGGCCGGGTGCCGCGGGGCGTTCGCCGATGTCACCGAATTTTTTCAAGGCGAGGGTTGCATTCTGCGGCCAGAATTTTATAGTTCGCTCGTTTGAACCATTGAGATGAGCAATCCGAACGACGCCGCGCCGGTGTGGAACATTGAATCCGCCCGCGCGCTTTACAACATTCAGCGCTGGGGTGCGAAGTATTTTGATATCAACGACGCCGGCCATGTCGTCGCCAAACCGTTGCAGGACGCGGGCGCGACGGTGGATCTGACCGACGTTATCGAGGAGGCGAAAGGCCGCGGGCTGAAATTTCCCCTGCTCATCCGGTTCCAGGATATTTTGCGGCACCGCGTCGAGGCCATCAACAAGGCGTTTCTCAATTCTATCGCGGAATTCAATTATCAGGGAAAATATCGCGGCGTGTTTCCGATCAAGGTGAACCAGCTTCGGGAAGTCGTGGAGGAAATTCTGGACGCCGGCAAGCCGTTCGACTTCGGCCTGGAAGTCGGCAGCAAGCCCGAGCTGTTCGCCGGCCTGGCGCTGCAAAACCAGCCGGGTTGCCTGATCATTTGCAACGGCTACAAGGACTGCGAGTTCATCAAGATGGCGCTGCTTGGCGTCAAGCTCGGCAAAAAAGTCATCATGGTCGTCGAGAAACTGGAGGAGCTGAAGCAGATCATTTCCGTTTCCAAGCAGCTCGGCGTCGAGCCGCAGATCGGCATCCGCGCGCGGCTGCTGAGCAAGGGTGCGGGCAAATGGGCCGAGAGCGGCGGCGAAAACGCCAAGTTCGGCCTGAGCACGGTGGAGCTGTTGACCGCGACGGAAATGTTGAAGGCGGAACATCTCGGCCACTGCCTGAAGCTGTTGCATTTTCACATCGGCTCGCAGGTGCCGGATATTTTGACGGTGAAAAAGGCCGTGCAGGAAGCCGCGCGCTTCTACGCCAAGCTGCACAAGATGGGTTTTCCGATCGAGTATGTGGACGTGGGCGGCGGCCTCGGCGTGGATTACGACGGCTCGCGTAGCGCGTTTGATTCCTCGACGAATTACTCGTTGCAGGAATACACCAACGACATCGTTTATTACATCGCCGACGTGTGCAACGCCGAGAAAGTGCCGCACCCGAACATCATCAGTGAAAGCGGCCGCGCCCTTGTCGCCCATCACAGTGTGCTGATCGTCGAGGTGTTTGGCGCGATTGAAAAAATCCGTCCCGGCGCCGCCTTCCAATACGGCGACAGCGAGCACGCGCTGGTCCGCGAACTGCTCGACCTCAAAAAAAACCTGGCGAGGGCGAACAAGCTGGAGGCGTTTCACGATGCGCAGGAGCGCAAGGAGGACGCGCAGCAGATGTTCGCGCTCGGCCTGTTGGATTTGCCGGACAAGGCGCGGATTGAAAATCTCTATTGGGAAATCAGCCGCGAAGTCGTGACCAGTTTTCGCGGCCAGGCGTATGTGCCGGAGGAAATCCGCAAGCTCGAAGACTCGCTCGCCGACCAGTATCTCTGCAACTTTTCCGTCTTCCAGTCGCTGCTGGATCACTGGGCGCTGGGCCAGTTGTTTCCCATCATGCCGGTCTCACGTTTGAACGAGCGTCCCACCCGCGAGGGCACGCTGGTGGACATCACCTGCGATTCCGACGGCGCGGTCAATAAGTTCATTGACCTCCGCGATGTGCGCGACACGCTCTCGCTCCATCCGCTCGTGGCCAACGGCGACGGCAAGCCGGAGCCGTATTACCTCGGCTTTTTCCTGATGGGCGCCTATCAGGACATCATGGGCGATCTGCACAACCTGTTCGGCCGAGTGAATGAAGTCCATGTCTTCCTCGAATCTGACGAGCCGACCGGCTATTACATTGAGGAAATCATCGAGGGCAACACCGTCATCCACTCGCTGACCGCCGTGCAATACGACGAGAACGAACTCAAACGCCAGATGAAGGCGCAGATGGACGAAGCGATCAAATCCGACCGCATGAAACCCAGCGAAGCCATGCGGCTGCTGGACGATTACGAGCGGGGGTTGAAGGCTTACACTTACCTGAGTTTTTGAACGGTCGTTTTGACCGGCGGCGGACGGGGGAAAAATGGATAACGCGATTCCGTCGCTCGGCCGAAAGCAAATTTTCCGATAGCAGATCGTGCCGGTGCGCGTCTCTTTGGTGATACAACCCGTCCTAAAAGCGATAGAATTTAAGATAATCAAACTGCTACATTTCAAATTAAACAATTTGAAAACCGGTTTTGGCCATTTAAAATAGCATGTTTGGCGTTGGACTAGCGGGGAAAATCGCTTGAAAACAGCAGCCGGGATGATATCGGGATCAGACATTTTGGAGAATCGGCCGGGTGGACAGAAAATCCAGTCGGGTGGTTAAATTTAGCCGGACCAGTCTCCGGGGTGTGAGTTAGCCGTCGGTTTATAATTGAATCAAAATAACGTGCAAAGTGAATCTTCAAAACCTGTAAAAACCATTCTGGTGGTGAACGATGACGACGAAAGCAGGGTGCTGCTCAAATTTTTTCTGGATAATGTCGGCTACGCAGTGGATTTGGCTCCGAATGCGGAGGAGGGACTGTCGCGTTTTGATCGCAACCTGCATGACCTGGTGCTGACGGATAATTCAATGCCCGGAATGTCGGGAGTGGAAATGGCGCATATCATCAAAATGCGTTCACCCACCACGCCGGTCATCATGTTCACCGGCAATCCGCCGAAGGACCATTCGGCGGTGGATTTGGTCATCGCCAAACCGGCGCATTTGATCGAGATCAAAGAGGCGGTGGAAAAATGGCTGGCACCTCAATAAGCACGTTCCCCGGAATTTAAACCGCGCACGCATCAATCCCATATTGGCATCAAGGCTGCGTTCAATGTCGAACGTCTCAAAAGTGCATGAGCGACGACATCTTGTGTATAGACAGCAACCATAAATTGTGTTAAATCTTGACACAATAAAGTTGGATGGTGGAGGAAATGTTATTGATGCACATTTTGTGCTCAAATCGGTCATGCATTGAAAGCTTGAATTCCAGCATGGGCAGGATTTACCACATATTGGCGCTTGGCTCGCATGAGTTTTTAACTTATCGCATTGTTTTTAAGTTAAGGGCACTGCTAGTTACTGGTTTGCGTTCAACAGGCCATTGCGGTCTGGAGAATTTTCCGGAGGTGACCCATGCTTGATGCAAGCCACCTCAAACTTAAGCTGGTCCGCCTCAAGCCGACGGAACAGTGGGTCAATCAGACCGACGGTATTTCGCTCATTTTCGCCCAGGCGGGCATCGGCAGCTTTGCGGCGGGGGGCGTGAACCACCGGCTGGATGCCGGCGACGTGTTGGCGTTGAACGGGGTTGGCAGCGGCAAGATTTCGGCGGATGCCAAAAGTGATTTTCTATTCCGCGGTTTTTCTCTGGGCGTGGATCAGTTTTTCCCATTGTTTGAAAGCCGTGAAATCAGTTTTTTGAATTCAGTGGTTGACCGGTTTAAGGCCGGAAAGTTTTATCCCAGAAACAGCGCGCTGGCCCAAAACTGCCAGAAATTGATTGGGGCCGTGGAGGCGCAGTTCAATCTGGAGCACCGCAGTCAGCTGCTGCGCATTGCGGCGGCCGTGTTGACCGTGGAATTCCAGAGCGTGCAGGGCCAGCTGGGCAACCTGGGCCGGACCGGCGACCACACGCTGCGGGCGTTTGAAAAACTTTCCTCGGCGGAACTGCTCAACCTCTCGGTGGATGAACTGGCGAAAAAGTTCAATTGCAGCCGCCGGCACTTGAACCGCCTGTTCCACGACCATTTTGGCGTTTCCGTGTCCGCGTTGCGGATGGAGATGCGTTTGCTGAAGGCGGTTTCGCTGCTGCGCGACCCTGATTTAAAAGTCATCAATGTGGCCGAACAATGCGGTTTCAACCATCTGGGTTTGTTCAACACGTGCTTCAAACGCCGGTTTGGCACCAGCCCGGGCAAATGGCAGAAAGCGCAGATGAAACTGGGATCGCCACCGTCCGGCAAGACGGCCGGCGCCCATAGTTGCCCCCTCCAAAGCAAGGGCATTTGCCCGTGGACCGGCTGGTCGGAAAAAACTCCTGGCGGGGCGGGCGCGAAGGCTGGACCGAACGCGGCAACCCCGGGGATGCGGGCCAGTATTTGCTAACCAACCTATGCCATGATTAATTTGAATCTCCAGGCCAGTCCGGAAGCCGCCTGTCGCCGCCAAACGCCAGTGGCTGATGCTTCCTTCAAAGAGCCGGCATACTGGCTGCCCTGGCTAGTGGCCGGCCTGGTGGCCTGGGCGACGGCGGCTCCGGCCCAGGTGGCCTTGCGCGATGCGGTCGCGAACGACACGGCGGCCACGGCGCGAAGCCTGCAGCAGCAATCGCAGGATTATACTTACAAGAACGGCGACTTCCGGCTGCTCGTGACGCCGGCGCTGAATCTCCAGTGGATTGACAACCCGACCCTCTCGTCCTCCAACGTGGAATCAGACTTTGTCATCCAGCCGACGGTCGGCGTGCTGACCAGCTATCCCCTCTCCGAGCAGAACTTGTTGCAGTTGAATTTCACCGCCGGCTATAACGCCTATGTTCGAGAGCAATATTTGGACTCATTTTTTTTGCAGTCCGGCTCGGGGCTGTCCTTTGATATTCACCTGAAAGACATTCTGATCAACCTTCACGACCAGTTCAGCTATGAGCAGGACTCGGCGCAAAATTCCGCGTTGGCCAACACAGGCAACTATGGCATTTTCCAGAACAGTCTCGGCCTGTCCGTGTCCGAGGATCTGACCAAGATCAATTTAAGCGCCGGCTACGACCACCAGAATGTTTTGTTCTCCGGCAGCCAGTTCAGCGGCGCCGACCATGCGACGGAAAACTTTTTTTGCCGGGGCGGGTATGTCTTTAACTCCCGGCTGACCGCCGGGCTGGAGGCCAGCGCCGCCTTTACCACCTATGACCAGACCGGCTCCACCAATGGTCTGTCCTACGGTCTCAACAATAATCAAGCTTACAGCGTGGGCGTTTACGCCACGTTCCAACCGGACGAATTCTTGCAGATCCAGCCGCGGGTCGGCTACATCATCATGCAATTTGACCAGACCAGCCAGTCGTTGAGCACGTCGGATTTGAATTCCTGGTATGCCGATTTAAACCTGACCCACGCGATCACCAAAGCCATTAGCTACTCTCTGGATATCGGCCGCAGTGTCAGCGGCGGTGTGCAGTCGGATGTCGTCCAAACTTATTATGTCACACCTGGCGCGACCTGGAACTTCCGGAAAGACTGGACCGTGCAAGTCTCGCTGTCCTACAACTACGGCCAGCAGGGCACCGGGAGCACGTTGCTGGCCCCTAACAGCAATCTGGTTTCCGAGGATTTTACCTGGTATACCGGAACCCTGGGTTTCAGTCATGCCATCACCAGCCGGCTGAATGTCAGCTTCGACTATCGGTTTACCGAGCGTTCCTCCACCGCTCAATTGCGGGGATACACCCAGAACGAACTGGACTTGCAACTGACCTATCATCCCAAATGAAGCCTGAAATTTCAAAATCGGAGATTATGCCGCCCGCGAAATTGGGCCGGGTAATTTCCGGCTGCGGTGGCCGGCCAGTCGGACGACATGGCCGCCGGCTGGTGCTGGCGTTGTGCCTCACCGGTTGGACGATTCCAGCCTGGTCGTCAGGAAGCCAGACGTTGGCTGCCACCAATGGGGCGTCGTCCAGCCCCGCCACCAATGGAACGGCCCTGGGCAGTGGAACGAACAACTTGGCGGACGACAACCTGGCGATTGACCAGATGAACCGGCTCGATGACAAATACAAACTGGCCATAGGCGATCGGTTGAGTTTCCGTATCACGGAAGACGAGGACGATCCCAAGACCATTTTGGTCACGGATTCCGGGGAGATCGACGTGCCTTACATCGGGCGTTTTTCCGCCGTGGGCAAGACGTGCCGTGAACTGGCCTGGCAGTTGAAAGGGGAACTGGAAAAAAATTATTACTATCGCGCCACGGTCATCATCTCGGTGGATGCGGTCATCACCCGAGGCACGGTTTATCTGGTCGGGCCGGTGCATGCGCCCGGGCCGCTGGAAATTCCCCGCGACGAAACCCTGACGTTGAGCAAGGCCATCATGCGGGCGGGCGGGTTCACCGACCTGGCCGACCAGAAGCAGGTCCGGGTCACGCGCGAAGGCAAGGACGGGGCCAAGGACCGGCAGACTTTTATCATCAATGTTGCCGACATCTTAAACCGGGGGATCGCCGACAAGGACATGGTGCTGCTGCCGGGGGATGTAATCTATATACCGGAACGGCTGTTGCGCTTCTGAAGTTATGAATTATTTACCACCTGCCGCGCCCGAAGCGTCGGAGTATCCGTTGGGCTATCCGATGGACAGCCAGCCCAAGAAGACGACCGTCGGGGTGCGTGTGCAAAAGTTTTTTTGGGCCCTCCGCAAATTTTGGTGGGTGCCATTGTTGACCTTGGTGATCTGCATTGGCGCGTGTCTCATCCAATTCATGAACACCCCGCCGATGTTCGCCTCCTATGCGCGGTTGTGGGAGACGGAAAAGTTCAACTTGCCGGGCGGCGCGGCCTTTATTGACGATCCCGATACTTATTTTGGCACCTTGAAAGAAGTGTTGCGGAGCGACTCGTTGAAGCATAACGCGCTGCAACTGATGCGCCTCGCCAGCCCCAACGTCCCGACGACCGATCTGGAAGGCAAGGAATTTGACGTGCAGATCAATGTCGTGCAGGCCAACAAGAGCGCGGTGTTTCTGGTCGAAGCCGACAGTCCCAATCCGGCCTTCACCCCCGCCTATCTCAACGCCTTGATGGCGGCCTATCGCGAATACAAGCGCACGATCCGCAAGGAGGTTTCCGGCGACACCCTGGCCTCCATCGCGGGTCAGGTCAAGCGGTTGGAGGGGGATCTCAAGGCGAGTCAGGACGCATTGGCCGAAGCGGAAATGACAAACAACTACGTCGTGCTGCAACAGGAGAACCAGATCGCGGGCGATTATCTGGCCCGGTTGAAAACCCAATTGGCGGATTGTCAGCTGCAAATCCGGCTTCTGGAGGCCGTGGGCCAGAAAAAAACGGACTACTCCAAGGGCGGCACCAACGATGTCGTCTCGCTGGTGGCCTCATTGCATGAGTCCAGCATCGGGTCGCCCGCGCCCACCGAGAGCGACCTCGCCCAGCGCGAAATTCAGATGCTCAAGCTGCAACGCGAGCGGTTGAGCAAATATCTCAGGCCCGCCCACCCGAGGATTGTGAAACTGGATGAGGACATCGCGCACAGTCAGCATCTATTGGAAACTTATCACCAGCAGACCGAACAGCAACTGGCCTCGGACCGGCAGGCCTATCAACTCCGGATCGCGGGGCTGAATAACTCCATCAAGGAATGGGAGGACAAGGTGTCCAAAGACAACGTCCTCATCGCGGGCATCGGCCGGCTCCGGATGAAAGTGGCGCGCGATCAGGCCTACTATGACCGCCTGTCCGAGCTGTTGCAAACCGTGGACATCAGCCGCAACATTGATCAGGAAACCCTCGAGGTGCTCGAGCCGGCTTCCACGGCAACGCGGTCCTGGAAATCTTTCAAAACCAATCTGCTTCAAAGCGCCTTTGGCGGTTTGGGGCTGGGCTTGGGACTGATCTTTTTAATCTCGCTGCGCGATGACCGAATTACCTCCCTGGTGGAGGTCAGTGAGAATATTTCGGACAACGTCGTCGGTCAGGTGCCAGATATCCGGCGGCTCAAATCCAAGTCACCGCTGATGATCTTGGAAAAGAACGATGACCGGCACATGTATATCGAGTCCTTTCGCAGCCTCCGGTCGGCGCTATTTTATCTCTCCAAGGAGCCGGAGCCGCCCAAGCTAATCCTGATCACCAGCGGCGTGCCCAACGAAGGCAAGTCCACCATTTCCGCCAACCTGGCGCGTGTCCTCGCTCTGGGCGGCTCTCGGGTGCTGCTGGTGGACGGCGATTTGCGCAAGGGCCATCTGCATGACCTGATGGGATTGCGGGCCAAGCCGGGGCTGACCGAACTTTTGCTCCGGCCGGATGAATTCGACCGGATTGTGCAAACCAATTCCTTTGAAAATCTTTCCTTCATTGCCTGCGGCACCCTGACCCAAAATTCCGCCGAATTGTTCTTGGGCAGCGCCTTCAACGATCTGCTGGCCCGGGTGCGGGAGCAATATGATTATGTGATCATTGACAGCAGCCCGGTGTTTGCGACGGACGACGCCGCCACCATCGCGCCCAAGGTGGACGGCACCTTGTTTGTCGTGCGGAGTCATTTTTCGCGGAGCGGGATGATCAAGGCGGCGCTGGAAATGCTCTACCGCCGGCAAGCCAAGGTGCTGGGGCTGGTGATCAACCGCGTGGATTCCGCCAACCGCTCCTACTATTATTACAAATACGATAGTTACTATTCTCCCGCGGCGGATACACCCGCCCAGGAATGAAACACGGTCGCCGGCCCAGTGCGGTCAAATCCCAGGCGGTTCCAACGGCGTCGCTGTTAGGGGTGGATGGAGTGGCCGCGCGGAAGCTTGAAGTGGCGGACCGCAGCAAAATGAAAACCGGTGAAAATGAACGGATATTCGCAAAGCCGCACGGCGCTGCGAATTGACCGGCACGAAGTGTCGCCTGAATTTTTCGTTGGGACCGGTTTTGAAAAATGATTTCGCGCGCCGTCCCTTTCATTCTTGCAGCTTGGAAAACACATCATGTCTGAACCCCAACCACAAACCCCGGCACCCGGCACCACCGGCGAGGCTGCCGACTGGTCTTTGGTCCTGCGGCCGCAAACCGGCTGGCTGGAACTGCACCTGTCTGACCTGTGGCGTTACCGCGACCTGACGATGCTCTTCGTCTGGCGCGATTTTGTGTCGCAATACAAACAGACCATCCTGGGTCCGCTCTGGAATATTATCCAGCCCTTGTTCACCACGCTGCTGTTCACCTTGATTTTTGGCCATGTGGCCAGGCTTTCGACCGACGGCCTGCCGCCGATGTTATTCTACATGGCGGGCATCACCTGCTGGAATTATTTCGCCGAATGCCTGAACCGGTCCTCCGGAACGTTCATTCAGAATGCCGGCATATTTGGCAAAGTCTATTTCCCGCGGCTCTGTGTGCCGGTTTCGATTGTGATTTCCAATATCATTAAATTTGCCATCCAGTTCGCCTTGTTTCTGGCGTTCATGGTCTTTTTTTATGCCAAGGGCGAGCAATTCCATCCGAACAAGCTTGTCCTGCTTACGCCAGTGCTGCTGCTCATTATGGCGGCGCTGGGGCTGGGCGCGGGCATCATCGTCTCCTCGCTCACAATCCGCTACCGTGACTTGCAGGTGCTGGTGACTTTTGGCGTGCAGTTGTTGATGTATGCCACACCGGTGTTTCTGCCCCTTTCGGGATTCCCAGAAAAATACCGCTGGCTGGTGTTGGCCAACCCGATGTCGGCACTGATAGATACGTTTCGCTATGCCTTCCTTGGATCGGGCACGGGTGCCAGCACATTTGCCTGGACCAATCTGGCTTACAGCGCGGGCGCCACGGCGGTCATTCTGACCATCGGCATCCTTCTGTTCAACCGGGTGGAGCGCACCTTCATGGACACGGTCTGAAGAAAATATCCGCCGCATTTCAATTTAAATTTTCCGATGAGCGCCGTCATCCAAGTTGAGAAATTGAGCAAGTGTTACCGGTTGGGCACCCTGGGCGGCGGCACCTTGCGGGCGGATGTGTCCCGCTGGCTGGCGAAGCTGCGGGGCAGGCCCGATCCCAATCTCCCGATCGGTCAGGAACATCATGCGCGGCTCCTGGGCCAGGAGTTTTGGGCGTTGCAGGACGTGAGCTTTGAGGTCAGGCAAGGCGAAATCCTCGGCATCATCGGCCGGAACGGTGCCGGCAAGAGCACGCTCCTGAAAATTCTCTCACGCGTGACCGCGCCCACCAGCGGCGAGGTCCGGGTGAAAGGCCGGATCGCCTCGCTGCTGGAGGTGGGCACGGGGTTTCATCCCGAATTGACCGGCCGTGAAAATATTTTTCTCAACGGCGCGATTCTGGGCATGACCAAGGCGGAAATTAAACGGAAGTTTGACGAGATCGTGGAGTTTTCGGGCGTGGCGCAATTTCTGGACACGCCGGTTAAACGCTACAGCAGCGGGATGTATGTGCGGCTGGCGTTTGCCGTGGCGGCACACTTGGAGCCGGAGATCCTGATTGTGGACGAGGTGCTGGCGGTGGGCGACGCGGAGTTCCAGAAAAAATGCCTCGGCAAAATGCAGGATGCCGCCAAAGGCGGGCGCACCGTCCTGTTTGTCAGCCACAATCTGGCAGCGGTCCGCCAGCTCTGCAGCGATGGGATCATTCTTTCTGCGGGCGGGCTGCTGTATGCGGGAACCAGCGAGGCGGCGGTTCAATTTTACCTGAACTCCCTGCCGACGACACGCCCCGCCAAAAATAAACCGGCGGGCACCGGATTTGGCGATGTGTTCATAGTGGATCCAGTTGGCAAGGCGGTTGAGTCCGTTGCCGCCGGTCAAAAGGCCTTTGTCCGGCTGCATTTCCAAAATGATTCTCCGCACCGATTGCAGGCGGGATTTACGATTTACAACCAGATGGACACGCCGCTGATTTCCAGCGCCGGCAACGACAGCCAGGTGAAAATTGAGCCGGGCCGGCACGTTTTTCAGGTGCGCCTGCCCACCGAACTGCTGGCGGCCGGCCACTATCGGATTGAGGGGGCCGTTTGGGATGCGCATGAGGTATATCACCAAGAGGACTGTCTGTGTGAATTTGAAGTGATCCCCACGTCCGGGCATGAAGCGACCGGAAATAGTTATCGCAGCCAGATTGTCCTCCGTGAATTGTGGCAACCCGGCAATCTTTGACATGGAAACAATTTTAATTCTCGGTGCCGGCCCCACCGGACTTGGCGCCGCCCGGCGTCTTGAGGAACTGGGCCACTCGAACTGGCGACTGCTGGAAAGCAGTTCCGCCGCGGGCGGTCTGGCCGCGTCGTTCGTGGATGACCACGGTTTTACCTGGGATATCGGCGGCCATGTGCAGTTCTCGCACTACGAATATTTTGACCGGGCCATGGTGGAGTTTCTTGGCCAGGATGGCTGGCTGCATCACGAGCGGGAATCGTGGGTCTGGATGCGCGATCGGTTCATCCCCTATCCGTTCCAGAACAACATCCGCCGCCTGCCGCCGGCGGATTTGGACAAATGCCTGGCCGGCTTGGTGGACATCACCCGCAACGGCCACGTCCAGCCGGCGAACTTCCGGGACTGGATTCTCGCCACATTCGGCCAGGGTCTTGCGGAGGTTTTCCTGCTGCCCTACAATTTCAAGGTGTGGGCCTATCCGCCGGAATTGATGAACGCGGTTTGGGTCGGCGAGCGCGTGGCGGTGACGGATCTCAAACGGGTGCTGCACAATCTCGTCCATGCCCGGGATGATGTCTCTTGGGGACCAAACAACACCTTTCAATTCCCGGTGCGCGGCGGCACCGGGGCCATCTGGCGCGCGTGCGCGGAGCGGTTGCCGCAAGACCGGCTGCAATACAACACCCGTGTGATGGGCATTGACCTGAAAGAAAAAACCGTCACGACGGCTGATGGCCGGAGTTTCCGCTACCACTATCTGATTTCCACCATTCCGCTTACGGAACTGATTCAACTCACCGGCCAGACGCAGTTTCAGCCGGCGGCGGAGCGGGGTCTGCTCCATTCGTCCTCCAATATTTTTGGCATCGGCTTGCGTGGCCAGCCGCGCGCCGAACTGGCGAAAAAGTGCTGGATGTATTTTCCCGAGGACAATTGCCCGTTCTACCGGGTCACGGTCTTCAGCAACTACTCGCCGAACAACGTGCCAGACATCCGCCATTACTGGTCGCTGATGGCCGAAGTCTCGGAATCGCCGCACAAGCCGGTGGACCAGACGCGGCTGATGGAGCAGGTGATTGACGGGCTGCTGGCCACGCGGCTGATTGAGCGGAGGGAGGACATTGTCTCCACTTGGAAATACCGGGCGGGGCATGGTTATCCCACGCCCGGCCTGCAACGGGACGCGGCCCTGGCCGAGATCATCCCGTTTTTTGAATCCAAGAATGTTTATTCGCGCGGCCGCTTCGGTCTGTGGAAATACGAGGTGAGCAATCAAGATCATTCCTTCATGCAAGGGGTGGAGATCGTCGAACGCCTCCGGAACGGCTGTGCCGAAGTCACGGCTGCCAACCCCAATCTGGCCAACAGCAAAAAACATCCGTGGCCGTTCGAATCATGGACCCCGAAAAATCTATGGGCCGCAAACCCTGCCTGATTTTCAACAATTATTATGGGATGCGGCCCACCGATGGCGGGCCCAGCGGGTTTCTCGCGCAAAATTTACTGGGCCATCCCGGTGCCGACTACCATTTGGGCCAGTGTCATGGCGAGCCGCCGCGTTCGCGGTGGCAGCGATTTCGCCAGGGCTATCTGCATTACAACCGGGTCGGCACCTTGAAGAAAATGGGGATGCCGTCCGACAGCCATTTCGGACCTTGGATGCTTTCCGCCCGGCACACTTTTGTCCGTGAAAACGCCCGGCACTATCCTTGGATTTGGTTTCATGACATTTGGGGTCTGGCCGCCTGTTGCGACCTGCTCCAGTCGCATCAAAAAATCATCCTGCAATCCCATTGCCCGGAACTGCCGAGCGAAGAGGCGGCCAGTTTGGGAATCCATTTGCCGGAACTGATGGCGGTTCGAGCGGCGGAACGGCGCGCTTTTGACCGGGCCGATGTCTGTGTCTTTCCCCATGCCGGTGCCCAGGCCATATATGCCCCCTTGTTGAAGCCGGGGACGCGGATAGAATATTTGTTGAGCGGAAGCCAGCAGCTCAAAACCCGCCACACGCTGCCACTAGATCCAAAATATATTTACTACCTTTACATTGGCCGCCGCAACGCCATCAAAGGTTTTGACATCATCATCCAGGCGTTTGAACAGGCTTACCGGACGGATGCCTCCCTGCGCCTGCTGTTGGTTGGCGGCGGCGATCCAGTCCGGCATCCCGGCATCATTGATCTTGGCCGGTCGGAGGAACCCGGAAACTGGATTGCGGCCTGCGATTTTTTTGTCAGCGCCAACCGCCAGAGTTATTTCGACCTTTCCGTGATGGAGGCTTTGTCACTGGGCACGCCGCTGATCATCGCCAGCACCGGCGGCCATCGTTTTTTTGCCGATTTGAACGCACCCGGAATCACCGCCATCCGCGCCGCCAATCCTGAACTGCTGGCCCAAGCCATGTTGCAGAACCGCAAAAAGCGCGGTGAAAACCGGGCGGCCACCGTCAGCAACCAGAAAATATTCGACGAACAACTGGCCAGCGAACATTATCGCTCGCGGCTGGATCACCTGCTACGACAGTTGGTGACGGTGCCGGCGGATGCCGGTTCGTGATGGAACGGTAATTTCCCCTCTGGCGTTTGGTTCAAACTGTCTTGATCGAATCGTCCGACGGCAATGAAAGTTGTTTTTTGCTATTATGACGGGCCCAATGATGTGGGCGGCGTGTCGTCCTGGTTGCAGCGGTTGTTGCCAGGTCTGCAAGCGGTGGGCGTGGAGGTGGAAGTGCATATGTTTGGCTCCTCCGGGGCCAATTGCGCTGGGTTCGCTCGTCAAGGAATTCCCTTTCGCCTGATTCCGGGCGAACCTGAAACTCCGCGGGCGGTGCGAAATTGCCTGAAGCTGATTGAGGAAAGCCAGCCTGACATTTATGTGCCGAATTGCATCGTGCCGGCTTACTTCGCCGCCGGCATGGCCCGCCGACAGGGGGTGCACACCGTGGGCGTCTTGCATTCGGTTGATCCGTTTTATGAGGCCGTTGTGGACGAGTTTGTTTGTGGTGCCCCGGCCTTCCGCCTTTCGTCGTTGGTGGCGGTCTCAAAATTCATCGAGGAATCGGTGGCCGTATCAACCGAAAAACACAAGGTCATCACCCGGCGCATTGGCTGTGGAGTTCCGCTCGCAAGCGAATTTGCACAGCGTTCGGAGGATGTTTTTCGTCTGGTCTACACCGGACGGTTGGAAGAGGAGCAAAAAAGAATTAGTGAAGTCACTCGCGCGATGTGCGCAGTGGTGAAACAAAACCCCGGTGTGGAAGCATGGATTGTGGGCGACGGCAGCGCCCGCCCCGCCGTCGAGCGCATCATTCAGACGAGCGGCCTGGGCCCGCATCGCGTCAAGCTGCTCGGGCGGGTGGAGGTTTCGCGCATCTATTCCGTGCTCCAACAGTGTCACGCCTTTGTGTTGCTGTCCGATTATGAAGGGTTGCCGGTTTCCATGCTGGAGGCCATGGCTGTCGGGGTGGTGCCCATTTGTTTGGATATGCGCAGCGGCATTCGAGAAGCGATCCAGTCGGGTTTCAACGGCTTGATTGTCCAGAACCGGCAGGAGGATTTTTACGCGGCCGTTCAAACCCTGAAAAACGACTCGGTGCGCTGGGCGGAATTTTCCGCGAACGCCCGCGCGACGGTGCGGGAAAGATTTTCGGAGGAAGCCTGCGCCTCCGCGTGGGAGGAACTCCTAAGATCCTTTGATCGAACCCCGCGCCGCCCGCCATTTAAGTCCCCCCGCCTCCTTTCGCTGCCGCGCCGGAATCCCAAGTTTGGGATTTATGACCAAAGAACTCCGCTGTTAAGAAAGGGGCTGAACCATCTGCGAATCACCCTCGGTCATTATCGGCGAAAGCTTTTCCCGGCCGCTTGATCCCGCCATGCCAGCCGCCAACATTCGTGTCCGCCAAAACCTCCAGCTACCAGCCGCACATTGATGGCCTGCGGGCGATTGCCATCCTCAGCGTGGTGTTTTATCACGCGGGTCTGGGCTGTCCCGGCGGCTATGTGGGCGTGGATGTCTTTTTCGTCATCTCCGGCTACCTCATCACCTCGCTGATCCTTAAAGACCTCCGCGAAGACAATTTTTCTTTGGTCAATTTTTGGGAGCGGCGGTTGCGCCGGATTTTCCCCGCGCTCGCGGCCACGGTGCTCCTCACTCTGCTGGCCGGGTGGTTTCTCCTGTTGCCGGACGACTTGGAGAAGCTGGGCAAGTCCACCATTGCCCAGGGGCTGCTTTCGGCGAATTTTTATTTTTGGCGCACGGACAACTACTTTGGCGGGGCCAACGAGGACAAGCCGCTGCTGCATACCTGGTCGCTCGCGGTCGAGGAGCAGTTTTATCTGTTCTTTCCCCTTGTGCTCGTCTGGTTGTTCCGGCGCGCGGAATTCCGCCGGCCGCACGTCTTGGTTTCCCTGCTGCTGGCCGGATTGGCGGCGAGCCTGCTGGTGGCTGTCTGGGGAGTGAAGCACCAGCCCTATGCCACGTTTTTTCTCCTGCCGACGCGCGCCTGGGAACTGGGCTGTGGTGCGCTGGTCGCCGTGTTGGCCGGGACCACTGTTCCTGCTTCGCGCCGGGTTCGTGAAGCAACTTCCTGGCTTGGGCTGGCGGGAATCTTTTTGCCCGTGTGGCTTTACCATGACAACACGCCGTTTCCGGGACTGGCCGCCCTGCCGCCCTGCCTGGGCACCGGATTGCTGATCTGGGCGAACTCGACCGCCGCGAATACCGGAATGCCAGCAACGCCCCGCACGCTGCCGGCGGTTTGCCTCTCCTGGCCGGCGGCGACCTTCATCGGCCTCATTTCCTATTCGCTCTACCTTTGGCATTGGCCGGTCATGGCGTTCAGCAACTATTGGAAAACCGCCTTGTTTTCGCAGGCCGACCGCTGGGGGCTTGTCGTGGTTTCCTTTACGCTGGCCGTCCTCTCGTGGCGCTGCATCGAAACACCGTTCCGCAACCGGTCCATCTGCGGGACGCGCCGGGGAATTTTTTTGCTGGTGTCGGGCGTTTCATCCCTTTCCCTCATTTGCAGTGGATCGCTGATCTTGTCAGATGGGTTTCCGGCCCGCATCCCGCCAGCTGCCCTAGCGGTGGTCCAAGCGGTGGCGCAAAATGCCGACGTGTGGAAACAATATTCCGCCGTGGACGGGAATATCAAAAATATTTCCGAGGTCAGAAACGACCGGCTGAAATCGTTTGGAAGCACCAACCCGGACGCCCCGTTGAAGTTCCTGGTTTTGGGCGACAGCCACGCCGGCTGTTCGATCCCGATTTTTGACCGGCTTGGTCGGGAGCATGGCGTGGCGGGAGCCGCCATCACGTATCAGGGCACGCCGCCGGTGTTCGGTTGGAAGCAGCATTTCCGCCATGCGGCCAGCAACCCCGACCAGTTGTGGCGGGCGGCATTGGAGTATGCGAAGCGCAACCACGTCAGCCATGTTTTTCTGGTTGCCTATTGGAGCAATTACCAGCGCGCGGTTGGCGCCGGGCAATTGGAACAGTCCCTGGCGGACACGATAAAACTTTTCCAGGCCAGCGGGGTGACAGTCTGGGTGGTGCTGGATAATCCAACCTATGAAGGCGATGTCGTGAAGGCGCTGGTGAGGAAAACTTTGTTTCCACAGCTGGCTCCGCAACCAGGCGCCTGCACCGAAGCCGATCACCTGATGCGCAATAGCGCGCTCTATGCACTGTGGAAAAAAGAGGCAAGCCCAAGGTTTCTGGATCCGGCCCCGTTTTTCCTCGACCCCCAAAATGGAACCTTTGTCGTCACGCAGGCCGGCGTGCCACTTTACTTTGACCATGACCACCTGACGCTGCGCGGCGAGGAAATCGGGCTGCTGCCGCTACTGCAACCGATTTTTGAAAAGGAGCTGACGCCGGCGCGTTTGTCCGGCAACACCCCGGCACGACTGTGAAACCCATGAAAATCCACCATGTTTCATCCGCGCCGATCAACGGGGGCGCGGCACGGGCGGGCTTGCGTCTGCATCAGGGCTTGTGCCAGACGGACGACATGGAGTCGCTTTGGCTCGACGCGGGTGGCCTGCCGGACGCGCCCCGCGCCAGGCATCTGAACGCGGCTAGCCGTCCGACTCCGTTGTGGACGCGGGTGCATCGCGCACAGTGGCGCCGCCGGCTGCGAAAGCATTTGGCCGGAGCCACGACGCCTTACAGCAGCCCTTTTGGTTGGGGCAGCCCGCTTCCATTTCAAAGCCTTCCGGTGCCGGATGTCTGGAATCTGCATTGGGTTTCACAGTTTCTGGATTGGGAACGGCTGTTGCCATGGTTGGCGAAGCAGGCTCCGATCGTCTGGACTTTGCACGACCTGAACCCGCTGCTGGGCATCTGGCATTACGCGCCGCTGGCTGGGGAATTGAATCAAGACCGGCAACGGATGGAACAAAAAGCCATCGTTTTCAAGCAGCGGGCGCTGGCGCGTATCCCGAAAAACCGGCTGACTTTCGTCGGCCCTTCCGAATGGATGGTGGAGCAATGCCGCCGCAGCCCGGTGACGCAAGACTTTGAGGTGGTTCATATCCCCTACGGACTGGATCCCGGGACTTTTGCGGCCAGGGACAAAAGAATTGTTCGCTCCATGTTTGGCATCCCCGATGAGGTGTGGGTGCTGGGTTTTGTCGCCGACGGAATCAGCGACCCGCGGAAAGGCATCCGCCAACTGGAGTCGGCCATTCGGTCGTTGCCCGCAGCCCTGCCGGTGCATCTGCTCACGGTGGGCAACGGTCATTCGCCGGCCTTCAACTTTCCGCACCATCATTTGGGACCGATCCAAAGCGACCATCTGCTTTCATTTTTTTACTCCGCATGCGATCTGTTTGTCTGTCCTTCTTTGCAGGACAACCTGCCCAACACCGTGCTGGAAGCCATGGCGTGTGGAACCCCGGTGGCCGCCTACGACACGGGCGGCCTGCCGGACATGGTGCGCGAAGGGGTATCTGGCCGGCTCGCGAATCCGGTGGGCGACGCACCAGCGTTGGCGGCTGTCATCAGCGGCCTGCTGTCCAACCCGGCGGGCTTGTCGGAGTTGCGGGCGCGGGCGCGGGCACTGGCGGTTAAAGATTATTCGCTTGGAGTCCAGGCCGGCCATTACCGCGAACTTTACCTGAGCCGCGTGGTTACTTGAAAATATCCCGACGCCGTCCCTGCATGTCCAAGCCGAGAATACTGCTCGTGTCCTACACCGTCCCGGAAAACCGCATGGGCGGCGCGCTGATTCTATATCGGCACTTTGTCC
Organism: bacterium; assembly: GCA_021780905.1. GTDB lineage: Bacteria > Verrucomicrobiota > Verrucomicrobiia > Limisphaerales > UBA11358 > UBA11358. The sequence continues at coordinate 41,523 of JAJXXW010000035.1, forward strand.
GCAAGAATGATTTTGAGATCGGGGTGGTCACCAACAACGCGGTCGCAGTGCCGGGAGTTTTTTACCGGCACATCCCGGAACCACGCTGGCTGCGGCGGCTCAAAAACACCCGCTTCAATTTATGGCTGGAGGACTACACCCACTTGGTTCATTCGTGGACGTTTGACCACCGGCTGCTGGCGGCCGCACGGGAATTCCAGCCGGATCTTATATTCAACGTGGCGGAAACATATTTCTCGTTTCAGGCGCGGGCGCTGGCAAAAAAACTGGGGGTCCCTTTCGTCGCTTATTTCATGGACTGGGCCACCTATGCCGCCCGCTGCCATTCCTGGGCCGCGCCATCCCTGGACCGGATGTATCGCCGGCTCTATCGCCAGGCGGACCTGGCCTTCTGCATTTGTGATGGCATGAAAAAGGAGTTGGGGCCGCATCCCAATGCCCAGGTCCTTTATCCCAGCGGGGCGGACATTCATCTGGAAATTCCCCCGGCCCGCATGGAAAACGGGAAATTCACCTTTTGTTTTGCCGGCAACCTGAACCACTGGTATGGGCGGATGGTTCAGGATTTGATGTTGGCCACCGAAGCGGACGCCGACGGGACCCTCGGGCTGCGGGTGTTCGGGGCGCATCATAATTGGCCGGAAAAATTTGCGGCTGACCAAGCCGCCAAAGGGGTGTTTCTCGGATTTCGTTCGTTTGAGCAACTCATCCCGGAATTTCAAAAGGCGGACGCGTTCCTGTTGCCGATGGGTTTTGGCGCCGACGCGGCCCTGATTGAACGGACGAGCTTCAAGACCAAGCTGCTGGATTACATTATTTTTGAAAAACCGATTCTAGTCTGGGGGCCGGAATATTCCACCGCCGTTGACATCGCAAAAAAATACGACTGCGCCTATTGCGTCACCGACCCCAGCCCGAAAGCCGCCCTGGCCGGCATGAAAGCCCTGGCAACCAACCCGGCCCTGGCCGCCCGGCTGGTGAAAAACGCCACGCAACTGCGGGAGACCGGATTGAACCACAACAACGTTCACGCCATCCTGAAAACGGAGATGGAAAAATTGTTGCCGCGAAAATAATGGAGCAGGCCAGCCAGTTGAAAACCGGCGGTTCCGCCAAGCCGGGAAAGCCGTTGAAGATTGCCTTGAGCATCTGGATGTTCAAGCCGGGCACCGGCGGTTTGCAGGCACATGCCGAGCAGCTTGCACGGGCGTTGCGGCAACAAGGACATGAAGTGGTGGTGGTGACCCGCGCCTACAGTCGCGTCCCCGAATTTCTGGATTTTTTGTTTTTCAACGAACCGGCGGGCGATACCGAGGTCAACGGCGTGCGTGTCCGGCCACTGCGGCTTGATCCCGTTTGGCGGCCGGTCCAATGGCTGCTGTCCAAGTGCATCCATCATCCCGGCCTGCAAAAGTTTGGCGTATGGCTCTACGAACTCCAGGCGCGGCGGCCGACGCGGGCGGCCTTCATGGGATTCGACCTGATTCATCATGTCGGCCAGGCGACGGCACTTATCGGGTTTGCGGCGGAGCAGGCCGCCCGTTCTCACCGGGTGCCATTTGTGGTTCAGCCCACGTGCCACCCCTATCAAGCGGGCGATGATCCTTTGGATCACTTGTTGTTCAAACGTGCGGACCGGCTGCTCGTCCATACCCGGTTTGAGGCCGGGCATTTCATTTTCGGAAATTACCGGATGCCAGTGGACGTGGTGGGCAATGGGATTGAGGACCGGACCGACGGCGACGCAGAGCGGTTCCGTCGGCAGACGGGCATCTCCGGTCCCATTGTGCTTTACATCGGTCGCAAGGATCCGGACAAAGGTTACCCGCTGGTCGTGGAGGCATTCCGCCATTTGCGCGCAAAATTGCCCGACCTCAACCTGGTCTGCATCGGGCCGTCCGGCGGCAACCCAGCGGAAGCGCAACCCCGATTCCACGACATGGAATTCGTCTCCGAACAGACCAAGCACGACGCCCTGGCCGCCTGCGACTGCCTGTGCGTGCCGTCGGTCGGCGAATCTTTCGGGCTGGTGTATATGGAGGCCGGCCGATACTCCAAGCCGGTGGTCGCCCGGCGGCTGCCGGTGCTGGAGGAACTGCTGGAAAACGGGCGGGCGGGCCTTTTGGTTGGCCAACCCGATGTCAAAAATAATCATGTGCCGTTGGCGGCCGAAGAACTGGCGGCCACCTTGGAGCAGCTTTTGGCCACGCCGGAAAAACGCCGCGAACTCGGCCAGAATTGCCGCCGGGTTTCCGAAAAATTCATCTGGCCGGAGGTGGTCAGACAATTTGAGTCGGCCTACCAGGCGGCACTGGTTGGCGTTGCGGACCAATGAGGATTGCCCATTACAACACCTTTGCCGACGGCGGCTCGGCCGTCTTGATGTTGCGCTTGCATGAGGCGTTGCGGGAGCAGGGCCAGGACAGCCACATCCGTTACCGGAAGGGCAATTTGCTTTTGCCCGAAGCCCGGCGGCTCGAATACTGTTCGGGCTGGCTGGACCGCCAGCGCGAGCGGGTGCAGCAGCGTTTTGAAAATTGGGCGATGGTTCCCGAGGCCGCGTCCTATTTTGGCCGTTACCGCCGGCACAAGGCGACGCCACCGCCGGCGGAGGACACCACGGCGGACATCATTCATCTGCATTGGATCAGTCAGTGGCTGGATCTGCCGAGTTTTCTGCGGGGAATTCCCCGGCACGTTCCCATCGTCTGGACCATCCACGACATGAGCCCGCTGGCGGGCGGCTGTTTCACGGATTTTGGCTGCGACCAGACTGGAAACGGTTGCCGGATGTGTCCGCTCCTGAAGCCCCCGTTCAACCGGCTCCTGGCCGCGCGGGAATGGAGACGCCGTTCCCGGGCGCTGGCCGGACGGAAGCTGGTTTTGGTGGGCAACAGCGCCTTCACCAACCAGCTCATAAGAAAATCGGCCTTGTTTCGCGGCGCTGAAAAAATTGAGACGATCCACCCGGCTATGGATGTCCGGGCGTTCGTCCGCCACGACCAAGACGAGGCCCGGCGGCTGCTCGGCATGGCTCCGGACCGTTTCGTGCTCGGCTTTGGGGCGGCGGCGCTCACGGACGAAAACAAGGGGTTCAGCCGGTTTCTGGAAGTGGCGGAACGCGTGGCGGAACGGCGGGGGGCGGTGGAGGCGCTGATCTTTGGCGATGGACTTTCAGCGGCGGGGAGTCCGCGAGTCAAGGTGCATGGTCTGGGGCGGTTGTCTTCGCCGGTCCTCCAGAGCCTGGCGTATTCGGCCATGGATGTTTTCGTGGTGGCGTCGCGCATGGAAACCTTTGGCCAGGTGGCCACCGAGGCGCAGGCGTGCGGCACGCCGGTGTGGGCTTTCGATGTCGGCGGTTTGCGGGATGCGATTAAAAACGGCATTACCGGAAATTTGATCCCCTATCCCGACACCGCCAGGATGGCTGAAAGCATCTGCGCGGCGGCGGCGAGCGGCGGCCTGAAGGCGCTGGGCGATCGGGGTGCCGAATGGACGCGCCAGACTTTTTCAGCCGAACAAATGGCGGAACAATACTTGAATCTTTACCGCGCGGCCTTGGGGCAATGACGTCGGGCAACAATGAGCGAGCCAATAAACATCGTGTTTTGCGCTGACCGCCGGGTTTTGCCCGGACTGCATGTGGCGATGTATTCGTTGCTGGCGCACCTCGGTCCGGCCGCGCCGCCGGCCCAATTTTTTGTTTTCAGCGATGAACTGGATGAATCTGATCTGGCGTTGCTCCACCGGACGCTGGCTGCGCACAAAAAATTATTCACCTTGGAACTCCGCCGGGTGGACGCGAACCTGTTCACCGGTTTTCCGTCCCTGAACGGCAGTTGGACCACCTATTATCGCCTGGCGGCGGCGCAGGTTCTGGACGTGGAACGGTTTCTTTATGTGGATGCCGACACATTATGCGAGACGGATGTGAGCAGCTTGAACACCTTCGATTTGGGGCCGTCGCCGGCCGGCCTGGTGCCGGAAGCGCCGCTGGCCGGGGCGGCGGACCGCTTGGTGGCGGAACAGTTGGGCAACAGCCCGGTGGAACCTTACTTCAACGCCGGCGTGATTTTGGTGAACGTGCCGGAATGGCGGCGGCAGCGGGTCACGGAACGGGCTATGGAATATCTGGCCGAACACCGTCCTGACTTCTGGGACCAGTCCGCGTTGAACGTGGTGTTGCATCGAAGCGCCGTTGCTCTGGATGAGCGTTTCAACTGCATCGCCAATATGCGTAAACATTGGCCGGCACTGGCGCAGCCTCCAGGAAAGACCGGCAGGATGATTCACTTTTTGGATTATCCCAAGCCTTGGGATTTTTTGGGCGAATGGCTGCATCCGCAATTTGGCCGCTGGCGTGCGGTTTTGGACAAGACGGCGATGAATAATTTCCGCTCGTGGCACGCCACGCCGGCCCGCACAATTCCTAAAGCCCGCAAGGCCTGGAGTGGTTATAAAAAGACGGTCAAAGACCGGATATTGTTCGCCGGTTACACGCATGGCTGGCTCAAGCAGGTCAAAGGCGTGCCGAAATTAAAAGCTGAAAGTTAAAATTGGCAAAGGAGAAATCAGCAGTTTGAACATCCAAGCGCCATTCGGTTTTGTGACCGGTTGTCATGCCGGCGACAAGTTCATGGTTCAGGCCACACTGGCCAGCATGAGGCATTATTGTCCCACGGTGCCCATTTGCCTGGTGGTGGACGGCATATTTGACGTTGCGGATTTGGCAAAGGAATACGGCCTGGTTGTCCTGCGCGTTCCCGACCTGCCTTCGGCGGAAATGAGAAAACTGATCGGCGGGAATTATCGCGCCAAACTGGCGGCCATGTGGGAGGGGCCGTTTGAATTTTATGTCTGGCTGGATTCGGATGCAATTGTGTGGGGCGATTTTACGCCCCAAGTTCGCCGGGACGTGGATTTTCAGATCTTTTGGAGTGAAATTTCCATCCCGGCCGGGGCCGTGGAAATACCGTCGTGGCTGCCCCATTTTTATTTCGATCCGCTGAAGCTGCAGCAGTTCGATGCCGCCTTTGACTGGCGGGGTTGGCCTTATTTCGTGTCCGGCGCGTTTGCCTGCCGCCGGAACGCCCTTTCATTTCAGCGATGGGCGGAAATCGAGGCGTGGGAACGGGAGGTGCCGGGGATGTTTGCCTGGGGAGAAATGGGGATGCTAAACTATCTGGTGCATGCCCTGGTGCAGCGGGGGGAATTGCGGACGACTTGTTCGGATTTACAGCATGTCTGGCCGCATCATGGGATTGGGGAACTGGAGCAGGACTGCCTGGGGGCCGGCTGGCATTTTCCGGCGAAGATTGCCCGGCCCCGCGTTGCCCACTTTTGCGGGCGCAAGCCGTTCTTGTTCGACCGCAAAGCGTATTCGCGTCCCTTCACCATTGCCCGGCTGGAACATCATCGCCGGCAAAGCGGCAATATCGGCGCCTGGCTCAAAACAATTTCCGAAGACCGGCGGGTGTTGGCGCAAAAAATCCAAAGACGACTGCGGCCCAAAACGTGAACCCGACCAACAAAACGCCCAGCGTGGTGTTCCTGATCCCCTTTGCGCCGCGAAGCGTCAAAACCCAATGGGACACGGCCTGCGCCCAGTTGCGCCAGACCCTGGCGTCCATCCGCAACTCGACCAGCGGCAAGTTCGCGGTGGTGGTCGCCGGCCATGAGGCTCCGACTTTCCCGGTGGCGACGGATGACCGGTTCCATTTCCGATCGCTGAATCACCCGTTGCCGGAACATCCCAGTCGCGGGGTGGCGGTCAGGTTGGACAAACTGGCCAAAATCTCCGCCGCCTGGGAATACGCCAAAGCCAACTGGAAACCCAAGTATGTGATGAAACTGGATGCGGATGACTTCGTCAGCTCGCAATTGGTGGGCTGGTTGGACAGTGCTGGCACCGCGCCGGGCTATTTGATCAAGCAGGGCTGGATCTGGCGCTCGGAAGCCCGCTGGCTGATCCAACGCACCGAAACTTTGGACCGGATTTGCGGATCCTGCCTGCTGATCCGGAGCGATCTGGCGGATCAAACCGGACCGTTTCTCACCGAGGTCGAGGGCGTGGTGCTAGGTGAGGCCAATTCGAACTTTGCAGCCAGCGATCATTATTCACTCGTCCCCGGTTCCGGGATCAGCACACTTTTGTCAAACGACAGTCATCAGCGGTATGCGGCTCAATTTGCTTATCTTGGACATGAGTTGCCCAGTCTGCCGTTTCCCGCCGTGGTGTATCGGACTAGTAATGTCAACAGCATCACCCGCATCACCGCCGAGGCGCGGCCCAAATTCAAGGCGCGGATGTGGCTGGGGAAAATCCGCCGGCTGCGGCTGATCACCCCGAAATTGAAAAGCGAATTTGGATTGAATGCCAGTTAGCAGGAGACCAGCATGCCCGAAACGCACCGTGGCGGGCCAAATATGAATGCCGCGAATTCAAATAAAACGGTTGCCATTGTCGAATGGAACTGGACCGGACACCACCCCGGCTTTTTTAACAATTTTATTTTGGCCCTGGAAGAGGGCGGCTTCGATGTTTTGGCCATTTGCCCGAATCCTGCCGAAGCGGCCGAACTGGCCAATCGCACCCGGCGGGATTCGGGTGCTGGGATGTCTGGCCGGGGCCACACACAATACTTGGAAATCGCCATCTCTTCCGCTGCTTTTCGGGCCGGGCGTTCCGGGGGATTCCGCACGGTTTATTGGACCATACACTTTTTTAGAAACATCGAACAGCAGGTGCGCGCCTGGTCAAAACTTTCCAAAACCAAGGTCAATAGTGTGTTTTATTGCTGCATCTATGATTGGGAGTTTCAGTGGGCCCATGTTGCCCAGCCCTTCCTGCACCTGCCCTGGACGGGGATGTATGTCCATGCCCGGTCTTACCGGATGCCCGGTTCGGTCAATCCGGTGACGGGCAAGGTGCCCCGGCCGGAAATCATGTTTCGCGGCCGGTTGTGCAAAAGCATTGCGATGTTGGATGAGGGGAAATGCCAGGAAATGTCCAAGTCGATCGGCAAACCCGTTGTGGTGCTGCCCGAGGTGACCGATGAGCGGCAGGAGGTCAATCTTGACGGACGCCGGTTGGGGGATCAAATGGAGAGCTTTGCCGCCGGGCGTCCCTTGGTTGGACTGTTTGGTCATTTGGGCCTGTCCAAGGGGATCCTGACCTTTTTGGAAGGAGCAAAAAAGTCCAACCCTTCCGAAATATGTTTTGCGTTGGTTGGCGAGATCGGCTGGTCAAAAGAGGATGATGAGCGGATCAGTTCCATCCGGGAGCATTGTCCAAACCTTTGGTGCCACCTGCGCAGGATTCCAGACGAGGCGCTCCTAAACCACCTGATGTCAAAGTGCCAGGTGATATTTGCCGCATACCTGGATTTTCCGCACAGCAGCGGAATGACCAGCAAGGCTGTGCTCCTGGAAAAGCCGCTGGTGGTCAGCGATGGCTATTTAATGGCCGAGCGGACGCGGCGGTTTAACCTGGGAGAAATCATTCCCCAAGGTGACGTTGACGCCTTCCTGGCTGCCGTCGCGCGGATCACAAACAATCCGGCGGCTTGGATTGCCGGCCATCAGCCAAGGTGGGCTGATTACCGGCAGGAGAATTCGTTCGAACGCCTCAAGCAAAAAATGAAGGAGTTGATCAGGCATACCGAATGATTTCAGCGGCCAAAAACTGGCGGTTTCCGGTCATGGCGATCACCGTTAGCGGCCGGAGCAATCTACGATGAGCACCACCAAAATATCGGCCTGTTATGCGCTGGGCGGCCGTCTCCGGGACAAGCTAAAACTGGCTCTCTTTGGCTTGCTTGCTCCTCCCCGGGAGAGGGCCAATAAACGTTGGTGGCGGTTGGGTTCGCGGTTTATCCCAAAACTTTGGCTGCGGCCAAAAAAGTTGAACGGTTTGCGGCTCTTAATCCAGCCTTCTGACTGGTCTCAAACCGTCATTTTTGAAGAAGTGTTTCTCCAGTCGAGTTACGATCTGGACAAGCTGTCGTTCACGCCCGAGTTAATACTCGACTGCGGGGCGCACATCGGCACTTTTTCGTTGCTGGCAAAAAGCAGATTTCCCGGGTCAATGCTTAAGGCCTATGAACCGAATCCACAGAACGCGGAGTTTGTCCGCAAACAAATTGCGAAAAACGGTTTAGACATCCAGTTTTTCGAGTGTGCGATTTCCATTGAAACTAAAGAACTGCATTTTGCCATTTCCAACAGCCACCACGGCACTTTGCAGCATGACCCGGCAAGTCCTGGCACTTGCAAGGTTCATGCCATTGATTTCATAGAGACCTTTCAGAAATTCAAACCGCGTTCACTGTTGCTCAAGATGGATGTCGAGGGCGAAGAGCGTCTCATTTTGCCAATGCTGGTGCCGCTGTTGCCCCAGCAAACCGCATTGTTTTTTGAAACCCATGCCGGCGAAGCGGGCTGGCGTGAAATGGCCGCGCTGCTACAGGCTGCCGGATTTCTCGTTGAACAGGTCAATGCGCGCGGCCAGTTCTATGACGGCTTTGCCCAGCGGAATCCGGCTCCAACCAAATTATGACAACCCGGGTTTCGCGCCTCTCCTGTTGGCGAACTGTTGGTTTCAACCGGCTTAAATTTTTATGACGATATCGGTGATGATCACCACCAAGAACCGGGCGGTGGATTTGCGCCGGACGCTCCAGGTGCTGCGTCAGCTGGATCCGCCACCGTTGGAAATTCTGATCACGGCGGATGGCTGCACGGACGACACCCTGCAGATGCTGAAAGCTGAAGCGTTGAAGGGTGAAATCAACAATCTGAAAGTGATGATCAACGAGGTGGGTATGGGGTCGGTGGCGTCGCGCGACCGGATGATGCGCGCAGCCAAGGGCGATTTGGTCTTGGCACTGGATGATGACAGTTATCCGGAACAGATGGATTGCCTCCAGCTTCTATCCTCCCTCTTCGATCGTCGCCCATCCTTGGCCATCGCCCATTTTCCGCAACGGACGGATGAATACCCCGCCAGCCTTGCGCAAACGGATTTTGGCCCGGCCCGGCTGACGCGTTCGTTCGCCAATTCCGGCGCGGTCTTGCGGCGCTCCACTTACTTGGAACTGCCCGGCTTTGAACCCAGGTTCTTCCACATGTATGAAGAGCCGGATTATGCCCTGCAATGCGTGGCAGCGGGATACGAAGTCTGGTTCACCCCGCAGATCACCATCCGCCACCATTATTCGGGGGCGACCCGCAGCGAACTACGCAATCATCACCGGCATTCCCGCAATGAAATGTGGAGCGTGTGGCTGCGCTGTCCGTTTCCGCAGTGTCTCGGCTTGGCGGCCTATCGGGTGTTTTCCCAGTTCCGTTATGCCTGCAAACGGGGGCTTGGCTGGGTGGTCCGCGAGCCGGTCTGGTGGGGGCAAGCATTGGGCGGCATTCCATTTTGCGTGCGCCAGCGCAAACCGATTGCTTGGAAACATTACCGGGCCTGGCTGAGTTTGGCGGACCGGTGAACCTGAGCGCAAACGCCGGGAAATTCTTGGGACCAAAGCGAATGGCTGCGGTCGTTCTGACCGATGCTGATTGGTTGTGGCAATTGGCCCGAACCTTGCTAATATGCTGATTGTGCATTTTAAACTGAATTCAGGATCGCATCGAACTCCAGTGCCCCCGGGTTCGTTGCCGAGTTTGAAACGATTTGCGGCCGGGCGGTGGCTGCTGTCAGTCTGCTTCATTTTGGCCGGTTTTAGCTTCGCCGCCACGGCCCAGATTTCCCTCAATGTCACGAACTACGGCGGTCGGGGTGACGCCATTTCATGCTACGTCAACACGGTCAGCAATTCGGTGGTCGTCACCACCACCAACCAGCTTTCCGCTGCGGACATCGGTAAAACGATGGAGGTGTTTGGCGTGGGGCGGCACACCTATGGGTTGAATAGTTATGGTGCCACCACCGACGGTTGGCAGGATGTCATCGCCACCATCACCAATGTCGTGAACGGCACCAATGTTTACTTGAAGGTCACGCCGCAAGACGGTTCAACTAACTTTATTCCATCGCGCACCATGACCGCCTGGGCCACTTATGGAACTGACAATCATGACGCATTTGCCCGGTGCATAGCTGCCGCCGGTGGATATACCAACGCCGTCATCAACATTCCCAATGGCAAGTATTTGACCATGTCCTATTTTGGTGTGGGCTACGGTGAGAACGCCATCTGCATTCAGCGGGGCGGACTGCATTTTTTGGGTGAAAGCCGGGACGGCACCGTTCTTTTGTCCCGGGGCGCGTGGCAAAGTTATTACGGCGTGGCCGGCGGGCATTATCCTTTTCGCGGGTATTTATTCGAGATCATGTCCCCGGTGACCAACGGCGCAGTCCCCTTGATTCTGGAAAACCTGACACTGGATGGCGGCGTGGGTCAGGGGATGTTGAACGTGCATGGCATTCAGTGCAATCAAACCGACGGACTGGGCTGGGACGAACAGCACGGAGCCTATCTGACGTTTGACCAGAACGGGCAAAATTCTGGAACAGTGGCTCTCCAGATGCTCACCAACGTGAATGTGGTCCATTGGCGCGGGGAAATGATCAAGAGCATTGACCAGAACACCAACGGCACCATTGACATCGAGAATTGTTTGTTCGGCGATGGGGCCGCCACGGCTTTGAACGTCTATCCGCGCTGGAATGTTCGCAACAATGTCTTTTCAAACCTCTGGCAGGTGACCGAGTATTACCAGAAATTTTACCGGGGAACGGCTTACTTCTGCAATAATCTCATCACGAACGATGCCAATCTGGAATACCCGCAGGGGTATTTTGGCAACAGCATATCCATCAATGGAGGCAACTGGAGCGCCTCGCCGTTGGTGATTCAAAGCAACATACTATACTCGCATAATTACGGTTATAACGTTTTCATCACCACGCCGGCGGCGAATGTTTCGTTCCTCAACAACGAAATCCACGCGCCGCCCTTTGGTTATGTCTTCAATCTCAATGCTCCGGGATCCCAAGGCGACCAATGCGACAGCAACATTCTCATCTCCGCCAACAGCATTTACGGCTCCGGCTCTCCCGCGCAAGCCTTGGTCGGTTTTGGCAGCAACAGCGGCACCAATGCCAACAACCTGGACTTGATCTATGATCTGACCGTATGCAGCAACTATGTGGCTGTGCCATCAGGCCTGTCCGTGACCATCTGGCCGTCCCAGTTTTTCTACCGGGTCCATTTCCACGACAATGTTTTCAACGGCGCCGTCGGCCCGCTGATAACCGGTTACGCAGGCACCGGGATTCCCTATGTTTTGGTGGAAACCAACAATGTTTACACGCCCCAGGGACTCTATTTGCCCAACCTGGCCACCAACACGGTTTCCTACGCCAACGGCCCCAAGTGTGTGCTGGGAACGGTAAAGACCGGAAACCTATTTGTTCTCGACGACACGAATACCAACCAAATCCCGGCCGGAGCCTGGTTATGCCTGGACAATCGTAATAATCAGTGGCCGCAAAACGGTTATGGCGGCGGCGACATGAGTGGCAATGTCATGGTGTATCCGTCGCGGCTGATGACCAACAGCCTGGTTTTGTCGAATGGTTCCGCCATCACCTTCTATTGGAACGGTGGTTCGTGGGTGACCAATCGCCTCAGCCCGCCGGCTAATTTCCGCCTTTTGAACTAATCTGGCCGCAAGGCCGGATCCTGGCGGTTTTGAATCTCACGGTGACGTCTTGCAGCCATTCGTCTGTATCTGCAACGCTTTCTGCATTAGGATTTAATATTTGTTTGTGATGTCAGATTCCAAGGCTCCACAACCCGGCATCCAGTCTCCCGCCTCTCGAGATAAATGGATTTGTTGCCAGCTCGGTGCCCGGATGCACTATGCCGTTCCACGTCTCCTCCATGCCTCGGAAAAATTAGAGAGGTTCTACACGGATCTTTACGCCGGGCCAGGAGGTGGCTGGCCACAGTTGTTGGCCGCGTTGCCGCCCCAATGCGGTCCGGCTGGCATACGTCGGCTGCTGGGCCGCGCCGCCGCGGACTTGCCGGGGGATCGCATCCGATCTTACCCGTTTTTTGGCCTGACTTACTACACCCGCCGCCGGCGGGCGAGAAGCCTGGAAGCAATGGACCAGGCGCATCTGTGGGCCGGGAAAGCTTTTGGCGAGAAGGTGGTTCGTGACGGCTTTGGAGAGGCGCGCGCGGTTTATGCCTTCAACACGGCTGGGCGCGAAATATTAACCGCGGCGCGCCGGTGCGGCTTGTTCACGGTTTTGGAACAGACCATTGTCCCGCGCTCTATCGAGGAGGCTTTGCTGGCGGAAGCCCAGGCGCGGTATGCCGGCTGGGAGCCCCGACGGGAACCGAGTGTCGTGGTAACCGCCCTGGCTCAACGTGAGCGAGAGGAGTGGGCGCAGGCCGATTTGATCGTTTGTGGCAGTGAATTTGTGCGCGCGGGCATCCAGCAATGCGGGGGGCCGGTGGAGCGTTGCATCGTGTTGCCCTACGGTGTGGATGCTCATTTTGCCCCCCGCATCCGGGAAAGCAGCGGGAGACTATTGCGCGTGCTTACCGTGGGGCAGGTCGGATTGCGCAAAGGTGCCGGCTGCGTCATGGCAGTGGCCAAGGCCCTGCATGGCAAAGCCGAATTCCGCTGGGTGGGGTCGGTTGCACTTTTGGAGCCGGCCCGACTTGAGCTGGGCCGACACATCGAATTGACCGGCGCGGTGGCCCGCAGTGAAATCTTGAAACACTACGCTTGGGCGGATGTTTTTTTCCTGCCCTCCGTCTGTGAGGGATCGGCCACGGTGACCTATGAAGCACTGGCCTGTGGATTGCCGGTGGTGACCACTCCCAATGCCGGCAGCTTGGTGCGTGATGGCGTTGATGGATATGTAGTCCCCATTTATGATACGATGGCTATGGCCGAACGGTTGCGCCTGTTAGCGGATGATCGCGCCCTGCTGACAAAGTTCAGTGAGGCCGCCGCCCAAAGAGCGGGCGAAGTTTCTTTAACGGCCTACCAACAACGGTTCCATCGTCTAATAAAAGCCGGTGCGAACCACGGCACCGCCGAGGTTGCGCAAATCCCGGCGGGAGGTAAGCCCATATTTCCCCAATAGACTTCACAAGCCGGAGTTAGTGACTTGCAGAAAAGGCGCATAAACAAAGGCTTTCCTCTATGCCCAACCAACGAAAAACGGCGCATCCAACGGGCGCAGGCAAAAGACCGGGTCTGCGGGTGGGTTTCGAAAGTCGTTTGAAGCTGGAGTTTCAGGGTTCCAAGATCACGTCGGAGGCGGGGTTATTGGCCGATCGGGAATTCCCGTTTAAGACTTGCACGCCGGCGGCACTTGAGGAAGTTTGTGGCTGGCGTGCGCGCTGGTCGTGGGTCACAAAACCAGCGGCAACATCCAGTTGATATGAGACTTAAATACATGAACGGGCTTGCTCTTTTGCTCATCTTTGCCGGCCTTGGGCAATTGCGCGCGGACGTGATGGTGGACAACCTAGGGCAACCCACGGAAAATTATTTTGGCCCGATTGGCAGCGACTCCAACACCAACGATTTTGAGATCGCGCAGGAATTCACCCTGCCGGCGGCCGCGACCCCCTTTCAACTGAATGCGATCAGTCTCCTCTACTATGCCACGGGGGGCGGCGCCAACCTGACCGTCAGTATTTGGGGTGCCGATTCAAACAATAACCCGACCAACGAAATCGCCGGGGTGGGCACGCAATATTTGGCCAACGCCGGGGTGGCGACGTTCACTCCCTCCACCAACGTCCTCCTTGGGCCGGGAATTTATTATGTGGTCGCCGCACCGGCGACGCCTGCGGACAGCGGACTGATCCATTGGGCTTACGCCACCACCACAAACTGGACGGGTCCGGGTTCCCTGGAAAACATTGCCGACACGATACCCGGCAATTGGGAAAATGTTTCCGTGACCAACCTGCCCCAGCAAATGAGCGTGCAGGCCACACCGGTGGCCGCCACCCTTGGCCTGGAACAAACCGCCGGCGTCACCACCCTTTTCTGGCCAGCCGCCTTGAATGGATTTGTGGCGGACAGCACCACCAATCTGGCTTCACCCCCCTGGCAAGCCCTGACCAATCCACCGGTGCTGGCGGCGGGGACCAACACGGTAACCGGCACCTCGACTGCGCCCATGCAATTCTTCCGGCTGCGCCAGAGTCTGGTGGCGGAAAATCTGGACCAACCGGCCGTCGGCTGGGACGGTCCCATCGGCTCGGACAACAACACCAATGATTTTCAGATGGCACAGGAATTCATCCTGCCGCCGGGGAATTACGCCCTGACCCAGGTCACTTTGGCGCTGATTCCGGCCTACGGCAGCGGGAATGTGACCGTCAGTATTTGGAGCGTCGGTTTGGATGGCAATCCGGCCAGTCAAGTGGCGGTCGTGGCTTCGCAGTTGGTTGCCAGCGCCGGCAACGTGGCGTTCATCCCCCCGGCACCCCTGAAACTCTCCGGCGGCGCACATTATGCGGTGGCGGAGCCCACCACTCCCGCTGACAATGGCCTGGTGGGTTGGGACTATACCATTTCCACGAGTTGGACCGGTTTCGGGGCGCTCGCCAACTTCGCCAGCACTTATAATGGCATGTGGGTGAATGCCCCCATCAGCCAGGGGCCATATCAAATCAGCATTCAAGCGACGCCGATGACACCTTGATTTTTGGTTCCGGCAAGTTCCTCCTCGAAATCCACGATTGGTTTGATCTGGATCAGGAACCAGCGGTCAATTTGGGTAAGCTGATAAACCTCCTGTAAAAACTAGAAAACCGAATGCGCCAACCTGGAGTTTCTGTCGTCGTTATGGCTCACCAAAGTTGCTGATGTTTTCATGACTGATTGCGGCAGCAGCTTGCCGCTGTTAATTCTTCATTTCACTGCCAACCGCGTTCCACAAATCCATTTTCTCAAGTGTTTGAAACCCTGTCCATTCTGCCCGTCTCGTTTTGGGTGGTGATTTTATTGCTGCTCGGAGGCGCGGTCTGGTCGTTTCAGCATCTCAGCGGCGGCACCGGGCTGCCGCTGCTGGCGGTGTTGGGCACGACGGCCGCCTGGTATGTTGGCGATGCGATTTACAATGATTATGCGCACAACCACCGGCTCCTTTTCAGTTCGGCCATTCTTGACGGCGCTTGGTGGGAGGTGGCCTGGTTTCTGGTGGTATTGCTGGTTTCGGTCCCGGTGGTTCACCGCCTGATCAATGCGCGGTATCTCAACCGGCGCAGCGGCGTGTTAACCTTGTTTGCACACGGGGTCAATCAGCCGATCATTCAACGCCAGTTGAATCTGATGTTTGGCACCTGTGCGACCGTCTGGATCATCCTGTTGGTGATTGCGGCCTTGGTGCTCAAGGGGCAGGTCATTTATTTTTTATTTCCATTTCTGGGTTACAAGCCGAACCCTTGGGGCCACGGCCAAATTGGGGCCGGTTTTGATTGCTTTTCCATCGTCGCGCTTTATCTGCAACTGTTGACCGCCACGATGTTCGGCGTGGTGGCGGCCCTGGCCATGAATCGCGGCGTGCGTCGGGCGGCCATTGTGCTTTGCCTGCTCGCCTGGCCTTGGTTTGTTTTTGACCGCGTGCGGAACTTGATTTTGGCCTTGGTGATTCCCACCGTGTTGAGCTGGGTCTTTCTCCGGTTCCGGGGCCAGTTATGGAAAAAAGTTCTGATCCTGTCACTCTTGTTTTGCGTGTTTAACGTCTGGATGAAATTCGTGATTGCGAACCGATCGCACGAGAGCATTGTCCAGGCGTTTTCCCAAAAGGGACTGGATCTGGCGGAGACCAAGAACGCCCATAACGAAGGACTCAATATGTATGAGGAACTTTGCTGGATCAACGACTTCATAGACAAAGGCACCTATCGGGTTAATTGGGGCGCGCGTTATTTTGCCGAGTTGGTTAATCCGATCCCGCGGGCGCTGTGGCCGGGCAAACCGCTGATTGGCCTGGATTACGCCGTGGCTCGCGGTCACAAAATGAACGAAGTGACCCACACGGTGGACACAACCATCGCAACCGGCATGATCGGGCAGGGCGTGGTGAACTTTGGCCGCCTTTTGGGGCCGGCGGCGGCGGCCGTTTTGATGAGCCTTTGGGTGGCGTGGCTGGCCCGGTTGGATCTGAACGTCCACGCCTTGGGCCGGTTGCCGTTGTATGCGATGGGGCTGATCCTCACCTTCAACCTGGGGCGGGACATCACCTTGATCACACTTTATCCATTTGTCTTTGGTTCTCTCGCGGTTTGGTGGCTGGATCGCAACCAGCCGAGCCGGCCAAATCCTTCCCGCCGGAGAATGAATCGGTCCAATTCGCCGGCCGGGTTGCCTCCGAAAGCAAGCGGCCAGGCCTGGGCGGGATACCGCCCGCCCTTTCGCCCCAACGAAGCTCGGCCCATCCGACCGGCCCCGCCGCGCCGCCCGCCCAATGGCGGTCCGGGTTTCAGTTCGCAGCGGCCATGGCCACGGGGGCGAACCCCAAAATGATCCATGGCAATAACCGGAAGCAAACCGAATTTGTGAAAGTCGCCGTCCTCTTCGATAATTTTGGCCCGTATCATCTGGCCCGGCTGCGCGCCGCGGCGCAGGTCTGCGAATTGCTGGCCGTGGAAGTCGCGGCGGCCAGCGCCGAATACGCCTGGGAACCGCGCGACCAGCGGATGGCGGATGGAACCGAATGGCAGATCGTCACCTTGCTGGAACAGGGCACCAGCCGGAAAGCCTCGGCCAAACAATTGCGGCAGCGTTTAAGCCGCGCCCTGGAAGATTTTCGTCCGCAAGCCGTTTTCATTCCCGGCTGGTCCAGTCCGGCCGCCTTCATTGCTTTGGCGTGGTGCCTGCAGAGCCGCGTGCCGGCGGTGGCGATGTCGGAAAGCACCGCCTGGGATGAACGCCGGGTTGGGTGGAAGGAACAGATCAAAAAGAAATTTTTGAAGCTGTGCTCGGCGGCCCTGGCCGGCGGTCAGGCCCACCGGGAGTATCTGGGGCAATTGGGCCTGCCGCCGGAGCGCGTCTTCCTTGGCTACGACGCGGTGGACAACGATTACTTTGCCGCGCAGTCCGCCGCCAGAAGTCAACGGTCCGCCTCCAGCCAGCCGCATGATTTGCCGGCGAAATATTTTCTGGCGTCCAACCGGTTCATTGCCAAGAAAAACCTGTTTCGCCTGATCGAAGCCTATGCCCGTTACCGCCAGTTGGCAGAAAACAGAAATCCGCCGGCGGACATCTGGGATTTGGTTTTGCTCGGCGACGGCGAGCAGCGAAAAGACCTGGAAAATCACATCGCCAGGCTGGGGCTGGGCCGCTGGGTGCGGCTGCCCGGCTTCCAGCAGTATCCCGACTTGCCGGCGTATTACGGCTGCGCGCAGGTTTTCATCCACGCCAGCACCACCGAACAGTGGGGGCTGGTCGTCAACGAGGCGATGGCGAGCGGCCTGCCGGTGCTGGTTTCCAACCGCTGCGGCTGCGCCCGAGATCTGGTGGCCGAAGGCCGCAACGGTTTCACCTTTGATCCCTCCAACCTCGAGGAACTGGCCCGCCTGATGCTCAAGGTTTCCGCTGATCTATTTCCCCTTTCCGATTTTGGCGCGGAAAGCCGGCGCATCATTGGCCGGTGGGGACCGGACCAGTTTGCGCGGGGGTTGAAGTCTGCGGCCGAAGCGGCGCTCGCGGTCGGACCCCAATCCGGCTCCTGGCAGCAAAAACTTTTTTTGGCGGCGCTGGTGTGGCAAGCGTCGCGGACTCACCGTTGAAAAATGACCATTTGCTCCGATGAATGGAGACAGTCTTGAATGTCTGAAATCATCCAAGTTACCTCGTGGCTCTCGAATGCCGGCGGCGGCATTCCGCCGGTCATCCGGTCATTGGTGGCCGAATTTCGGCGGCAGTCATCGGATGGCCTGATCGCCGGCCTCGCCGATCCCGCCGGCGCGCCGCCGATTTTCCCCGCCGACTGGCCGGTCATTTCCGGCCGCATCACCGGGCCGGCCGCCTTCGGCTTTTCGCCCGACCTGGCCCGGCAACTGCGGCCGCGCATTCAAAAAAATTCCGTGCTGCATGTTCACGGCCTGTGGATGTATCCGGGTTGGCTGGCGCGGAAACTGGCCGCCGCTGCGGGCGTCCCGCGAATCGTTTCGCCCCACGGCATGCTGGATCCGTGGGCGCTCAAAAATTCGCGCGGGAAAAAACGGCTCGCCGCCGGGATTTTTGAAAATCAAAACTTGCGCACCGCCGGCTGTCTCCATGCCTTGTCCGAGGCCGAAGCCGGCGGGTTCCGCGAACTGGGACTGAAAAATCCCGTGGCCGTCATCCCGAACGGCATCGAGTTGCCGGACGCGGGCCGCCCGACTTCAGCCGGCCCGCCGCCACCGTGGCAGGATTTTGTCCGGCCCGGCCAAAAGGTTTTGTTGTTCCTCAGCCGGATTCATCCCAAGAAAGGACTGATCAATCTGCTGAAAGCCTGGGCGTCACTGAAAGCATCCCCATGGACACTGGCCATTGCGGGCTGGGATCAGGGCGGACACGAGCAGCAACTCAAACTTTTGGCGGTCGAACTGGGGTTGAACTGGTCAGACATCCGCGAGTCCGGCGTTGCCGGCGGCAAACCGGAATCAACTTTTGCCGCCCAAAATCCTTGCTCCGTGCTTTTTCTGGGGCCACAGTTTGACGCCAGCAAGTCGGCTTGTTTTGAGCACTGCGACGGTTTTATTCTGCCGTCGGCGAGCGAAGGCGTGCCGATGGTGGTGCTCGAGGCGTGGGCACATGGCCGGCCGGTGCTGATGACGCCGGCGTGCAATCTGCCGGCCGGCTTCGAACGCGGCGCGGCCGTTTGCATCGAGACCGACGCCGGCCGGATGGCCCAGGGGTTGCGCGAGTTTTTTGAAATGTCGGACGCGCAGCGTCGGACGCTGGGCGACAACGGGCGGCGGCTCGCGCGCGAGCGGTTTGCGTGGCCGCAACTGGCGCAGGAGATGAAGCGCGTTTACGATTGGCTGCGTGGCGGCGGCAGCCCTCCGGGTTGCGTTGTTTGAAGCCAAACTGAAATAATTTGCCGTAGTTCAACCGCACATGGAAAACACAACTTCAAAGCATGTGGATCTGGCGCGCTTCGCGACCGCCGGTTTTGACCGCGGTGCCTCGCGGTTCAAGGAGATGCTGTGGGTGCTGGTGCGCTGCCTGTTTTTCGCGCCGGCGTGGCCGCTGCCCAGCGCGCTTCGCGTTTTCTGGCTGCGCTGGTTCGGCGCAAAAGTCGGTCGCGGTGTGGTGATCCGCCCCCGGGTGAACATTCATTTTCCGTGGCGGCTGGCAATTGGCGACCACGTCTGGCTGGGCGAGGAATGCTGGCTGTTGAATCTGGCACCGATCGTCATCGGCAGCCAGGTGTGCCTTTCGCAGCGGGCGTTTCTTTGCACCGGCAGTCATGATTACAAATCCTCCACTTTTGATCTGGTTGTAAAACCAATCACGGTCGAAGACGGTGTTTGGATTGGCGCGGGCGGCTGGGTTGGTCCGGGAGTCAAAGTGGGCACCCACGCCGTGCTCGCCGCCGGTTCGGTGGCCACGAAAGATTTGCAGCCGTGGGGCATTTACCAGGGCAACCCGGCGGCATTCGTCAGGCTGCGGGCAATCCGATAGAACTATTTAAGAGGCTGTCACATGGAAACCACCATAACCAAACCGCTGGCGCCGGAAAAAAAACTTTTCCAATCGGCCTGGCTGCTCGTGCCGGTCGGCTATCTCTGGTTCCGGCTGATTGACAACCTCCGGCTGGAGTGGACCACGAATCCGCAGTATAGCTTCGGTCTGGTCGTGCCGCTGCTGGTGGCGGGATTGCTGCTGCGGCGCTGGCATCGGGCCGCCGCCCTGCCGCTGGCACCGGTCGCGCGGCCGGCATGGCGGATTTTTTTCTGGCTGGCCTTGCCGGTTTTATTCTATCTGCCCACGCGCCTGGTTGAAGCGGCCACGCCGGAATGGCGGCCGATCCAATGGCTGCTCGGCATCGAAGCCGCCGGCCTGACGCTGGCGGCCGTCTATTTTATCGCGGGGAAAAACTGGCTGAAACAAATGGCGTTTCCGGTGCTGTTTTTCTTCGTGGCCATTCCGTGGCCGTCGCTGTTCGAAACGCCGATCATCCAGGGCCTCACGCACACGAATGCCGCCCTGGTGGTGCAGGTGATGAGCCTGGCCGGTGTGCCGGCCTTTCAGCACGGCAATTTGATCGAAGTCAGCACCGGCATGGTGGGTATCAACGATGCCTGCAGCGGCATCCGCTCGCTCCAATCCAGCATCATGCTCACGTTTTTCTTCGGGGAGTTTTATTGGCTGCGCTGGCCGCGCCGGCTGCTGCTGGTGCCCGTGGGTTTTCTGCTGGCAATGACGTTCAATTTATGCCGCACCTCGCTGCTGGCTTGGATCGCCGCCAACAAGGGCGTCGCCGCCGTCGCGGATTATCACGACGAGGCGGGGTTCTCGATTTTGGTGGCCTGCACGCTGACCATCTGGCTCGCCGCCATTTTACTGGGCTGGCGTCACCATCAGCCCGACCGCGCGGAAGCGGCAGTCGTTTCCGCACCGAGCGCCACCGGTTCGGCCTGGCAACCGGTGCGGTGGATGGCGCTGCTGCTGGTGCTCTGGCTCGTCCTCGTCGAAACCGGCGTGGCAATGTGGTATCGCATCCGGGAATCGCACATCAAACCCGGTCTGGTCTGGTCGGTGAAACTGCCGGAGGACAAACCGGCGTTCCAAAAAATTCCCGTCACGGCGGACGAAAATATTCTGCTGCGGTTCGATGACGCCCGGCAGGGTCGGTGGCCGGAAGCGGATGGCACCACCTGGGTGGTTTATTATTTTGACTGGCGGCCCGGCCGGGTGGCCGGTTATCTGGCCAAACGGCACACGCCGGACATCTGTCTGCCGGCCGCGGGCTTGAAAATGGTCGCCGGTCCCACCTTGCTGCCGATCCAGATCCACGGCGTGGCACTGCCGTTTCGCAGCTATGTCTTCGCCGGCCAGGGCGGCCAGTATCAAGTCTATCAATGCCACTGGGAGCCGGGCGAAAACGATTTGTATGCCAATGAGTCGTCGCGCTTCAATCTGATCCGCGGCGTTTGGGCCGGACGCGGCAACCAGGGGCAAAAGGTTTTGGAAATCATCATCGCCGGTGCCGCCGATCCGGAACAGGCGCGACAGGAATTGTTGCGGCAACTGGACGGTTTGATCCAGGTGGAAAAATAACCAGCCCCACCCCCCCCCCGTGCGCATCACGCTCATCAACCAGGCATTTTATCCCGACGTCGTTTCCAGCGGACAACATCTGACGGATGTCGCGCGCGGACTGGCCGAACGCGGGCATCAGGTCACGGTGGTCGCCAGCCGCCGGGCCTACGATGAGCCGGCCAAAAAATTTCCCGGCCGGGAAAGCTGGCCGGGCATCACGATTCATCGCGTGTTCAACACCGGTTTCGGCAAGCGCGCCAAATGGCGGCGCGCGGCGGATTTTCTGACCTTTCTGCTTGCCGCCGCCGGGCGGCTGGTCTGGCTGCCCAAACCGGATGTCGTGATGGCCCTGACCTCGCCGCCGCTGGTTTCGGTGATGGCGGCGCTGTATGCGCGCTGGCGCGGCGCGAAATTCTGCTACTGGATCATGGATTTGAATCCCGATGAAGCCGTGGCGGCCGGCTGGCTGAAACCGGATTCGCTGGCCGCGCGCTGGCTCGAACGCCTGTCGCGCTTCAGCCTGAACCAGGCCGCCGTCATCGTGGTGCTGGATGAATACATGCGCAAAAAAATCCTGGCGAAGGGAATCGCCGCGGAAAAAATCGCGGTCATCCCGCCGTGGTCGCACGATGCGGAAATCCATTTTGACGCGGCGGGCCGGGCGCGCTTCCGGCAGGCGCAGAATTTGGACGGCAAGTTTGTCGTGATGTATGCGGGCAACCACAGTCCCTGCCATCCGCTGACCACGCTGCTGGCGGCGGTGAAGGAACTGGCGGCGAGCCAGCCGGACCTGTTTTTCTGTTTTGTCGGCGGCGGCTCGGAACAGCAGCGGGTCAAAATGTTCGCCCAGGAACACCGGCTGGCGAACGTGCGTTGCCTGCCGTATCAACCGCTGGACCAACTGGCCGGCGTGCTATCGGCGGCGGATTTGCACCTGGTCGTGATGGGCGATCCGTTCGTCGGTCTGGTCCATCCCTGCAAAGCTTACAATTTGCTGCGCGTGAACGCGCCGATGCTTTATCTCGGGCCGAAACCCAGCCACATCTCGGAAATGCTGGATCAAATCAACGGCGAGCTGCCAACCGGTTGGGCGCCGCACGGGAATCCGAATCAAGCCATCCAAGCCATTCTGGAACTGCAACAGGCCGTCAGCCGGACCGCGCGCAAAAATGGCGATCCGCTGGCCGGGCGGTTTGCGAAAGAAACTTTGCTGCCCCGGCTGTTGGAACTGATAGAATCTGCCGGGCAAAGAAGATGACTTTTTCCGGCATTGGAAATTTTGAAATGAATCATGTTTGGTGATCTCGACAAATATATTCTGGTTTTCCTGGCCGGGTTGTTGGTGACTTATCTGCTGACGCCGGTTGTGCGCGGGCTGGCCATCCGGTTCGGCGTGGTGGATCTGCCGGACGCCCGGCGACCGCACAAACGGCCGACCGCCCGGGGTGGCGGGCTGGCCCTGGTGCTCGGCGTGCATGCCGCCTGCCTGACGGCGGTTTTATTTCCCTGGCCGCAACTGGCCGGGGCGATTGACTTCCGGTGGTGGGAGAAATTTGCCCTGGCCTCGTCGGTGCTGCTGCTGGTCGGCATCGTTGACGACGTGCGCGGGCTGAAACCGCTGGTCAAGCTGGGCGGACAGGTTTTGGCCGCGGTGCTGATTTGGTTTTCCGGCCTGCGATTCGGCCAGTTGCTCGGTCAGGATTTGCCGCCGCCGGTGGACTGCGCGCTGGTGGTGTTCTGGCTGGTGGCCATCATCAATGCCTTCAACCTGATTGACGGGCTGGATGGCTTGGCCGCCGGGCTGGCGATCATCTCCGCCGTGGGTTTGACCGGGATTCTGGTGATGCAGCACAGCCCGGCGCAGGTGCTGCTGCTGCTGGGCTTTATCGGCGCGTGCCTGGGATTTTTGCGCTACAATTTTCATCCGGCCAGCATTTTTCTCGGCGACACCGGCAGCATGTTCCTCGGATTCACGCTCGGCGTGGTTTCCCTGCAGACTTTCAACAAGAACACTTTCCTGATTTCCATGACGATCCCCATCATGGTGCTGGGCGTGCCGATCTATGACGCCCTGCTGGCCATCTGGCGGCGTTCCTTGCGCTCCCGGCTGGATAAAGCCGCAGGCACCGGCCGCAAGGCCGGCATCCTGCAGCCGGATGTGGAACATCTGCATCATCGGCTGGCCAAATCCGGTCTCAGCACCCAGTCGGTGGCGACCTTTCTGTATGTGCTCAATGGCAGTTTCGTGACCGTGGGTCTGGCCATTCTTTTTTTTCATTCGCAGGCGGCGGGAATCTTTCTGATCGCCATGCTGGCGGCGGTTTATGTGCTGCTGCGGCAGCTCGCCGTCGTTGAATTGCGCGAAACCGGCCGGGCGCTGCTCACGGGTTTGCGCCGGCCGACGCATACCACCTTCAAGGCGCTGCTGTATCCGGTCTGGGACATGACGGTGCTGTCGGCGTCGCTGGCGTTTGTGTTGTGGGAGATTGAAGGGGTAGATCTGAATTTTTGGCACCACTGGTTTTTGGAGCTGCCCATCTGGGTGACGCCCACCTTCACGGTGCTGTCGCTGTCCCGCTGTTATTTGATTTATTGGCCGCGGGCGCAGTTTCGCGACTTCCTGATGCTGGTGGTCTGTCTGGTGACCGGAATTCTGGTCAGCCTGGGGCTGGCGCTGATCATTGATTCCGGCAGCCGGTCGCTCTGGCTGATGCGCGCCCTGCTGGTGACGGCGACGGCGCATCCCCTGATGGTGTCCGCGCGACTGCTCCACCGCAGCCTTGAAGAGCTGGCGATGTGGTTTCGGATCCAGGGCGATCCGGCCGGCGACACGGAAAGGATTTTGCTTTATGGTGCCGGGGCCAAAGCCCGGTTGTTCCTGCTGGACCACGCGACCCGGATCGCCCGTCATTCCAGCCAGCGAAACATCGTGGGGCTGATCGATGACGAACTGAGCCTGCATAACCAGTGGGTTTATGGCCAGATGGTGTTGGGGGGATTTAAGGAGTTGCCTCGGCTGATTGAGCGCCATAAAATTAGCCGCGTGATTGTGGTCGCCGATTTATTGCCGGAAAATCTGGCCGGCATCCGGGAGCTGGCCGCCCGGCACAAAATCAAACTGGATCAGTGGTTTCTGGAGGAGCGCGATATCAGCCGGCGGCCTTTTTAACCAAACGGCACCGGCTTTTTCATAAAAACAGGCACGGCCGAAGAACCAAAATACTATGCGCAAATTAATTTATATTCTCGTGGGCAGTATCGGACTGCTGCTGCTGGGTTATACGGCCTACCGGGGCTATCTGGTGTGGCGGGAAAACCGCCTGATCACCATGGCCAGGGCGTATCTCGCCAAAGCCGACACGAAAGATGCCGTTCTTTCGTTGCAACAACTGATCCATGGCAGCCCGCGCAATCTGGAAGCCACCCGGCTGATGGCCGGGTTGATGGATGCGGAGCATTCCCCGGACGCCATTTTTTGGTGGCAGCGGGCCGTGGAACTGAACCCCAAATCCACCGAGAATCGTCTGGCCCTTGCCAAGAGCGCGCTGACGCTCAAGAACTTTGCCCTGGCCAGCAGCACCCTGGCGGGTGTGTCCGAGGCGGATCAGAACACGGCCAGCTTTCAGGAACTGGCGGGCGGCATGGCGCTCCTGATGGGACGGCTCGATCAAGCCGAAACCAATTTCAGCGAGGCGCTCCGGCTGGAACCGGCGAACCCTCTTCACAAGGTCAACCTTGCTCTGCTGCGCCTGCACGGGACCAACGCCCTGGACATGGCCGAGGCGCGCATTGATCTGAAACGCGTAATCCAGAGTTCCACCAATGCGGAACTGCGCCACATATCGCAACGCGAACTGGTCCTGGATGCCCTGCGTTCCAAGGATTTGCCCGCCGCGATGAGCCTCTCGCAGGAGTTAATCCAACTTACCAACGCTGTTTTTGCCGATTCGCTGCTGCGGTTGGACGTTCTGCTGGAGGCCAAAAGCCCCGAACTGAACCCCAGCCTGGCCCGTTATCAGCGCGAAGCGACCAACACCTCCGCAAACTTGTTTGACCTGTCCAACTGGCAGATGGACCGCCTCTCGCCGGCCGAAACGCTCGCCTGGCTGCAGGGTCTGCCAAGGACCATGCAGACCAACATGCCGGCGGCCTTGCAGATCGCCAAGTGTCAGCTTTTGTTGGGGCGCTGGAAGGCGATGCAGGATTTGCTGGCGGCGCAGGACTGGGGGCAACTGAACTTTGAACGCCATGCCCTGCTCGCGCGGTCGTTGCGGGAACAGAATTTGGCCGAATCCGCCAAGTCGGAATGGCAGCAGGCGCTGAACGCCACCAAAAACAACAAAATCGCCCTGAAAACACTCTTCAGCATGGCCCGCGAGTTGCGCTGGGACAGCGAGGCCGACCAGATTCTCTGGACCATCTTCAATTTGTATCCCGAAGAAACGGCCGCTTGGTTGAGTTTGCGTGACCATTTGATTGCCAGCGGCAATACCCGTTTGCTCCTGCATTTGATCGATCTTCAAAGCCGGCGGAACCCATCGGATGTGACGCTCAAGAATGACATGGCCTTGATTGCCCTGCTTCTGAAAGCCGACGAGTTTAGCCCGAACGAACTGGCGCGCACTATTTATCCAAACAATGAGACCAACGCTTCAATTGCCTCCACCTATGCGTTTTCACTCTACTTGCAGGGAAAACCGGCTGAGGCGCTGAAGGTCATGGCTCGGCTCAAGCCTCAAGACCTCGCGAATCCCGGCATCGCCGGCTATTACGGACTGATCCTCAAGGCCAACGGACGCACGGCCGAGGCAATGACCTATTTCAAGCTGTCCGCCGCCGCCCAATTGCTGCCTGAAGAACGAGCTCTTTTTGATAAAGTCGAGAAACAGCCTTAATTTGTCCCCCTAGCCCGGATATTTCATAGTGGTATTTGATTTTGGGAAAAGGCGGTGTGGAGGCGGTCTCCGACGGCTGGTTGGTGGAAAATGGGAAGCCCAGCGACCGTTGTGACGCCCAAGCCGGCGTCCACCTGACACTACAACAACACCCCGCCAGCGCTGGAAAGGGTTCCCCGGAAAAATCAGCCGCGACTTTTCGGGAACCGAGGTCGGGAAAGAGCCAGGGCAATTCTCGACAGTCCGTTGGCGCAGCAGCGGTCCGTGGCGTTTTCATTGGGCTCAGGGTTTTCAAGCCTTCTGACCCGCTCACCCCTTTTTGGTTCAATCCCACTAGGAAATATCCGGGCTAGCGCGTTTCCACTTTTTACGTGGCGCAGTCCGCCCCGGCTGCGGGTTTAAAGCACCGTTCCGGTGCCTTTGGGAGACCGGTCGGCGAGACGCCGCCGCAACGCGCAGGCTGGACACCTGCCCTACATCATTTCCGGAAACGCTCTAATTTCTGATCTTCTCAATTTATTTTTGCCGGCATTTGGCCGCCAGCGCCCTGCCCCGGAGACCGGCAGTTTTACCAAACAAACGAATTGAGACCGCTGAAAAAGTGCCGCATGGAAAGTGGGGCCGGCGCCCCGCCGGTTGTGTTGCTTTGGAAAACCACCCGGGCTGGACAGGCGAGACGCCTGCCCCACTACGTTATTCGGAAATCTCAACTTGTTGGCAGGCACTCGTCAGCCGCACTGCGCTCGTTGGCGCAAGGCATGATCCACCAGCACCAGCGCGGTCATCGCCTCGACCATCGGCACGGCGCGCGGCAGCACACACGGGTCGTGGCGGCCACGGCCCTTGAGCGTGGTGTTGTGAAACGATTCGTCCACCGTGTCCTGCTCGTGCATGACCGTGGCAACGGGTTTGAACGCCGTGCGGAAAGATACCGTCTCGCCATTCGAGATGCCGCCCTGGATGCCGCCGCTGCGGTTCGTCGTCGTGAAAACCTTGCCGGCCTTCGCGCGGATCAAATCGTTGTGCTCCCGGCCGGTCAGCAAAATCCCGCCAAAGCCGTCGCCGCTCTCAAAGCCTTTGCACGCGGGCAGGCTTAACATCGCCTTGGCCAAGTCCGCCTCCAGTTTGTCGAACACCGGTTCGCCCCATCCCGCCGGCACGCCGTGCGCAACGCCTTCGATGATGCCGCCGACGGTGTTGCCTTCGGCACGCATTTTTTCGATGAGGCGAATCATCTTCGCCGCCGCCTGCGCGTCGGGACAGCGGACGATGTTGGACTCCACCTCTTTCAGTTTCACCGTTTCAGGATTCACAGCGCCGATGATTTTTTGCACCTGCTTGACGTAGGCGAGCACTTCCACGCCGAATTTCTCGCGCAAAATCTTTTTCGCAATCGCGCCCGCCGCGACGCGGCCAACGGTTTCGCGCGCGCTGGCCCGCCCGCCGCCCTGCCAGGCACGAATGCCGTATTTGGCAAAATAAGTGAAGTCCGCATGCGACGGGCGGAACTTGTCCTTCATCTCGTTGTAAGCCTCGGAACGCTGGTCCTCGTTCCGCACCCACATGGAAATGGGCGTGCCGAGCGTGAGGCCGTTTTCGGAAATGCCGGAGACGATATGCACCGTGTCGGATTCTTTGCGCGGCGTGACGATTTTGGACTGGCCCGGCCGGCGGCGGTCGAGGTCCGGCTGGATGTCGGCTGCGGAAAGTTTCAGGCGCGGCGGGCAGCCATCCACGACGACACCCACGCCGCCACCGTGCGATTCGCCCCACGTCGTGATGCGGAACAGGTGTCCGAAGGTGCTTGCCATGCAGTCATCATGCGGGAAATCCGCCGCGCGGTCAAATCCCGGATTGAAACCAGGTCACGTCAAGGACGCGAGGGGGCAATGGAGGAATTTTATCTTTCCACGCCGACTTCGCGGTCGGCGCGCGACGCTTTCCAAACTTGAATCTTGCCACCTGAAACCTGAAACTGCCGCGCATGAACCGCATCGTTGAGAAGTTCGCGCAGTTGAAAACCGCCGGCAAAAGAGGCCTCGTCGTTTACATCGGCGCGGGCGATCCCAATCTTAGGGCCACGCACGACTTGGTGCTGGCGTTTGATCGTGCCGGTGTCGCCGTGGTGGAACTCGGCGTGCCGTTCAGCGATCCTCTGGCGGATGGCCTGGTGAACCAGCTCGCCGCCCAGCGCGGCCTGGAATCCGGCACCACGCCGCCGAAAGTTTTGGAAACCGTCGCCGCGATTCGCCGGCAGTCGCAAATTCCGATTGTCCTCTACATTTATTTCAACCTCATCCACAAAGTTGGACTGGAAAAATTTATCGCCGATTGCGCACAGGCCGGCGCGGATGGCTTGCTCGTTTTGGATTTGCCACCGGAAGAATCAGACAATTACGAGGCGCTGATGAAACAGGCCGGCCTCTGCCACATTTACCTCGTTGCGCCGACGACGCCGGAAGACCGCGTGGCGCTCATCGTGAAGCGCGGCTCGGGTTTTATTTATTACATCTCCCGCGAAGGCGTGACCGGCATGCAATCACAGATTGCGTCAAACCTCACCACGCAAGTCGCCAAACTGCGTTCGCACACGAACCTGCCCATTGCCATCGGTTTCGGCATCTCGAATCCCGATCAGGCCAAGGCGGTGGCGAATGAAGGTGACGCGTGCGTGGTTGGCAGCGCGATCGTGAACCAGATTGCCAAGCACGGTAAATCGCCGGAACTCATCGCCATAGTCGGAGCATTCGTGAAATCGCTGGCTGACGCGGTGAAAACCATTTAATCAAGCACGGATGGGCACAATCTGTGGCATTGATTCCTCCCAGTTTTAACCGGCACCACCGCCGGTTTTCACAAACCAAACACGCATGGCCACCTTAATTTCGCATAATCCGGCGGATACGGAAGCGCTCGGTGAGCGGTTCGGCCGCGCAGCGCAAGCCGGCTGGGTCATCGCGTTGAGCGGAGACCTCGGGGCTGGCAAAACCCAGTTCGTGAAAGGCCTAGCGCGCGGTTTTGGGGTTTCGGTCCGCGTGCACTCGCCGACGTTCACGCTGGTCAACGAATACGGCGGCGGCCGGCTGAAGCTGTTTCATCTCGACTTGTATCGGCTGGAAACGCCGGCGCAACTCTTGAGCGCGGGCATCCAGGAATTTCTGGAGCCGGACGGCGTGGCGGTGATTGAATGGGCCGAGCGGATTTACGATTTGCAATTTACGTTTCACGATTGGAAAAAGGTGCAAATCGAAATCATCAGCGAATCGGAACGGAAAATTTCCTATGACGATCTTGGCGCTTGAATTTTCGTCGGCGCAGCGGAGCGTGGCACTAGCGCGCGCCGGCGTCGTTCTGGCCGAGGCGATGGAAGCCGGCGGCCACCGCATGACTCATGCGTTCGGGCTGGTTGAAAATGTTTTGGCGCAGGCAAAAATGGCCCGCGCGGAGATCGAAACGATTGCGGTCGGGCTGGGTCCGGGCAGCTACACGGGCATTCGTGCGGCGATTGCCATTGCGCAGGGCTGGCAACTGGCCGCCGGCGTCAACCTGCTCGGCGTCAGCAGCGCGGCAAGCCTGGCGGCGCAGGCGCAGACGGAGAAAGTCTTCGGACGCGTGAACGTGGTGATTGACGCGCAGCGCGGCGAATTCTACCTGTCCGGCTGGGAAATCTGGGAGGCCGGCTGTCGGGAAATCGCACCGTTGAAAATCGTCGCGGCGGCGGAAATCGCCGAGCGACAGGCGGCCGGCGAAACCAGCGTCGGGCCGGAAGCGGAGCGGATTTTATTTCCTTCGGCGGCGATGGTGGCGCGGCTGGCGGCGGCGCGGACGGATTTTGTGCCGGGCGAAAAACTGGAACCGATTTATCTGCGGGCGACAAGTTTTGTCAAACAGCCGAAGGCGACGCGGAGCTACTAATTTTTTCTGCCGGACGGAAAAAATTCATTTAAGCCGGCGGCGTTGCAGGAACCAAAGGGCTGCCATACCGCCGCCAAGCATGGTCCACGTTTGCGGCTCCGGCACGGTCATGACCATCAAGCCCCAACTAACCACGGTGGAATTGCCGCCGGCGGAGAGGTCGGCCACGAACAAGGTCCAATTGCCATTAGGGCTCAAGCCGTCAAGATTTGCCAGAGTGGTGCCGGACGGGCTGGTGGCATTAAACGCGCCGGGGCTGGAAAGCGGATTAACCGTATTGTAGTCCGGTGCCCAAGTGCCGGTTAACTGTCCATTGCCGTTGAGGCTGTAAGAACCCGACTGGTAGGTGTGAATGTTGTTTCCCGAGGCGCTGTCCAAGGTGATGTTGAATCCGGTGTTGCCGTAGCCGAAAGGACTGCCCGACATAACCCCCACACGGTCAAGCAAAACCACGGCCGTGCCAGTCGGAGAAACCAGATAAGCATACAAATCGCCGTTGAAACCGCCACTTATGTTCAGGCTTACCGTGAGATTGACGATCTGGCCAGACATGCCGCTTACGTTCAGAGTGGTCGCCAAACCGGAGGGATTTGCGTCCGGCACCGCCAAATTGATGGTCCCGGTGCTGAACGTGGCGTTTGTTGACTGTGCGCGACCGGTCATGGCGACCAGCAGCAAACACAGCAGAAATATGGCGGACAAAAATCTCATTTTCCCATTCCGTGTTGACCCAGAGGAAATAGGCTCAAAACCATTGATTTTATTGGCGATTTGAAAAGCGTGCGGTGTTTTAACCGGCACACGCTGACCAAGAGCATGAGAAATTGGCAAAGCGCCCTTGTTTTCAATGATTTTCATGCGTTTCTTGTGAGTTGGCTTTGTTTCCGATTTGGAAAAACATGGCGTCTATCTTGCAGACAGACTGGCTTCGGATAATCAGCGACTATTTATAATATAAATAGTCTGTTGTGAGACAAGTTAAAATCTTTCAAACCACAACGCAACCTTTTTTATTAAAAAAATGACGACCGAAAAATACAAAGTTGATTTTTTACTTTTGGCGGGGCATGGCCAGCGCCAGCCAGCCCACAAGCAAGCATAAGCCGCCCGCCGGCGTGAAGGCACCCAGCCAAAGCATATTCGTGACGGCCAGCAGGTATAGGGATCCAGAAAAAATCAGGATGCCAATCAGAAAACTCCACCAGGCGAACCGTGGAAATTTCTCCCGCCCAGCGAGCACAAAAAGCATCACCGCGTGGGTGAAATGATAAAAAACCGCCTTGTCCCAGATGGTCGCCATCCCGTTTTGCGCCAGCAAATCTTTCAGCCCGTGCGCGCCGAACGCACCCAGCGCCACGGCAAGAAATCCGGTGGCGGCGGCGATGCGGGTGGCCGTAAGGGAATTCATCTGGCCTCCGTTGCCGCCGCGCGGCGCTGCAATTCGCGTTCCAGGAACGTGTCCGCCGGCGCGGTCCGCCACGCTGTCAGCCAGAGGTCGCCGAGCAATTGGCCGCTCTTCACCAGTTGCGCCTCCAGAAACGCGCGACCCTCGGCACCGCGATTTTCCTGGTCCGATAGCTTGCCGTCCCGGTCCAGCCGGTAAAGCGGTTCCACCAGCCGGTTCTGGGCGACGATGAAATTCACCGCCGCGTGAAAAATCCCGTCCGGTTTCGCCGCCGTGGAAATGAGTTTCGCCGGCTGGATTTTTCCCGCCAGTTTTTTTTCGTCCAGGCCGCCCGTCGTGCGGAAAAACCCGCCGTCAATCCACGCGTGAAACCCGAACGACCGGATGTAATGGTTCGGATTGTCGCCGACCCAGCCGTGGTGGTGCATCGTGGTGTGGAGCGGCTGGCTCGCGTCGCCGACGAAATGTCCCATCACGCCCATCACGTAAACGATGTCTTGCCGGGCATTGGCGATTTCATCCGGCGTGCCGCCGAATTTTTCCAGCGCCGCGAGCGTGGCAAAATCCGATTGCAATTTTTCGTAATTCTCCGTGATCGCCCACGGCAGGAAGCCGCACAGTTCCCGCGTGTGGTCGGCGTCCTTCGCTGGGTCAATCGCCGGGAATCGCTCCGGATGCGCCGCGCGCGCCTGGACGATCGCCGCCACAAAATCATACCGCAGCGGCGGCAGGGTTGCCGGCGTCAGGCCGTAACCGTAAATATCCTCCAAGTCCAGGTAATGATCCGGCCCGCTGGCGTGGCCGAGCGTGAGGCCGGTGCCATTGCGCATACTCGTCTCGTTACGCCAGCGATCCGCCTCCCCCGCGAGAAACGCGATGCGATCGCGCGCGGCCGGCGTCAGCGCGAAGGCCGGAAACACCGCCGGCAGCGACGCCAGCGCCAGTTCGTTCGCCGCGTGATGGCCTTCGTAATCCCACGCGGCGGCGGGCAAAATCAGCGCGCTCAGCACGGCGGCCACGGCCAACGATTTTGTCTGCATGGTTTTTTCAGCGTAACGGAATCACGGACGCTTTCAAAATAATTTTGTTCCTCACAAAATCCGTGCGCCGCTGCGGTCATCCGTGCTTTAATGCCGGGGTGAAAATCATCACCGACGAACGCTGCGCCGGCTATGCGCGTCGCGGCCACCCGGAGCATCCCCGGCGCGTCGCGGCCACGGTCGCCAGGCTGCAAAGCCAGACGGAACTGCCCGTCGAGTGGCTTGCGCCCGGTGAAACGGTTCCGGATGGAGTCATTCTGCGCGCCCACGCGCTGGAAATGCTGGCCCGTCTCGAAGTGCCGGAGGATTTCGACGCCGACACGCCGTTCTTTGAAAACATTTCCGGCCATGCCCGGTCGTCTGTCGCCGCTGCGCTGGACGCTTTGAAATGGGCGCGCCGGGGCGAACCCGTTTTCAGCCTCATGCGCCCGCCCGGCCATCACGCCATGCGGAAAAAGTCCATGGGCTTCTGCTACCTCAACAATGTCGCCATCGCCGTGCTGGAGGCCCGCGCCACCGGTGCGAAACGCGTCGCGGTTTTTGATTTCGACGTCCATCACGGCAACGGCACCGAGGACATTTTGCTGAACCAGCCGGGCGTGGAGTTTTTTTCCGTCCACCAGCATCCGGCGTATCCGGATACCGGTGCTCAAAATCGCGGCCGCAATTGTTTTAATTATCCCGTTGCGCCCGGCGCGCCGCGGCTTGCTTATCGCGCGAAGCTTGCCCACGCGCTGGATGATTTGCGCAGCTACCGGCCGGATCTCATCGCCGTGTCGGCCGGCTTCGACGCCTATCTGCGCGACCCGCTGGCCGAAGGCACGCTGCTGCTGGAGGATTTTCACTGGCTGGGTCAGACGCTGCGTGCGCTGGACGTGCCGTCTTTCAGTCTGCTCGAAGGCGGTTACAGCCAGGATCTGCCGGATTTGATTCTGGCGTATCTCCAGGGGCTGGCCGGACTTGGACCGGCTGAAAGCATTTCCCGCTAGCCCGGATATTTCACGGTCGGATTGAATAAAGAGGAGCGAGAGCGTCCATAAGCTTGAAAACACTGAGCCAAATGAAAACACCACTCACCGCTGCTTCGACGGCAGGCTGTCGAGAACTGCCCTGGCTCTTGCCAGACCCCGGTTCCCGAAAAGTCGTGGCCGATTTTTCCGGGGGAAAGCCCGGTGGTCTATTACGGCCTGGGTTTGGCGAAGAACTCCGTGCCGGTGGAGCGCTTGGGGCCGGCACTGGCCGGAACGGAACTGGCGCGGGCGACGGCGGGCAGTGTCCGGGTCAAGCTGTTGAAAGTGGCGGGCAAGTGCGCGTGAGGGTGCACCGGCTCGATGTGCCGTTGAGCCGCGCCTACCCGCTGCAAGCCTTGTTCCGCCGCTGCCAGCAGCGACGCAGAACGCTGGCTCCCGCCAGCGGTTGAGGCGGCTTTTTTCTGGAAAGCAAAGTCCCTTGCCGGAGGTGTCGCCAAAAACGGCCAGCAGCGAGTCTTCCGGCGTCACAACGGTCGTTGGGCTTCCCATTTTTTCCCCAACCAACCGTCGGAGACCGCCTCCGCACCGCCTTTTCCCAAAATCAAATGCCACTATGAAATATCCGGGTTAGCACTTGTCATCAATCCGTTTTAACCGCCAGTTTGAGGGTGTGTTGCCGTGTGCTTTGGACCACCGGCCGGCCAGAAACGAAAAGTTCCGCCGTGACTTGATCGCTTTGGTGTGATGGCCCGGATTCAGTGCCATCATCTGCGCGAACAAGCTTCCCCGGTTGTAAGTCAGCCGCCGCCGCCGGGCTGCCAGTCCGTGGCGCTGACGGTGTCGCCCGGTCGCCATTCCAGGTGCAGGCACAGCCGCGTGCGCGCGGCCACCAAAGGCATCCGGGTCGGTTTCGGCTTGTCTTTTGGCGGTGGCGTAGAAAGACTGTGCTTTCATTTATGGAATCACAAGACGTCTCAACGGAAGTGCTGATTAAATTCTGGCCGTGGCTGGAAGCCAACCGCAAACGCCTGATCATCGTTGGCACGGGCGCGGCCGTCGTCCTGCTGGTCTGGTATTTTTACACCACCCGGCGCGAGCAAAAAGCCGTGGATGCCGGCGTGGCCTACACCCAGTTGCAGTTGAGCCTGCCCGCCAACCCGACGCCGCAGCAGGTCGCGGACGCATTTTTGAAACTGGCCGGCCAGTATGCCGGAACGCTGGCGGCGGACCGCGCGCAGTTGCAGGCCGCAGCGGCGCTGTTCGAGGCGGGCCGCTACGCGGACGCGCAGGTGCTGTTTCAAAAATTTCTGAACACCAACGACGGCAGCCCGCTCGCGGCGGCGGCGCAACTGGGGGAGGCGGCCAGCCTGGAGGCGGCCGGCAAACTCGCCGACGCCGCGACGGCTTATCTGGCGGTGGTCAAGAGCCATCCCGAATCCAACGAGGCTCTGTCAGCTAAATTTGCGCTGGGCCGCGTGCTGGAGGCGCAGGGCCAACTGACGGAGGCGACCAGCTATTACCAGGAGGTGGCGCGCGCGCCGCTGGCGGGCACGCTCGGTTCGGAAGCCGGCCTGCGGCTGTCCCAGATTTCCGCGCATCCGGCGGCCTCCAAGCCGGCCGGCAAGTCTTGAGATGAAACTCTCCATCATCGGCACCGGCTACGTCGGGCTGGTCACGGGAACGTGTTTTGCGGAAGTCGGCCACCACGTTTTCTGCGTGGATAACGACGCGGCCAAGGTGAAAATGCTGCAAGGCGGCGGCATCCCGATTTATGAACCCGGCCTCGAGGAGATCGTCAAAAAAAATGTCGCCGCCGGGCGGTTGAAATTTACCAGCAGCACCGCCGAGGGCGTGCAGGAGTCCGACGTGATCTTCATCGCCGTGCCGACGCCGCCGCAGCCGGACGGCTCGGTGGATTTGAGCTACATCGAGCGCGTCGCCCGCGACATCGCCGCCGCGATGACGAGCTACAAGATTGTCGTGGACAAGAGCACGGTGCCCGTCAAGACCGGCGAGAAAGTGGCCGAGACCATCAAGCGCTATTGCGCGGCCAAGGTGGAATTTGATGTCGTCAGCAACCCGGAGTTTCTCCGCGAAGGTTTTGCCGTCGGCGATTTGATGCACCCGGACCGCGTGGTCATCGGCGTGCGCTCGCAGCGGCCGGTGGCCGCGATGAAGGAGATTTACACGCCCTTCCAGGCCCCGATCATTGTCACCGACATCAACTCGGCGGAACTCATCAAGCACGCGGCGAATTCCTTTCTCGCGCTGAAAATTTCCTACATCAACGCCCTCGCCAACATTTGCGAGGCCGCCGGCGCGAACGTGCAGGAAGTCGCGCACGGCATCGGCCTGGACGAGCGCATCGGCCGCCGGTTTCTCAACGCCGGCATCGGCTTCGGCGGCAGTTGTTTTCCCAAGGACTTGAGCGCGTTCATCAAGATTTCCGAGCAGGTCGGCTACGACTTCAAATTGCTGAGGGAAGTGCAGCGCATCAACGCCGACCAGATGGAGCGCTTCGTCAAAAAAATCACCGACACGCTCTGGGTGCTCAAGGACAAAAAGATCGGCGTGCTCGGCCTGGCGTTCAAGCAGAACACCGACGACGTGCGCTCGTCGCCCGCGATTGACCTGTGCCAGAAACTTTTGAAGGACGGCGCGACGCTGCGCGTCCACGACCCAAAGGCGATGGCCAAAGCCAGACCGTTGCTGCCGGAAAAGGGCGTCACCTACCTGAACGACATGCATGCCGTGGCCGAAGGCTGCGACGCGCTGGTGGTGGCGACGGAATGGGACGAGTTCAAGCAGTTGGACCTGGCCCGCGCCAAAAAAGGGCTGACGCATCCGATCCTGTTCGACGGCCGCAATCTCTTCGATCCGGCGGAAATGGAAAAGCTCGGCTGGATTTACAAGAGCGTGGGGCGGTAAGTTTTGATTTTTTAATTTTTAGCTGTGACGATCATGGCCGGCACTGCTGCAACCAAAAACTTAAACACAAAAATTAACAACTGCTTCGAGGTCAGCGCCGCGCTCATTTTTCGAGGCGGCAAATTACTCATCACTCAGCGCCACGCAAAATCGCACCTTGGCGGTTTGTGGGAATTCCCCGGCGGCAAGCGCGAGCCGGGCGAATCATTTGAGCAATGCCTCGTCCGCGAAATCCGCGAGGAACTGGGCGTGGCAATTACCGTGGGCGAACTTTTTGATGAAATCCGCCATGATTATCAGGAAAAAACGGTCCGCCTGAAATTTTTTCTCTGCAAAATCATTTCCGGCGAACCGCAGCCGCTGGATTGCGCGGCGGTGAAGTGGATTGGCCGCGAAGGATTGAACGAACATGAGTTTCCGGCGGCAGATGCGCGGCTGCTGGAAAAATTGAGCCGGTTTGAGTTTTGACGGTTGCTGAAAAGGCCGGCGGAGGAGAGCCGCGCGTAAAAAATCCGTTCAGAGTCCGCGGACGCCAACCATGCGCTGGGTTTCCACGCACCAGACTTTCAGGCGCAGGCACCGGATGATGTCCAGCGGATGCAGCGTGGTGACCTTGGGCTTTTGCAGTTCGGGAATATCGCGGAACAGTTCCGGCAGCCGGTAGAAGGGAATCCGCGCGTTCAAGTGGTGGATGTGGTGGTAGCCGATGTTGCCGCTGAACCACGCCATCAGCGGGCCGGTTTTCAGGTAGCTGGAAGATTCGAGCGCGGCTTTTTCATAGGTCCAGCCGGCCTTGTCCTTGAAGGAAACGCCGGGGAAATTGTGCTGGGCGTAGAACAGGTAGCTGCCGATCGCGCCGGCCAGGATGCGCGGCAAAACCAGGGTCAGCCCCAGTGCCAGCCAGCCGAAATACCACACCAGCCCGACGCCAAGGGCGACGTGCAACAACAGCGCCAGCAGGCAGTCGAAATGTTTGCGCGGGGAATTGAGAAACGGGTTGACGACCATGCCGTAGAGAAACACAAAAAAGTAGCCAAACAGCATCGTCAATGGATGGCGCATGAACAGGTATTGAAACCGGAGGCCGCCCGGTGAATTTTGATATTGCTCCTTGGTCATGATGGGATAGGAGCCAATGTGGGAGCCGCGCAACTTGGAATTGTGCGCATGATGATGGTCGTGGGAACTGCGCCAGACGCTGCTGGGACTCAAGACCCAGATGCCAAAGAGCCGCATGAGAAATTCCGCCAGCCCAGATTTGGGCAGAATGGCGTGATGCTGCTGGTCATGATAAATCACAAACAGCCGGAGCACCAAAAGGCCGGTCAAGAAACTGGCGAAAACGCGAAAGGCCAGCGGCGGTCCCGGCAGCGTGGCGGCCGTGGCGGCCCCCAGATAAAACGTGGTGGACAGGATGCACCACCAGCTCTTCAAAGGATGGTCCTTCGCATACGCCTTCGTGCGAGCATGGAGCGTTAGGGCAGGGTTCATGTTTTCAGATGTGGCAGCTTCGGCGATGCGCCGGTCAAGGTCAACCCTCTTCGGCGTTTATTTCGCCTTTGGTGACGGGATGGCGGCTGCTATGTTGCGCGTGATGCCGGACATTGTGCTCTCCACGCTCAACGCGAAGTTCATCCACGCCGCGTTCGGGCTGCGCTATCTGTTCGCCAGCCTCGGCGAATTGCAGCCGCGCGCGGTCATCGCGGAGTTCGACATCAATTTGCGCCCACTCAACATCGCCGAGGCGTTGCTTGCGCAAAATCCAAAAATCATCGGCTTCGGAATTTATATCTGGAACGTGGCGGAAACCACCGAAGTGATTTCAATCATCAAACGCGTCCGCCCGGAAATTACAATTATCCTCGGCGGGCCAGAGGTGAGCCACGAAACCGAAGGACAAAAAATTGTGGAACTTGCCGACCACGTCATCACTGGCGAGGCGGATTTGAAATTTGTCGAGGTGTGCCGGGTGCTGCTCAATCAATCTGTAGGAGACGAGGTGACGAGGCTCACTTCAAATGCGAAATACAGAGTGCGGAGTGCGGAATCGAATAATGAGACTCCTCACGTCGTCTCCTACCCAAAGATTGTTCCCGCCGAGCTGCCGGATTTGGCAAAACTGGAATTGCCCTACGATTTTTACACCGACGCAGACATCGCGCACCGCATTGTGTATGTCGAGGCGTCGCGCGGCTGTCCGTTCACCTGCGAGTTTTGCCTGTCGTCATTGGACATTCCGGTGCGGCAGGTGCCACTAGATAAATTTCTCGCCGCGATGCAGCGGCTGATGGACCGCGGGCTGAAGCAGTTCAAGTTCGTGGACCGCACGTTCAACCTGCACATCGCCACCAGCAAGGCGATTCTGGAATTTTTTCTGGCGCGGCATCGCGGCGGAAATTTTTACCACTTCGAGATGATTCCCGACCGCCTGCCGCCGGAACTGCGCGAGATCATCGCCCAATTTCCCGCCGGCTCACTGCAATTCGAGGTTGGCATCCAGACGTTCAATCCCGAAGTCGGCCAGCACATCAGCCGCCGGCAGAACTACGAGCGGCTGGCGGACAATTTCCATTTTCTGCGGAACAAAACCAGCGTTCACATCCACGCGGATTTGATCGTCGGCCTGCCGGGCGAAACGCTGGAAAGTTTTGCCGCCGGTTTTGACAAGCTTATTGCCCTCGGCCCACAGGAAATCCAGGTGGGCATTTTGAAACGCCTGCGCGGCACGCCGATTATCCGGCACGACGCCGAATGGCAGATGGTTTACAACGCGCATCCGCCCTATGAAATCTTGCAGAACCAGCTGATTGACTTCGCCACGATGCAGCGGCTCCGGCGCTTCGCGAAGTATTGGGATCTGGTCGGCAACAGCGGCAACTTTGTCGAGAGCGTTAAATTGATTTGGCGCGACGCACCACCGTTCCAACAGTTCTTGAAATTCAGCGACTGGCTTTATGTGCGACTGGGGCGCACCGATACCATCGCTTTGGCGCGATTGGCGGAATTGTTCTTTGAATTTCTCACCAGCGAATTGAACCAAGATAAAAAGAACCTCGCTGAGACTCTGGCGCGCGACTGGCACCGTGGAGGCCGCCGTGATGCGCCTGAATTTCTCCGTGAATTTCTGCCGCTGGCAACCGGCCGGCGGCCGGCCTCTAAAAAGAATGCCTTGCCCAAACGCCAGGCGAAGCATCAGGTCGAGAAGAAAAGTTAGATTCGCCAATCGTCCTCACCCTGCAGTCTCCGCCAGCAGGAGGGGGCGTTTATAGAATTCCGGCAGATTTCGATCACCGAACCAATTCTTTTTGAAGCAAGCCGCCTGGTGCGCGTTTTCAACCAGCGGCGGGAAGTCATCGCCGTCCATGTGCGCGTCGAACCGGGGAAGTTCGCCACGGATCAAATCCATCTGCATTTCCAACACCGGCGCGTTATCGAACACGGCCAGGCCTATTTGCTGGACCGGGCGCGATTGTTTGGCGCGCACACCGGCAGTTGGGCCGAGGCGATGGTGCAACAGCGCGGCCCCATCGGCACGCGGGTGTTGCACGGTCTGCTGGCACTGGCGCAAAAACATCCGGCCAAGGCGCTGGAAGCGGCCGCGCAAAAAGCCCTGCATCACGGCACCGGGCGTCTGCGCGATTTGCGCACGCTGCTCGAACAGGCCCGGGCCAGTGCCACAAATGGACTTTTGGGGGACGCATCCGCTGATCCGCAACCTCACCGACTACCGGGACTATGTGCCCGACTGCATTGCTTCAAACACTGAAACCATCAAACAAAACACATGAATACCAACGCACTTGAAACCACCCTCAAAAAACTCCGCCGGCGCAAAAGCGAACGGCGGTGGGACATCCCCAGTGCGAACTGGAGTTGAGCCAGCGTCGGGCCTGCACAGTGGTGGGAGAGCCGCGCGGCACGCGGCGGCACACGCCCTAACCGGACGCGGAAAGATCGCTTGCGCGAACGGTTGAATGCGTTCAGCCGGCAGCGACCACGCGCTGGGTATCGGACGGTCTGCGGCCAGATGCGCCAGGAAAGGCTGCGGGTGAACGTCAAGCGGGAGCAGCGGCTCTGGCGTGAGGAAGGGCTGAAAGTGCCGCGAAAGCGTGCAAGAAGCGGCGCTTGGGCACGTGCGAGAACGGCAGCCAGCGCCGGGTGGCGACGCGGCCCAACGAAGTATGGAGCTACGATTTTGTGAGCGACCAGACTAGCGACGGACGGCGATTGAAGTTTCTGTGCGTGGTGGATGAATTCACCCGGGAATGTCTGGCGCTGGCTGTGTGGCGAAGTTTTCGGGACCAGGACGTGATCGCGGTGCTGGCGGGAGTGATCGCACAGCGGGGCGTGACGGCGCATCTGCGGAGTGACAACGGGCCGGAGTTTGTGGCCAAAGCGGTGCAGGCGTGGCTGCAAGCCCACGCCATAGGGGCGCTGTATATCGCGCCGGGCAGTCCGTGGGAGAACGCGTATCCCCGTTCAATTCGGGGCGGGAGCACCAGCCGGGTTTCTCTCCGCGCCGTTGTCAGTGCCGCGCCAGCAGGTAGCTTTTGAACTTCGCGTAGTCGGCGTCCATCAGGTCGAAATCCTCGGGCATACGGAGCGAGGCCTGCATGTTGTTTGGCACGTCGGGCTCCCAGCCCACAACTTTCTCAACTTCGACGGGGAATTTTGCGGGGTTGGCGGTCTCGACGATAACGGCGGGCGTGTTGCCGAGCGGCTCGACGGCATTCCATTCCTGAAAGCCCTGCCAGGCGACGGAACCGTGCGGCTCCAGCAGCAATTGAAACTGATTCCAAAAATCGCGGATGCCGGCGACCGTGCGTTCGTCGGAAATCGAGGTGGAAAACACGTCGCGGCGCAGCGCCGGCAGGTAAGGCAGCTTGACGAGCTTGCCGGTCTCGTCCATCTGCCCGCCATAGATCGCCACCAATCGCGCGAGATTGCTCGGATGGCCGACGTTCATCGCGTTGGAGAGCGAGTTGCGCGACGGCACAATCTTTTCGTAATGGCCGCTGGCCAGGAATTTCGGGAACGCGTCGTTGTCGTTGACCGCCGCGATGATTTTCCGGATGGGCAAACCCATTTCCCGCGCCACCACCGCACCCATCATGTCGCCAAAGTTGCCGCTGGGGATGGAAAACACCACCGGTTCCCCCGCCTGCGCCACGCGCGACGCGGCGTAAAAATAATAAACGCTCTGCGGCAGCAACCGGCCGATGTTGATGGAGTTTGCCGACGAAAGGGAAATGTGCGCGAGGTCGGGATCGGCAAACGCCTGTTTTACCATCGCCTGGCAGTCGTCAAATTTACCGTCAACCGCCACCGTGCGGACGTTGTCCTGGAGCGTGGTCATCAGCTTGCGCTGGCTCTCGCTGATTTCCGCCTCGGGAAACAGCACGATGACGCGCACGCCGGGAACCTTGTGGAACGCATGCGCCACGGCAGAACCCGTATCGCCGCTGGTCGCCGTGAGAATCGTCACCTGCCAGCCGTCTTCCTGAAGAAACCGTCCGAACATCCGCGCCATCATCTGCGCGGCAAAATCCTTGAACGACGCCGTCGGCCCTTGATCCAGCCGCATCAGGAAGACGCGCACATTGACGATTTCCAGCGGCACGGGAAAATTGTAAGCCGAGCGGCACATCACCGCGAGTTCCGCATCGGGAATGATGCCCTCGGTGAATTTGGACAGCACGCGGAAGGCGATCTCGTGATACGGCAGCTTGGCGAACGCCGCGATTTCCTCGAAGGTCAGCTCCGGAAAACTTTCCGGCAAATAAAGTCCGCGATCCGGCGCCAGACCGGCGAGCAACGCCTCCCGCAAGTTGACGGTGGGCGACTGGCCATTGGTGCTACGAAACAGGATGGGCATAATTTAGGTGTCGCGCAAAGAGCGCGAAGGTGATTTTGTGGAACAATGCGCTCACCTTCTAGGCCACTAAATCGAGATAGGTCGCATTGGCCTTCGCTGCCTTCGCCTTCTGCGCGCGACAATTTTTACTGGAAATTTTCCACGCGGAACATCACGGGTTTGCCCTTGAGCAACGGCTGGTCGGCGATTTGTTTCAACGCCCGCGTCACCGCGCCGTTCGGGGCGCGATGCAGCATGAGCACCAGCGGAATGATTTCACCCTCGCGACCGCGCGGCTGCAGGACGTGCGAGATGCCGATGTTGTTACGCGCAAAAACCGAAGTGATCCGCGCCAGCACACCGGGTTTGTCCAGCACATCGAGGCGCACGAAGTATTCCGAAAACACCCCGGCAATGGGTGCCACCGAGCTGTCGCATTCATGCGGCACGAACGGCGGCACGCGGTGCTTGTTCGCAAATTTCAAATCCAGCGCCGCGTCGGCCACGTCGCTCAAGACCGCGCTGGCCGTGGCGTCTTTGCCTGCGCCCTGGCCGTAAAACAGCGTGTCGCCCACGACGTCGCCGCGGACGAGCACGGCGTTGTAGGCGTCGTTCACGCTGGCCATCACGTGACCGTTGGGCACGAGCGCCGGATAAACCGTGACCTGCACGCAGGAACCGTGGGCGGGCTTTTTGATGATGCCCAGCAGCTTGATGGTGTAACCGAGCTGGCCGGCGAGCTTCATGTCCAGCGGCGTGACATGCCGGATGCCTTCCGTGTAGATTTTTTTCGGGTTGATCCAGAAGCCGTGCGCCAGCGACGCTAGAATTCCGATCTTGTGTGCCGCGTCATGTCCGTCCACATCGAGGTCGGGCGGGGTTTCGGCGTAGCCCATCCGCTGCGCCTCGGCCACGGCGGCGGCGAAGTCCACGCCTTGCAGCTTCATGCGCGACAGGATGAAATTGCAGGTGCCGTTCACGATGCCGTAAAGTGCGTTGATGCGGTTGCCCACAAAACCTTCGCGCAAGGACTTGATGATGGGAATTCCG
The DNA here is from genome assembly GCA_021780905.1 of bacterium. GTDB lineage: Bacteria > Verrucomicrobiota > Verrucomicrobiia > Limisphaerales > UBA11358 > UBA11358. The sequence goes on from JAJXXW010000035.1 coordinate 84,827, forward strand.
CCGCACACACTGGCTTCGTAATGAAGATTCGCGCCATATTTCCTGGCGGCGGCGAACAGTTCCTCGCCGTGCGCCGAAAGCAGCGCCTTGTTGGCGGTGACGACGGGCTTGCCCGATTTCAACGCGGCCAAAATGACTTCCCGGGCAGTCGTGGTGCCGCCAATGAGTTCGGCGACGAGCTGGACTTGTGGGTCGAAAACCACTTCGCGCCAGTCAGTCGTGAGCAGGCTGCGGGGAATTTGGGCGGCGCGTTTTTTTTTGGGATCGCGCACGGCGATGCGGTGAACGACGACTTTCGCACCGATGCGGGAGGCGAGGAGCGAGCCGTTGTGCTGCAACGCTTCGTAAACGCCGCTACCAACCGTGCCGCCGCCGATGATGCCGAGATTGACCTGCTGCATAATTAAGCGCACAGCTTGCCGCGAAATAGGGCAGGGGACAATGCTATTTTGAGGATAGGAATAGTGTCAGTCTTGAAGTTTTTTATCAGCGGCGATTGCTGGCACTCTGCCTTTTGGAGACCTTGTATCTTTTAGTTCTGCCGATGCATCGGTTGATTGAACCTAAAATCCGCAGTTAGAGCGTTGCCGAAAATGATGTAGCGCAGGCGTCCGCGCCTGCGAGTAGCGGCGGCGTCTCACCGCCCGGTCTCCCAAAGGCACCGGGACGGTGCTTTAAACCCGCAGCCGGAACGGACCGCGCTACGTAACAAGTGGAAACGCTCTAGCAGTTTGCAGTTTGTTGAAAAACTACTTTTTCGATAAAAATCATGCAAAAACCCGAATGATTTGGGGGTCAATTTTTCAAAATACGCCTCTTTGGCCGCTGAAAATTACTTCGCGGCGTGAGCGCCATATTCAATGACCTCGCCATCGCCTGCGGTCGCTGTGTTAGTTTTCCCATCCATGACATTTCACGCTCAAGGTCTTTACTATTCCGACTGCGGGGTCACCATTCGCGGCTAGGTCGGACACCGGAAATCTTGCGAAATCGCTGGTGCCGATCTTCGCCTGCACTTCCGCCGTCACATCGCGTGATTGGCTAGCATCGTTCGGCATCTCGAAGCGGAATCAACCACTTGACGAAACCCTGAAAAAACAGTCTTCTTTGCCCGGAAGGTGCAGCACTTTTCGAGCGCCGCCCGTAGCACTTTTCAACCGCCGTTTACAACAGCCTGTCAGACGAAGCAGTTGGATCTGAAATGACCGCGCGAATGTAGATTTTCTCGAGGTTGCGCCTCTCCCCGCCAACGCCAGCCTTGGAAATTTTTCACGATTATTCTGATCGCCGATCTACCCCCTTACGAAGGGCAGAACAAATTTAAAAATGTTTTGCATTCTAAAGACTAATTTAGGATAACCACCGTAAATCCTAAAAAAACATTTGTGACGCCACAAAAACCAACCGGCTCGCCTTGGCCATATCCCAAGGACTTGACCTGCAAGCCCGAAGGCATCACCGAGCTTTTATTGATTTTTTCTGCACCAAACATCGTCCATCCCTTGATACCTTATTGTTTTTGCCCCAAGACCATCGCAATCGAACGTCAAACTATGAAGTTAATCCGTAAAAACAAAATCTGTTATAACCTTATTGTAGCCTTGGCGGTTCTGCTTGGATTCGCCAACGCTGTCCAAGCCGATTCCGCGCCGGATTTGACCGCAACTAATCTGGCGCTGATTAATACCGCGCACAACTATAGCCTTGGTCCGACGGGTATGCGGGGGTGGATCTACGTCCAAGGCGGCAATAGTGGCCTGACGGAAACCATGACGGCGGCCAGTCCCTGGCAGATTCTGGTCGTGACGGTGGGCACCAACACGCCGGCCGTCGGCATCATGGCCAGCAACGACGTGATTTTGGGCGTGAGCACCGGGGCGGGTAATCTGCCGGTGCCGCTGTTCACCAACGATGCCCGCAAGTGTATCGGTTATGCCATTGGCGCGGCCGAGGCGGGCGATGGCGTGATGAATCTCAAACGCTGGCGCGCGGGCGTCACCAATGATGTTGCGATTCAGTTGGGGCTTTCGAACACCGCCTACAGTGCCACCGCGCCATATAACTGCCCCAAGTCGGCAATCATCTTATCCAACGCCATCAACATTCTGATGCAACGCTCCTTCAATATGCTCACGCCCGGCAATCAGGCTTTGGGTTTGGCGATGTTGGCCAGCGGCAATACCAACTTTTTGCCCCAGTTGCAGACCTATGCGCGCTCCATTTCGGGCGCACTCGGATTGGGGATGTGGGATTATGGTTACAACGCCATCTTTCTTTCCGAATACTACTTAAAAACCGGGGATACCAATGTGTTACCGGCGTTGAGTGCCACCTTGATCAGCACGGCGAATGGCATGGATCGCTATGGCACGTGTGGTCATAGCTACTCGCGTTTGAATGACGATAGCAGTTACAACGGCACCTCATCCGGCTACGGCCCGGTCAACGCCGTGGGTTTGGCCTGTGACTTGGGGCTGGTGCTGGGACAGAAGGCGCTCGTGGCCGCCGGGATGACGGTCGATCCGGCGATTATTGCCGCGATTATGCGGGGGACCAACTTTTTCGGCTGGTTTGTGCAAAAAGGCGAAATTCCCTACGGCGAACATAATCCGTGGTCCATCGCCTATCCTCACTACTCAAACGGTAAACTCGCGCAGGCGGCCTTGATGTTTTCGCTGGTGGGCGATCACACTTCGACCGAATATTATACGCGGTTGACGCTGGCCGCTTATGTTGCCCGGGAATACGGGCATTCCGGCCAGGGATTTAACTACCTGTGGGATGCCTTGGGCGCCAACTTGGGCGGAACGAACGCCATGGCCGCCTATATGCAGAATATCGAGTGGCATTTGGATCTGGAACGCCGCTGTGATGGCTCATTTGTCTATGATGGTGGGGATAATTATGGGACCAGTCAGGTGAGTGATTACTGGCAGGTGGGCGGCAACAACGCCTATGGCAATAGCGGCAAATTGGATCCCACGACCTGCTATGTGCTGACGTATGCCACGCCACTACAGCAAATTTATCTGACGGGCCGGAACGCGAATCCAACGAATACGCTGAGCAACGACCAGGTGACGAATGCCCTGTGGGCGGCCACGGTGCCGATGACCGTCACCAATTTCACGACGAACCAATTGATTTCCGCGCTGGGCGAATTCGATCCTGACGTGCGTTTTTCGGCGGCTTTGCAACTGGGCACATTCACCAACGTTAGTGTGGCGAGCATGACCAATTTGGCCGCCAGCACCAACGCCTGGCTGCGGGCCTCGGCCTGCACGGTGCTCGGTGCCTTGAAAGACACGAACGGCTTGGCGACGCTGGGACAGAGTCTGTTGGATCCGGATGTTTCGGTTCGCGGCCATGCGGCCGTGGCGTTAAACAACTTCGCTTCGTCGGCCAGTCCGCTGTTGCCGACCATGCTCGCCGCCTTCATCACCAACGCGACGGATCCGAAGGTGATCAATTGGAACGATCCCGTGCAGGAGGTGGAAACCCTTTTAAGCGTCGAAATGTTTGGCGACTCAACCAGCGGTGCCAATACCCCCTACGTGGGTGGTGGCAATACCGAAGCCGCCGCCAAGAGTTTACTCTATCCCGCCGTGCAGATCGGCTTGAAACTGCCCGATTCGATTCCGCGGGCGAATACGGCCAATTTTCTGAATAATTATACCACGCTGGCGGATGTGCAGGCGCTCGTCTCGGACATTATCCAATGTGCCACGACGCCGGTTCTGGCCGACCCTATGTGGCGCTATGGCGGGCGGATCAATTCCATCCAGACGCTGGCGAAATATTATGCCGCTGAGACGGTGCCGGTGGGGATGTCCATGCTGAATCAGCCTTGGGTCGCTTTAGGCGAAGGCGATGACGGTGATTCCCAAAGTGCTAGTGCCGCTCTGAACAGCATTGCAACCTTTGGCGATTCCGTCCGTTATTTGCTGCCCACGTTCAACAATTATGCTATCGAGTGGGGCTCCGGCGATGCGCGCTACCCCTCGCTCATCAGCGCCATCAATAGCATTACCCCCGCTGTCACGTCGCCGGCCATCACGAATCTCTTCCCCGTGGCCTATTCCCAGGTCGTCAACACCACTAATGCGGCTGCCATCACGCTGACCGGCAGCTCCTGTCGGACGAACGTCTTGAGCTTCTTGAATGTGAGCACGCCGGCTCACGGCACGCTCACCGGCGGGGTGCCCTATCTGACTTATACCCCCACGCCCGGCTACGTCGGTCTGGACAGTTTCACCTTTCAGGTGGCCGATAGCATGACGAACTCTGCGCCGGCGACGGTGAGCCTGATTGTGGGCACGCCGGCGGGCGGGGGTCTGACCGGGCAGTATTATGACAACCAGGATTTCACCAACCTGAAATTCACGCGCCTTGATCCGCAGATCAATTTCGACTGGGGCACCGGTTCGCCCAGCAACACCATGGCCTCAACCACTTACAGCGTGCGCTGGACGGGGATGTTGCTGGCGCCGGAAAGCGGTTATTACACCTTCTCGACGATGAACAGCGACGGCGTGCGCCTCTATGTGAACGGCGTGCAGGTGATTAACGACTGGATGGATCAATCCCGGATTTGGACGGACGGTGGCAGCATTTATCTCAACGCGGGCCAGCAATACCTCATCCAGATGGATTACTACAAAAACACCGGTAGCGCGGTGGCCAAGCTCAAATGGACCGGCCCGTCGTTTGCCGGTCCCAACGGCGCGTTGATTGACCAGCCGTGGCTCTATAACTCGACGGCCGGCGTCACCAACCTGCCGGTGTTTGCCTATCCCCAAGGCCTCACGATCCCGCAAAACAACAGCGCCAACATCACGCTGGGCGGCTCGGTGAATGCGACCAGTTTTACGACTGCCAGCGGGCCGAGTCACGGCAGTCTCAGCGGCACGCCGCCCACCATCACCTACACGCCGGCGATCAACTACATCGGCTCGGACAGTTTTACGTTCACCGCGAGCAATGGCGTGAGTAATTCCGCGCCGGCGACGATTACCATCAGCGTTCTGGCGGGGGCGCCGGTGGCCTTTAACTGGACCAACACGGCGGCTGGCTTGTGGAGTGCGGCTGCCAACTGGACCAATTCTCTGGGCGGTTCCGTGGCCCCCAACACGGCTGGCCAGTCATATTATTACCTCCAATTTAATGCCAGCGCCAACACCGCCACCAACGATCTGAACAGCGGGTTTGCGTTGAACCAGTTGAATTTTGCGGGCATCGCGACGCTGGGGGGCAACAGCCTCAACCTCGCCAGCAACGGCCCGGTTCTGCCGCAGATCAATCAGAATAGCGCCAATGCCGTCGTGATCAACTCGCCGCTCAATCTGGCGGCGACGACGACGCTGGGTGGCAACGTGGGCGGGTCAGTGACCCTCAACAACCTGATCTCGGGATCGGGGGGTCTGGTCGTCAACAGCCCGGGCAACCTTAATTTAATGAACCTCACCAACACCTACTCCGGCGGCACGATTATCAACGCGGGCACGGTGACGGGGCCGCTGGGCTCTGGCCCGATGACGCCCTTTTTCGGCACCGGACCGGTCACCTTCGGTCCGGCGGCGACCTACGTTTTCAATCGGCATTACCTGACTAACAGCATCACCTTGAACGGCGCGACGCTGACGGACATCAACGGCTTTGGTAGCACGCTGGCCGGGCCGATGACGCTGATGGGAATTTCGACGATTAATCTGGGCTATGCCGGCGGGATTGGATTCAATGGTAACATTAGCGGATCAGGCGGCTTGACCACCGTTGGCACCACCACGTGGACGATGAGTGGCACCAACAGTTACACCGGGCCAACGACGATTGCCGCTGGCGGGATAATGTATAATGTTGCTGCCGCCGTGGCCCCCGGGGCGCTCTTCATCAGCAGCAATGCCGTAGCCAATTTGAATTACTCCGGCACCCGCACGAACTGCTGGTTGAATTTGAATGGCGTGGATCAGCCGGCGGGTGTCTATGGTTCCACCAGCTCCACCGCGACCTTTAAGAGCACTTATTTTCTCGGCACCGGCACGCTCACGGTCGCGCCCGTCAGCGGGAGCATCTCCAATTTGCCCGCCGCCAATGTCGGTGCCACGGCGGCGACGCTGAACGCTTTACTGAACGGAAACGGCGCGCCCTACACGGTAGTCGTCTATTGGGGCACGAACAACGCCGGCACCAACGCGGCCGCTTGGGGGAATTCGGCGGAGGTCGGTTCGTGGACGGTGGCGACTCCGATTAATGCCAGTTATTCGGCAGCCGGGTTGTCGTCCGGCACCCAATACTATTTCACCTTCCGCGCCTTCAACGCCTTGCAAAGCCTCTGGGACACCAACATCCAGACTTTCCAGACGCTCTCGACTTTGACCCAGTCCCCGACCGACCTCTATCCGCCTGCCCCCAATCCCGCCTCGTTTGCCGTGGCCCCCACCGCTTTGAGCGATTATGCCATTGCCATGACCGCCACGCCGGCGAACGATGTGAACGGGGTGCAATATCTGTTCACCGAAACCACCGGCCATTCCGGGGGTGCCAGCAGCGGTTGGCAAAGTAGTCCGACCTACACGAACTCCGGTCTGTATCCGGGCACGCTCTACACTTACACGGTGACTTACCGCGACTTGAGCACCAATTACAACGTCGGCACCGCGTCCGCTCCCGCCTCGGCCACGACCACGATTGACACTAATCCGCCGAGTCCGAACCCGATGACCTTCGCGAGCGCTCCGGCGGCACTGAATTATTCGTCCATCACCATGACCGCGACCACGGCCACGGATGTCAATGGCGTGGAATATTATTTCACCTGCACAGCCGGCGGCGGGCATGACAGCGGCTGGCAAAATGGCACGACCTACACCGACACCGGTTTGGCCGGCAACACCCAATACGGCTACACGGTGAAAGCCCGGGATAAGAGCATCAACCAAAACTCCACGTCGCCTTCGTCCGTTTTTTCGGCGACGACCCCGATGGAAGTTTTGTATTGGGATGGCGGCTCCACCAACATTACCAGTAACGGCGATGGCATGAGCGGCGGCGGCGCGGGCAATTGGAACACCACCAATCTAAACTGGGATTTGAATGCCGGCTCCGCGCATGTGGCGTGGAGTAATGCGGCCAATGACCTGGCGGTTTTTGGTGGAATAGCCGGCATCGTCACTGTAGGCACCGGTGTCAGCGCAAGCAGCCTCCGCTTTGACACGGCGAACTATGTGCTGACCAATGGCACGTTGACCCTGACCTCTGGCGGGGTGTTGACGGGCAGCGGCAATGCCACGATTGCCTCCGCGTTGGCCGGCACGGCGGGCTTGACCAAACTTAACATCAGCACGCTGACGCTGAACGGTTCGGTGACAAACAGTCTGACCGGCGGCCTAGCGCTCAACGGCGGGACCTTGCTGGCGGATTTTGCCAATTTGAGCGCGCCGGCCAATCTGCTGAACCCCAACAACGCGGTTGCCTTTGGCGGCGGCATCTTGAGTCTCAAAGGTAACGGCACCCTGAACAGTAGCCAGACCCTGGGAAATCTTATCGCCAACGCGGGTGGCGGACAGCTCCTGCTCAACCCGAACGGTAGCTCCCGAACCATGACGTTGAACCTGGGGACGATTACTGCCACCGCCGCAGGTAGCAGTTTGCTGGTGGGCAAAACCTCGGGAGCCAGCGGCACGGCGGCGGTGACCACGACCACGGCCTCCGATGCGACGGGCATCTATGGTGGACGAACCGTTTGGTTCAACGGCACGGCCGGCACGGGCTATGATTGGGCCAGCAGCACAAATGGTTCTGCGCCTTATCTGCTGTCGGCCTACACCGGCTACACGATTTTGCCGGCGAGCGGTGCTTCCAGCACGGTCAACTACAAGATGACCACTGCCACAACGTTGACGGGGAATATGACCATCAACAGCCTCAAGTTGGAGGCGTCCACCGGCAGTTTGTCGAACGGGAACAATACGCTGACGTTCGCGAACGGCGGATTACTGGTTACCGGCCCCGGCGGCGTCAATATCTACGGCACCAATGGCGTTACCGGTCTTACGGCGGGCAATGGCAGTGGTGCCTACGATCTCGTGATCCACCAGTGTAACTCCGGCGGCGCGGGTATTTACGCCGTGATCGGCGACAACGGAACCAATCCCGTGAGTCTGACCAAGAGCGGCCCCGGCACGCTGACGCTGATGGCCTCGAATACTTTCTCTGGTGGCACCTTTGTCAATGCCGGGACGCTTTACTTGCGTGCGGACGTGTTTTCGCCGGGCATGGTTTTTCCGTTTTCGGCCACGGTGCAAAGCGGCGCGGTGCTTGAGGGGGAAAAGGCGAACCTGAGCGGCACCCTGACGTTGAACGGGGGCACTTGGTATGATAACAACGGCTTTGGCGGCAGCTGGACCGGGCCGGTGATACTTAATGCGGATTCACAGATTAGTAGCGGCTTCACGATCTCAATCAATGGCCCGGTGAGTGGAACGGGTGCCTTAATACTGGGAGGCCAGGTTCGGCTCAACACCAACAATACTTACATCGGGAACACGGTGCTGAACCAAAGTGTGGGCAATTTGGTTTTGGGCGCGTATGGTTCGATTTCGAACACGCCGAACCTCATCATGGCTTCGGGCACGACCTTCGATGTGTCGGGCGTGAATACGGCGGTGGTCTTGGGTGCGGGACAAATGCTGAAAGTTGGCGCGGCCGGCACCAATGCGCCGGCCACTCTCAAGCTGGCGGCAGGTAAGGGGCTGACCTTGGGTGGCGGCTTGGTGTTCACCGCTTACGCGGGTGGCACGAACGCACCGTTGACGGCGACCACTGGGACGCTGGCATTGAATGGTGCGCCGGTGACGGTGACGACCACGACGGCGTTGGGTGCGGGCACTTACACATTGATTGGCACGAACGGCGCGGGAGCGGCCGTGAGCGGCACGCCGGGCGCGTTGGCGGTTAATGGCAGCGGCTTGACCAACGGCACCACGGCGAGCCTCACAGTGACCAACGGCACCTTGCAGTTGGTGGTGGCCGTTCCGACGATTACTACCTCGGGCACGCTCGCGGCGCTCAATACGACTTATGGCACGGCTTCCACCGCGACCAGCTTCAGTGTGTCCGGGGCAAGCATGGCCGCAGGTATCACGGTGACGCCGCCGGCAGGCTTCGAGCTTTCCACCAACTCAGGCACCGCTGGCTTTGCCGGCAGCGGCAATGCCATCACGGTGGGCAGTGCCGGAAACATTCCTGCCACGACCATTTATGTTCGGCTCGCGGCGAACGCTGCGGTGGCAGGTTCGCCTTACTCGGGTAACCTGGTGTGCTCCAGTTCGCTTGCTGCAAACGCCAATGTGGCTACGGCCAGCAGCGCGGTCAGTCCGGCTGCCTTGACCATAACGGGGCTGACCGGCACGGATAAAGTTTATGACGGAACGACCGTTGCTGCCGTCACGGGCACGCCGGTGTATGTCGGTTTGCAAAACGGCGAACTCTTTTCCGTCACGGGCACGCCGGGCTTTGTGTTCGCAGACAAAAACGTGGGGAACAACAAGGCTGTCATCGTCAGCGGTTATACCGCGCCGACCAGCAATTACTCACTCAGCCAGCCGGTGGGTGTTACGGCCAGCATCACGGTGTTACCGGTGACGGTGACAGCGGTGACGGACACGAAGAGCTACGACGGCACGACGAGTTCGGCGGGGGTGCCGACGATCAGCCCGGTTCTGGCCAGTGGGGACACAACGAGTGGGTTAAGCCAGAGCTTTAACACCAAGAACGTGGGCACGGGTAAGACGCTGACCCCTGCCATCACGATCAACGACGGCAACAGCGGGAATAATTACAGCGTGACACTCGCGAACAACGCGACGGGCATCATCACGGCCAAGGCGGTGACGGTCAGCGCCGTAGCCAGCACCAAAACTTACGACGGCACGACCAGTTCTGTTGACACGCCGACGATCAGCCCGGCATTGGTGAGCGGCGATGCGGCCAGTGTCTTGAGCCAAACTTTTGACAATCGGAACGTGGGAACAGGTAAGACGTTGACCCCGGCTATAACCATCAACGACGGTAACAGCGGGAGTAATTATAGCGTCACGTTGGCCAACAACACCAACGGGACGATCAATGTCTTGGGTGTGACCGTTGCTGCCGTTACCGACACCAAGACCTACGATGGCACGACTACTTCCGCCGGCACGCCGACGATCAGTCCGGCGTTGGTGAGTGGAGACACCACGAGTGCATTGAGCCAGACGTTTGACAACCGGAATGCGGGCACGAACAAGACCCTCACGCCGGCCGTGACGATCAACGATGGCAACAGTGGGAATAACTACAGCGTAAGCTTGCAGAACGCGACCAACGGCACCATCAACGCTGCCAGTCTGACGATTACGGCGCAGCCCAACACCAAGATTTACGACGCTACGATCAGTGCCGCCGCCGTGCCGGCCGGCAGCGCGATGTTCAGTCCGGACACGGTGACGGGATTGGCGGAGGCATATCTTGACCCTAACCCAGGTTCCAACAAGACGTTGGTGGTTACCAGCTACACGGTGAACGACGGTAATGGCGGGAACAACTATGCTGTGTCTCTGGTTGCCAACTTCAATGGTGTCATCAATTTCCTCCCGCTGGGGGCACCAGTGGCTTGGGATGGTGGTTCGGTGGACATTGCCACCGACGGAGACGGGATTAGTGCGGGTGGTTCCGGGACGTGGGATGCCATGATTCAAAACTGGGATCGGGGCTATGGTCAACCCCACGCGGCTTGGACCAACAATGACATCGCCGTGTTTGGTGGAATAGCGGGCATCGTCACTGTAGGCACCGGTGTCAGCGCAAGCAGCCTCCGCTTTGACACGGCGAACTATGTGCTGACCAATGGCACGTTGACCCTGACCTCTGGCGGGGTGTTGACGGGCAGCGGCAATGCCA
>JAJXXW010000067.1 GCA_021780905.1 bacterium
TTACAACCCAAAGCGGCTCCACAGCGCCTTGGGTTACCAGTCCCCTGTGGAATTTGAAAAACAATTCGTCTAAACTATAACCAACAAAATCACCCGAAACCCTCTCCACATATTCGAAGAAAGATCACGCTCGACGCCGGGCCGCTTATGTCCAAATGACCGCTGGCAACTGGGCTGCCTCACTCATCACCTACGCCATTGCCCGCGACGCCGCCTGCTGGCAGTTGGCTCGGCCTGAACCCCATGTGTGCGATCTCCTCGCGGGCCTCGAAGCCTGCCATGCCGATCTGCACTCCAACTCATAGCGGGCACGGCAAATTCAATTTTATCAATTTTAGGCTTGAAACGCCTCCCGATATGTCAGAAATAATACCCAGTATTTCTGACAACACTCAAAGTAAAAACGAGTGAAAACAATTGATTTCATGCTTAAAAGCCGCATTTACGGCAGCGGCAGGGGTTCCGCCTTCACTCCAAATGAATTTCTGGACCTCGGCGGGCGCGCTGCCATAGATAAGGCGTTGTCGCGTCTGGCCGGCAAGGGCACCATCCGTCGCCTCGCGCGCGGCCTTTACGAATATCCCCGCCAGCATCCCGAACTGGGCATCCTGTCGCCAGACATTCAAAAGGTGGCCAAGGCGCTGGCGGGCAAAGACCGGTTACGGTTGCAACCCGCTGGTGCTTATGCCGCCAATCTGCTCGGCCTGTCCGAGCAGGTGCCGGCCAAGGCGGTGTTTCTCACGGACGGCCCGTCGCGCACCGTGAAGATTGGCCGGCAGGAAATCCAGTTGCGCCGCACCACACCGCGCAACATGGCGGCGGCGGGACGCCTGACCGGCTTGCTCACGCAGGCCATGCGCCATCTGGGCCGCACGCACATCACTTCCGCGCGTCTGGCGCACCTCAAGCGCACGCTGCCGGCGAAGGAGCGGCAGCAGTTGCTGCGCGATCTGCCGCTGGCCCCGGCATGGATGCATCCGTTCTTCCGTGAGCTGGCGGGAAAGAAATCGTGAAACTCGAATTTTTCAAACGCTCCGCCGACGAACAGGCGCTGCTCATCCGCGAAACTGCCGCGCGGCGCGGTCTGTTGTCCGTGATGGTGGAAAAAGATTTCTGGGTTTCCTGGACGCTGGCCGTGCTGTTCGCCCATCCGAAATTTGGCCGGCAACTCGTTTTCAAGGGCGGCACATCGCTGTCCAAGGTCTTCGGCGTCATCGGCCGTTTCTCCGAGGACATTGACCTTTCCGTCAGTCCGGCCTTCCTCGGCATCAGCGAGGAATTGCTGGAGCAAAGCGCCAGCCGCCATCAGCGCACCGAGCGCCTGCACGAATTGGAAGCCGCCTGCATCGCCAGCGTGCGCGACCGGTTCCAGCCGGAACTGGAACGGCTCGCCCAAGAATCACTCGGGCCGCGCCCCGGCGGATCGGACTGGATGGAATTTCAGGTGGATGCCGCCACGCATTCGCCCGTCGTGCTGTTTCATTATCCCACGCGCGAACCGTCCGGGTTCGCTTATCTCGGACGCTCCGTCAAAATGGAATTCGGCTCCCTGACCGACCAGCGGCCCGTGGGCACCCACCGCGTGCGGCCGTGGCTGGCGGAGGAATTTCCCGGCCCGCTCCACGATTTCCGCTGCGAACTCGTGGCGCTGGAACTGGAGCGCACCTTTTGGGAAAAAGCCACCATCCTCCACGCCGAACACCATCGCGATCCCGCCAAACCCATTCGCGACCGTTTTTCCCGGCACTATTCCGACATGGCGGCGCTGGCCCGGCACGACTCCGCCGCTCACGCCCTGGCGCGCGGCGATTTGCGCCAGCGGGTGTCGGATTGGAAGAGCCGATTTTTCGCGGCCAGTTGGGCACGCTACGATCTCGCCAAACCTGGCACCTTCCGCCTCACGCCGCCGGACTATCGCCGGGCCGAACTCGAACGCGACTATCAAGCCATGCGCGACATGTTCACCGCGCCGCCGCCGCCGTTCGCCAGCGTGCTGCAAACCGTGTCAGATCTGGAACGCCAGATCAACGCGTCCCCCGCAGCCTGATTTTGAACGGCAGGGCGCGCCGGGGCAACGACTGAAACCAGACCCGGCATGGTGGCCAGGCGCGTGCGCGGATGCATGTGGGGGGGGAGTTATCTGAAAACGCCTTCAAACCGCCGCTCCCAACCGGATTGACGGTCCAGTAATGACGGTTTGACGTCACCCTGTTTAATTCCGCGCGAATGCATTTCCTCTAAATAAATTGCCTCGGCTGATTTCAAACCTCGGCGAATCTGAAAAACTCTCGCCGCTGAAAGTTGGCCCAGTTTTCGGCAGTGCCCGTAGTGGAAGTTTTCAGCCAGGCCAGTTTCCAATCGTCGCAGCAAATTGGCGGTGTCGGGGATCGATTCAGCCTCGACAAACAAGGTGTAACCGATACCGCCCCGGTCGTCGGCCACCGGAGCCAAGAGGAGGAAGCTGGCCTTGAGGTTTTGCGGTGCGATTGCCTGGTGAATAATCTTCTCCACAAATCCAGCATGCAATTTTTCGCCGAAGAGATCCGACACATAGCTGTCCTTGCCGACAAACCGAAAGCACGGCGCGTCGTGTATAAAACCGGTCACATGGATGCGGTCTCCCAACAAGTAGCGATATAGCCCGCCTCCGGTCGTGACGATCACTTGATATTCCCGGCCGGCGGAGAGCTGATGGGCCAAGGAGATTGACTTGGTGTCCGGGTCTTGAAACTCAAAAAAATGCGACGTGACGGCCAGAACCGGATCAGCGTTCTGCTGGAAAGGGAGTGATACGAAGGCCTCGGTGGCGACCAGACCCTTGCCTTGAATTTCCACCCCAGGAAAAAAACGTCGCAGATTTTCAGCGTAGATCGCGCTTGATCCGTGTGTCCAACAACTGATGACTTTGAGCTTGGGCCAGATTTGTTCAAGCCAGACCTGCCTCTGGCTTTCCTTCATTACGGATCGAATGAGTTCAGTTCGTAGTCTTGCTTGGGATGATCCTCCTCGGACGAGCATTTTGAGAATTTCATCCTGCCGACCGATGAAGTCCTCCAGCAGCGTGGTCAGGAAGGTGGGGCTCCAAACCGAGATCAGGCAAAGGTGTTCATCAGCCAGAAGCGACAACAGGGTGCGGGTTTTGAATTCATTGATGTCCTGGCAACGGCCCACATCAGGCGGCACTGCGCTGACCAGTGAAAACACCTTTTGACCAAGCAATCCAAGATATTCAGCGTCGTGATCAAATCCGATACGCAGACTACCATGGGTTCGCTGCGGGGTGACTGGCGGTGAGATGGACCAATAGGCGGTCCCATCTAGCAGCACTGGCTGATGGTGGTAGAGCGAGAACAGCCAAGGGTTGATGCCGCGGCGAAATTCGGCGGCGACCGTATCTGTCCAAGGAATTAATTTTGTGCCTGAGGTCGAACCGCTGGTGGGTTGGAACAATCGAACACGATCGGTGGTCAGAACATTGGCTTCGCCGCGGGCTATGGCTTCGATATGCGGAGTGAAATTTTCATAGGGATTCAGAGGCACCCGCTGTTGATATTCGGCAATGGAGTCAATTCTGGAAAAATGGTGTTTCTCCCCAAACTGTGTTCGCGCGTTGCGTCGTAACAGGTTCAGCAGATATCGCCGCTGGGTTTCCTCCACCTGCTGCAAAGCCGCCCGGAACCGGATCTGCTCGCGGGAACAAGCGGCCATCCAGGCTCGGTTGATGAGGCGACGGGCGAAGGTTTTCAAAGTTGTCGGCGGATGTAAGGATTCAGGTTGTCGGGGTGAAAGCGGGCGAGGCACACCAGTTCGTCGCCTTGTGCGTGGCCTGGGTTTCGCTGCTGAAAAAATGCCACATGCGGGTCGCGCAACCGGCGGCTGTCGAGTTCGGCAACGCCTTCGCGCAAACGCTGGTTGCCCGGTTCCGCCCTTAAAATGCCGGCGGAGGCATCATAGCGTGTTCCGAAGCGGTGGACGGCGACGCTTCGCAGTAGCTCATTTTCTGCGGTGGTTTGTTCGGCGTTGTAACAAGGCTGGAACTTGCAAAAGAACACCGGCAGAAAGCGGTAGGTCTTATAGCCTTTGCTGGTGAGCAACCAGTAAAAATCCACGCCCGGCTGTGCCGCCAGCAGCGACAACATCAACCGGCCCCAAGCCACCGGCAGGGCCGTCGAGCCCCAATGACTTTTATCAATGACGGTGTCGCCGGAAAACAAAACCTTCACCACGTCGCCATCATAAACGTGATCGAATAGAACCTGGGTGGAAAATCCGTAGAGGTGGCCTTGGTCATGCAGCAGGATAGCCCACTGTTTCTCGCTGAGGTCGGCGGCGAACTGTCGCTCCGTCACACCTTCGTAATGCGCTTGCATCAGGCGGCACATTTGCGTGACGTCGTCCGCACGCAATTTGCTGACCGCGACGATTTGGGATTCGAGTTTCATCAGAGCGATCCCAGTTCCAAATACGGCACGCGCTTATCCAGCTTCTCGACGGCGCGGTTTCCATTCTCCCAGTCCACCAAATAGAGACGGCTGTTCAGAGGAACATGGAGGCGCTCTAGCAATTCCGGCAGCAAGGGATCGCGTTCGTGTAACCCCGCCAGAAAACACTCGTAGCGGCCCTGTTGAGCCCGGATCACTTCATCCAACAAAGCTTTGAACACATTGCGGTCGTTATCTCGAACGCAAACCAAAGCCAGGTTGAATACGTTCAAGCTTGATCCCGGCGACGGCAGGAGCGGCATCCGGCGCAGCTTTGCCACAAGATTCAATAGTTGGCGCGACCATCCCAACCAGGGTGCATAGCCGGTCACCCGCCACCGCCGGAATATCTGTTGATCCCAAGCCGCCAGTGTTCCGACCAATGTCGGACCGTCGAAAGCGAGAAACACATCCTGCCACCCCAGGTGCGGCAACAATCCGCCGGGACTGCCAAAATCTTCCACGCGATATTCCGGGAAAAACTGTTTGGTGCGCCCTTCGCGATTAAGAAATTCAACGACGGAAACGGCGTCAGCAACGGTGGCACGCCGCAGGGTGAATCTTGATGAGCGGCCATGGCTTTTCCCAAGCAGGCTCAGAGCCACGCAGCAAAACCGGCCGAGATCATGATAGGTCGGCAGGCCAAGGCGCTGTGACAGCAACACCTTCTGGGCCGGCGCGTTGTCTTCCATGATGGTGGTCAGGTGAAATGGCGCCGGGTGTCGGGCTTGAAGCTCATTGAGCCGGGCATAACCACGGGAAAGAAATAACGCACTTCGTGCGGGTTGCCCCACTCGGAGGCCACTGAGATAGCCGATCGTGGTGGCGGTTCCGTTCACAAAAGCATTTTTGACAGAACGCTGGCCCGTTGCCGCCACACGGCCGGTTTCCAACTCACGGCTGACCAACACCTCCGTGTGCCGGCCTTCGACGCGCAGGGCGGCAAAATAATCCGGGGAACGATCAAAGGAAAAACGGATCGCGCCGGACATATCCGCTTGGGTGCTGAATTTAAGCAAGTCTTCATTGTCGGCCGGCGTTGCAAGGTCAAAGCGAAAGCGCCGGTTTTCGGCCGCCGAATCAATACGGTCCGGCAAGGCGGCAACACATTCGACACTCACCGCGCACCTCCCAGGGGAATGCCGGACTTTTGGGACAATTCCCGGCGCAACATCCAATTCAACATCCAGAACGCCCACGCCCGGCCCGGTGTCGGGCTGTTGGTCCGAAATTCCAGACTCCGCCGAAAAATGGATCCCCATGTGTAAAAGGAACGCCGCGTTCGGTGACAATGCGCCTCGATTTCGTTGGCCGCCATGGCGACCGGACGGAACGGAACCTGGCCGAAGCGATAGTCTTCGTGCAACCACCATTGCGGATATTGCAGTTGTCCACCAGCCTCCAGTTCCCGATAGAGCGGGGTGCCCGGAAACGGAACGAGATGATTAAATGCCGCCAGAAATAGGTTTTCTTTCTTGGCGAACTGGACGCTTTCGTCAAAGGTTTCCGGCGTGTCGTGAGGATAACCAAAAATAAACGTCCCATAGACGAACACTCCCGCACGGCGCAGACAAGCCAGCGCGGTGCGGTATTCATCCACCCGGTTGATCCGCTTGCCCATCGCCGCGAGGTTTTGCCGGTTCAGTGACTCGAAGCCGACCAGCAATCCCATGCAGCCGCTCTTGGCCATCTGACGGACAAGTGTTTCGTCCCGCAGGGCATGTAGACTGCCCTGACTCATCCACTGGATGCCCAGCGGCGTGATCGCCTCGAACAATTCCCGCGCGCCCGCCGGATCGCCGACGATGTTGTCATCCACGAAGAAAACGTATTTGTCATGAACTTGGCGCAGTTCCTCGACAATTTCCTGAACTGGCCGGCGGCGATAGGAGCCTTGTGACACGGCACCAATCGAGCAGAAGTTGCATTGAAACGGACAGCCGCGGCTGGTTTCGACCAAGGCCACCGGCAGGTAATTCTTGCCTTTGAAAATTCCGCGATCAGGACCGAGCCCAGCCAGTGGGCGGGAGCGATCACCGTGATAAAACGGCTGTAATTGTCCGCGCGTTGCATCTTGAAGAATCGTCGGCCACACAGATTCCGCTTCACCGATGCAAACCGCGTCGGCGTGTTCCTTCGTTTCCTCCGGGCAGAGCGTCGCGTGATATCCGCCAATCACCACCGGAATGCCGCGCCCGCGAAATTGCTCTGCGATGTGATAGCCGCGTTTGGCGGAATAGGTTTCTATCGAAATAGCCACGAGGTCGGTGGCCGTGTCGAAATCAATCACGTCCATCCGGTCATCGAAAAAGTTCACCTGCCAGTCCAGCGGCGTCATTGCCGCCAGCCGCGCGATGGCCAGCGGCTGCAATTGCCATGAGCGCACGAAAGGCTTGCCCGGCTTTCGTCCGATGGCCGGGTAAATGAACGTCAGGCGAGGCATATCTCTTCCACTTCTTCCGGCACTTTCCAATGGCCCGGCTCTGGTGGCCGGCCGGGATCATGCAACGAATACGGCGTGGTAAAGCGCGGCTCCGAATATAGGCGCTTCACAAAAATCCGGTAGCACAGGTTGCCGACAAAGTTGATGGCGCACCGGATGTCCGGGTGGCTGACCCGCCGAATCACGCGGTTCATCCGGAACGTCTCCTTGTAGGCCCACTTGAAGCCGCGATACAATTCATCGGGCGTCATCTGCACCGGCTTGATGACGACGTGCATCGTGTCGTAATCATCCCAGTTGTAGCTCAGAATCCTGTTCTCCGCCTGCATGCGCGTGAACAACGGCGTGCCGGGATAGGGCGTGTAAAGCGAGTAGCGCGGAATATCCACGCCCAAGTCTTGAACGAGTTGGATGGTGGATTCAAAGACGCTGGCGTCGTCATGGTCGAAGCCGAAAACAAAACAGCCCTGGACCGTGATGCCGCGATTTTGCAACGACCGGATCAAATGGTGGTAGTCCAAAGTCTTGTTGAAACTTTTCCGAATGCCTTGCAGGGTGGCCTGATTGCCGGATTCAAAACCCACCAGCAGATAAACGCAGCCGCTACGGGCCATCAGATCGAGCAGTTCGGTGTTTTGCAGGCTGTCCGCTGTTACCAAGCCGCCCCATTTCTTCTTGAGCGGAGCGATCGCCGTGAACAGTTCTCTGGAATATTCCACATCGTCCACGAGGCTGACGTCATTGAAGGCGAAATGTTTTCCGGGGATGGCTCGAATGTCGCGGATGACATCGGCTATTGGCCTTTTCAAATAGCGAGGCCAGACGGCGTTCACGGAGCAAAAATCGCAGACTCGCTTGCAGCCGCGCGTGGCTTGAACGGTGTTGGGCAGCATGTATCCGCTGCGCCGCTGCAAATCCCGGCGGGGTGGCGGCACGTCCTCCAGTTGATGGTTGGGCAAGTCGCGCTCACGATAAACCCGCTTCATTCTGCCCGCCCGAAAATCTTCGATGAGCTGTGGCCAGGCATGTTCGCCGCGTCCGATGACGATGCTGTCGGCGTGCTGGATGGCCTCGCCGGGTAGCACCATGACATGGACGCCGCCGAGCACCACGGGAATGCCGCGCTGGCGAAAATGTTTGGCCAGTGCATACGCTGGTCGCGCGCAACCGGTGATCACGCTGATCCCCACCAAGTCGGCCGGCTCGTTCATCGGAACCGAATCCACACTGCCATCCACAATTTTGACCTCCACGCCCGGCAAATTCGGAACCAGGCCAGCCAGCGTGGTCAAGGTCAGCGGCGCTTCGCGCATGGACCGGATGAATGAACCCACACGCAACTTGTGCATGTGCGCGTCGGGCATGATGAGTAAAATGCGCATGGCTAGTTAAGGGTGGAAACCAAGTTGTATTCCGGGCGGTTTGTTTTTTCCACGGTCACCAGATCTGAAATGCAAAGGGGAACCAGATATCCGTCCTTGAGCACCGCATCCGGGCAGCACTCGCAATGGATGACGCGGCCGGATTCGTCCACGGTCGCGGGCCACTGGAACAGCAACCGCTTCGCGGCCAAACGTGATCCGGGACGCATCGCGCAACCCAGGAGTTTCAGTTGTTTCAAAAGATTGCCGCCGGCCAATCCGTTGATCAATAAATGAAATCCCGTCTGCCGGGCATTCTGTTTTTGATAAAACGGATAGCGTCCCGTCAGTTTTCGCGACGCTGCCAAAAACATTTTCTCCACCCACGTCGGACGCAGGCTGTGCTGTTGAATCAATTCAGAATTGCGATGCACGGTCGTCGTCAGAAAAGACATCCAGCGCGGTTCGGCTAAATCGAGGTTGGAGCCCAGCACAGCAAAAGGTGTGATTCCAAATTTATGCTCCAACCACTCACAGAGTTGTCCGGGGCGAACCTCACGCTGAAACGCCGGAGCATGAATATTTTTGGCGTTAGAAAACATCCCTCTGCTTAAATCACCGGTGATGGCCGGCATCCGGCTGACATCCCGCCACCAAGTCACCAGCAGATAGCAGAGGTGTGGTGATGCGAGCGTGAAGGCAACGGCGTCCTCGACTTCACCCGCCTTATCCGGATAGGCGGTGACCGCGAGGCCGGCTTCGATGCCGTGGGCGGCAATGAGCGCCACCTTTTCTTCGCGCAGACGATTCAGTTCGACCGTTGTGGCCCCAGTCGGCAGATCGGGGCGGCGTTGATCCGTTTCGATGTGAAGAAAAATGACGTTCGCGCCGGCCTGTTTCAGCCGAACCAGCAAATCGTCGTTTAACGCCACGCCATTTGTGAACAGCTCCACAAACAGGCCCCGCTGGCGCACCCGCCGGACAATTTCCACCAACTCGGGATGCAGCGTGATCTCTCCGCCAACCAATGAGACGGAATGCAGCTTGCGAAGCCGCATCAATGCGTCCAACTGCGCCTCGATTTCTGCCAGCGGTCTGATGTGGTCAGGCTGGATATTATAGCAATCCCGGCAGCGGATGTTGCAGCCCCGCAGAATGTCCAGAACAGCGTGGGGAACCGTCTCCGCTGTCCAGGGAAGTTGCAACGGTTTCGGCTTCATGCGGCAACCTTTCCCATGGCCAGTAAGGGCGGGGTGGACGAACGGCCCGGCAATCGCAGCAACTGGCCGGCCCGCGCAAAGATTTCGTCGGTCACTCCAGCAGCTTTCATCAGCGCAACGGACTGGTCGAAGAAATTTCGGGTCCGCCGGATCGCTAGCGTCTCGTTCATACTGATTTTTCCAAGGCAGCTCAGCGGCCAGGGAGGCACGGGAAAGTCGGAGCCGAACAGACACTTCGCCGCCAACGCCGGGGAGCGGAGCAAGGTTCCGAGCCGCCAGATCCGGGTGACCACGCCGAAGGCGCTGATGTCGCCATATAAGTTTTCGTGGCGCAAAGCCATTTCCTGCCAGGCTTTGAAATAAGATTTTTCGTGCAGGAACAGGCTCGTTCCACAATGCGCGGCAATCACGGTCACGCCCCTTTCCAAAGCGGGCGCCAGCCGTCGGGGATCGCTCAGCGAATCTGGGAATGCCTTCAAGGTGTGTTCCGCACCGGTGTGCGAAAGCAAAGGAACGTTGTGCTTGGCCAGCAAATCGTAAAACGGAAAACAGCGCGGTTGATCCGGCTGGATGTTTTGCGCGCTGGGCAGCCATTTGACCAGGCAGGCGCCTTTTTTGATGAGGCGTTCCAATTCTTCCAAGGCATCGCGGCGGTAGGGGTGGACACTCGCACCGAAAAGGGTTTTCCCGCTGGTCGCGGCTAGGCCGGCTACGAAATCATTGTCGGTCACCATCAAGGTTCGCTGTTCGTCGCGGGTTCCGTCGTCTTGATGGGCTGCATCAAACGCCAGCAGCACTGCCCGATCCAGACCACTTGCGTTGATCTGGCTGACAATGAGCCGGCCGATGTGGTCATCAACTCCCTCATCGTTGAACAGGTCCGCAGTCAGGCCCAGATTCCGGAGAAAAAGCCGACAGGCCACGCTGCGCTGAAATTGGGGCGACAAGTAATTGCCGTTGTTCCGTCGCCCGACGCCAGCCACATGCACATGAATATCCCAGATCATGTTTCGGCCTTTTTGTTGGTCCGGCTCCCGTTTTTCCATCGGCTGAATGGCGGGGAAATCAGGCAGGCCCGCGTGGATTCATCCGCGGCAATCTCGGTTCCAGCGGTCAACAGCGAGTAGCCTCCCACCATCGTCCGGTCACCCACCACGATGCTGGCCAGGGTCAGTTCCATTTCTCCCTGCGCGTTACGGCTCAGGACATGCGGGTTGAGGCGCACGGCGGCACCGAAAACGACGTCATCACCGATGCGCAAAAACGAGCGGTCCAGAATTTGCAACCCAGCGCCCCAATAGGTCAACCGCCCGATTCGTGCACCCCAGAGCCGCAACCAGAGGCTGTAAAGTCCCGGAACCATCCGAATGATTTCTTCGAGCATGGGCAGGCGGCAAAAAAGCATTTGCAGATTGGCCAGCATCCACCAGGTAAAAAACGCACGACTTCCCACACGGATTTGACCTTCGCAGATTGGGGATACCAGCAAAGTGATGCGCGCCAGCAATGCGGGAGCCAGATAAAGGACAGCCAGGCCCGAGGCGATGCGCCAGCCCATGGGTGCCCAGGCAATCCCCACAACCAGCCCCACAGTCAATCCATGAAGGAGCGGCAGGCAGTTGAATCCCAGCATCAGCAGCCGCTGCACCAGATGGAGTTTAAAACCATCGGTTCTGATTTTTATGGTCTGTGAACTTTCCATGAGTGCGACCAGGCCGCCGCAGCGGCATGAATTTCAATCGCTGGGTTAGTATGAAAGAAAGCCGCCGAAACGCATAATTGAAAAACCAACGATAGCCATCGTTTGGTTCAATACCGCAGGTCAAGCCCAAGTTCGTAGCGGGGAAATTACTGGGGCTTTTTGGCGCGGCCCAACAGGCGGCCAGCCAGCAACCCGACGAGCAGGCCAACGACACCAGCCACAAGCCCCACCACTTTGGTGAATTTTTCCACGCCCTCCAGCACTGGATTACTGAGGAAGTCGGTGCCGACATGGGCGATGGCCACTTTCCACTCGCCGTTTTCCTTCACCACCGTGGCGCTCCAGCGGACATTCATTTCAACCACCTTTCCAGTTTTCATGGTGTAGGTGTCCTTGGAACTGCCATAACAAACGCCGGTGTTGGCATCAACGAAACGCGTCAGGATGTCGGCCTTGGGTTCGGTTTTCATGGAAGTGACCAGCGCATCTTTTGAATGAAACATCTGGTCAAAGAATTCCTGCATCTGCGTTTCGTTGGTTAACACTGTCTGGTTGACGGCGGTAAAGGCGAATTCTTTGGCAAAGCAGGATGCCAGCGCCTTGATGTCCTGTCTGTCAATCGCCTGTGTGATCTTGTCGCGCAGCGCCCGCAGCGCCGCATGGTCTGCCTCGCGGTTCTCATCAGCAGCGGCAGCGCTCAGACTTCCGAACACGCACAAGAGCAAAGTTAAGAGTAAACCGAGTTGTTTGAGTATGGTTGTCATAAAGGTGTCTTCTGTTTCATGGGTTTACTAATGCTGTTGCCTGATATTCTGCCAATCCGAGCCTCAATCAAGTGAAAATAATAATTTACCCATGCGCTCTGCGCGGGCTGCAAAAATAAGCCTCTTCCATTTACTTCCGTTCCAACACGCGATAGGCCAGCGAGGGGATGACGAACATGAGGCCAATCCCGGCCCCCGAAACCCAGCCGATGGTGGCCGGATCACTTTTGTGTTCGATCACAAAAAACTGAAAGGCCAGCAGGGCTGCGGCCGCATAGGTCAGCCCAATCAGGAAAAAGCAGAACGGCGCATAGTGGGTCACAATTTCTTCCGGGCTGCGGCCGTTGGCGGCCGGACGGTTGTAAATTTCCACCAACCCATGCCGCACCATGAGAATGTCATGAAGCCAGTAAACAAAACCGTTCAGTGCCCCCATGCAGAGCAAGATGCGCAACGACGTCCCCAGCGAAGGCGCTTCGCGCGGAGTTCCGAGAAAGCAGAGCAGAAGCAAGGGACTCATGTTGGCCGCATAGATGAACCCGTGATGGATATAATAATGGCCGAAAACCCACGCGCCCTTGAAGCGCCACTTGTGCAATATGTTGGTCGCGATGCCCGGGACGACGTAGCCATAAAAAAGAGGCAATAGCATCACAAACATCGCGAACGTGCGGTCCTTCGCCCAGGCCGCCCACAGGAAATACATCGCCACGGCCAGTGGCAGCGGAAGAACATAAATCCAGAGGCGAATAATAGGACGGCTCATGTTTGGTGATCTCGTGGCGGGAAACAATAGCGTTTGGCCAGCCGCAGGGCGACTCCCGCTTTGAGCCGTGGGGACAGGTTGCGAAACATCTGCGGTCCCGCTCCTTTGACGTAAGGCGGTGGCTCGGCATAGTCCACGTTCACCTCGACCAGCGCGGAGGTTTTCGCCGCCAGTGCCTTGGCGATGGCCGGTTCAATGTCGGCATCCGCATCCACTCGGAAATGCTCTAGGCCTAGGCCGTGGGCCAAATGAGCAAAGTCTGGATGGGGGATTTCAGTGAAAGGTGTCCTTCGGTAAACCCGTTGCTGGGCCTCTTTAATCAGTCCCCAGGCACCATCCCGAAAGACCACGATTAGGATCTTCGCATTCCAGCGCGCGGCATTCAACGCCTCAAACCCGCTCATCAGGAATCCACCATCTCCCACCAGGCTCACCACCTGACGGGTCGGACAGGCGAGCTTGGCTGCGATTGCCGCCGGGATGGAAAACCCCATGGCCTGATAATCGGCCGGCGCGAGAAACGACCGGGGGGTGTAAACCGTGAAATCGTTGAGCGCCCAAAATTGATGTGCGCCGCTGTCGGTGGTCAGGATGGCGTCGCGGTCCAACTGCCGGCGCAGGAGCCGCAGAAATTTCGCTGGCGTGACCACCTTGCTTACGCTGATTAGCGCCTTCGATTCGGAGCGCGTGCGGGACTGCTGGATAAAATCCTGCAAGGCCGTATTGGCGGGCCGATGGTCTTTCACCAAACGCGCCAGCAATCCCGCCAGCACCAGCTTGGCATCGGCCGCAATCGCCAGTGACGTTGGATAATTTGCGCCCAGCGCCGCCGGATCAAGATTGATATGAATATGTTCCGGTGGCGGCTTTACTCCATACGCCCCCGTGGCGGTCTCGCCATATTTGCATCCCACCGCCAGCAGCGTTTTCACTTTGCGAAACACGCGCCATGCGGCAGCGGTTCCGGCGCGTCCAAAACCGTAACCGACACTGAGCGGATGATCTTCGGCCAGCACTCCGCGCCCGGAAATGGTCGTGGCCACCGGAGCTTGCAGCAGTTCAGCCATGGCTTTCAACTCCGCCGTCGCACCGATCGCGCCGGCTCCGGCATAGATACCGACGGCGGGAGAATGCCGCAACCTACGGGCGGCGTCATCCAATTGGACGTTCAGTCCAATTTCGGCTGGCACTGAAGAATTGGCGGGCCGCAAAAAGCGGAGCCGTTCCATGAGCAGAGTGGATGCAACTTCAACCACGACGGGGCCCGGATCCCCATGGTAAGCCAGTTGGGCTGCTTTCAAGACAATCTGCGGAATCTCGGCCACTGTGGCTGGCTTGAAACAGCCTTTGACCAAAGCTCTCACCACGGCACCTTGATCAATCTGGTGCAATTGAAAGGATTTTCCCGCCACCTCACCGCCCGCGCTGACCAGCACCAGCACCGGCGAGGAATCCAGCCGCGCCTCGGCAATTCCCGTCAGGGCATTCGTCAAACCCGGACCAGCCGTGACCACGGCGATCCCGATTTTCCCCGTGACCCGGGCATGGGCATCCGCCATGAAAACAGCGGCGCTTTCATTGGTCGGGGTAAAGGTGGAAAAGGTCGCATCCGCCAGCGCATCAAACAGCTCAATGTTTTGAACTCCCGGCAAACCAAAGACGCGATCCACTTTCAGCGACTGCAAAGTCTCCACAATCGCTCGTGCTCCGGTCATGCCGGCGACGTTGAAATCGAGGTTCATGATTTCAATCCAGATGGGGTTCGTGTCACCTGCGCAACGCCATTGTTATTTTCAGCCGCCGTGGTCCGTCCGGATATTTTTTGCGCGAACCACCAGCTCATTATGCCCAGCAAGCCGCCTGCCAGCAAATCTAGGAACACATGCTGCTTGATCAGGAGCGTGGAAGCCAGGATGGCCGCCGTCCACACCCAGCTCGCCCCGATTAGCCAGCGACTGTATCTCCAACCCCGAAACACCTCCCAGGCACAACCCGCGGTGAAGACGCCAAAAGCCGCGTGCAACGACGGACAGGCATTGCGATTTTGGTCCGCACCCACTACCAAGTCGTAGATGAAAAAACGGCCGGGAACCGACTCCGGTCGGGCAACCGCCGTCGGCCAGCAGTAGAACAAAAAAAAGCTTGCGCCGATCAGCAGCAACAAGCCACCACAGCACCGCAGCAACTGGCGGCGCGAAATCATCAGCCAGATCACCAGCGGCATGGTGAAAAATTGGGAGACATAAATAAATGCCGCGCCTGGCATGAAGGGAATCATCCGGTCAACTGCCAGCGCAGGCATTTGCACGATGCGCGGATGCGCGATGTTTTCAAGCCGGAAATAGCCGCCCCAAAACAACACGGTAATGGCTCCGCCGAGCAACAGCTTGATCTTCCACTCGGCGATGACGCGCTGCCACAGGCTGGCCAAGTTCATCGGGTGCCTCCAATTTTTGTTGAACCGCCGGATTGGTCATGCGTATTCCAGAAGAGCAGTTCGCCATTCGGGAATTCCGGCAATGCCTCCAGCAGGGCGGCAAAAGCCTTCCCGCTGAACGCCGGCTCCAGCCGCAGCCCGTGTTTGCCCGCCAGACTGACGGCCCTTTGCGTCGCGGTCGGGATGTCTCGATAACCTTTTCCAAGCTGGCTGCGGTCAATCCGTTCAAGCTGCCTCATGCAAAGTTCAAACTCCGGCCGGCCAAACCCCAGAATTTTTAATGCGCTTTTTGTCAGTCGTTCCAATCGGTGGCGGTTGGCGATCACCCTTTCCACTGATTGCACCGCCACCACCCGGGTTTTGGCACCAGCCAGCGCCAGCCCAATCAGCAGCCCGGCTACCGATCCGCCGGTGGCAAAGGGAATATAAATCCGGCGTGGCTCCGGCAGCTCTCCCTGCCGCACTTGCTCCAATAGTTCCAAGGCCGCACGGACATGGCCCAGCGTTGCCCCTGTCGTGGAAGCGCCCAGTGGAACTACTGCGGCACGCTCACACCAGCCGATCCAATGCGCGTGAAGGATGGCTGTGAGCATTGAGTTTCGACAGTGAACGCGAACTCCGGAACGGCGCAGGCTCGCCAATTCCGCGACATCGAAGGATTGTCGCTTGTGAGGAAAAACCACCGCGTGGACTTCCAAGCCGGCGTGTTGCCCGAGCAGACCACAGGCTTGAACGGTATGCGATTCAACATCCCCATGAACCACCAGCGCCCGCCGGCCAAGTTGTTGTGTGTGGGCCAGCAGATATTCGAGCTTTCGAACCTTGTTGCCACCATAGATGTGGGAGCACCCTCCGTCGTCCTTGATCCAGAAGTTCCCGACGTTGGCCAGTCCGGCCAATCTTACCGGTGATGGAAAGATTCCCAGTGGAGTTCGTGGAAACCGGTTGAGCGCTGAAATAATCCGGGCAATGTTAACCGGCCGCTCCACTTTTGTGGAATCGCCTTCGCATTGCAGACTCTTTGTTGCAGGTGAATTCAATTGGGGACGCACCATTCCAGGTGCCGCCGACGGCAATTATTTTACGCGCGATGTTCGCGGATTCACTCGCAAAGTCAAGGGACGCTTGCCAATATGCGGTAAAACCCAAGGCCTGCCGCCAACGATCAAATCATGAAAGACAAAATTGCACTGGTCACAGGAGCCTCCTCCGGTATCGGCCGGGCGACGGTTGAGGCATTGCTTGCCGCTGGCTGCACGGTGTTCGCGACCGCCCGTCGCATGAACCGTTTGGCGACGCTGGCCTCGCGCGGCGCGCGTATCCTCCCCCTGGATGTGACGGACGATGTTTCCATGCGGACGGCGGTCAACAATATTCTCGCCGAGGTTGGCCGGATTGACATCCTGATCAACAATGCCGGCTACGGCTGTTATGGATCCCTTGAAGATGTGCCGATGGAGGATGCGCGGCGGCAGTTTGAAGTAAATCTGTTCGGCTTGGCACGTTTGACTCAGCTCGTCATCCCGCACATGCGGCAGCA
Source organism: bacterium (assembly GCA_021780905.1). Taxonomy (GTDB): domain Bacteria; phylum Verrucomicrobiota; class Verrucomicrobiia; order Limisphaerales; family UBA11358; genus UBA11358. Next base: position 16,715 of record JAJXXW010000067.1, read on the forward strand.
GCGTTCCGGCCGGATCGTAAACGTCACCTCGGTCGGCGCGAAAATTTACGGCCCCCTTGGCAGTTGGTATCATGCCTCCAAATATGGGGTCGAGGGGTTGAGCGATTGCCTACGGCTCGAACTCAAGCCCTTTGGCATTGACGTTATCATGGTGGAACCAGCCGGCACGCTGACGGAATGGGGCGGCATCGCGACGGAAAGCCTGCTGAAAAACTCCGGTCATTCCGATTATGCCGCTGCGGCACGGGGCACTGTCCGAATTCTGCACGCGACTGAAAATCCGCGCTACGCCTCGCCGCCGAAAATCGTCGCCCGCGGCATCCTGCGGGCCTTGCAAGCGCGTCGTCCGAAAGCGCGTTACCCGCTCGGCAAGGGGGCGCGGCTCGTGGTCGCTTTGCGAAAATTTTTTAGCGACCGCATGATGGATGGGGTGATTCGGCTCTTTTTAAAAATTCCGTCGCAGCCGGGATCTGGATAGGTCGGCAATTTTTTTCATCGCGATCCTGCTTGTAGAGCGGTTGCGGTCAACCAGCGGCGTTTCAAATATATTAGCTCCATCCCAGCGATGGTCCGCGATTGAAATTGCCCCCCGGAATAATTCGGGCGCACTTGACAACTCGACTCAAGTAGCCATGTGAAGTCGTGCGTCGTGCTCAATATGACTACGCTTTGAACATCAATTGTGTTGGAACCAAGATGGCTCGCTTTGCTCGATGGGAATTTTGGTTCGCGCTGCATTGCTCGCCGGCTGGCAGGTGGCGCTGCCACCGGCTCGCACTTCGCGTGCTCAATAAATACGAACGCGCTCAGGTTCACGGTTTCCATTGTTCACGTTGTGCGGAGTTTGGTTGTGTTCGCTTCACTCAATAACTAAGGCCGCACATCAGGCGCGTGCGCGGACGCCTGACGCTCATGCTGGCGGCGGTGGCTGACGCCACCGCGACGCCAGCACCGGCACGCCTTCACCGGTTTACGAACGTCCCACTCGGCGTGCCTTTCACTTCCGCGCGCACGCGTCGAACGTCGCAGGTTATCGAACGGTTTCCGCGCGATTCATCCATTCAGGTTGGCGGATGATTTAAGCGCGCGGACAGGCGAGGAAAGTTAGTGGATTGCTGACTCGTCGCTATCGCTCCTCGCGGGGGGAACCGTCGCTGCGCTACCGGTTCGCCTTTTTGGTTTCGGAGGCCGGGAGTCTTCGCCACAGTATGCCAATGCCAATGATAAACAATTTCATCCGGAATAACTTAAAGATAATAGAAATGGTCGCAGTGGTGATGAGGATAGGTAGTTTTTCACTTGTGAGTTGGCTTGGCCCACAAAGCCCTTTTCTACTCGTTTGGATCGTAAACACAATTGACGCTGTGGGCCTTTCATGGTGTGCCGTCCTCAAGAGGGATATGGCTTACACTTTACTGAACGTTTTTTGGGTGATCATTGGCGTGATTGGGATTGTGCGTGCGTCTGGTGTCTTTAATTAATTACGAACAAATCGGATGGGGCGCGGGACCAATACCCGGCGTTGCCGAGCCGTCACTTGTGCTCGTGCCTCGCACCAGGTATCGGCACGCTTCCGCCCGCGCACGAGCCTGACTCGCCAGCCTTGCCGCCGCTTCATTCCACTGCCGCGAACCGCTGTGCGGAAGCTATCGTTACGTTCCGACGGCTGCAACCTGGCGAGACCGCCAAAACATCGGGCGCACCCCGGATAAAACACCAGATGGCCGCGAGCTTCGCCGGCCAGCAGAATAATATCGGCGCGAGGCGTTGCCTATCGCCGAAGACCTGCAATAACCGTGACCCCGGCCAGCTTTTTCTCCTTCCGCTAATCTTTCGCTTCACTGCGTTACGCTCCAGAGCGCTGCACTCGCAAAACTGTCCGGCGTCACTGATGACCAAATGAGTTGGTCCAAGACTCCATCGGCTGGCTTCACGGCCTGCCGTCTTGGATTCCCTTCACCCATAATCCAGCCGTTATTCCGTTCCGCTCATCCGTTGGAGACTTGGAAAAAACTGGCACCGCGCTGGCGCGACCGTGCCTGATGGCCGTGACGCAGTCACTGACCCGGCGAAATCTGGTAGCGGCGTCGCTCACGGGGTTGGCATGAGGGAACATCTCCGGCTACGGTGCTCGCAAGCTGCGCGCCTGGGCCTCTGATTTGCTTCCGGGACCGAACCCAACACATTTTGTGGATGACCCTTCGGACATTTATTCCTACGGCTAGGGAACCCCGAGACCCTTGCCTGGAATAATTGTTCCACAAAATGGCGTTGTGTGCAGTCCCGCTGCTGCACTGTCATCACGGCAACTGCTTCCCTCGCCCCCGCTCGGCTGCTCCTTCCCGTCGCAGGGCAGTTGCCGCGCCAGTTTGCAGGCATCCCGCACGCCAACCCCGCCGCTCCGCCTTGAATCAGATCGGGCCGGGTCAGATGGTTGATTGATTTGCTCCCTACGGTCGGAAGTCAGTTTGCTCGTTTCACTCGAAAGTAAATCGGTTGTTTTTTTTGTGAAAGGGAGCTTCGTTTTCAACGCCCTTTTTTCTGCTCGCGTTCTCTCCGTCGCCCTCATGGCGTCAGCCCAAAGCCAGCCCGCCCACTCGTGGCTCCTTCTGAAGAGCACTTCCACGGGGGAGGGCTGGGGCTTCCGCTTTTTCATGAAGGGCGACGGACAGAGACGCACAGCAGAGCAGTAAAAAAAAGCGTATGAAAACTACATCACAAAAAAATAACTCAGGGGCTCAGGGCCAGATCCGCACATCACAGCAGGCCGCACCGCAGACCGACAAGCCAGATAATCGTTTGCCGATTGATACCGAGGCACGGAAGAAGAACCGGACGCTCCCCACCGAGCAAGTCTTGGCCTTGCTCCAAGTCCAAGACTGCCGCTTGTGGGAAATGGCCGAGGTGGTTGGAAAGTGGATTTGGGTTTCGTTCACCGAATCACCAGCGCCCACCGTGCGCCAGACTTTAGCGCAGCTTGGCTTCCATTGGAATCGCACCCGCCAGAGTTGGCAACATCCGTGCGGCCAGTTCCGCCTGTCCAGCAGCGGCGACCCCCGCGAGAAGTATCCTTCCCGCCATCCTGCCGACATTGCCACCGCCTAACCCACCACACGGGGCGGCAGCGATGCCGCCCCACTTCCCCCTGATACTTTTATGACTTCCATTTCCACTCCCGCACCCCGCAAGCATGATGCCGAGATCATCACCGCCCGCCACCAAGCCGCTTGGCTTGCGTTCGAGGCAGGCATTCACCAGAGCGACACCATCCGCGCCCGCGTTTCCCGCGCCCTTGACCGCTTTGGCTTGGGCAGCAGCACCGCCACCGTTGACGAGGCGCTTGATTATCTCATCAACAAGGAGCTTGGCCAGTCCGCCAGATATTTCAACCAGTCCGGCAAGGCGCAGTTCAATCAGCAGCAAATCAGCCACGCCGTTTTGTCTTTCATGGCCGGCAAGGAGCAACAGCGACACATGACCGACTTGCCGATTCACGAGCAGGACACCGACCACGACGACGACACGCCCGACAGTGTTCGCGCCAGTCGTTTGCCCGATTCCAACCGTCTTACGCCCGACGAAATCGCCGCCCGTCGTGACGCACTCCGCGCCATCGCCGCCATGATCCCCGACGAGCACCGCGAGCTTTATTCCATCATGCTCGCCGTCCGCGAGCCGGGCACACTCGCCAAGATTCACACCTACGCCGCCCGCCACGGCATCGGCCAGAGCACCGTTTATTTCCGCATTGAGAAGCTGGCGCAGGCCATCCAGAACCACCCGTGGTTCGCGGAGATCATCGCCCCGTTCCGCCCCCTCCGCACCGCGTAGGCTAGACCGACACATCGGCGCACGACTCGCACCCGTGCGCCAAAAAATTTTCGCGGCTGACGCCCCTTGAGGTCGTCAGCCGCGCAGCCATTCGGCGATTGGGCGCTCACGCCGCGCCCAAACTCACGCGCCAAAGGTCATCGCCCTTTGGAATCCACCTCGATCAGGCTGTGTGCGTTGGCGGGTTGTTGATAACCGACGCCATCAGCAGCGAGACGATGTCATCCGTCGTTTTTCAGAATACCGAACTTTCACCCCAGTTTTACCCACCCTTTTGGCTGGAACACCACACTCTTACCCTACTTTTACCTAACCGTAGGGGAGGGGAGCACCGCGTTAACAAACTGCGATTGCAGACAAAATCGCAATTGGGCAGCTTCAAGGATTGCGGGTGTGAATTGAGCATGAATGTGAAGCAGGGTGCAACGGTTTTTTGGTTTGTCAGAGCATACAAACCCCAATAACACGGATAGACACGTTACCCTAAAACGTTACCCGAAGATGGAAACTGAGGTTCCGTTTCGTTTGGAATTGTTGATTTCATTGGCTAAAATCAAGAATGGCGACCCTACCGGGAATCGAACCCGGGCTACCTCCGTGAAAGGGAGGTGTCCTAACCGCTAGACCATAGGGTCGCAAAGGGCGTGCAATATAGCCATCGGCACCAACTTGTCA
>JAJXXW010000056.1 GCA_021780905.1 bacterium
GATTCACCAAAATGAGTAAATTTGTTTGTATTCGGCTGTCGCCTCATGCTTGGTTTTTGCCCCATTGAACTCGCAAGGCTCGTGCGGTTTTTTTTATCGCCCCCCCCCCCGCATCGCAAAATGCAAATCCCATCCGTTTCTTTGTTCGTTTCGCCACCACCCTTTCTCCATTTTACCATCCGGTCAAGGTCGTTCCAGCCCCCGAAAGCTCCGCTCTACTCCGCTTTCTTCCCGGTCGATTGCGTGAACCGTTCCACCGCGCTCGTTACACCTTGACTACGGATGCCATTCCGAAAGTGCGGGCGTCTCACGAACGCACGCGAAAAGGTCGAATTTTATCAGTTAAAAAAAAAAATAAAACTTCCATGTCATACATCACAGATTTTGACAGTGAGCTTGTCGCCAAGCTCGAAAGCAATGAAGGCACCGAATCCATCGTCAAATGGGTTTCGGAAAAAGTTCTCCAAAGCTACAAGAACGGCATCACCGCCACGCTAAGGCTCGATGTGACCGTCATGCCGGTATCCGGCCAGGGTGATGGCAAGACATGGACATTCACGGCATATGGGCCGGGCTTCACCAAGGAAGTCGCGAACGCCACCGCCGAAGAACGCCTCATCAAACAAATTGACGCCGATACCAAAATGGTTTTGAACTTTTAACCCGTATGAAATCACACCGTCTTGTCGCCGTTTCCCTGTGCGTTCTTTTGTGCAGTCTCATCGCCCGCGCACAGGACATGGACGGCGAATTGACCAAGCTGACCGAAGACCTTGCGGCCAAAATCAAAGCCAACGGGAACAAGAAAGTAACCGTGCTGGATTTTACCGATTTGCAGGGCGGGTCGAGCGAGCTTGGCAAATACATCGCCGAGCAGTTGACGGTGGATTTCGTGATGACCAAACGCGACTTCGCGGTTTTGGATCGCGCCAACTTGAAAAGCATTCTGGCGGAACACAAATTAACGGCCACCGGCTTAGTTGACCCGGACAACGCCAAGCAACTCGGCAAGTTTGCCGGCGTGGACGCGCTGGTCATCGGCAACATCATTCCGATTGGCTGCAACATCAATCTCACCGTAAAAGTCATCACCACGGAAACCGCCGAGGTGGTTGGCGCGGCCAAGGCGAAATTCAAGGCCGACGAAACCGTTCAGCAATTTTTGTCCCAGCCCGCGCCGGCGAATGATTTGGCGGGCGTGACCACGCCACCGCCGCCGAAACAATTCGGCGATTTAGAGGCTCGTGTTGATTCACTGAATGTTACTCCCGGTGACGGGCGTTATGGCTACGCGACGATGACGTTTGTAATCTCCAACACTAGCAAATCAACAATTTATGGGGTCGCGATTAATCCCGATTTTTATCGCACGTTCAATCTCTCTGACGCCCGAGGAAACATTTTTCGTGCAACCGAGGTAACGGGCATTAACACGCTAATTCCCAACTTTCGGGGTGAACTCACCGACATATCACCCAAGAGCGCCATCACCATCGTCGCCAAAAGCCAAGTGGGATGGAGAGGAGAAGCCGGCGAATTCCGTCCGTATCATTTTCAAACCGAGGTTTTATTTGGTGAAGTGCAAAATGAAGTTGTGTCAGATTTGAGAAAATATAATGTCGTCCAGGACATCAAATGAACGTGCAAATATTTTCTCTTCAGGAAGAAAAGTTTATTTTCAAAGAAAATCCCAACCCGTCCGGCGCTGAACTCGTGTTCGCGTGAGCGAGGAGGGAGGTTTTCGGCGAGCGCGGCAGTGATGTGAGTTGCCGCGCGAGCCGTTGAAATCCGACCGTATTCGGGGGTGGAGCCTGACGGCGAAACCAACGAAAACACGAGTGAACAAAGGGGGTTTTGAAATTACAGGGTATCCCCACCATGGGGACAGGTGTGGGGATAGGGGTGCGGACTACAAAATGCGCTCTCACAACGAGCTTTGTCCTTGAAAAAAAGTTCGAGCCGCAGTAAAGAGAGGCACCACTCCACCAGTTTGACTGGTGACAAGCAACAGAGACCACGGTTTGAGGCAATAACCACGGGCTTTTTTGCAATCGAGGACAAACGAGTTGCGATTTCCATGTGCGTAGCCCGCACAAAAATTATTTGCTACACTACTGGTGACTCACATTATATTTTTCACCTATGCCTCCAACATCAAAGAAAAAGAAAAATCCGGCGGCGGTTGCGCTCGGCAAACTTGGCGCTTCAAAAGGTGGGTTTGCCCGGGCAAAGAAATTGTCCGCGAAGGAGCGTTCTCGCATTGGCAAACTCGCCATTGAGGCGCGATGGGCGAAGTATCGCGGGGAGAAATAATTTATGTTTTTCCTTATACTTGCCCCCGTAGGTATATGGGTGTATGATGAAAGCGTGCCATTATGACAAAATTATTTCTCTATGCCCGCAAGTCCACCGATGTCGAGGACAAGCAAGTCCTCTCCATTGACGCGCAAATCAATGAATTGCGCGAGTTTGCCGCGCGCGAAAAAATCATCATTGCGGACGAGTTGATTGAAAAACAGTCTGCCAAGACACCCGGCAGACCGATTTTCAATGCGATGTTGGAGCGCATAGAGGCCGGAGAGACTCAAGGAATCCTCGCCTGGCATCCCGACCGCCTTGCCCGCAACAGCGTGGACGGCGGACGGATCATCTACATGCTGGATACCAACAAAATCAAGACGCTCAAATTCCCTCGTTCGTGGTTTGAAAACACGCCGCAAGGAAAGCTCATGCTCCACAATGACTTTGGTTTCAGTAAATATTTTGTGGATTCGCTTTCCGAAAACACCAAGCGCGGCTTGCGCGAAAAAGTCCGGCGCGGCGAATTTCCCTGCCTTGCGCCGTTAGGCTATTTGAATGATTACCGCACTAAACGTATTATTGTTGACCGTGAGCGTGCGCCACTGGTCAAGGAGGCGTTTACGCGGTATGCCTCTGGCGAGGTGACTCTGGACGATTTGCGCCACTTTTTCGCGAATCAAAATGTTCACAGCCGTCATGGGAAATTGTTGTCACGCGGAGGTGTCACCAAAATTCTTTCAAACCCCATCTACTACGGGCATTTTCGCTATGCCGGCGAGGTTTATGAAGGAGCGCATGAGGCCATCATTTCCAAGCAGCTTTTTGATCAAGCCCAGGCGGTCTTGAAAAGCCGCTACAAATGGTCGCCCAATCACACGCCGGTCAAACCCAAGCCTTTTCTTGGATTGCTCCATTGCGCGACCTGTGGCGGTGCCATCACCGCCGAAGTTCAGAAAGGCCACACCTACTACCGTTGCACCAAAAAAAGCCGCTCTACGGTTTGGTGCTTGCAGCCCTATGTTCGCGAAGAAGACCTGAACAAAGAAATTTCAGACCTGCTAAAGCCGTATTCGCTGCGGGCGGATTGGGCGGAGGAAATGCTGGCACGGGTTAAGGAGGAAAAGCAGCGGGGCGCACAATCGGCACGGCACTTGGCCGACCAAAAGCGCGGGGAGATTGAAAAGATCAATCTTCGTCTCCAAACGCTTCTGGACTCATTTTTGGACGGGATGATTGACCGCGAAACGTATGTCGCGGAGAAGGCCAAAGGAATGAGCCAGAAGAAATCTCTGGAGGATCAAAGCAACGCGCTTTTGAAAGGCCGAGCCGATTGGCTCGAACCGTTCCAGAAATGGATTTTAACCGCTAAAAACGCGGGTGAAATCGCTGTTTCGGGTTCTCTTCAAGAGAAGCGGGTTCTTGCCCAAGAAGTCTTTGGCTCGAACCTTGTCCTCGATTGCAAAAAAGCCCGTGGTTATTGCCTCAAACCGTGGTCTCTGTTGCTTGTCACCAGTCAAACTGGTGGAGTGGTGCCCACGACAGGACTTGAACCTGCGAAAAACATCTGATTCATTGGGGAATTCGGATGGGTGCGCACAAAGAGACACACAAATTTCAGTCCCGTTAAGCCCCGAACTGTCTCAAGTAGTCACCGCTTGGGAAAAACTTCCCGCCCCACTCAAGGCCGCAATCCTCGCCATCATCAAGACGGCGGAGTGATTTTTCAACGAACATCTCACCATGAATTTTAACCCGACATGGCACATGAGCGCTGCAATCGAATTTAACGCGCCTACAGGCCGGGGATTCGGGTCGGAAAAGATCACCGCTTTGGAAAAACGTGCTGGCGAGGCTGGCAACCGCCACGGCTGCGATTTGGGTGCGACACCAATGAAATGAAAACGGAGGACGAACCATGAACCTAAATCCCGCTGAATTGCTCAATCCCATTTTCAACACGCTAAACGGCCTGATTGAAAACTACGGCGTTTATCTTTACCTGGTGTTTGTCTGGTTGGCGCTGCTGGCCATCGCTTGGGTTTTCAGCGGCGGCTTGCGGAAACGGTTGAAAGGAAATTCAACCACGGTCATTCCCGCCGTCATCATCATGGCGCAACCACCGAGGCAACCGGAACCGCCAATCGTTGACATCGAGGTTGAGCAGACATGGAGCGTTGACGACAAATCAACGGACTAAAACCATGACAACTTTCCATCCGCAACAATTCGACCGTGGCCAATGTGCCCACCAAAAGGCAGGTGCAAGCGCACTTCAAATCAGTGTCACGAATTCCACCGCCAAATTGCGCAGTCATGTTCACGAGGCGCGAAAAATCGTGTGCAACAATTCACAAGAAGCAGGCCAAGCGTATGCCGCAGAAATGAAATTTTATACGACGCACGCCTTACCCCTTGTCAAAGCAAGGTTTTTACGGCTCGCCAAATTCTCGCCGCTGGCCGCGCGGAGTCCCGCGAGACGGTCACGCGATGGCCGCGCAACATCCGGCAAGACAACCGGCGAAATATCTCGCGTCATGTCCGCGCAACGTCCCGGCAATGGCCGGACAGTGGCAACGGCAATGCCGCCGGATGGCCGGGTGGATGACTCGCAAGACAACTTGCCCTGCGCCGGATGCGAACGCGCCATGTCCGCGCCGGAAACTGGCGAGACGACTCGCCTCAAATCTCAACCATGACATTCAAAAATTATGAATACACCAACCACACCAATGCCCGATCTTGAATCGCTCCGCAAGGCGGTTCAAGAGTTCCGGCCTGTTCCGCATCGCGGCCCGTTCAACGGTTTGAAGCCCGTCCATGATTCCATCGTGGAATTACGCAAGCAAACTGTGCCCTATGCAGCCATTGCTGAATTGCTGCAACAACATGGCGTCAAGACCAGCCGGGCGCGTGTGGCCGAATACGGCCGCATTGTCCTGGAAGGCGGGAAATCGCGCAAACGGCGGAAACGGGTGAAAACCGCACCAGCCGCAAATATCCCGGCCACGCCTCAAAGTGCGCCAGCCGTGGCCGCAAAACCCACGCCGGCCACGCCAGCGCCGGCGGGCAATGACACGCCGCCCCCAAAAGAAAACTCTGCATTCACGTCGCGCGGACCACGCATTGCTAAAGTGGCAATGATGAGTCCAGAAGAAGCCAAAGAATTCAATGACAGCCTGAAGCCAGGAAATACCCCAAAGCCGTGATCGGCATAACCGTGATTGTCTGAGGGTCGTAACGAGGGGCAGACAATCACGATGCGCCGCGCGGCGCAAGAGCGCAGAAGCAAACAAACTTGGCCAGCGACGTTCGCCAGCCACACGCAGCCGCAAAGGTTCGGACGCCGCCCTGACAAGCCAGAGACACCACCATAGAAGCAAGTTTTTTTCGGTTGGCAGCACGGTTAGCAGCAGCGGGGCAACACGGTTAGCAACAGGGTGGTAATCACGCAAGGCAACATCCGAAGTAACAAAGTTCGCACCATTGAAAGCAACACGGTTGTCACCAAGCGAGGCAACATCCGAGGCAACAGGGTGTCAACGGACGGTTGGCATCAAGCGAAGCATTTCGCGCAACATTCGGCGAGATTTTGGCGAGCCGTAAAAACCGTGTTTTAACAAGGGGTCACGCGTGCCTTAACTAATTTTTTCTTTTCGCCACTTCCTTGCGTTTATCCTCGATGTGGTTTGGTGGATGATTCCAACGGCATAAACGGCTAAAGTTGAGCCGTATTGAATAGTGTTTAATCGCATGAACTTGTTACGCAACGGTTGCGCAAATTTCGCGCAACATTCGCGTCTGTGGTCGTGCCCTCAAGCTGTGCTTAGGGAAGATGTCTGACGGTAAATTTGCTGTTTTGCACCAGCATCATCGCTGTGTGTATCACAGTCGCCAGCTTGGTCGCTCCGGTGTTACGCCCGCCCGCTTGCCTCGCAAGGAGAATAGCGTCCCGTCTAAAATCACCAAGCGGAGCCAGGATGTTGAAAAGCGTTGAATCACCCTGTTGAATTTCGTTGAACGGCGTTGAAACCATCAACGCATTTCAACACAATTTTCCGTGCCATGCGGTGCATAGCCGAAAAACTACGATTTTCCGTAGGGGTGGGGCGTCCCACTTGCAAGCATCCAATTCGGATGCTAACGGAATGATTTCAAACGGGGCTATTGGCTTAAAATCCGAATGTGGCAAATGGATTTAGAAGCGGCAAAAGGCGACAAAAGGCGGCAAGTTAAAGCGACAAATTGCGACAAATTCATTGCCGCCCTTTGCCGCTTTTTGCCGCTTGGTTTCGAGCCGCGTTTTTTCCGAACGATTTCGTTAGGAGATGGTGTCTATGTGCGAACTGATACTGCTCGGATGATGGTTCGATATGTTAAATGACATAAGACGAACGTGTGGTTTCGTCCACACTAGCCTATCGGCATCGGCGCGACTGGTAACGGTCGGGTCGAAAGCTGCCGAGACAACATACTTCCGTCCATGGGGACGAGGAGATGGCCGCGAGGTTGTCTCCGTGACTGCCAGCGTCAACGGTGGTCAGAGGGTAAGGCTGAATGACAGGCCCAACGCAAGTGAACTGTTACAAACTCCGTCAAATCTCAAGGAGCCAAAGACGCTGACAGGCTCTGGCCAAAAGGCACGCAGTTGGTTGCCTCATCAAGACTTGGGGCACGCGAACATTATGACTGCCGGAGTAGAGACAGGGACTAACTCATTCGTGTCATCGGAGCGGAACAGGTTAAACCCGTCATTCCGCCTTATTGAGGCAGGCGTCATCGCAAGGTGCGCTGCGGGGATGCCGGGCAGAGGATGCTGGAAAAAGCGAACGTCGTTTTGTAATGAAACGAATAGGGGCTGCAACATTGCTCCGCCGTGCAAACGGGCAGACTTCCAGCTGGTCATACGTGACGAGAAAACTGGCAAAACCTTCGTAGGAGGAAATCGCAAATGAACACAGAGCAATCTGCGTGTGCATCCTCCGGCCAAACGGAAGCCTGGGAACAGTTGAACTGGCCTCAGTGTGAACGCCACGTCAGGAGGTTGCAAGCGCGTATCGTCAAGGCTACACGGGAAGGTCGCTGGGGCAGGGTGAAAGCCCTGCAACGGCTGCTGACCCACTCGTTCTCCGGTCGTGCCTTGGCCGTGAAACGAGTGACGGAAAATCAAGGCAAGCGAACGTCGGGGGTGGATGGTAAAGTTTGGGGAACCCCGGCGACCAGATATAAAGCCATCAGCACGTTGCGGCAGCACGGTTATCAACCGCTTCCGCTGCGGCGTGTGCATATACCGAAAGCCAACGGGAAAACCAGACCGCTGGGCATTCCGACGATGAAGGACAGAGCCATGGAAGCCGTGTACTTGCTGGCACTGGAACCCATTGCCGAGACTGCCGGCGACCTGAATTCCTACGGTTTTCGCCCCAAACGATCCACCGCTGATGCCATTGAGATGTGTCGCTTGGCACTGTGTCGTAAGACCAGCGCCACGTGGGTACTAGAAGGGGACATTCGTGGATGTTTTGATAACATCAGTCACGAATGGATGCTCCGGCATATTCCCACGGACAAGGTGATATTGCGAAAATGGTTGAAGGCGGGGTTTGTGGAAAATCGAATCCTCTTCCCCACAGAGGCAGGCACGCCACAGGGCGGGATTATTTCCCCCGTGCTGGCCAACCTGACACTGGACGGATTGGAGCAACGGCTCAACGAGCACTTCCGCGTGAAGATACTCAATGGGCAGCGGCACCATCCCAAGGTGAACCTCGTAAGATATGCGGATGACTTCATCATCACCGGCGCGACCAAGGAGTTGCTGGAAAATGAAGTCAAGCCACTGGTCGAGCAGTTTCTGCACGACCGGGGCTTGCAGCTCTCGCCAGAGAAAACCTGCGTCACGCACATTGAGCAAGGGTTCGACTTCCTCGGAATGCACCTCCGAAAGTATGACGGCAAGCTTCTGATAAAACCGTCCAAGAAAAACATGCACGCATTCTTGGAGAAAGTCCGGGCGACGATTCGCCGGAATAAAGCGGTTGAACAGAAGTTTTTGATCAAGTTGCTCAACCCGGTCATCCGGGGCTGGACAAATTATCATCGCCATATCACGGCAGCACAGGCATTCCGAAAAGCGGAGATGGTTATCTGGCAGCGTCTCTGGTATTGGGCCAAACGTCGGCACTCCGACCAATCAGTGGACTGGATCGCCAAGCGATACTGGCACCGGTTGGGCAGGAAGCGCCGCACGTTCGCGGCAGACTCCGGTGAAAGGAAACCGGACGGAAAGCCGAAACTGTTCCGGTTGGTGGACCCGACTGAAACCCGCATTCGGCGATACGTAAAGGTCAAATCGGAAGCCAATCCGTTTGATCCTCGCTGGCGCGATTACTTTGAAGACCGTGCATTCTTCAAACGTATGGGCATCCATCGCCATGAGGCCGGAATAAAACCGTAGTGAAACCGGCTCCGCTCGCGCGGAGCTTTGAAGTGGCTTGAGCCGGATGAGAGGAAACCATCATGTCCGGTTCTTAGGGGAGGGAGCGGCAGCAATGCCGCTTCCTTACCCGACGATTTTTTGCCAGCGGATGCAGGCAAGACGAACGCGAGACATTCACATTAAGCCGATGTTTGGTGATGTGCAGCACATGGGTATGAATTGAGTTTTCGTCCTCCAGATTATATCGTTTGATTTCAATTAGCCTTAAACAATCTCACATCTCTGCATCCTCCCAGCACCGTGATCAAAATGCCAATTATTAAAGCCGCCATTTTCCACCGTCTCCATAAATCAATGCCAATCCATAAAAGAACCGCTGCAATCGCCAAACAGAAGGGCAAATAAAACTTTTTTGTCCGAACAAATCCGCAAATACACTTGGTCTCGAACGGCTGTTTCATGGCTTCACATCTGCTACGGGTGAATCGTTTTATTGCGGCGCAGTCGCCTCCCAATTGCGTGAACCGTTGGTGCTCGCTACACCTTTGAACTGAAACCACATCGTGCCATTCGGGTCATCGTTAATTTCAAAATTCAACGAGAGTTTGCTATAAACCTGCCCGTTTCTGCTCATCAGGAAAAAAACTTTTTGGATGTTATCAAACCAGCCCGGATCGTCACGGCTCATCTGCACAAAATAGCTATCCCGGTAGCCGTCTGCCGGAGCTTCAAAGGTCACTTGGGCCGTCTGATAATCCGACTCCATGATTCCGCCATTAATAGGCACAAGCTTGATTGACCAATCACCATGATTCCGTTGCGTAATAACGCCCGGTGCGCGTGTCACGATGACTTCCAAGTCTCCACCAGTGGGAACAATACTCCCCGTCACCAAATCAAAAAAGGTTGGCTCACCCGTGTAGGGGAGTTTGAATGTTTTGTTGATTTCCACCAGCGGCTCCGCCCCTTGCAGCTTCCACATTTTTATCACGACCGGGTTGTTGGCATCGGGGACAAAATACCCCGGCTGTAATTGCGAGTAGCGGAACGTTGTGCCGGTCGTGGACAGCGCATAGCCCGCCTTCTTGGGCGTGATGGTCAAGTTCGCGCCCTTGTAGCCTGATATGGTGAAAAAACCATTGCCGTCGGACACCACCTGCCCGTATTGAACGCCCCTGGCGTTTGGATTCTCATATTGGATGCCGAAATTGACGGCAGCGCCACTCACGGCGTTACCAGACTGATCTTCCAGCCGCCCATAAAACACGATGTCGGCGTCGTTCGCTTGCAGGATTTCTTTAAGCGCCGCTACCTTGTCTTGTGGCGCTGGGGTAGTGACAGCCGGTGCGCCGCTGGATGCAACCTGTGCCGGTGGCGCATTGGTCTGAACCGTCGCGCTCACTGATGCACTCGGCACGGTAGCCGCTGACAGCGTAATATTGGTTCCCGACGAGACGGCCAGCGGCGTCTCCACCGGCTTCTTTCTTCCAAGCCAGAACACCAGTGCAATCAGCACCGCGACGATGACGACAAACCAAATGATGGAACGTCGAACATTCATTGATTGAGGTTAAAGCCTAACGTCGTAGAAAACAACAACGTGTTCCAATAATTCCACTCCCATACGGTGTCACCGCGAAATTCTGCACTGTGGAAGAAGTGAGAGGCATAATTGTTGTTGAGCGGGTCAGGCGACGGCCATAAGGTCGTCAAATTAACATTTGCAGCGACATTGTGAACACCAGGCGTCGCGCCCAAAGCCGTGGTGTAGGCTTGTGCGGCGTAGGACATGACCTCGTAACGGTTGGCTAAACTGTTCACGATGTCGAAATTTACCCTCGCGTTGGTGACGTCATTGGTTTTGAAAAAGTTGTTCCACGGCGGCGGGTCGTTCGTGCTGCCGCTGTATTCATAATTCCAAAGCGCGCCATTTTCAGTCACGAGAATGTCGGGCTTAAACAACTGATCAAGCTGCCAGTGCAACTGGCTCAACGCATAATCGTTGGCGTTGAAAAAGCTGACAGCCCTTCCCGCGCCGCCACCATTATCGCCGGTGAACCAGTCCCCGTAGATATTTGGAGTTGTCGGACCGAAATTGAACTGAATGCCGCCGATGGTCACGTTGAACGAGTAATTGGGAACCGTCTCATCGTAGGTGTGCGCTGTCACCGCAGCCTGGCTCGCTACATAGGTGTTGACCACCTGATTGTTTCCAGCCAGACGCAATGCCTCGCCGGTCACGATGTTGCCCATGCTGTGCGCCAAAACATAAATTTGG
This sequence comes from bacterium, assembly GCA_021780905.1. GTDB lineage: Bacteria > Verrucomicrobiota > Verrucomicrobiia > Limisphaerales > UBA11358 > UBA11358. The sequence continues at coordinate 11,016 of JAJXXW010000056.1, forward strand.
CCGGGATATTTTGCGTTGAGGCTCGTCAGCAAATTTAGCAGCCCGGTTCCAGATTGCCATGCGCAGTATTCGCTGTTGTCAAAATTGTCCTTCTCCTGCGGGTCGGTAATTAGCTGGCCGAAATCGCCGGTGAATCCATAACTTGTCGGCCAGCGAAATTCCCCAAACCGTCCGTGATAGCCCTGCCAGTAAAGCCGTTTGAAAGCAGTTTCAGCAAAGCGGTCTTTTTCCCATGTTTCCATATTCCAACCATGCACAAATAAAATGTAGGGTGTGCCAGCGGGGGCTTGGCTCGCGTAATAAAACGGTTGTGGCAACCCCTCACCCGCCAGAACCGGCACATTGAGCGGCGAATTGGGCGGATTGTCGCCAACCGTCCAGCGTTCATACATTTGTTTAATGTCCACAAGCTGAATATAGACCGTGCTCTGCGCCAGCGTGTTACCGCCCGCGTCGGCAACGGTCAGATTCAATGCACCGCTGCCATTTGTCACGCCACACCAGATGAAGTGATTGCCTGCCCATCCACTAAAGTAGCTGGAGTTGAGTTGAACACTCTGACCCGGACCAACCCTTCCCACATAAGCGGAATAGACGGGATCAATCTGCTGCGCGGCGACGGTTTCATTGGTGAGGTAGCCCATACCGCCGTCCGGGTCAACGGCTTGAAACAGGTCAATGGTCGGGTTGCCGGAGACACTACTCCAACTCAAAGTTACAGTGCCGCCGGGCGGCAAAGCGGCCAGCAAATTGGAATTGACGCCACAGACCCACAGCCGCGTGAAATCCTCCAAATCCCGCGTGCAGGGAATGACGCGGTTCCCGTAAGAATCACGATAATTACAATCCGGCGTGGAAGTGTTCGGAGTGTAAGGGCAACCGGCATTCTGCACGTCGTCCATGTAGTTGGTTCCGTCATCTGCATCGGGCGCATAGCGGTCATAATTGTTGTTTACCCAAAAGACATAGGGCTTGCTGGAACTGGTATAATCAGAGCCGTAAAATGTCGGGTCAACCGTGCCGTCATTGTTGGCGTCCAGAGCCAGTGAGATGACCTGCACAATGCCCGTGCAAGTCTGGCCTGTCGCCAAATCCGGTTTCGTCGTCAGTGCGACCGGCCCCGGCGCAGTCGGAAAGAAATCGCCGTATTCTGAAAGCACGCCGGTTTGGTTGGTCGTCACGACTCCGTTGGTGTCAATTTGATAAGCCTTGTCGAAATAATCCTCCAAGTAGGAAACCGTGCCCGGATTGGCATTGGAAACGGTCAGTTGCGTCCACAAGTAGAAGAATGATTGATTGCCAACGCTGGCCAACAGACTGTTGGTGTTGGGAACACCCGTCCATTCAGCAAAGCCGGGACCGGTCAACGCGGCGCTGGCGTAAGCTTCCGGCACAAAATGGAAGCCGGTTTTTTGGAAAACCGGATTTTGAGTCTCAACGTAAAGCCAGCTGCTGCCCGGATTGTTGGTGGTTCCCATTTCCGGGATGACGCCTCCCGGCGAAGCGACATAATAAGTCAGCGGCTCTGGTGTTGGCGACGCCTTCACGCAAATCACCGAGAGAATCTGCAAGCCATATACGTTGCGCAGATTGGAATTGAGCCGCCAGCCGGGGATGGTTTGATCCCACGTCATGCCGAGGTCGGGAACATCATTGTCATCGTCGGCAGGCCCGTAAAAAATATACTGCGTCGTGGTGGAATCAAGCTGCCGAGCAGGAATGTTAGTGCTGCCCGACTGGACGTAGGCCAACGCATTGAAATAATAATTCCATGTGTTCATCGTGGGCAGTTGAGTGAAATCGCCGCCATAGCCGACATCGAGCGGATTGCCGTAGGCATCAAACTGATTGGTGTCGAAACAAAATGCGCGCAACACTGAATCGTTCTCAAACGGCAGAAACGGGTCTAAAAAGTCATTCCGATGCAAGACATCATCGTAGTTTCCATACGCCCAACTGAATCCGGCGGTAGTGTAATTTGGGAAAATGCCGTAACACTCTCCCGCACTATAATAAAGATTTGCTGGAAAATAAAAGTCAAACGACTGCGAGACGGAAGCGGCGCGCAACGCAAAATTCAGATTGTCCAGCAGGTGCTGCCGCCCATCGAGGAAGGGCGTGGCATCCGCCCACCAAACCGGCTGCACGGTATTGCCTGTGGTTCCGTTTGTCCCCAAAGCCTGGATGGAAAAATCATACCAGCCGTAAATTGGTGCAAAATTCGTGCTTATCTCCAGCGGTGCGCTTTGCAAAACGCTGGCATTCAGGGTCGCGCCGACAGCGTAGTTCCTCGTAGAGAAGTCAGTGTAGGGGTATTGGGACGCAACGCTGTCAATCCCGTCTTTGGGAAAATCGTCGTTGGGGTCGGGTGAGGCAGTCACCACCAGTCCGGTTACGGTGGTTGACGGCGTGGCCGTCAAAAGAAACAACCGTCCATTTGGCCCGGCGGCGACGGTGGCGGGTAGCGTCAAGAGGGGGTTGACATTGCTTGGACTCCCGGCAGAAGTGTAGGCCGACGAAGCGTTCGGATAATTTGCGCTGATTTGAAAGGAAGAGTTGGCGGGCGGATTGGACACCGTGAACGAACTGACGTTGCCCGCCACGGTCGCTATCGTTTGCCAGCCGCTGCCAGTGTTCTCCTGAACGGTGAAACTGCTGGGAGTGACCTGCGGCGGAATCCAGTTGAGAACGTCATTCCCGGAACTTCCCGAACCGACATAAACGCCCTGCACGGTGGGAGGCGCGTAGTGGTTGGTGGGATTCAAACCAGCAATGTATAACTGAAGGACTGTCCAACCGTCCCCTTCGGGATCGGAATAAGGGTTGATGCCGACGGCTCCAAAGTATAAAATCTGCCACCAATCCGGGATACCCACGTTTTGACTGTCAATCCAACTTCTCACGCGGAAAAAAAGGCTGCTGTTGGTGCGCCCGGCAAGGCTGACGCTCATGGGCGTCCAGTTGGTGGCGGTCGAACCCAAAACAAAGCCCTCGGAATTCCAGTTGCTTTGCAGTAAATTAGCTTTCGATTGAATTTCCAGTTCCACGGCTGCCGGTGAATTTGAAATCGTCCCCACGAAGTTGCTGAACAAAATCCCGCTCCGGGCAATCCACAAATTCGTGCCATAATTGGGTGCCGGAGGTGGGTCGGACGGTGGATTATTCGTGCCACCACCGCCGCCGCCGGGCGGTGTCGGCTGAGCAAAGATATTTGAGGCAAGAAATGTCAATGCGAGGGTGACGATTTTTCGATTGATAGTTTTCATAATGGATTCCTTTTTTCTTATCCGGTTAAAGTCACATTTATTTCAAATAAATTGCGCACCAAAGAAGACGAGATTGGGAAAATTTGACGACGGGCTTGGCCCGTTCCAAGCGCATCAAAAGAAAGCGGGGACGACCCTGTGCATGTGCTCATGCTTTTGATTAGCACCGCTGTTTTACCTGCCGTCATATCATTTATTGCAAAATCCGTCCCGAAATTGCAAGCACAAAATATTGTAAATACCAACTGCCGGTTGGTAGCTCGTTTTTGCCATTCTGGTTTCATGGGAAGTCGTGCAATCATCGTCGCGCAAAATTTACCGCATTTTGGGGGAAGCCGTCCGCGTCAAGCGGAAGAAAGCTCGTTTGAGCCAGGAACAACTGGCGGAAAAGGCCGATCTCACGCGGAACTACATTGGCGACATCGAACGGGCGGAAAAGAAGATTACCCTCGAAACCCTTGCAAAGATTGCGAAGGCCCTCAAATGTCGTGTGCGAGAACTCACTTGGAAGATTTGATTTCATTTTTTTAGTGGCAAGCAGTCTGGTTCATGCAAGACAAAATCCGCGAAATGAAATCCTGCACCTCAAATGGCTTTTCGATGAAATCCGCCGCGCCAAGGTCAAGGCCGCGTTGCTGATTTTCAATGCTGGCATTTCCTGCCACAAATACGATTGGCGTTTCTGCCAGATGGGAAATTTCCTTCAAACGCTTGAACAGTTCAAAACCATTGAGAACTGGCATTTCAACGTCAAGAGTGATCAAATCAAACACCTGCGCTTGAGCCAGTCGCAAGGCTTTCTCGGCATCCAAAGCCCCTTGCGTTTCGCAACCGGCTCGTGCCAGCAAAAATCTTATCATCGCTGTCACGGCCACTTGGTCGTCCACCACCAGAATTTTTGCTTTACTGCTCATAAACCGACGGCTTCCCGTCATGCCACAAAAATTGCTTTTCTAAAATGTTTGTCCATTTCTATGACTTTTCTCAAAAACTTGCAAGACAAAATTATACTATAGTAAATGTTGTTTTCCGGCTCGGCCTGTTTGTATTGAGCGTGCCTTCCGTTCCAACACACCGCCGCATCTTGGGAGACGCCGTTCGCGCGCATCGCAAACGGGTGAAAATGACGCAAGAAAAGCTGGCTGAAAAAACCGGCCTGTCGGTCGTCTTCCTTTCCCTCTTGGAAAACGGCCATCGCACCGTCTCGGTGGATGCCCTTTTGAGAATCGCCAAGGCTCTTGGCGTTCGTGGCCGTGATTTGATGGACGGATTGTAACGCCACGCGAGAAGCGCGGCAGATTAACGAGATGCTTCTGTTAATCGGCTGCCTGATGGTTGTCACCCCGCGAGCCATCATATTTTTCCCCGTAAAGACATGGTGCGGTTATTTTAACTGATGCCTTCGCCATTGCAAGAATATATTCTTATCCATCCGGCAGGCGTTCCCGTTGCAGCGTTAAGCAATGCGCCGCCGCAAACTGGAATTCTCGGATGCTTTTGCCTTGGTGTTGCAACGACACCGGGAAGCAAAGAAATTGAGCAAACAGACCCTTGCTCAAAAGGCCGGGCTTCATCAAACCTACATTGGAAAGATCGAGGACGGATTGAGCAATCCAAGTTTGGACGCCGCCAACGCCATCGCCGAGGCGTTGGGAGTTCCGTTCGCAACGCTGATTGCCGAAGCGGAAGCAGAGAGACGGCGCGGCGGGTCGGTTGCCCGTTGAATTCTTCAACGCGCCCGTTCCTGCAAAAAAACGAAGGCAGCTTTTTAGGGTGGCGTCTCTGGCTTCGGCGGATGACCGGCTGAACCTTTCTCGCTCGCCGTGCTATCGGGCGTCACTGGCCAAGTTTGTTTGCTTCTGCGCTCTTGCGCCGCGCGGCGCGCCGCGATTGCTTGCCCCGGACACGACCCCCAAGCAATCGCATTGTTGAGTCCCGGCGTTTTTGTGCCGTTGCGACTTGCCAAGCTGCTGGCGGTTTTCTGGCAAACTATCTTTCACTTTATGGTTGACAATAGTATTCGTTTTGTTACTGTGGGTTATATGCCGTTCATTCAGTTTCCATTCATTGAGGTGCCGAAAGAATTGCTGCCCATTGTTGGCGAGCCGTCGCCTGGCACCCGCGCCTATCGGCGGGAAGGAACCTTCAAGGAATGCGGCGAATGGTTTGAAACTCTGGCCGAGCATTACAAAGGGGACGTGGGGCTTTCGAGCGGCGGCGTCATCATGTTTGTGCCAGTGTCGCGGGCGGGCGTCCATAAACGTATCAAGGAAGGCAAATTGACGGCCTTTTTCTTCTACGTCATCCATGAAGAAACACGGCCATTCGGTGCGAAACGTATGGCCAAAGAACGCCCCTTTATTCTCGTGTCCGTCAGCGAATGCAAGGCGTGGGCAGAGGACATGAAACGTAAAGTCGGGTTTGTGGACGACCCGAACGAGACACCTTTCCTCGAAAGCACACGCCTGTTGCGGGAAGGCGGTGGAGACGAGCCAACCAGTGCGAAAGAAGAAAAGGAAGCCGATGAATTTGTGAACCAAGACCCGAAGGACAAGGGCAGCCGGAAGGTGAAATATCGGGACTACGGCGGCAACAAGGAAAACCTGCAACAGGACTGGATTTATATGCAGAAGGAATTGCAAGCGGCAATGACATCGCCAGAAAAAGCCGCTGCGCTGCGGAAACGGCTGCGCAAGGGAATGGAATGGGACAAGGAAAACCGGACTTGGAAATTGAAGGGGGAGAAATGATGTCGTATGTCAACGGAGCATCAATTTAACGACCGTCTGATACGGTTCCCGGAATTGGAAAAGATTTTCGGTGTCTGCAGGCGGACGGTGAGGCGCAGGGCGGAAAACGGCGAACTGCCGCCGCTACGGCATATTGGCCGCGCCGTTGGAATGTTGGAAAGCCAGGTCAAAACCTATTTTCAAAAGTTGAGTCAACCGAGTTAATCGAAAGGAGAAATATGATTGCTTACATTTATCGGCCCAAACGACGGCATGATGGCAAACGGGTAATATCACGATTGTATTCCGCAAAAATCCGCGTGGATGGTGAGCGCCGGATTTCGCAAGTCCCGTTGCGCGTATCGGACAAACAGGTAGCCCAAGAAAAATTGCGCCAGTTGGTGCAGGAACGGGAAAAAGAGCTTAACGGTTTGATTCCAGCCAAAGCCATGCGGGATGCGGCTCAAGAGTCGCTGACGAAACACTTGAGAGATTTCATCGGCGATCTGCGGGCAAAGGGGCGAAACGCTCAATACATCGCTGAATTTGAAAACCGGCTGGTGCTGCTAATGGAACATTGCGGCTGGCATTCATTACAAGATGTCACCGCCGACTCGTTCGTGAAGTGGCGGAGCGAACACAAGAAAGCTGCCAAGACGCTGAATGAATATCTGGCGAGCGCAAAAGGGCTTTTGAATTGGATGACCAAGCAGGGGCGAATCGCCGCCAATCCGCTGGCCGTGGTGCAAAAGACGGAAACGCGCGGCAAGGAAGTCCGTGCCCGGCGCGCTTACACGGATGACGAAATCCAAGCCTTGCTCAATGTAGCGGGCAAAAGGCGCATTGTTTATCTGATGGCGGTTTTGACCGGGATTCGGCACGGCGAATTAAAAGCCCTCCGTTGGGGCGACATGAATTTAAGCGCGGAAAAGCCATCGGTGACGGTGCGTGCCTCCGTCAGTAAAAATCACAAACTGGCGTGCCTGCCCCTGCATCCCGATCTCGTCGCCGAGCTGTTGCAATTTCGACCGGCCAATGCACAGGCCGGTGATTTGGTATTTGATGGGCTGATGCCGCACTCCGTTGCGTTCAATGCTCACTTGAAAGCCGTTGGCATTTCAAAAACTGACAGTCAAGGCCGAGTAGTGGATTTTCATTCGCTCCGGCATACGTTCTGCACGAACTTGCATCGTGCCGGTGTGCCGCAACGTGAAGCGATGGAATTGATGCGCCACAATGATCCCCGGCTGACGGCGAACACTTACGCGGATGTTTCCTTGTTCTCGCTGCGGGGTGCGGTCGTGAAATTGTCCGTTCCTTCCACAAAGCATGACGCACAAATACACGCACAAACTTTAGTCCCAGACGGTCTTTTGCCGTCACTGCCTGTCACAGTTATCAATGGGTCTGCCAGCGATAAAACACCTGTGAATACAAGGGGAAAGTCACTGCCCGACACACTGTGTCACGCCGGGTCAAAAACCGAAGAGTGGTGCCCACGACAGGACTTGAACCTGTATGATGTTACTCACTAGAACCTGAATCTAGCGCGTCTGCCAATTCCGCCACGTGGGCAACGTGATTATCAAGCACTTACAGAAGTGCCGCGTGGAAATTTTGACTTTGTGATAGTTTTTGTGCTAGTTTCATCGTATGAACCCGATTGAAACCGCAAGCAAACCAGACAATGACAAAAGTTCAATTCCACGGCATTTATAATACCAGCCTGTAAGGAACGGGCGCAAATAAAAAATTCGTGGCCTGTGGGAAAGAAACGGCAAGTCTTACGCCCAGATGACCGTAAAAGACCCGAACACGGGCAAGAAAAAAGTTACCAAGATACCTTTGAAAATGGACGAAAACGGAGTCCCGTATCCAGTGACAACCGTCGCGGAAGCAGTTGCGGCACAGGAGAAATTATAGGTTCAAAGGGCGGAAAATTCGTTGCCAGTCTTGGGGCAGATGCCGAAATTTTGCGACTATGTAACCGAATGCTTGACCAGCTCCGTAACGCTAAACAAGGGCGTCGAGACAATCAAAACTAAAACAGTCCATTTGAATTCATGGGTTAAGCATCTTGGCGAAACTCGCCTCAATGACATTACCAAGCCGATGCTAATGGCGTTTCGGGAAAAGCGCTTGAAAGAAGTGGAGCCAAGCACCGTAAATGGCGCGATGCCATGTTTGAATAATGTTTTGAATTATGCGCGTGAGGCTGGCTACCTGCAAAGATTGCCGACAGAGAACTTCAAACCGTTAAAAGTCATCAAACCCAAGAAGCGTCTCGTTCCAGTGGAGAGCATGAAGCAAATTTGTGACGTGGCAATGGAGTGAGACCTCTGCAAAACTCTTTTGAACGGATGATTTGATTGGGCGTCAGAGAATCATGCAAACGAGGACCAACGCACAAATGGGATTGCTGGACAGCCTGATGATCGCCACGCCGACCAATGAGTTTCTGGGGCGGTTGGATCAAACTCTGGATTGGCAGCCGATTGAAAAGGCGTTGCAAGCGATGTATCCGGCCACCACCGGGCGTCCGCCGTGCGCGCCGCTGATCCTTTTCAAGATGAGTGTGCTGCAGCATTGCTACGGCTTGTCCGATCCGCAGTGCGAGGAACTGGTCAGTGACCGTTTGAGTTGGCGGCGCTCGTTGGCTTGGGCTTGCAAGACGCCGTGCCGGATGAAACGACCCTGGTGCGCTTCCGGCAGCGGCTGCGCGAACCCGGCCTGCACGAAAAGCTGTTGGGAGTGGTCAACCGGCAGTTGCAGGCCAAGGGCTTGATTTTGAAAACCTGCACGCTGGTGGACGCGACGCTGTTGCCAGCCGCGCGCCGCGCGCCCGCGAAGGGCGATACCACCGGTGGTGACGGTGACGCCGGTTACACGGTGAAACAAGGTCAGCCGCATTATGGCTACAAGGCGCATGTGGCGGTGGACGAAACCAACACCCTCATTCGTGCGGTTACGCTGACGGCGGCCAACGTGCATGGCCTTGAACTGCGCCAAAAGCTGCGCTTGTTCCTGCTCCTGCTTCTCGCGGATCAGGGCGCGGAAAAAATCGCTTACGCTTGAAAACCCGCCCGCCTCCCGGCGAGAGTTTAGCCAGCCTTTTTGTTCTTCTTCCAGGGAAACATTTAATGTGACAGCCATGAAATGACGCTGCCACGATGCTGTAAATTGTCAAGATAAGCCATATTGATTGCTCTCTTTGGAACTATCTGCGAAATTTTTACGGAAGGCAAAATCCACCACTGCCCCGCCGACCTGCCCAAAACACCCCTTTTTGACGCGGAAAACGGAAGTCTTCTTCCGCCATTAACGAAAAACTCCCGCCAGTTGCCCGGCGGGGGGTGATTCCGATTATTCTTCGGCGGATTCTTCGCATCGTAGTATTCAATGGCCACGCCTACGCCTCCTTTTTCAATTTGAGCCGCCCGCCGCCGCATCTTTGGATCATGGGTCGCAAGTAGCCTTCGTCGCCCAGGGCGCGCCAGCGTGGCGCGTGTGAGGGCGAGGTTGGTTCTCACCGGCGCGAGAGCGCGGGTCGGAACAGGAAGCCGTGGAGCCTTTTCCGGGTTG
>JAJXXW010000060.1 GCA_021780905.1 bacterium
ACGTCATAACCTTACGATCAGAGCGCGGCTATTCGGCTACGATTTACGATGGGAGTGCGGTCAAACGTCCACAAATCCTACGATGCCAGTTCGGCAATTTTTACGATGGCAAAAAAGTTCGTAACATCCAAGCGTTCGTGCGACTCGTGCCGTTGACGGTTTCAACCAAGTTCGTGCGATTCCCCGCCGCGCCGAGTTTATAGGCGAAATTGGCAATCGTGCCGCTGCTGGTCGTGGATGTCAGATTCGTGAGCCGATTGAGTGAGTCGTAAAAGTAAGCGTTAGTGACGCCGTTGGGCAATACTTGTGTTTGTAGATTGCCAACGGCATCGTAACTATAAGTCGTCGAATTCGTAAAGCGGTCAACCACATTGGTCACCCGATTTAACGGATCGTAGAGATATGTCAATTGCGTGCCATTGGCAGTTGAAGAAACGATTTGATACAGATCACCAAAACCGTCGTAAGTATAGGTAAGCGTCCCTTCGGGCGTGGCCTTTGTTTGCAAGCGGTCGCGGTTGTCGTATGTGTAAATGGTCATTCCGCTGGCGTCCACCATATTGGTGCGCTGGCCGGTGGGCGAGTAGGCGAAGAAAACTTTGTAGCCGTTGATTGAACTCTTGTTTGTCAGCAGGTTCAGCGCGTTATATTGGTTGGTGATTACGACGTTGTTAAAATTCGTGTAACGAATCAGATTGCCCACGGCATCGTAGCCGGACGTGGCGACTTGGTTGCCGGGCAGGGTTTGTATCGTCCGATGCCCCAGCCCGTCGTATTCAAACTTGGTGGTGTGATTTAGAGCATCAATCTGTTGCAAGAGATTGCCGACTTCATCATATACATACCGTGTCACCAATTGCTGGCTCGCGCCAAAGGCATTGGTGACGGCAATCAATCTGCCCAAGGCGTCGTAACCGGAGCGCGTCACGATGTCGGCCTGATTGGTGACGGCAACGCGGTTGCCAAGACCGTCATAGCCGTAGGACTCGTAGGTGCTGTCGGGGTAAATCACCTGGATTTTCCGATCTAGCAAGTCAAATACATAACTATTCGTGTTACCAATGGCATCCACCATCGTGGTTTCATTGCCGTTGGCGTCGTAGGCAAATTGCGTGACCTGATTGAGTGCGTTCACCATGTTGGTGCGCCTTCCGCCGGCGTCGTAATTGTAGTGGACGACGGTGATCGTGGATACTTGCGGCGGTGACATACCTCCACCGTTCGGCACTGATGCCAATGTCTCGGAACTAAAACGACCTGCCGGGTCATAGACCGTGCCGCTGGCACTGCCGTCGGCATAAGTTGTCCGCGTCAAACGTCCCAATGGGTCATATGTGTAAGAGGTGGGATTGCTGGAGCGATCTACAAAATTGGTGCGGTTTCCATCTCCGTCGTAAGCGTAGCTCTCAAACGTGCCGTCTGGAAACGTCTCATTGGTTAACATTCCGACAGAGTCGTAAAAAAATTGGTTCGTCCGTCCAAGCGCGTCAACGGTGTCCGCCTGTTTGCCGATGGCATTATAGACGACGGAGTTGGTGTAGCCGTCCGCGTTAATCGTCTGAAGCACGCGGTTGGCGGCATCGTATTGCCATTGCGTGAACACCGCGCCGTTGCCGCCGCCGACCAGGGTGCGTGTCTTGGTCTCGGTCAGTTTGTTGCCGTTGTCGTCGTAAGTGCTGCTGATTTGATTGAGGCTCGTGAGTTGAGCGTCGAGCGTCGCGGTGTTGGTGAGGTCGCCATATTGGTCATATTCGTTTTGAATGATTACTTGTTCCGGCAACCCTAGAGCATTGGTGATGGCGGTCTGGTTTCCCTCTGAATCGTAGCCGTAGGCGGTGACTATGCCCAGCGCATCGGTGACACTGATTAGATTTCCGTTGGCATCGTAAGTGTTGGTTGTGCCGTGCCCCAAGTTGTCAATAGACACCAATACTTCGCCAAAATTGTTGTAAGTGGCGCTCGCAGATGCGTCCAAAGCATTGGTTTGGCCGATTAAATGTCCATTAGCATCGTAAGCATAGGTGGTGGTCTCATTCAAGGCATTCGTTTCGGCAATTTTGTTGCCTTGAGCATCATAGCCGTAGCTGATTACTTTTCCATCCGAGTTCTGCACACCAGCCAATTGCCCTGACGGGGTAAAAGTCTGCGTGGTGGGGTTGCCATTTCGATCTGTAATGGTTTGCTGGTGATTGTCCGTGTTATATGTGTAAGTAGTCGCCCGGTTCAGCGCATCATACTGCTTATACAACCGCCCCTCTGAATCGTATTCGTAGCGTTGCGAGACAATGCCGCGCGGGTCGGTCGTGGCAGTGAGATTATTGGGGAATGCCGAGTTGGTGTAAGCGTAGCCGGTATTTTCATACACCGCCGGACTGCGTTGAACTAACTGCGCCACGTTGGTTAAATTGCCGCTGCTGTCGTAGGCGTATTTCAACACGGGAGAACCTGACGTGTTAATGGCAATCGGGTCATAAATTTCGGTGACGCGGTTGTTGCCGTCGCGAGTGAACGCAACTTGCCGCCCGGTGCTGCTGCTAATGCCCGATGAACTGTAAGAAAGCGCGTTGCCGTTGCGGTCGGTTTTCGAGGCCACGGTTCCGTCGCCATTGAAGCCGTATTTTGTCCCGTCCGGCGCGGTGAAGGTGAACTGCGAAAAGTCCGGTTCGTAATTCTGCCCGGTGGGAAAGGGGGTGCTATCGAACCAAGCCGCTGTCAACGGTTGAGTCCAGCCGCTCAACTGGTCGTCCATCCCCACGGTGTCGCCGTTGCCATCATTCGGGGCGGCTACGCTCAATTGTCCTTGTCCCAACGGAGTGCAAACCAGATGCACCGTGTAAGAGTTGTAACCATCCGGCGTTGATGACGAGTTGACGGAAGGGCTGCCATCTTGGTCAAAAACCAACTGCGCGACAAAGTAATACTGTGAACCGTCGCTCAAGGTGACGGTGATGAGATGCTGGACGCTCGGCTGAATGGTATAGGTAAGACCCCCGCCGCTGATTGCGCCTTGCCAACCGGTCGCCAAGGGCCCGGATTCGGCAATCTTGATATTTTCGTAATCCAGCTTCCAGTTATAGCCAAAGCCGCCGCTCGTCCCATAGCGCGTGTCATATTGCCGGTTGACGGTAATGGGCAAACCAGCGGCAGGAACCTGCAAGTCTGTTTGCGCCAGTGTCACCTGCCCCACGTTCGTCGGCCAGTTTACACTGACGTTGACCAGAGCGGATGCCAGGCTGAAATTGTTTGGGTCGGTGGTTTGCGCCACAGCTTTTAATGCCAGCGTTCCTGATGAAACACTTTTCCACTGAAAACTGAACGGCGCGCTGGTCGCCGTTCCAATCAGGGTTGAGTTGGCATAGAACAACACCTGGGTAACGCTGCCGCTGCTGCAACTGGCCGTCGCTTGGAGTAAAATGTTCGTCGGCACGGTGTAGGCCGAACCGTCTGCCGGCGCAGTCAGAGAAACCGATAGGGTCGGATTGACCGCGATGGTGACATCGCTAGTATTCGTGTATTGCCCGTCACTAGCTGCCAGTTGCAATACATAGATGCCATCAGCACTGAAGCTGGCCGTCGTGTTCGTTTGATGCGAGTTGCCAAACGTCACCGTGCCCGGCCCGCTGATTTCCGTCCAGTTGGTAAATTGAGTGCCACTGCCAGTCAACCCATCGTCCGTGACCGTGCCTTGCAACGTGGTCGGGGAACTGCTGATGATTTGTTGCGGACCAGCGTTAACGGTCGGCGGGCTGTTGATGGTGTAGGTCGCGCTGGCAACCGCGCTGTCAATGTAGCCGGTGGCGAATGCCGCAGCCTTGAGGGTCGTGATAGCGGAGAGATAAATGCTGCCGCCGTTGTAAATGTAGGTGGACGCCGTGGTGGGCGTGCTGCCGTCCGTCGTGTAATAAATCGCCGCGCCTGCGGTCGCGCAGGTGACAACAACATTGGTGGGCGTGGGGTAACTGCCGCCGCCCGGCGTGAAAACGGGCGTGGCCACCGTTGGCGTGGCAATGGGCGCAACACCCGCCGCAAAGAAGGCGTCGGCGTTTGTTGGCCTCGTCAAATCAAAAGTGACCTGCCCGACAGTGCCGGTAGTCAGCCGATCCCAGGCGGCGATGCTGCTGGCGGTCAGGTCGGGCGTGAAGAAAATAATGTGCGCGTTGGTGGAGGCCGCGCCGCTCAACGTCAACTCCACCGTGTTGGTGGTCGGGAAAGTTGGCGGGTTGATGGTGAGTTGCGCCGATGCGAACATCAGTGAAGCCAGATACGCGGCAAAAAAGCCGCACAGAGGCCGGTAGAAGCGATTGGATTTCTTCATTTTTAATTTCCGGTTATGGCTTGGTAGCCTTTTTTAACAGAATGACTCAACAAATCCAGATGTTTTTTGCAAACTTCGGGAAACGACTGTGTGACGATTTAGATAGCATTGCATCCCATTGTCAATCATCTTTCCCCATGAGTTCAAAAATCTGGTCTGGCAGGCTTCGGGCGTGGCCAAAAAAACGCTCCAATACAACATTCGCATGTCGGAAGAACAGCGGGCGGAACTGGAAGAAATGTGCCGCCGGCGCGGACGGCCATTGAGCTTCCAAGTGGAACATCTGATTGCCTTGGCCAAGCTGGTAATCGAATTTTGCGATGGCAATGACGATCTGGAAATCGTGCGTGAACGTCTGGCCGCTGCCAAAAAGCGTTTGCCAAAAAAAGGCGCTTGAATCGCAAACGTGGCGTTCCGCCCGCGCTTTCCCAAAAAATCCACTTCCCAATTTAATTGTTGGAATGAATTTGTCATGCTGGCGCGTCTTTTTCAACAAGTGAAAGAATGCGGGAAAGGAAATCCTGCGTATCGAATGGCTTTTCAATGAAATCCGCCGCGCCAAGATCGAGGGTGCGCTGCTGGTTTTCAATGGTGGCCGCGCCTGACACAAAAATTATGGGCGTGTCTTTGACCTGGGGAATTTGTTTCAGACGTTGAAAAAGCTCAAATCCATTAAGGCCGGGCATTTCAACGTCAAGAGTGATTAAGTCGAACACTTCCGTTTGAGCCAGTCGCAAGGCTTTCTCGGCGTTCAGGGCTGTCTTCGCTTCACAGCCAGCTCGCACCAGCAAGAAAGCCATCATCGTGGCGACAGGGATTTCATCGTCCACTATCAGAATTTTTACCGTTGTTGTCATAAACCCAGCTTCCGACAAGCGTTTTTGACTTTCTCGACCGGCGAGTTTTCAATCAAACGGACTGGAAACCGCACTTTGCGAGACTGATTATCATTTTAATGATATGCGTTGTCAACACCATTGTTGGTTACAACCAAGGGCGTGTCAAAAGACCGCCATCGAGACGAAATCTGCGCTGAAGTGGTGCGGCTCCTTATCCAGGAACGGAAGCGGCAGCGACTTTCCGGCAACGCTCTTGCGGAAAAGGCTGGTTTGAGCCAGTCGTTGATTAGCAGTTTGGAAACGAATCCGTGGAACCCCACTCTCGACACCTTGCTGCGGATGGGTGACGTTCTGAAAGTGGATGTCGGCGAGATCATCAGTCAGGCTCGCAAACAGATTTTGCAGGACAAATAGGCATTCAGGCTGCGCTATCAGCAGACGGTTTATCCGTTTCCTTCATCTGCGTCGGCGTGTTTGACTCGTCCGGTGATACGGTTTTTCGCCACAATTTTTCGGCAAACACTCCTCCCCGCGCGAAATCCTAAACGCAAAAGCCCCGGAGCCGGGCGGCGGGTCAAGGTGGAAGCCGAGGGCATACCGAGGAACGACCTTGACGCGACGACCGGCGACATACAATCGAAACCGGATTCGCGCGCAACATGATGAATTCCCCGGCATTCAGTGGCACATTTCAGCGATGCCATACATAATGGCCGATAAGCAGAGCGACGACACAGGCCGCCAGCGTGCCAATAATACACCAGTGGACGCCGCGAAGATTGATGGCATCATCTAATTTCTGGCAGACTTTTTCAAACCGCTGCCGTTCCCGTGCCAAAGCGTCTTTGGATTGGTTCCATTCGGCAGCGGCGGCTTGCAGGTTCTTCTGAATGCTTTTAGCAACGTCATTGGCATCAACCAGCCGGTTGCTGACGAACAGCGCGTCGCGTTTCACCACCTCTGCGTGTTTGGCAACGATGTCTTTCAATTCGCCGTGCTTGATGTCCACCATGCCCACGAAATCGTTGGTGAGCGCGGCGGTTTGTTGCCGGTATGCGGCCAGATGCAGTTCCAGCCATTTCTTACTGTCGGCGATGGAGCGCGGGATACTGGCCGCCGCCTTGAATTGTGCGCGAGTCAACAATGTCAGTTGCACCGGAAAACTGTCTTCCGGCCCGATGTTCCACTCATGTATCAATCGGTGAACCCGGTCCACTTCCGCTTTCGTCAGGTCGCGGCAAAGTATCGCCAAATCATCTTTATCCAAATCCATAACGTCATTCGCCCAAATTGAACATCGGTTGTTTGGGCCGGGATGATTCCGTTGCCGGTTCGGACTGCGATTCAAGCTCCGGCATCTGTTCCGATGGCACCAGCAAATCGGCAATCAAGTCGTATTGTCGGAACATCTGCTGCATCGCCCATTGCATTTCCCCAGCCAGCATCAATTCCAGATGCGGCGTGCCGGGCGTGGCTGCTTCCGCGAAGCTCAATTTGCGTCCGGCCTTGGCCTCGGCGCGTTTGATGGCCAGCAAGGTGATCGAAGTCACCGTCGGCAAAGTGATTTCCCTGGCTCCAAACCTTTTCAACTCCGCTTCGATGTTGGATTTCTTAAAGAGGTTCGTCCGCACCTTGGCGGGATTGTGGACGATGACATAATCCACGCGGTCGCCCGCGAAATAAAACAGGTCGAGCAGATTATTCATGCTCTCGGTGTCTTCGCTGGGAAACAGGAAGAACGTGAAGCGAATGCCTTGTGCGGCGAGTGATTCGAGCAACTGCAACGAGTCCAACGCCTGAACAATGAGACCGTCGGCCTGCGCCCGGCTATCAATGACGTGGACCGGCGCGTCGCTGCGCGAGACATTACGAAACAAACCGAGCATCGTGGATTTGCTTTCATCCTCGCTGCCGAGCTTGAAGGACTGCACCTGTTCGGGATGCCGGTCGGCAAAAGAATGGTGCCGGTCATCGAGATCGGAACCATTCCAGTGGATGCCGTGGTAATCGAGCCATGCCGTTCTAAATTCAGCCTCGAAACTTTTGCCGAGGCTGCCTTTGGATTGGGGATTGATGTGAATGCGTTTGATGATGTTGGTATTCATGTGAACTGGTCTTTTTTGATGGTTGAGATGTCTGGCTGCTTAAACGGGACTGGCTGTGGCAAGGGCGCTGGATGTGATTGCGGCCGGCTGGACGCTGCGATGGGGCGGGCGGGGTGGGCTTCGGAATTATTTTCCACGTTTTCCCAATTCGGTTTTGCGGCGCGTTTCAATTTGCGCCGGTAAAAGCGATACGGCGCGTAGAGCGTGACATTGATGCCTTTTTCGGTGAGCAACGACTTTGCAATTTCCTTCCATGTCTTGCGCCGCTGGCGCTGCTGGTGGATGAAATCAAAGTGCGGTTCCAGGATGCTGTGGAACGCCTTGCCGCCGCGTTTTGGTTGTGCCGTTTCGGTCATCACCGGACAGCATAGCCCGGTGGCGGAAAACCGTGGTAAGGAGCAGGTGAAAGTTAAAGTGAGATGAAATCAGGCCGCGAATGCGGCAAATGGCGGCAACTGCCGGTGTCATAAGGCGGCAAAGAGCGGCAAATTTCCACACGCCATTGCAGCAAATGGCGGCAAATTCATTGCCGCCTTTTGCCGCTTTTTGCCGCCACGTTTCGCACCACTTTTTTTCTAACGATTTCGTTAGGAGATGTTGTCATCAAAAAATTAAAGCTTTCACATTTCAGAAAGCAGCCAGAAATCATGTTCAATTGAACGTATCAAAATGGATGATGATGGGCGCAGTGAACGTCCGTTTCTGAAATCGGAGCGAACGTAACGGCTGTGGAGTTGCGGAGATTTTGGAAACGGATGCTGACTGCGCTGCCGTCTAGGTTTCATTTTGAGGCGATTTGTCTGGCCGGTTTCCTTCGTGCAGCAGGAAAGCCGGACAGTCTAAACGCCGTTGACGTGTTTTGCGGATGTGATTTGGATACACAGCCATCCCACAGGAATTCGGCCAAAACCCTCGAAAATTGGGCGTTTTCTGTGTTTTCGGATGCTGTGGGATGGAATGAGCCGTTTTTTTGAACCATGAGATTCACAAAGACCAATAAAATCAAAGGTTTTAAGCATAATTCCTATGGGATGGCTCTGATTTGGATAAATTTCAGGTGACTTTACCCGGTGACACAAAACCAATCCGGCCTGGAGTAATTTTAATCTTCAATTTGGTTTTTCATTGTTTCAGAATGTTCTTGTCAAAATTTCATTTGCATCATAAAAGTTCCATGTTCTTTGAAATTGGCGAACGAGTGTTCGCTTTGAATGCGGTCAAATGTCAGGGAACCCGGTGTGAATCCGGGACGGTTGCGCCACTGTAACGGCTACAAACTCCCAATGCCACTGAACGAAAGTTCGGGAAGGCGGGAGTGAGGTTTGAGGCCGAAGTCAGGATACCAGTTTGATTGCGCTCGTCGGACTCCGAATATTTTCGGAGTCACTTCTCCGTCAATGAGAAGGATGAGGCCAGCCTGACGAACTGTTTTTCGTCAGGATTCGTAGGATGCCTTCATTCCCCGTATTGCCGGAGTCTGGAGGTTTTTTTATTTTCAGGCTTCGCGCTGGTCTCTCAACTAAAACCGTTCCGTGATTTTTATTCCCGGAACAGAAATGAAAGATCAGCCATGAAAAAAATCCGTTCGCTGGCGTTTGCCGGCCTGTTCGTCCTGTCCGCCGCCCACGCAACCACCATCACCGAAAATTTTACCAATAACCCGTCGCAGGACGGCTGGCAGATATTCGGCGATACCAACCTGTTTCAGTGGGACTCCACGAATCAAAATCTTGACGTCACCTGGGACTCGTCCCAAGCCAACAGCTATTTTTATCATCCGCTGGGAACCATCCTTGCGACCAATGACGATTTCAGCGTCGAGTTCGATTTGCAATTGAGTAACGCCAGCGCCACCGGCTCCTTTGAACTGGCCGTCGGGCTGCTTAATTTTTCCGACGCCACGAGCACCAACTTCTCTCGTCCGATAGGCAGCACGCCGAACCTGTTTGAGTTCGATTATTTTCCCGATGGCGGTTATGGGCCGTCCATTGACGCCACAATGGCCGACATGACCGTGACAGCCACAAACGAGAGTGATTTTTATTTTGCCTATGACACTCTGCCGCTGGCCATCGGCGTAACGTATCACATCATTCTCACGCATGTCGCCGGGGAACCGACCATCAGCGGCGAGGTTTTGACCAATGGCCAAATCTACACCTCGTTGCCAAATGTTTATGCCGGTCCCATTACCGACTTCAGGCTTGATACCGTAGCGGTCAGCAGTTATTCCGCTGCCGGGGATACCTTCGGCGACTCGCTCCTTGCCCACGGCACGGTGGACAACCTCGTCATTACCTTGCCGCCGCCGCCCATTCAAAATCTGACCGGCGCTTTCAGCAACGGGGTCTGGCAGGTGCAATTTTCCAGCCAGAACGACTGGTTCTTCACTTTGGAGCGCACATCCGATTTCCAATTGTGGACAGACGTTTCCCCGGCAACTCCCGGCAACGCGACCAACCTGATTTTGGAGGACACAAACCCGCCAGCAGACAAGGCATTTTACCGCGTGAGCGCAAGCAGGCCATGAATCTGACGTCCATCCAGACGCCGTTTGATTCCGGCCAATGCCCGTTGTGCCATCAGCCCAACGGCTGTCAGCTTTGCACGGTGTCCGCCTACAAAGGCCCGTGCTGGTGCGCGCGTGTGGAAATTCCCGATGGATTGCTCGCGCGCGTGCCGGTCGAACTCCGCAACCGCGCCTGCATCTGTCACGACTGCATTGAATCGTTCCGTCTGAAGCAGGCCAAAGTTCAACACTGTCATGCGTTCACACTCATCGAACTCCTCGTCGTCATGGCCATCATTGCGATTCTCGCGGCGATGTTGCTGCCGGTTTTAAGCCAAGGCAAGTCGTCCGCGCAAAGCGCGGAGTGCATGAGCAATATGCGCCAGCTTGGAGTCGCGGCGGAATTGTATTGGGACGACAACGGCGGGAACTGTTTCAGTTACGTCTTTGCCCCGACCAATCATGGCGCAATCTACTGGTTCGGCTGGATTGGTCCGGGACAGGAAGGCCAGCGTCCCTTTGATCTGTCCTATGGCGCGATGTATCCGTATCTCAACGGCAGCGACGTGCGGCTCTGTCCCTCGTTGGGATATGCGCTCGCACAATTCAAACTGAAGGCTTACAGCGTGGTGTTCAGTTATGGCTACAATTTTTACCTTTCCACGGCAACCGGAAAACCGCCAATCAATGTTTCAAGGCTTCGCCAACCGGCTCAAACCGCGTTGTTCGCCGATGCGGCACAGGTGAACAATTTTCAAGCTCCCGCTTCGCCCGTAAACCCGATGCTCGAAGAATGGTATTACCTGAATTTGGAAACAAATTACTCCAGTGCCAACAATTACCCCAACGGCCATTTCCGCCATTCGCAAAAGGCGAACGTCGTCTTTTGCGACGGCCATGTCAGTTCGGAAAAGTTTGTGCCCGGCTCGATTGATCCCAAATTGCCGGGCCAGTTTGTCGGCCAGTTGCGCCCGGAGATTTTGACGTTGCCATGACATTTACACGCCACAAAGATTTAACAGGAATCGGATTCAAAATATGAAGGAAAAAATCGTCTTTTGCTGGAGCGGCGGGAAAGATTCCGCGCTCGCTTTGAACCGGATTTTGCAGGACGACCGCTACGAAGTGGTCACGCTGTTGACGACGTGCAACGAGCATTTCCGGCGCGTCTCGATGCACGGCGTGCGCCTGGAATTACTCGACGCGCAGGCCGAGGCCATCGGGTTGCCGCTGGAGAAAGTGTTTGTCAGCCAGCGCAGTTCCAACGAGGAGTATCAGCAGAAAATGACCGCCTGCCTGCTGGCACACAAGTCACGCAGCGTGACTGCCTGCGCGTTCGGCGACATTTTCCTCGAAGACCTCAAACGCTGGCGCGAGGAAAACCTGGCGAAGGTTGGTCTGCGCGGAATTTTCCCGATCTGGAAAATTGATTCGCGTGAATTGATCCGCGAATTCATCGCGCTCGGCTTCGGCTCGGTCATCTGCTGCACAAACGATGCGTATCTCGGCGAAGACGCCGTAGGCCGCAACATTGACGCGGATTTTATCGCGTCGCTGCCGGCGGAAGTGGATCCGTGTGGCGAAAACGGCGAGTTCCATTCCTTCGCGTTCGCCGGGCCGGTTTTCAAACAGCCGGTGCGGTTCAAGATCGGTGAGAAAATTTACCGCCCTGTCGAAGTGACGCATCCAACCGATGCCAATTCGTCCTACGTCTGCCCATCCAGCCCGCGTCGCACGAAAGGCTTTTGGTTTTGCGATTTGTTACCTGAAAAAAACTGAAACCATGTTAACCAACCACCAACCAGCAAGAAAAAATATGAACAAACCTCGATTCATCATGCTCGCAACAATGATCTTGGCGGCTGCCGCTTCACGATTGATTCCGCATCCACCCAACTTCACGCCCATCGCTGCCATTGCGCTCTTTGGCGGCGCGCAATTCTCCAGCAAACGCGCCGCACTCCTCGTGCCGCTGGCCGGACTGTTTTTGAGCGACCTCGTGTTTGGATTTTACGCGATCACTCCGGTGGTTTATGGGAGCTTTGCGCTCACGGTCTGCCTCGGTTTCTGGGTGCGCCACCGCCGTTCGGTGCAGCGTATTGCGTTTGCCGCCGTCGCGAGTGCGATATTATTTTTTGTGCTGACGAATTTCGGCGTTTGGGCGATGGAAAATTTGTATCCGAAGACGACGACCGGGTTAGTTGATTGTTATGTTGCCGCCATTCCCTTCTTCCGAAATATGTTGCTGGGCGATTTGCTCTATTCGGCGCTGCTCTTCGGGGCATTCGCCCTCGCGGAAAATCGTTTTGTCCGGCTGCGCGAACCCGCAGCGGGTGTCGCCTGATGCTTCCATAGAGCAATCACTTATCCCATGCAAAGCGCAGCGATGCTCTGGACTGGAGGCAAGGATTGTTCACTGGCACTTTATGAAGCCGGGCGGGACGGTTATGACGTCCGTTGCCTCGTCACGTTCGCGCCATTGAATCCGAATTTTTTGGCGCATCCGCCGGTCTTCATCAAAATGCAGGCGCAAGCACTGGCACTGCCGCATTATATTTTGTCCCTAAACGAACCGTTCGAGAAAAGTTACGAAACTGCGCTGTGCGAACTGCGGGATAAAATGGGCATTCGCACCGTCATCACCGGCGACATCGCAGAGGTGGGTGGAAGTCCGAATTGGATTCGTGAGCGCAGCCGTCCGGTGGGAATGAATGTGCATACGCCGCTGTGGGGTCGTGACCGGCTTGCCTTGCTCCAACAACAACTGGCCAATGGATTCAAGATAATCTTCTCGTGCGTCAACACCCGCTGGCTCGTGGCGGGCTGGGTTGGCCGCGAGTTGGATGACGCCGCCATTGCCGATCTGCGCGGCGTTCGCGACCGCACCGGCCTTGATCTCTGTGGCGAGGAAGGCGAGTATCACACGCTCGTCACGGACGGGCCGTCATTCAAACGCCCGATTCGCATTCGCTCCCATTCAAAATGCACCAGGGATTTGCTGGCCTACATGGAAATTCACGAGTTGGAATTCGCCGCACCATGACCATCGAATCTCCATGTATTGACACCTGCCAAATGTCGGAAGACAAAACTTTCTGCACCGGCTGCCATCGGTCATTGTCTGAAATCGCCAACTGGAGACTCTTGACCGACGCAGAAAAGATTCGGGTCGTCGCCGCAGCGCAGGCAAGACGGGTGACTTCGGAATGCAAGACAACCTTTGAACAAACCCCATGAAACACCCGCGCATTGTTTCCTTTCTGCCCGCCGCGACCGAGATGGTGTATGCGCTGGGTCTTGGCGACCAGCTCCTCGGCGTCTCGCATGAATGTGATTTTCCGGCGGCGGCAAAAACGAAACCCGTCATCGTCCGGCCTGCGCTCGCTTTGGAAAAGATGACCCTGCGCGAAATTGACATTGCGGTTGCTGAACGCATCCGCAGTGGCGGCAGCCTTTATCAGGTGGACGAAAACTTTTTGTGTGAACTGAAACCGGATTTGATCCTGACGCAAAACTTGTGTCAGGTCTGCGCCACGTCGGGCAATGATTTGACCGTCGCGCTGAAATTGCTCCAGCCGAAACCGGAAGTTTTGTGGATGAGTCCGCACTCGCTGGCGGAAATATTTGAAAACATCCGCGAGTTGGGCCGGGCCACCGGACGTTCAAACGCAGCCGAAACATTCATCGCTGAATGGCGCGAACGGCTGGAAAAAATCGCCGCGCGAACCAAAAACATTTCCCGCCGTCCGCGCGTGTTCTGCATGGAATGGGCTGATCCGGTTTATTGCGCCGGACATTGGGTGCCGGAAATGGTTGAACTCGCCGGCGGCATTGACGAGTTGGCGCGCAAAGGAACGGATTCGGTGCGCATCCAGTGGACGGACGTTTTGAAATGGTCGCCTGAAATCCTGATTTTCTCGCCGTGCGGATTTAATCTGGAAAAAGCGCTCGAACAAGTTTCACATCTGGAATCACAGCCGGGCTGGGCGGAACTTCCGGCGGTTCGCAGCGGACGGGTTTATGTCGTGGACGCAAATTCTTATTTCGCGCGACCCGGCCCGCGCGTCGTTGATGGCGTTGAACTGCTCTCGCATTTGATTCACCCGGAATTATTCGACTGGAACGGTTCTGCCGATGCCTTTCGCGCGATTCCAACATCGAATCCCTGCGCTTCCAAAACGCGAATTAAAACTTGCCCCGAATGCGGCCAAGCGTTCGAGTGCAAAATGGGCGGTTGCTGGTGCGATGATTTCCCGCCACTCTCGCCGTCAACTGAACCCGACACGGATTGTCTTTGTTCAAAATGTTTGGCAAAAACGGTTGAAAAAGATCGCGCTAAAAAAACATGAAGCGGCGTGCCTCCATATTGATTGAACTGCTTGTCGTCATTGCCATCATCGCGATCCCCGCGACAACGCTGATGCGGGCACTGGCGCATCTGATTTTGATTCCATTACCATAGCACTGAACGGGCAGTCTGAAATCGGAAGCGGAATGGAGCAGGTCGGGAGTGGCCTGAACGGACGACGGCGAAATGGAGCGTGATTTCAGACTGCCCGTTGAGTGCGCCGCGGGATAGGTTCGGGTTCCCTGCGGCGATTTGTCTGGCCGGTCGCTGAATACCTGGAAGCGAGCCGGCCAGTCAAAGAGCCGTGCCGAATCCATCATTGGATGTTTGGGGCATATCGCCCGGCATCCTAACCGCGCAATCGTTTTCTCTGCGATCGGGTCAACGTGCCCATCCATTCGCGCGGCGTGTAGATGTCAATGCCGAAGGGTTTTTCCAACACCGTCAAATCCCGGTCGCGGGCAATGATTGAATAGCATTCCCGCTCGCCCAAGGCCGCTTCAATGAATTTGTTGTCCTTGGGGTCGCGGCACACCTTGTCTTGAAACGGGACCGGCGTAACCCACAAGACTGACGTTCGCAGGGTATTCAGCCAGAACGCGGTATCCGTTGTGAACCGCTGCTCCTGTTTCACCCGTTCCAAGACCGCCTCGTATTCGGCCAGAATTTCCTCGGTCATCACCGGCGTCATTATGCCGCGCAGCCAAGCCTTGAGGCACCAGTGCGGCTCGTGATGCCAGAAGACGCCCGACACGAAAACGCCGGTGTCAATGACTGCCAGATTCATCACGCACCTGGCGCAACGCCTGATTGACAATGGCGGCCGCCTGTCGCGGCGAATGTTTGCCGACGGGGGTTTGTTTCAAAAGTTTTCGGATGGCCTCATGTCCGGGGGACTTGATGGGACGAATCAACAGGCCATCCTTGCCCAGGTCAAACACGTTCAACGGGCCGCCGTTTGCCAGACCTTCCCGGTGACACCATTCCATTGGGAAAACCGTCTGGCGTTTCGAGGTCAAGGTCATCGTCATTACTGTTATCTTCATAGTAAGGATTTATTACCCGAAAAACCTTGTTTGTCAAGGTTTTTGCCCTGCTTTCGCCGGTATAATCCTGTGTGATTTCCGCGTAAAGCGGGCGGGATTTTCTGTCAGACTCTCCCATTGACGATGAAAAACAACATGAGCCAAAACATGGTCAATGGCGGTTACAACGGAAATTCATTGCGCAACGAGATTGAACCGGCTGCCCGAAAAATCCTTCGGACAGATCAACCAACCATTCTTGCCCAGGCCGGCCACGTTCAACAGGCCGCCGTTTGCCAATCCTCTCCGGTGGCACCCTTCCGTTGGGAAAACCGTATGGCGTTTCGAGGTCGAGGTCATGGCTGTTTTCTTCGTGGTAAGGATTTATTACCCAACAAATGCGATTTATCAAGGGTTTCACAGGATTTTGGCGGTAAGATATTGTGTAATCCCTTGCACAATGGGGTCGCAATTTTCTGCCAAACTCTCCAATTGACGATGAAAAACATGAATCCAAACACGGCGAGCGATGGGTGGGCGGCAGAGGGGAATTTCCGCCAATATGAAATTCGCGGGCGAAGGGGTCAGCGTGGACAGTTTTCCTCAAATCATTTTTCACTCGTAAGGCTTTATTACCTGAAAAACGCAAATTATCAAGTGTTCTGCCCTGATTTGCCTGTAAAACTTTGCTCATTTTTTGAACTCAGCCGTCAAAAT
Source organism: bacterium (assembly GCA_021780905.1). Classification (GTDB taxonomy): domain Bacteria; phylum Verrucomicrobiota; class Verrucomicrobiia; order Limisphaerales; family UBA11358; genus UBA11358. The sequence goes on from JAJXXW010000060.1 coordinate 15,859, forward strand.
TTTCCGCCATGCTGGTGCCGTATGGAAAAATTATCAGCTAATCGTTGTTTGAGCGGCGGCGAAAATCGGGCGAACCGTTGCCAAAATCCGGGGATGGGGTTTGTGGCTTCCGTGGCTTCGGAGTCGCGGCAAATTTCTTGCAAAGCTTGCAAGGGCCGTCCGCCATTTCCTGTCAGAGTCCCAGCGACGATGAAAATAATTTCAGTCCGACTGGCGACGCGGGAAACCAAAACGCATTTCGTGTCCGTGGGACACCTCTGCCGATTTGCCTTCGGGCAGGATTCCAATTTGGTGGCCGGATTAACGACCGGAACGGAAAAAACACTTTGTTCCATTTTGGAACCGAGCCGTTTGAAAACCAGCTAAAATCGGTTCCATGTTTAGTGCCGTAGCCCATAAAAATCTGGCGGATGCCGAAATTTATTTTGACGAGCATCTGGCACAGAATGATTACTACGCCGCCGGGGAAATCCGTCCCGGCCAGTGGATGGGCGCGGGCGCGGAACGCTTGGAATTAAAGGATAATGTCACGTGCGAACAATTTCGCGCGCTTTGCGAAAATCTCAATCCTGAAACTGGCGAACGGCTGACGCAGCGGAGCCAGAAGGAAGGCCAGCGCCGGGTGTTTTATGATTTCACCTGTTCCGCGCCCAAATCCGTTTCCGTGCTGGCGGTCACGCTGAATGACCCGCGATTGATTGTGGCGCACGAGGAAGCCACGCGCATTGCGTTCCGGGAACTGGAAACCTTCGCCGCCGCGCGCGTGCGCAAGCAAGGCAATCAAGGGTATCGGACAACGGGCAATCTTGTGGCGGCAGCGTTCGTGCATGACAGTTCGCGTGCGCTGGACCCGCAGTTGCATACGCATTTCACGGTGTTCAACGCCACGTTTGACAAAGAGGAGCGTTGCTGGAAGGCGTTGGAAGCGCGCGGCATGTATGATGCGATTCGCTACGGCACGGCCGTTTATCGGAATGAACTGGCCAAACGGGTGCAACAAATCGGCTACCGGATTGTCCCGGCCAAACATGGTTTTGAAATCGAGGGGGTGAATGATGGGGTGTTGAAATCATTTTCAAAGCGCGCGCAGCAGCGCGACGCGGTGGTAAAGGAAATGGAAGAAAAGTTGGGGCGCAAACTTTCCAACGATGAAATTTCCCATGCGGTGCATCAGAGCCGGACAAAGAAAATCAAAGGCATTTCAACGGCGGAAGTCAGGGAACGGCAGTTGTCGCAATTATCGGCGGATGAGCGGCAATCGCTCGAAATACTCCGCGCCTCGGTTCAATCAACCCGTATGCCACGAATTGCCTTGGCGGAAAACCAAGTTTTGAACCATGCCATTGAGCATGTCTTCGAGCGCAAATCAGTGGTGCCGGAACATGAATTGCTGGACGTGGCCTTGTCGCATCGCCTGGGTGCGGTGGATTTGAACCATTTGAAAGGGGCGGTGAAACATTCGCCGGATTTGGTGAAAACAGAGCGCGGGTTTTCAACCAAGGAAATTGTGACGATGGAATTGGATTTAATCCAGACAGTCAACGCGGGCTGCGACTTGGTTGCACCATTGCATCCCGGCTACCGGCCTGCCGACTGGCTCGGCGAAGATCAACGCCGGGCGATTTATCATGTCCTGCGCACCAGTGACCGCATCACCGGCCTGCGCGGTTTGGCAGGCAGCGGCAAAACCACGGCGTTGCGCGAACTGGTCGCCGCCTGCAAAGAGGCGAAGATTGAACCGCTGTTCTGTGCGCCAACGGCGGCGGCAACGGAAGTTTTGCGCAAAGAGGGATTCGAGGCAAAGACGCTGCAAAGCCTGCTGCTGTCAAAACCGATTCTGACCGAACGGCAATTGATTGTCTTGGATGAAGCCGGGGCGGTGGGGATGGATGACATGAAACGGTTGTTTGATGGCGCGCGCGATGCGCGAATCATTTTGTCCGGCGATACCGGGCAGCACGCTTCGGTGGCGCGGGGCGATGCGCTGCGGATTTTGGAGCAGCATTCCGATTTCAAGTCCGGCCAATTGACGGCCATTCGGCGGCAACACCAGGCCGACTATCGCAAGGCCGTGGAACTGGCCGCGCAGAAACGCACTGTGGAAGCGTTCGCGCAATTGGAACGCATGGGCGCAATCACGGAACTTGCGGGCGATGAACTTCACGGCTCGGCGGCGAAATCGTATTTGAAGGCGTTGAATGAAAATAAATCCGCGTTGCTGGTCGCGCCCACATGGGCGGAAATCGAGGCGGTCACGGAAAAAGTCCGGGCGGAATTGAAATCGGCTGGCCGTCTGGCTCTGGAAGAAAAGACGTTTCAAGTGTTTGATTCGCTCTCGTGGACGGAAGCGCAAAAACGGGATGCGCGGCAATACCGTCCCGGCATGGCCGTCCATTTTCATCGTCGCGGACATGGTTTTGAAAAAGGGGAAACGGTGGCGGTGGTGGCCGTGGAAAATGACTCGCTCAAGGTTCAACATGGAGACGGCACCGAAAGCCTTTTCTCATTGGACGCAGGCATCGCCTGTGATGTGGGCGAGAAGAGAAAATTGAAAGTGGCTGCCGGCGACAAGTTGCTGCTGCAAGCGAACTGGCCTAAAAAATTTGTGAACGGTGAGTTGGTCGAGGTCAAACACCTTGCAGGTGAGGCCATCATTTTGACCGACGGCAGAACGATCCCGGCTGATTATCGCACGTTCACCTACGGCTACGCCGTCACGTCGCACGCCGCCCAGGGCAAGACGGTGGCTGAAGTTTTAATTGTAGCCTCGTCGCGTTCGCTGCCTGCCATCAATCAGGAACAATTTTACGTCAGCATTTCGCGCGGTCGTGAACGCTGTCAGGTCTTCACGGACGATGCCGAGATGTTGCGTTCACACGTCACCGATTCCAGTGCGCGGCTGGCGGCCATTGAAGCCATGCCGAAACGTGACTTTCTCCAAAACATTTTGCAACGCGGCAATCGTTTCCTGAAACGGTTCCGCCAGCGCCTTGCCCAATCCATTTCAACGGAAACAACTGAAAGGAGTAACTATGAAATCAAGCCAACTGAACAACGAAAGCCAGCCTACCGCATCCGCGTCTAGCCCGCGCGATAATCCCTGTCTTGAAAGGGATTCCACCATCGCCGCACTGGAAGCAATTGCCGATGACGGCATCAGTTATCTGCTGCCTTACGCGCAATTCATGTATGCGGAAAAAATTCCTAACCCGGTCTTGGAAAAGGAGCCGGATGCGCCGCCGGAAAAGGTGCTGATTCATTTTGCCTGTGCCGATGTGGTCATCCTGGGCAGCGGCCTCAAGCGGCTGACGCAGGAAATTCAGAAATATGAATTGAAGTTTGTGAAGTCGGCGAATTGGCGGTTCGCCGCCACATTGAAAACCCACATTGCCGCCGTCACCGTCACTTTAACCAAGGAAAAGGTATGAATACTGAATCCCCTGAATCCCCAATCAAAATCCAGTCGTTAGATGAATTTGGCGCTTACATGACCAAGGAAAAAGTGGCCAAAGCGCTGGACATCGGCGTTCATAACATTCCCGTGCTGGTGCGGGCGGGGCTGCTCAAGCCGAAGGGTAATCCGCAGCGATATTGCGTGAAAAAATTCTCGCGCAGGCAGCTTGCTCGCAACCTGGCTGATGAGGCTTGGCTGGATAAAGCCGCCGCCGCCATCCATCGGCATTGGCGCATTAAAAACGCGCGAAGACACAATCAACCGCAGGAAGCCCGATGAAAACTGATTCCACCGAAACCGCCCCACCGAAATCAAATATAATACCTGCGGGCGAGCGATACCTTTCCAAAATGGAAGTGGCAGAGCGTTTGGGAATGACGGCGCGGACGATAGAACACTGGATGCAGCGCGGCATCATTCCCTACCTCAAAATCGGCAAGGGCCGTCGCGCCACGGTGCTGTTCAAATGGGCGGACATCGAAGCACACTTGAAAGCCAATTATGGCGGCGGTCACAATTAGCAGTTTGTTGAAAAACGTTTGAACCAGCGAAGTTGAAGTTTGTCTGTAACCCATGCGTGGAAAACCTCAAGCCCAGCCGGACTTTCTGACGGTCATCAACCTCAACCAATGCGTGCCCGCCGAG
>JAJXXW010000064.1 GCA_021780905.1 bacterium
AGCGCCGCTTCGCGTCGAGCATCTATGCCGTCCGGCGCAGCCTCCAGCGCATGAAGGAAAAGCGCGAACACATTCTCGCCGATCCCGAAGGCTTTCGTCAGTCGCAGATCAACAAACGCCTGCCCGAAGATTACGAAGATTTGCCGGAAGAAGAGCAGCAGGAAATTGTCGCCGAGCTGGAAGACCTCGTCGCGTCTTACGACCCGGCCACTCTGCGCGAAGAAATCGTCGAATTTGGCAAACTCATCCAGCTTGCGCAGACGCTGGAAAAACGCGAAGTGGAATCGAAGTTGGTCCGGTTGCGCGAACTCATCAAGGAATACGGCATCTTCGCCGACCCCAAGATGAAGTTGCTCATCTTTACTGAGCACAAGGACACGCTGGATTTTCTGTGTGCCGATGGCAAAGACGGCCGCCCGCTTGGCAAATTGCGTGAGTGGGGTCTCAACGTGACGCAGATTCACGGCGGCATGAAGATTGGCGACCGCGATACGCCGGGCACCCGCATCTTTGCCGAGCGCGAGTTCAAGGAATCCGCCCAGGTTCTAGTTGCGACCGAGGCCGCCGGCGAAGGCATCAATCTCCAGTTCTGCTGGCTGATGATCAATTACGACATCCCGTGGAATCCTGTCCGGCTGGAGCAGCGCATGGGCCGCATCCACCGTTACGGCCAGGAAAAGGATTGTCTCATCTTCAATTTCGTTTCCACGAACACGCGCGAGGGCCGCGTGCTGCATAAATTATTCGAGCGCATTCAGGCCATTGAAGATGACCTTGATCCCAAGCGCACCGGCAAGGTGTTCAATGTTCTCGGCGATGTATTCCCGGCGAATCAATTGGAGAAGATGATTCGCGATATGTATGCGCACAACCAGATGGACGAGGAACTCATCAAGCAGCGCATCATTGAGCAGGTGGACACGAAGCGTTTGCAGAGCATTACCGATTCAACGCTGGAAGGTCTCGCTAAGCGCGAGTTGAATTTGTCCGCCATCATCGGCAAATCCGCCGAGGCCAAGGAACGCCGGCTGGTGCCGGAGGTGATCGAAGATTTCTTTATTCAGGCCGCGCCCATCGTCGGCGTGAACCCCAATGAAATCCGCGAAGGCGGTCACGTTTACAAACTCGGCAAGGTGCCGCGCACACTTTGGCCCGTCGGCGAACGCCTTGAGCCGCGCTTCGGCAAGTTGGGCCGGGATTACAAAAACATCGTATTCGACAAGGAATACCTGAAACGCGACCCGACCCTGGAATGGGTGACGCCCGGCCATCCGTTGTTCGAGGCGGTGCGCGAGGATGTCAGCGAACATGTCCGGGAAGATTTGCTGCGCGGTGCGGTGTTCTACGATCTTCATCAGGCATATCCCTACCGGCTCGATGTGTTCGCGGCGTCCATCAAGGACGGACGCAACAACCAGCTTCACCGCCGCATTTTTGTGGTGCAGGCCGACCACAGCGGCACCATGACCATCCGCCAGCCGACAATTTTCCTTGATTTGGCCCTGGCCCCAAAAGAAACGCATATCCCGGACGGCGACGGCTTGCCCGACCGCGATGCTGCCGAGCGATTCCTGGTCACCACGGCGCTGAATCCGTTTCTAGCGGAAGTTGCCGCGCAGCGGACACGCGAGACGGCCACCATCGAAAAACATCTTAAAATCAGCCTCAACGAATTGATCCACCGGCAGAATCTCCGCATGGCGGAGATTCACGAGTCGGGCCAGTTCGGCGATGAAACCTTGATGGCCGCGAACATGAAGAAAGTTGAGGACAAACTCGACGAACTTAATGGCCGGCTGGAGCAGCGCACGGCGGAACTGCGCCGCGAAGCCGAGTGCATGATTGGCGAAATCCAGCACGTCGGCCGGGCGTGGGTGTTGCCGCACCCGGAACGGAACTCGCCGCAAATCCGTGAGATGGTCACCGACCCGGAAATTGAGCGCATCGCCGTGCAACACGTCATCGCCCATGAGGCGGCTCAGGGCCGCGTCTGCGAAAGTGTGGAAGCCGACAATCGCGGCTTCGATTTGATCTCGCGCAAACTGCATCCCGAAGACCCGAAGACCGCCATTGACGTGCGCTTCATTGAAGTCAAAGGCCGCTCGCACACCGGCGACATTGCGCTGACCACCAACGAATACAACACCGCCCGCCGCCTGCGCAAAGATTACTGGCTCTACGTCGTGTTCCACTGTGCCAGCCCGGTTCCGTCCCTTAACATTTTGAACGACCCCTCGACGCTGGACTGGCAGCCCATCGTGAAGGTTGAACACTACCGGCTGAAACAGGATTCCGTGAAACACCCGGTGGAATTGAAAGAAGACGCCACACCTTACCGGACTGGTGCAGAATGAAGCCTTATCCCGCAACCTCCTCAATAACTTATTAAACACGGCACCTAACTATGTTAACTCTGAATACTCGTGGCCATCTGCTAAAGGTGTTGCAGGGCTTGCAGGCCACCGGCTGGCATATTGATAAAGTTCCTGCTCAGGGAGCGATTGCGCGCAACGGCCAAAAGTTTATTCTGACATCACCTGGGTTGGAGATTAAAATCCGACTTTTTGTTTATAAGGTAACAGGTTCTGGCCGCAGTCGTCCCAACGAAAGGCGGATTGAAATCACCACGACCTACAATAGTGGACTTCAGAAGGCACGCGGGTTTCACGATGTGGTTTTGGGCTACAACGAAGAAACAGATTCATTTGTTGGTGTGGATCCCCGGCGATTGTCTTTCGGTGGGACGACGCACAACGCATCTAGCTTTTTTGATTTAGAAGGCATAAAAAAAACGAAAGCCAAGCGGCTGCTCATTATGTCTCGCAAAGCCAATCGCAACCTTTTTTCCACGGAGATCGAATACCACGGTTTCTTCGACCAGACCAAATTAGCTGAATATTTGTTCAACTATTCCGAAATCCATAACGGCACTTACACTGGCAGTGGTTCATTTTCCGCCGAGGCGAAAATATCCAGTCGGAAGCCGGAATCTGAAGTTTCTGAAAACCGCGCCACCGGAGACTTGGTTGTCCTGACCACTTCCCGTCAGCCACAAACCAAGGCCAAAGTAAATAATGGCTTGGTGAAGGCGGTTGAAGGTTCAAATTTCAAGCGACTCAAGAGGGCGCGGCTGACTCCGGGCCAGCTTCGGGATATTATGCGCTACTGTGAGGAAGTGGGTTCTCTCGCCGAGCAATTCGTTGTGGATCATGAGAGGCGACGTCTCACTAGGCTAGGCCATATTAAGGCCGCCAGTGAAGTCGAACGTGTGAGCCTCACCTCGGTCGGGGAAGGCTATGACATCATTTCGTTTGAAGATGATGGTGTCACCAAACGTTTCTTGGAAGTTAAGGGCACCACCGGTGCTGGTATGACCGTAGATATGTCTGATAACGAATGGGAAACCGCCAAGCTTCTCAAAACAAGTTACTATTTGGTTCGGGTTATCCGGGTCAAAACCAACCCCTCGCACTCCTATTTTAAAAACCCGGTGGAACTAGAACAGGACGGCGTGCTCACCCGGTTACCGAATGGCTGGCGGGTAAAATTGCCCAAACACACATGAATAGATTACCCCGCAGACTTATAGAGGTGGACTTGCCTATCCGCCGCATTTCTGAACATGCGCGCAGGGAAAAGTCGATTCGGCACGGGCATATTTCTACACTTCACATTTGGTGGGCACGTCGGCCTTTGGCTGCGTGTAGGGCGGTGATTTGCGCGGCGTTGTGGCCTGATCCGGCAGATGCGGATTGTCCGCCACAATTTCTGAAGGCAGCGCGTTCCACCATGAATGAGTGGACTTCACACGAGCGGCAACAGCTCCTGAGTTCCGAGAGCCGCAAGCGATTTGAAGCCGCTCGCCAAGACGCGAAGTTTTTCGAGGACGAACTTCAACTGCGCGGCGCGCTGCTTGATTTCATCGCTGACTTCGCCAATTGGGATAATTCTGTTGTCCAAGAATTTCTCACCACCAGCCAGTCATTGACTCAGGCAGCGCATGAAGCGCTGGGCGGTGCGCGCGGCACGCGCCCGCTGGTTATGGATCCTTTTGCTGGCGGCGGCTCGATTCCACTCGAAGCCTTGCGCGTGGGCGCAGACGCTTTTGCCAGTGATCTCAATCCCGTGCCGGTCCTGCTGAATAAAGTCATCTTGGAATACATCCCCAAACATGGGAAGCGTCTCACCGAGGAACTACGCAAGTGGGGTGAGTGGGTCAAGACCGAAGCTGACAAGGAACTGGCGAAATATTATCCACCCGACCCCGATGGTGCGATACCCATTGCATATCTTTGGGCGCGCACGGTTCAGTGTGAAGGCCCCGGCTGTGGCGCGGAAGTGCCGCTCATCCGCTCCCTCTGGCTCGCCAAGAAAGCAAACCGCGCCGTGGCGTTGCAGTTGGTGCCACGACCGCGAGCCAAGCGCGTTGATTTTCAGATCATCGTCAAAACCAAACGCGGTTGGCTGGACCAGGCCGAAGCCGAAGTTGCAAATCCCCAGCCGCTGGAGCCTTCCTTTGACGGCACGGTGAAACGAGGTTCCGCAACCTGTCCCTGTTGTGGCTACACGACTCCCGTCGCCCGCGTCCGGGAACAACTCAAGCAGCAAAGTGGCGGTGCGGATTCCAGCCGCCTCATGTGCGTGGTCGTGCTTCGCGATGGCGTTAAAGCATATCGGCAGGTCGCCCCGCGTGACTTGCAGGCGTTGGACGCGGTGAAGCGCGACTTTAATCGCGCGGATATTCTACCCGCTATTGAACTGCCGCTCATGAGTGGCGTTTTCAATGTGCCTATTTACGGCATGAACCGTTGGGACCTGCTTTTTTCGCTCCGGCAGCTTGCCAGTGCCCATGTCCTTTCGCAAAAGGTGGCAGCCTTGGATTCGGAAATAGCCGACCCCGGCCTTCGTCTCGCCTTGAAGGTGGCTCTCACGATTTCCATCAACAAATATCTCGATTTTCGCACCACCCTTTGCGGCTGGATCAGTGTCGGTGAAAAGATTGGGCACACCTTTGGTCGCCAGGCACTGGGCATGATTTTTGATTGGGTTGAAGGCCCTTGCTTTGGGGATGTCAGCGGTAGCTGGGATCGGACTACCGATTTCATCTGCAAATTTATTGATCAAGAGGCGGCGAAGGGCAGCACGGAAGGAACTGCCGAGCGCCATCCAGCTCAGGAATTAGGTTTGCCAGATGACAGCGTCGCGGCCTTTATCACCGACCCGCCTTACTATAACGCCGTTCCATATGCGGACCTTTCAGATTTTTTTCAGATTTGGTTTCACAAAAATTTGCGCCACGACTTGCCTGACTTGTTTTCTAGCCCCACGACGGAGAAAGAAAAAGAACTTTGCGAAATGGCCGGTTGGGATCCCGTGCGTTATGCCAACAAGAATGCCCAGTTCTATGAAGACGGCATGGCAATGGCCTTCGCTGAGGGACGACGCTGTTGCACACCCGACGGCATCGGCGTGGTTGTCTTTGCCCACAAAACAACTTCAGGCTGGGAGAGTCTTTTATCTGCATTAATTAAAGCCGGCTGGATTGTTACGGGTTCTTGGCCTATTGATACAGAGCGGGAAGGTCGCTTGCGCGCGATGGGGTCAGCCGCCCTTGCATCATCGGTCCATCTTGTCTGCCGCCCACGCGAAAATTTTGATGGCTCCATCCGCATGGACGAAGTAGGTGATTGGCGTGATGTCTTGCAGGAATTGCCCCGGCGCATTCATGAATGGATGCCGCGCTTGGCTGATGAAGGCGTCGTTGGCGCAGACGCCATCTTTGCCTGTCTCGGACCGGCATTGGAAATCTTTTCCCGCTTTTCCCGCGTAGAAAGAACCAGCGGCGATGCCGTCACACTCAAGGAATATCTGGAGCAAGTATGGGCTGCCGTCGCAAAGGAAGCACTGGCCTTGGTCTTCAAAGACGCGGACGTCACTGGATTCGAGGCCGATGCCCGGCTCACAGCCATGTGGCTCTGGACATTGAACGCTGGCAACACCGACGCCACGAACGGAGACAGCACAGCGGAGGATGAAGAAGATGAATCCGAAGGCGGTGGAAAAAAGGTCAAGGCTACCGGCTTCGTCCTCGAATACGACGCCGCCCGTAAAATCGCACAGGGCCTCGGCGCAAACTTGGAGAACATGGGCAGCCTCGTGGAAGTGTCCGGCGAAACCGCACGGTTGCTCCCTGTCGGCGAACGTGCCCGCACCTTGTTCGGCAAGGACGAAGGCAAAATCACTCCCGCCAAGAAAAAGAAATTGCCGCAACTCGATTTGTTCAAAGTGCTCGAACAAGCCGACGATAGCGGCACAACTTTCGGCGAAACCAAAGTTGAACATCACGGCGAAACCGTCCTCGACCGCATTCACCAGAGCATGATTCTGTTCGCCGCCGGCCGTAGCGAGGCCATGAAACGATTCCTCGTCGAAGATGGTGCCGGCCGTGACCCCCGCTTCTGGCGACTGGCGCAGGCATTATCCGCCTTGTATCCTTCCCACACCGAAGAAAAGCGCTGGGTTGACGGCGTGTTGGCGAGAAAAAAGGGACTGGGCTTTTGATCGCGCCAACTATTGATGAACAATATCTACACAAGAGTGCTTTATGAAAATGGCTACAACAATTGAAATACCGATCACCGCTAGGGCACGAACCTACGGCTACATTATCTGGAGTCGAAAGCAAACCGTCGATATGGAGTTATTTGTCGGCAAAAACGTGACAATAGATATTGAAACTTCTGACGGCCTTACAAAGACCAAACGTGTTGATCGGAAACAAAAGCGTATCTCGCTGGGATATAAATTCACACGGGCACTTGAAAAAAGGCACACCGTTTTCATTCTAACAAGATTAAAACCCGGCCGGATAAGCTTATCCACTCGATAACCGAGCAATTATGTCTCTCAAACCTTGATATAAAGTCGCTGCCCCGCGCGAGGATTTGCACGAGGCCAAGCCGTAAATCTTGAATGACACCGCTGTATCGCATCACCCATATTGAAAACCTGGCCGGCTTGCTGGCGCGGGGATGCGATTGCTCGCCTAATCTCGCGAAGGCCGAGAACATCACCAAGCGGGCCATCTCGCACAAAGACATCATGGACAAACGCGAACACGCGGCCGTCCGGGTGCCGCCCGGCGGCGTGGTGGCGGATTATGTGCCGTTCTACTTTGGGCCGAAGTCGCCGATGCTGTATGCGATCAAGCAGGGAAAGGTTGAAGGCTACCAGGGCCAGAAGGAAATCATTTATCTGGTGACGACGGCGGAGGCGGTCGCGGCGCAAAATCTGTCGTTCATGTTCACCGATGGCCACGGCATCATCAGCTATGTGAACCACTACAATCAGTTGGCCGATTTGCCAAAATTATTTTGGAATGTGATCAATGCGCAATATTGGAATGATTTCGTGGATGGCCGCTGCAAACGGCAGGCGGAGTTTATGATCAAGGAACAATTCCCCTTGAATCTGGTCCAGGAAATCGGGGTCATGGATGAGGCCATGCGGCAGCAGGTGGAAACATTGGTCGCCGCTTCCGCGTTTCGGCCATTGATTAAAGTGCGTCGGGAGTGGTATTTTTAATTGCGATCCGAGACGATATGATTCGATACACGACAGGAAATTTGCTCGAAGCCGAGGCGGACGCGTTGGTGAACACCGTCAATTGTGTCGGCGTCATGGGCAAGGGCATCGCGCTCCAGTTCAAACAGGCTTTCCCCGAGAACTACGAAAAATACCGGCTGGCCTGCGAGCATCACGAGGTGCAGCCCGGCCGGATGTTCGTGCATGGCACCGGCAACTTGATGGGCACCAAGTTCATCATCAATTTTCCCACCAAGCAGCATTGGAAAGGTAAATCCAAAATCGCCGACGTGGACAGCGGACTGGATGCGCTCGTGGAGGTGATTCGTGACCATCGCATCAAGAGCATTGCGGTCCCGCCGCTTGGTTGCGGCAACGGCGGCTTGAATTGGAACCTCGTTCGGCAATTGATCGAGCACAAGCTGAGTGCGTTGTCCGGCGTGGAAGTGTTGGTTTATGAGCCCGCCGGCGCTCCCGCCAACCGTGAAATGATGGTGGCAACCAAGTCGCCGAACATGAGCCGGGGCCGGGCGGCGCTGCTGGGCATTTTCGGCAAGTATCTGATTCCTGGCTACGAATTGACCATGTTGGAGATTCAAAAGCTGGCCTATTTTCTCCAGGAGGCCGGCGAGCCGTTGAAGTTGAATTTCGTGAAGGATAAATTCGGCCCCTACGCCGAAACTCTCCATCACGTTTTGCAGCGCATCGAAGGCCACTTCATCCGTGGCTACGGCGACCGCAGCCGTGACGCCAGCGTCGAGGTCGTTCCTGAGGCGGTTACGACTGCCATGGAACTTCTGGCCGCAGAATATCCTGATACCTTGAAACGCGCCGACCGCGTGGAAAGTCTGATTGAAGGTTTTGAGACGCCGTTCGGTTTGGAACTGCTGTCCACGGTGCATTGGGTTTTGAAGGAAACCCCGGAATGTCGCACCACTTTGCCGGCCACCATTTCCGCCGTGCATTCGTGGAACGCCCGCAAGGCTGAGATTTTCAATCCGGCGCAGATCGAACTGGCTTGGGTGCAACTCCGGGAAAAGGGTTGGACCCAATGAGTTTGAAACCTTGGTATAAAGTCGTCACCCCGCGCGAGGATTTGCGCGAAGGCAAACCGCTTGATGCGTCAGAATTTGCCGTCCATCTGGATCAGGTGCGCGAAGGTCTCGCGCCCGCTGATTATCAAAAGCCGGAGCGCTTTTTCGAGCGCACCTATCTCACCAAGAATCTCGCCAGTCTTGCGTCCGAAGTCATCCGCCGTCTGTCCGGCGAGAAAACCGAAACGAACGCCATTTTCAATCTCTCGACGCAGTTTGGCGGCGGCAAGACGCACGCCTTGACGCTGCTTTACCACCTTGCCAAACAAGGGCCGGCCGCGAATAAATTCGCGGGCGTGGCTACCTTGCTCGTCAAGGCCGGCATCGCCGGTGTGCCCAAGGCCGAAGCCGCCGTGTTCGTCGGCACGGAGTTCGATTCCATCAGCGGTCGCGGCGGCAAGGATGGCACGCCGTTGCGCAAGACGCCGTGGGGCGAAATCGCGTGGCAGCTTGGCGGCGCCAAGGCGTTCGCCACCGTGGCCGAGCACGACAAAAAAGGCGAGGCTCCCGGCGGCGAGGTGATCCGCCAGTTTTTGCCCAAGGACAAGCCCAGCCTCATCCTGATGGACGAGCTGATGAATTATGTCAGCCGTAACCGTAAAAACGGCTTGGGCGGACAGCTCTATAATTTTCTCCAAAACCTGTCGGAAGTGGCCCGCAGCAGCGACAATGTCGTCCTGGCCGTTTCCATCCCGGCATCGGAACTGGAAATGACGGCGGAGGATCAATCTGATTTTGAGCGGTTCAAGAAAGTGTTGGACCGGCTCGGCAAAGCCATCGTCATGTCCTCAGATTCCGAGACATCGGAAATCATCCGCCGCCGTTTGTTTGAGTGGGACGAGCGTGCCGTCACCAGCGAGGGCAAAGTGATGTTGCCCAAGGAGGCGGTGGAAACATGCGTCGAATACGCGGATTGGGTGGTGGAGCATCGGCAACAACTGCCCAGCCAGTTCAATGTGGACGGTGCCCGCGAGGCATTCACCGCCACATATCCATTTCACCCGGCGGTCATTTCCGTGTTTGAACGGAAGTGGCAGGCATTGCCCCGCTTTCAGCAAACCCGTGGCGTGTTGCGCTTGCTCGCATTGTGGGTGTCGCGCGCGTATCAGGAAGGTTTCAAAGGCGCGCACAAGGATGCGATGATCGGACTTGGCACCGCGCCGCTCGATGATGCCATGTTCCGCTCCGCCACCTTTGAGCAGTTGGGGGAAACCAAGTTGGAAGGCGCGGTGACGACCGACATTTGCGGCAAACGCGATTCCCACGCCACGCGGCTCGATGCCGAGGCGACGGAAACCATCAAGAATGCCCGCCTGCATCGCAAGGCCATCACCGCCATTTTCTTTGAGTCCAACGGTGGCCAAGCCAAGACCGATGCCACCGTGCCGGAAATCCGTTTCGCCGTCGCCGAACCGGGCCTGGACATCGGCAACGTGGAAACCGCGCTGGAGGCATTGACCGAGGGTTGTTATTACCTCGCGGTGGAGCGCAATCGCTACCATTTCAGTCTCAAGGAAAATCTTAACAAGCGGTTTGCCGACCGGCGCGCGACTATTCCGCCAGCCCAGGTCGAGGACCAAATCCGTGACGAAATCCAGAAAGTGTTTTCCACCGGCAACGGCTTGGAACGGGTTTTCTTCGCGGAAAAGACCATCCAAATTGCCGACCGCCCGGCAGTCACGCTGGTTGTGCTCGCACCCGACCAGTCGTTGGCGGATGAAAAAGCCACGACCGCCTTCGTAGAAACCATGATTCGCGATTACGGCACGTCGTCGCGCACGTTCAAGAGTTCCATCATTTTTTGCGTGCCGGAAGCCCCGGACACGTTGCGCGAAGACGCTCGCAAGGTGCTCGCGTGGGAGGCCATTGACGACGACGATTTGAAACTGGACGAAACCCAGGTTCACCAGCTCGCGGAAAATCTCAAAAAAGCCCGGCGCGACTTGAAGGAAACCATCTGGCGCACCTACAAGAATTTGATGCTGCTCGGCAAAGACAACACGGTGAAGCGCGTTGATCTCGGCTTGGTTCATTCCAGCGCCGCGACGGATTTGCTTTCGCTGATCGTCACCCGTTTGAGTTCCGATGGCGATTTGGAAACCAAGGGCATCAGCCCGTCGTTCCTGATTCGTAATTGGCCGCCCGCGTTCAAGGAATGGTCCACCAAATCCGTGCGGGATGCTTTTTTTGCCGCGCCGCAATTCCCGCGTCTGACCAATCCCGACGTGCTGAAGGAAACCATTTCGCGCGGCGTCGGCAACGGTCTGCTGGCCTACGTCGGCAAAACCGCGTCGGGCGAATACAAACCGTTTTACTACAACAAGGCCGTGATGACCGCCGACGTGGAATTGTCGGACGACATGTTCATTATCACCAAGGAAGTCGCCGAGGCTTACCTGAAAGGCCGTGCCACCCCGCCGCCGGTCGCACCCGTCGCCCCACCCACAGATTCGACGGGCAAGCCCGTGCCGCCGGTCGTCCCGCCGACCATCATCCAGCCGCCACTCGTGCCCACCGGCACCTCCGTCCTGAAGTGGACCGGCGAAGTTCCGGCGCAGAAGTGGATGAATTTTTACACCAAGGTTCTGTCCAAGTTTGCCTCGGCGCGCGGTCTGAAGCTGACCGTCAAAGTCGAGGTGTCCCCCGATGGCGGTGTTTCCAAGCAGAAGCTGGACGAAACCAAATCCGCGCTCCGTGAACTTGGCTTGAACGACGATGTAAACGTCGAGTGACGTTCACACACCTTCCGCCTTGGCGATGGTTTCAAATTCCGGCAGCAGTTCGCCGTGATGCTCGCGCAGATGTTTCGCCACCCGGCTGTTTTCTATTAGGCGTTTGATATAACCGCGCGCCAGTGTCAGGCTCATCATGTTTTCCGTGTAGTTTGCCTCGATGTTTTTGAAGTCTTTTTCCAGCGCTTCCATTTCCCGCTCCATCCGCGCCAGTTCTTCCGCCGTCATGCCGGCTTTTTTCTTCGGCTCATGCGGCGACACCATTTGATCCTTTGGCGTCGCCATCACCAGCGCTTCCGCATACGGCTTGGTAAAATTGTTGGCTGAGACCATCACTTCCGCGATTTCAATTTGCCGCAGGCCCGTCACCTTGCGCAAAAGCCGGATGGCCGCCGCCGTGATGTGCTTGTCTTTGAGCAGTTCCACCGCGTCCGCGTTGATGCCGTCCAGCAGGTTCATCAGGGTGTTAACGGTTTCCAGTGGCATGGACAACGCCTTCGCAATCCGTTCCGGCTTCACGCCATTTTTGACCGCCTTCACAATCATCTTGTGCGCTTGGATCGACGGCAGTTTGTTGACGCGGGCGTTGTAGGTGTAGCGGTCGTCTTCGCTGGCGACGATGATTTCCACCATCTTCCAGCCTAATTGTTTCAGCGCCAGCAGTCGCAGATGTCCGTCGAGCACCAGCCAGTGGTCGCCGCTCTTTTGCGGATAGACCATCAGCGGTTCAATCAGCCCGAGTTCCGGCAGCGATTCCACAATGGCTTCGTAGCGCCGGATGTTGTGCGGCTCTTTGACGACCTTGGTGGGCAGCAGTTTCGCCACTTCCACCGTCTGCTTCCGCATTTCAAACGCTATTTTGGCCGCGCTCATGCCGCCTCCTGTGGCTTGTCCGTGACGCGCCGCCAGATGTCCTTGGGCATCGTCGCCACCTTTTCCGCCCGCAACAACGTTACGAAATGCTCATCCGCCAGCAGTCGCCGGAATGCGCCCACCACAAAGATCATTCGTTCCTCGCAGTAGCGGGCTTTTTTTACCATCAATCGTTGCTTCTGGCTTTCGCGGCGATAGGCGTTCACCAGACTGTCGGCGCTGGTTTTTTCCTGACTGGTCATGCGCGGCCCGTTGCCGCGCTGCTTGCCGATCAAACGCCGGCGCTCCATCACCCGCCGGATGGTCCGCAGCGCGTGCTGTGTCAGTTTCCGCTGCTCACACGCCTTTAACAATTCGCGTTGCATTTCAATGCCTTCGGTGCGCGCAATCTCCACCGCCACGGTGATCGGGATTCTTCCGTTTAAGACCGCATCCAGCAGCCGTAGTTCGCCCGTTTTTTTCAAAACGAGCAGGTCGTGAATGGTGGTTGGATCAATATCAATTCGTCGGCTGATTTCTTTTACGGTCAAACCTTCCGCCTTGAGTCGTTCGATTTCCGTCAGCATTTCAATCGGCGCGGGATTGCGCCGCGCCAGGTTCTCGGCGAGGCTGCGCAACAGCCGGTCCTCTTTGCTGATTTGCACCACGACCGCCGGAATTTCCTTGTAGCCCAACAACCGGAACGCCTCCAAGCGTCCTTGTCCGCAGACCAAATCATACGTCGGGCCTTCGCCCTCACCCGCCGCCCGCTCGCTGACCTGAATCGGCTTTTTCAAGCCGAGGTTCTTGATGCTTTGCACAATCAGCGCGAACTTCTTCGGATCCCGGTGCCGGGGATTCAGGATGTGGATTTGGTCGAGCGGGATCATTTTGATTTCATCATTCATGCACGTCCTCCAGGTTGATGCGTTCCATCAGGCTGAAAAAATAATCCAGGCTTTCACACCGGTAGGTGTCGAGGTAGATGCCGTTGGCTTCCGCCAGTCGCAGGTTTTCCCACGTCATGTCCAGCGCCGGCAACAGGTAATAGTCATGGATGTTCTCGTTGGTGAAATCCATCCGCACGGCGATGGTGATGTCCGGTTTCAATCCGGCATCCAGCCGGATCAGCCAGCGCGAGGCCCCGGCGGCGGTTTGCGTGTGCCGGCATAGCACGATGGAGACGCGCAGTTCGCCGTTGACCAGTAGCAGGTCGGTTTCATCGTCTTGGATGGCCGTGCCGCCCAGCTCCATGATTTTTTGCCGCACTGAGGCGACGATGTCCGGCCGCAGCACTCGCAGCCGCCGGTTTTGTTCGATGAAGGTGAAATCAATGCCCGGATCATAGCCGATGAGTTTGTAGGCATTGATGAGTGAACCGAACCGATGCCCAAAGGCCGAGCTCGACGGCAGTCCTTCCGTCTCGTCAATCAGGATGCCCGAAATGCGGCCGTGCTGCTTGAAAAGTTCGAGCAGTTTTTCCAGCATCTCTTCATTCGAAAGTTTTTCGCTTCGCGCCAGAATGATTTCCTGTGCCCGTAAAAATATTTCTCGCTCGATGATTCCCTGATAGGCGCCCTCCTTCCGGATCCATTTTTCCGGCGGATTCGTAACATGCTTGCATTTCAATTTGAACGACGTGCGGTGATAAACGTTGTTGCCGATGTATTTTTCGTTGGTCAGCACTTCATGCACCGTCGCCCGGGTCCACTCGCGTCCGAAGTCAGTCTTGATGCCTTGCGCGTTGAGGCTGGCGGCAATCTCAGTTTCCGATTTCCCTTCGGTGACGAATGCCTGATACATCCAGCGCACGGTTTTGACTTCTTCGTCCGGCCCCGGCACCAGAATCACGCGGTCGGTCTGGATGCTTTTGTGTTCGCCCATCTTGAGCTCGCCTTTCCGGTTGCCGCCCGCGTCAATCAGCACCCGTCGCAGGCCGAAACCGGCCGTGCCGCCTTGACGGAATCCCAGCGTCACCAGCTTGCACGCGCCCTGAAATACTTTGGTTGAAAGTTCGCGGCTGTATTCGCCCGCCATCATCCGTTTAACGCCCTTGATGATGGTGCTTACCGGGGTGCCGTCATTCTCGAATTGTTCCGCACAGTAATGCACGGCCACTCCGGCCCGTCGGCAGACAAATTCATAATGGGCGCTTTCATCCGCATCCTGAAACCGCCCCCACCGGCTCACGTCATAGACCAGAATCGTGGAAAAATCGGCCTTGCCCTCCTCAACATCGCGGATCATTTGCGCCAGCGAATCCCGCCCTTCGATGTTCAACCCGCTTTTCCCATCGTCCGAATAATCCTTCACGATCTCCAGCCCGCGCAGTTTTGCATATGCGAGAATCACATCCCGCTGGTTGCTGGTCGAATACTGCTGGTGCTCCGTGGACATGCGCACATACAGCGCCGCCCGCTTGGGCTGATTTGGTTCGTCATCCGGCTTCATGGTCATGCAAATTGATAATCAATCGCCATAGGATAACCGCTGCCGCCCCGCCGGCCTATCATCTCTCCGTAACCAAACTTTACCCTTGCGATATATGGCGAAAACACGTTTCCAATGTTCCGAATTTAGCCTCCGCCAGCGATAAACCCGATTCCGTTCCTTCACCGGATCGGCCAGATGCCGATTGTCAGGTTTGGCCTTCCACTTCCTTTGGCTGGCCGCCTTGCTCGCCCGTTTGCAGCGCGGGCGGGAGCAGTATTTCTGGCGGAAGGCGGTTTTGGGGTTGGGCGGAAACCATTGCTGGCAGCAATGGCATTTTCTTTTGCGGCGATGCTTTTTCATGGCGCCGCCACTCAATGAAGAGCGCGGTGCCTAGCCCAGCCGATTTTTAATTTTCCCTTCCGCCGCTGATTACCCCTACGCCGGACGGGCCATTTACTCCGGCACAATCGCAAACCACGCCTTCGCCTCGGCCGGCCGCACCAGCTCGCGGTAATGCTGGAAAATCATCTGCGGCGAGTTGCCGGCCTCCAGCGCCACCTGCGCCACTTTTTGCGTCTCCGCCACCCGATAGCTGATATACGAGTGCCGCAGTGCGTTGCGTTTCCAGGCGAACACCGCCGTCGCCTCCGTCTCCTTCAATTTTTTATCCACCAGCTCCGCCAGTTTATCAATTTGATTGGACGTGTTGACGTAATCGCAAATGTGCCCGCTGGCCTTGCGGTGCGGCTTCAGCCACCGTTTCAAATTGTCCTGGATTGGCACCAGCCGCCGGCTGGCCGTCTTGGCTTTGTTCGCCTTCACCTCGATGAAACCGTCATCCATCCGCACTTCCGACCAATCCAGCCGTTGCAGTTCCGCATGGCGCAGACCGGCAAAAGCGCCGATCGCCAGAAACGGAATCAGGCGCTCGTCGGCGTTTCCCAACACCGCCGCCATTTCTTCCGGCCGGAAAATCTCAATCTCGCCGTTGTCTTCCCGCGCCTGTGCGACATCCTCAATTTCCACCGTGCCCTTGACCAGGTAGCCGCGTGACACCGCGAAATTGATCAGCGTGCCGATGGCCCGCCGGAAATTGTTCCGGGACCGGCCCGTGACCGGCATCGCCTTTTCGCCCTCGTCGGCCAGGCCTTTCAACCCGCGCAGGAAATCCCCGATCTCCGCGCTCGTCACCAGGGAAATGCGACCGGGAAATTGCTCGGCAAACCGCCCCAGCCGCCATTTCAAATCCGAAGTGTAATACTTGCTCATCCCGTCCGCCGACTTGGCTTCAATCATTTCGGTGACCACCTCTGGCACGAGTTTCTTGGGCAACCAGATGGGATTCTTCTTGGCGGAATACCGCGCCGCCTCCACCACCGACCTGCCCTCCAGAATCTTGTGCGCTTCGGCAAACTGAATCGCCGCCATTTCCAGCGACACACCGGTTGGCTTCAACGCCTCGATGGCGCGGACGTAGGAAAGCCGGTCGCCGCTCGTCAGCGTTAGGACATTGACCTCGCCGGTGGAAAGCTTGTTGGCGACCGTCTCCGCCTCCGTGGTTGCCAGCCCCAAATCGGCGAACGTTTTCCGCACGCGCTGTTCGCCGAGGTAGTAGGAAACCGTGTAGGCATCGCATCCCCGGGAAGGCGTGCGGTAGATTTTGACGATGGTATGACCCCGTTTAACCGTGATGGGAAACTTGGGCTTTGACATAAGCCGATTATGTCAGGAAACTGTCAGGAGTTCAAGAAATATCCCGCAAAAGCCCAATAAAACGTGGAGCGGGTGAAGGGAATCGAACCCTCGTCTCAGCCTTGGGAAGGCCACATTCTACCATTGAACCACACCCGCAACGGTGACCGGTGTTTTCTAGCAGACTCCGCGCTGGCTGGCAACTGGTTTGCGCGGCGCCTCAGGCCGTTTCCAGGCCGCTGATGGCCGCGAGCAGTTTAGCCTCGATCAACTTCAGCCGTTCGGACGAAGTGACCTTGCCGGCGTCCACATCGGTCACATAAAAACTGTCAATCGCCGCGCCGCGTTCCGTCACGATGCGCGCGGCAGCGATGTCGAGATGCAATTCCGCCAGCGTCTGGGAAATGGTGTATAACAAACCCAGCCGGTCTTCTGTCTCGATTTCGATGGCCGTCCGCTCGTCCGAGGCGTGGTTGTCGAAGCGGATTTGCGTGCCGAGGCGCTCGCCCAAATACGCGGTGTAGAGCGAACGCGCCGACTGTTTGGCGATGTGTGCGCGGAAATCCACTTCGTCGCCGGTCAAAACCTGTTCGAGCAGATCGGAGAATATTTCGCGCTGCGCTTTTTCCGCAAGGCTGCCGGTGCCGGCGTCGTTGACGAAAAACGTGTCCAGCGCGATGCCGTCGGCGCGCGTGAAAATCTGCGCGCCGAGAATGTTCAGGCCGGCGGCGCTCAACGCGCCGGCGATTTTTCCGAACAAGCCGGCGCGATCCCAGGTGCAGATTTTCACCAGGCTGTAGCCGCGGTCGCGCTCGTCAATCCACGCCGTCACCGGCGCGAGCGCGCGCGAGCCTTCCAGAATCAGCCGGTGCATGAACCGATGCACCAGTTCCACGTCATCCTGAATCTGTGCAGGCGTATAGATTTCAAAATACCGTTGCGGCAGCGCGGCGAAATGCGCGTCCAGCTCCTCGTCGGTGACGCGGCGCGGTGCGAGTTCGCGCACCAGTTCGCGCACGCCCTCGCGCGCCTTTTCCGTGGCGCGGCGGAATTCCGTCCCGCCCGTCAGCAGTGCCATCGCGCGCGAGTGCAACTGCCACAAAAGAGAATCCTTGAAGCCGCTCCACAATTTGTCGCTCGTGCCCTGCGAGTCGGCGAACGTCAGCAGCAACAGTGAATTCAACTTTTCCGGCGTGCCGATTTGCCGCGCAAAATTGCGGATGACCGAGGCGTCGTCCAAATCGCGCCGCTGTGAAATGACCGCCATCAGCAGGTGGTTGTCCACGAGGAACTGGATCATTTCCGTCGCCGCCGGATCAAGCTTGAGGCGTTTGGCGGCGCGCCGCGCGAGTTCCGCGCCGGCCTCGGCGTGCCGGCCCTTTTCGTGCGGCGCGGCCTTGCCGACATCGTGCAGCAGCAGCGCGAGGTAAAGATGCCCCGGATGCTCAAGGCTCTGGAACACCGGTTCGTAATACTTGAACGGCGGCTCCTTGGCCTCCCAAATCCGGTCGAGCTGTTCGAGGCAGACCAGCGTGTGTTCGTCCGCCGCGTATTGGTGGTAAAACTCGTGCTGCACGAGGCAGGTCAGTTTGCCAAACTCGGGAATGTATTTGCCGAGAAAATTCACCTCGTGCATCGCGCGCAAAACGTGCCCCACCTCGCCGCGCCGTTCGAGAATCGTCAGAAAAGTTTCGCGGACGTGCTCGTCGTTCAAAAACTCGCGGTCCACGAGCGAAAGCTGATTGCGGATGAGCTGCGCCAAATCGGGATGTAGCGTCAAATGCCGTTGCTGCGCGTGCAAAAAAACGCGCAGCAGCCGGCGCGGCGAATCGCGGAAGATGCGGTTGTTCGCCGCGCGGATTTCGCCGTCCACGAACAAAAAACCGTCCACCGACTCCGGCATTTTGCGCGGCGCGCTGCCGAGCAGTTGTTTCAACCGCGCCAGCTTGCCCGTCTGCGCCGGCGACAGCAGCGCCATGCGCTGTTCCAGCGTGCGCGTGATGAGATACACGTTGCGCATATGCGTATAAAGGTCGCGCATGAACTTCTCGATGCGCAAACTCGGCGAGCGGTCGCCGTAGCCGAGGTTGCTGGCGACGGACGGCTGCAAATTTTTCCCCAAGACATCCTGCGGGCGATTGGTGTGGTAGTGCATCTCCGTCCGCACGCGCAGCAAAAATTCATAAGCCGCCGCCAACTGTTTGCGCTCCGATTCGCCGACAAATTCCTGGGTCTGCAAATCGCGCAGCGACCGCGTGCGGTATTTGAAGAACGCCATCCACAGCAGATTTTGAAAATCGCGCAGGCCACCGCAGCCGTTCTTGAGGTTCGGCTCCTGCATGCACGCGGAGTTGCCGTATTTCGTGCGGCGCGTCGCCTGGTCTTCGAGGCGCATCGCGATGTATTTTTCCTCGGAGCCGACCACACACTTCTGCACAACCGTCTTTTGAAATTTCGCGAATAAGGCCGCGTTGCCCGCAATCAGCCGCGATTCGATCAGCGAAGTTTTTGACTGCATGTCGGTATTTGCCACCTTCACGCAATCGTCGAGGTCGCGCACCGAGTAGCCGATTTTCAGGCCGACATCCCAGAGCGGATAAAGAATACCATCAATCAGGCGCGAAAGCCCCGGCAGCGGCTTGCCGCCGGAAACCTGCCCCTCGTGCAAAAACATGAAATCAATGTCGCTGTGCGGGTTCAGCTCCGCGCGACCGAAACCGCCGATGGCCACCAGCGCGATGGCCAGCGAGGCCACCGGACCCGGCTGGCTGGCGACGGCCTCCCGCCACAGGTGCCGCAACAAACCGTCGAGCATGGCCGCGCGGGCCTGGCAGATTTCCAAGCCGTCCCCGCCGGCGCGGTGCAGCAGCTTGAGCCGGTGCGACTCGACCTTGAGGAAGTGCTTGTAGCGCGCCAGTTTTTCCGCCGGCGTGGCGTTGGGCGAAAACGAAAGGCGGGCCTCGGCGGCGGCCTCGATTTTTTTGAGCAGGTCCTGCACGGGCGCAAAAGTTAATGTTTTGAAACCGCCGCCGCCAGCGAAACCTTGTCGCCCGCGCAGGGTTGGTTAAACTGCCGCAACGATGCCCGACTCAACCGACCCCGATGCCGTGCTGATGCTGCGTGTGAAACGCGGCGACCGCGCGGCATTTGTCGAACTGGTCGAGAAATACAAGCAGCCGCTGTTCAATTTCGTTTTCCGCACGCTGCGCGACGAAACCGAAACCGAGGACGTCGCGCAAAACACCTTTCTCCAAGTCTGGAAATCGCGCGCCCGCTACGAGCGCACCGCCAAGTTTTCCACCTGGCTGCTCACCATCGCCCGCAATCTCTGCCTCAACGAAATTCGCCGCCGCTCGCGTCACCCCGCCGAGTCGCTCGAAGAGACGCACGCCGAACACGACGACCAGCCGTCGCGGCAATACGAAGATAAAAAGATTTTTCTGCCGACGGAAACCGCCCTGCACGGCGAACTCGCGCAAAAAATTGAGGAAGCGCTCGCCGACCTGCCGGAGAACCAGCGCACGGCGATTCTGCTCTGCCGGCAGGACGAAATGAGCTACGAGGAAATTGCCGCCGTGCTGGGCTGTTCGCTTTCAGCCACCAAATCGCTCATCCATCGCGGCCGCGAATTTTTAAAGGTGAGACTCAAGCCGTATCTCTCGACCGGCGACTGGAAGGACTGAGCTTCACCAATCTTTCACCGGCCGGTCGGGGTCACGGGGCTTTCCCTGCGGCTTCATCTGCAACAATTGTTCGTTGCCCTTTTGCGCGTCAAGCAGCCGTTTTGCCTCTTCCGGCGTCATTTCGCCCGGCTTGGGCGGTTGGCCTGGGTGCTGGTCCGGCGCTGCATCCTTTGGCTGGTCGCCGGCATCGTTTTTCTGCTCCTGCGGTTTTTGCTGGTCCGCGTTTTTTTTCCGGCCGGACTGCTTTTGCTGATCTGATTGCTGCTGCGCTTGCTGCTGTTGCTGGTCATTTTGGTCCGGCTGCTTCTGGCTCTGCTGTTGCTGCTGTTGTTGCTGTTGTTGTTTTTGCTTCAGCAGTTCCTCCAGCTTTTTCAACTTTTCGTCGTCGGGGTAGGTTTTCAGTCCCAGTTCCACGTGCTCCAGGGCCGCCGGGATGTTGTTGGAAATGTAGAACTGCGCGCCGCTATTGAAAAAATCCTCGGCTGGCGCCAACTGCGCGCACAGGTTCTGCGCGGCGATGAGCAGCAGGAAAAAGGCGGCGAGGCCGGGCGCGCAATTCCCTGCGCGCCGCGAACATGGCGGTGGCGGCGTCAGGCCAAACCCGGCGCGCACGGAGTGACGCGCCCTACCTGGATGGAGTCGCGATGGCATCAATTTCCTTCAGTTTCTTGGTGAACTCGGCAAACTGTTTTTCGGCGATTTTGTATTTCTGCGTCAGGCCCGTCATGATTTCGCAGGCGCGGTGAAACTCCGCCCGCTGCACCGCCGTGTCCGCGCTCGCCTTGGCCGCCGCCAGCGCCGCCTTGAGCGCGCGCACCTGCGCCGTCGCGCCCTGCGCAAAATGGTAATTGAAAACCGCGTCCGCGTCGTTGGTGTTTAGCATCACCGCGCGCCCGTAGATTTTTGCCGCCGCGTCAAAGCCCTGCTCCAGCCCGTCCAAATCCTTCGCCGCCTTCGCCTTTTGGAACTGCACATTGCCGAGGTTGTAAAACGCCCGCTGTTGCAATTTCAAATCCGGCGACAGCGTGACCTGCTGGAATAAGTTCTGCGCGAGGTCGAAATTTGTCGCGCGATACGCCGCGTCGCCGGCGTTGAATAGCAGCCGCAAATCGTTCGTCTGCACCGCCGCGATCTTCTGGTATTCCGCCAGGGCGTTGGTGAAATTGCCCGCCTGATAATCGCGCAGGGCCAACGCCGGCGACGCCTTCGCGCCCAGCGGCAGCAGGCCCGTCAGAACCACCAACGCCACGACGGGCGCGGCGGCTTGAGTATCGGGACCGGGGGCTTTGGAGGGTTTGCGCTCCGGCAAAAATAGTTCCGCGAGCAAAAGCAAAATCGCGGCGGCGAGCGGCCACTGAAACTGTTCGTGATAACGGCGCACCAGTTTTTCCCCGGCCCCGATTTTGGGCAGCGGCGCGAGGCCGCGCTCGTAGAGGGTGGTCACCGTGTTCGCGCCGCGCAGCGGCAGGTAAAAGCCGCCCGCCGTCGAGGCGATCTGTCGCAGCAACGCCTCGTTCAGCTTTGACTTCAGGACCTGGCCTTTGTCGTCGCGGAGGTAATCCGTGTTGCCATCCGCTGCGACCGTCACCAGCGTGCCCTCCGCCGAGCCGATGCCGATGGTGAAGATTTTCAGGCCCGCCTTCGCCGCGTCCTGGGCCGCCTCCAGCGCGCCAGCCTCGCTGTCGTTGTCCTCGCCGTCGGTGAACAGCACGAGCACCTTGTGCCGGGTATTTTCCTTGAACGCCGTCAGCGCCGTGTTGATCGCCCCGGCGAGGGCCGTGCCGCCCTGCGGGATGGCATTCACATCCAGCCCCTGGACGCTTTGCTCGAAGGCCGTGTTGTCAATCGTCAGCGGGCATTCCAGAAACGCGTCGCCCGCGAACGCCACCAGGCCGAGCCGGTCGGCCTTGGCCACCTGCATCAACTCCAGCGCGGCCAGTTTCGCGCGCGTGAGGCGGTTCGGCGCGATGTCCGTCGCCAGCATGGACTTCGAGGTGTCCACCGCCACCACGATGTCCAGGCCATTTTGCTGCACAGCTTCCAAGTCGTATCCGTGCTGCGGCCGGGCGAGCGTGAGGATCAAAAACACGGCCGCCAAAATCACCAGCGCGGAACGGATTTTTCGCCGCCGGGACGAAAGGCCGACCGTCAACTGCGCCAGCAGCCGCGACCCGGCGAATTGCGTGAGCAGTTTTTGCCGCACCCGCGCCGACCACCAGAAAAACCCCGCCAACCCCGGCGGAATCACCAGCAGCAGCCAAAGCAGTTGTGAATTTTCGAAACGCATGGTTTAAATCGCCAATCGCAAAGCGTAAATCGCAAATTTCATGGCAGCCTCCTGAATGCAGTTTGGGCCAACACCAGTTCAATCAGCAACAGCGCCAGCCCGGCCGCGACCCCCCACGCGAACAGCTCCTTGTATTCCGTGTATTTGTTGATGACCGCCTCGGTTTTTTCCAGCCGGTCAATTTCGGCGTAGATTTTCACAAATTTCGCCGCGTTGTCCGCGCGATAGTATTTGCCGCCGGTCAGGTCGGCGATTTGCCGCAGCGTGTCCTCGTCCGGCAAGTAGCCGGGGGGCAGGCCCATCTGCTGGACGATCTCGCGGTTGCCCAGGCCGATGGTGTAAATCTTCACGCCCAGCGCCTGCGCCGCGTGCGCCGCCGTGACCGGATCGACCTTGCCGGAATTGTTTCCGCCGTCGGTCATCAGCACGATGATCTTGCTTTTTGATTTCAAATCGCGCAGCCGGTTCAGCGCCGTGGTGATGCCGTCGCCGATCGCGGTCGCGTCGGAATTGATCGTGCCGATGCCGAGCCGGTCCAGGTTGTCGAGCAGATACTCGTGGTCCAGCGTCAGCGGGGCCGCGATGAATGCCTGCGCCGCGAACACGACCAGCCCGATGCGGTCGTTGGGCCGGCCCTCGATGAATTTCTCCATCACCGGCTTGGCCAGGTCAATGCGGCTCACCTGCTGGCCGCTCACGAGGTAGTCGCCCGTCTTCATGCTGCCCGACAAATCCAGCGCGCACACGATGTCAATGCCGCTGGCCTTCACCTCCGTCGTGCTCTTGGACAAACGCGGCTGCGCCAGCGCGACAATGAGCACCGCGAGAATGAACCAGCGCAGCGAATTCAAAAACCCGCCGGCGCGCGAACGGCTGATGTTCTGGAGCCCGCGCACCAGCTGCACCGACGAATAAACAAACGCCGGCGGCACGCCGCGCCGGCCCTTGAGCCACGCCAGCAGCGGCAGCAGCAGGAGCAGCAGCAACAAATATGGATGAGCGAAGGTCATTCTCGATTCAAAAATTCACGCCGTTTGGTCAGGCAATAAACCAAAAAGAAAATCCCGAAAGCCAATCCAATGATGGGGAATGTCCCCATCACAATAACTCCGTAAATCACGAGGAACCAGAAAAACCACTCCGCGCGATAGCGATTTTTGACCAGCGCGATAACAAGCAAAATGAGGCCAATGAAACCTATGCCGTAACCAAGAATCACTAAAAAAATTGTGTGTTGAATGATGGAGAGAATTTGAGAGTAGCCTTCCACCACCCCCTCTCCTCCTTTTATTTGCGCTGCTTGTGGCATATGAACCGCCATCCTTGTCATACGAATAAGCATCACAATATAAGCGAGAAACCAGATACCAGGACCAATTTGTGCAATCGCTCCTATGACAGCCAATTTATTGTCTTGCGAACGAACACCGATTGCTGCCTGTCGATCATCATTTAGCTCAGGAGCTTTAGCCGAATTTACATCCGACATATCAAGTGGAGCCATTATGGATTGTGACTGTGGGGAGGCAGTCTCCAACTCAGTTTCCTCCACCAATCGGACCGCCGAACCGTGCAGCGCGCGCAATTCCGTTTCGCCCGGTTCGTATTTGGCGAATTTCACGAGATCGCAGCTCTCCAGAAAATGACCGACGCTTTCCTTCTGATCGGGCAACAGCAAATCCGTCCCGCGCAATTCGTGGAGGAATTCCTCCGTCGTCCGCTCCGGAGCGCGGAAATCAAACCGCTCCTCCAAATACGTCCGCGCCGTGTCGGACACGGCAATGACGAACGGTTTGGGCTGGGCGATGAGCGCGAGCGCCGCTTCCAGTTTTTGCTTTGCGCGGAGGTGCGCGGGCATCGGCGGCGGCAAAACGATGTTCGCCTTTTTATTTTTTAGCCAACGCCAGATGAGAATTGCGGCGACGAGCAGGGCGACAACAATCAGCGCCCACCAAATCCACGCGGAGCCGTCCGAAATCTCCATCGGCGGCTTGATGTCGCGGATGTCGTCCATCGCAGAAACTGTTTGGTTCGTAGCCATAGGTTAGTTGATACGACCTCCCTCACCCCGGCCCTCTCCCCAAGGAGAGGGAGAAACGCTCCCCGCGTCACGGCTAAACGAAATCGGCCAGCGGCTAGAAAGGCTTACACAAATAAAAGAGCGCCCAACTGCTGTCCCCTCTCCCGGCGGGAGAGGGTCAGGGTGAGGGAGAACGCGGCGAACTGTATTGGGAAAAAATTTCATCCGCGCAACCTGCGTTTCTCGCGGTTCTCAAAAAATCGGCCCAACGCCGCGCCGTAGTCCTGGTCCGTGCGCAACTGGATCGCGTCAATGCCCGCCTTGCGAAACAGCCGGGCGAGCTGGTCCTGGGATTTCGCCTGCCGGTCGGCGAACGCCGCGCGCTTCCGCGCGTCGCCGGTGTTGACCTCCACGATTTCGCCCGTCTCCGCGTCCTGAAAGACCAACCGGCCCAGTTCCGGCAGCGCGAGCTCGCGCGGATCGGTGACTTGCACCGCCACCAGATCGTGTTTGCGGTTGGCCTGCCGCAGGCGCGTGAACGACGCCTGCGCCAGCGATTCCAGCAGCAGCATGTTCGAGCGCGCCCGCATTTCGCCCGGCTTGCGGGGCAGGACCGCCGGACCGAGAAAATCTGAAACGACCACGGCAATGGCCTTGTGCGCCTGCACGCGCAATAAAAATTCCAGCGCCGCATTCAAATTCGTCCCGCGCCGTTTCGGTTCGAAGAACAACACTTCGCGGATGACGCGCAGGACGTGGCTGCGGCCTTTGCGCGGCGGAATGAATTTCTCCACCGCGTCGCTGAAGAGGATGAGGCCGACCTTGTCGTTATTGCGGATAGCCGAGAATGCCAGCACGGAGGCGATCTCGGCGGCGAGTTCGCGTTTGGACTGGTCGCGCGAGCCGAACAGGCCGGAGCCGCTCACGTCCACGACGAGCATGAGCGTGAGTTCGCGTTCCTCGACGAATTTCTTGATGAACGGATGATTCATCCGCGCGGTGACATTCCAGTCAATCGCGCGCACGTCGTCGCCGGGCTGGTATTCGCGCACCTCGTCAAAGTTCATGCCCTGGCCCTTGAAGACGGAATGATACTGGCCCGCGAGCGTCTCCGTCACGATGCGGTTCGTGCGCAGCTCAATCTGCCGGATTTTTTTGAGAATCTCGCGGGGGATCATGTGGGAAAAATTTTCATGCCGTTGGCGGATTGCAAATTTTCCGGCGGTGGAATCTTGGGGGTGAAAATCCTTTCACTCCGGCCGAATAAAAAATCCACCGCCCGTTCGACCTTTCAAATTTAATCTTGTTTGCATCTTGCGAATTTGCCTGAAAAACCGGCAAAGAAAATGTTTTTCATTTAGTCAGCCCGGAGAAAAAATTGTTCAAATAATTCTTGCCCCGCCCGCCGCTTTTTTAAATTATTCCGCCATCGGTCATGGGCAACTTGCGGACATTCCAAAGTCTCACCGCAACCAGACGCACACGCTGCGCGCCCTGTGGAATGATTTTGCCCCGGTTTGTCCGCCGTTGCATTGAATCGCGCGGCCCAGCGGGGCTTTTCTCATGGCAAGGCAAAATCGGCGCAAATCGCTTTGTTCTCAAGGCAGCCGCTCCAGACTCACGCTTCCCGGATGCACCGAATTTGCGAGAGAATCGATAAATGTGAAACAAGCCGAAAAGAGGCGTAACTAGCCGCAATTCGCAAAGAAACCGAGGGGTTTTAACCACAGAAGGCGCCCATCCAAAAAAAAGCGGCGACCGCTTCGGTTGGGGTAAGTTTGAAAAGGGTCTGGAAACGAAGCTGCAACCGCGCCGCCGAGGGGTTGCAATGGGTCAATTGGCAGCGGTTTAATCCGGGAAGAAATACACGAGGTTGATCCGTTCCTGCTCACACCACGCCAGCGCGGTGGCGGCATTTTCAAAACTGCGTTCGGACTTGGTAGGCTTCGGAAACATTTTTACCAGAACGCCGAGCTTGCCGGGAGCGGGCACGAATAGCGTTTTTGTTTGTGAAACACCCCCAAAAAAGGGTAGAGAGTTTTGTGGCGATTTGGCCATAGTCGTTAATCTGGGTATGGTCGGTCGTCGTGGCCGGCTGCTAGTAACAGCCGGCCACACCGATTTTAGTGGTTATTTTTCATGCGAACAGACAGGACTTTATCTCTTAATTCCGTCCAGATTTTTTGGGCGGTAGGTTGATCCACCAATTTTTCAAGCTCCGGCGTCATCGGGACTTCAGCGCGCGGCGTGCCACCACTGCATTGACGCATCCAACAACCGAGAAATTTTCTGGCGGTGGCTTCGTTCATAATTCCTCAAGTTTAACATGCAATGCGCCGCCGTGCCAACGGGCTTCCGACACCTTGAACTGGGTTCCTTGGTCGAACAAAACCTCATTCTCCATGACCGCAGCAGAGTAGCCCTTCAAAGACTTGCCCGTTTTGGAAATGATTTCCAAACGCAGCCGACCAGGGAAAGCCCCAAAGCGATTTTCCGCCGCCGAGGTAAAGGCTCTTTCAGTGACGACATTGCCGGGGTGATAAAAAACCGCCGCCTCGGCCAGTTCGGAATCATTCACATCCACACCACGATAAACCTCCCCGGTGTAGTCCGGCAATTTGGCCAGCGCGGTTGAAAGGGCATCCGCCTCTTTTTGAACGTGCATCGAAGCCGCCGCTCCATCTTCGCGCAAGGCGTCATTGATCTGTGTGTGCATCTCTGGCGAGGTATAATCCCCCAGCGCAGCCAAATCCTTATCTGCCAGTTTATCCCCGACTTCCGCGCTGGGCTGGCCGAGCCACCGCATGAAATCATCTTCAAAAACCACCTTGTCTCCAAACTCATTCTTCAGCTTGACGAGCAGATCAGGGTCGAGACCCTTGGTGCTGGCCTGAAGATTGTCCGTCAAAGCACGATGGTCTGGTTTGACCTTCTCGCCGGGCTGGAGCAGGCCGAGCGCCTCGGCCTTGGTGCGATCCACATCCTCGACATCATGGCCACAACCCCAGCCCCACGGTCCCCACGGAACACCAAAGTCGGCATTGATGACACGCGCCCAAATGGGGTTGGTCTTCAGATAAACTTGATTTTCGTATTGCATGTGCGATTGGCGCGGTTCCTTCACATCCATCATTTTGCACAAACTCTTGGGCAAAGATTTTAAGAATCGCCTGATTTCTCAATAAATAGTGGTGCGCGCGAGAGGACTTGAACCTCTAATCCTTGCGGAACCAGATCCTAAGTCTGGCGTGTCTGCCATTCCACCACGCGCGCATCATTGAATTGCAAGGACTTAAGAAGTCAAAGACAGAAAAATTTGACTTTGTGCCACTTTTTGTGCCACTATTGCCCCATGAAACCGATTGAAACCGATAGCAACGCTACCATTCAGAATCAGGGCAAAAGCCAGCCCATTGCACGGCATTTAACGTATCAAAAGGTCAGAGACGGGCGCAAGCAACCAATTCGCGGACTGTGGCAGAGGAATGGCCGCTTTTACGCACGGTTGGCAGTTGAAGATTTCAACACGGGCAAAAAAGCTGTGCGTCGTGTGCCGCTGGAAGCTGAAACCGTTGCCGAGGCAGTCGCGGCATTAAAGAAGCTGCAAACGCAGCGAGCGGACAATGCCTTGCCGGTTTTGAAGCAGACGCCAAAATTTTCCGATTACGTCGAAACCTACTTCGCCCATTTCGCGCTGCTAAAAGACGCCAAGCGTCCGCGCACGATTGAAACGGAGCGCGGTCACTTGAACCGCTGGAAAGAACACCTGAAAGAAACACGCTTGGACAGAATCGGCAAGCCGATGATTGCGGACTTTAGAGCCAAGCGTAAGGATGAAGGCGTAAGCAATCGCACGGTGAATCTCGCCGTCACCTGTCTCCGCAATGTTTTGAAAATGGCGGTTGACGATGGCTGGCTTCAACGCCTGCCAACCGAAAATTTGCGGCCTTTGAAGTGGACGGCCAAAAAGAAAAAACTCTACACCGCTGCCGAGATTGATTCGCTTTGCCAAGCCGCAATGGAAGTTTCCAAGAATGGCGTTGGCTTTGCTGATTTAATTCACTTTCTGGCGTATTGCGGCACACGCATTTCGGAAACTCTGCGCTTGAAGTGGTCAGACGTGGACTGGCAGCAAAAGCAAATCACTATTGGCTCGGATGGACTGGCGAAGAATCACAAGCCGCGCACTGTGGATTTTAACCCAAAACTGGAAACCCATTTGAAAGATATGCTGACACGCCGCGCGCCTGATTCGGAATTCCTATTCCCGTCACCGCAACGCGGAAAAAACGACAAGCCAGCCAAGACATTCAGGGAAAGTTTGAAATTGGCGCGGACGAAAGCTGGTTTCACTGATTTTGGTTTTCATCATTGCCGTCACTTTTTTATTTCGTTCTGTGTTATGAGCGGAATTGACTACATGACAATCGCGCGGTGGGTTGCCCATGCGGACGGCGGCATCCTGATTGGCAAAGTTTATGGCCACCTGACAAACGACCACGCAAGACGCCAAGCGCAGAAACTTAATTTTGAACCAGTCATGCCAGCGGAAACCGTCTGATTCAATTTGAGCGGGCGATTAACTCTGCTTCGCCCATTTCGGCGGCTCTGGTTCGTTTCGGGGCGATATGGTCTTTGGCAAAGTCGCCAGCGTCTAGCCTGCGGTTGAACTCGCGCAAGTCCGGCGCGGTGATATAGACACGCCCCAAAATGTTTTTGGTTTTCAGCCAGCCCTTCTTGCGCCAACGCCAAGCGGTTGTATCGGTGACGCCGATTCTTTGAATGAAGGAATCAAGGGAAATGGGAACTTCTTCCAACAGGTTTGCGCGTGTAGTGTTGAGCATCATAGTCGTCTTTGTATTAGGTTATCTGTTTTGTTTCCGGCCCGCCGCTCCCTGACGCTCGCTTTACAGATAAACCTGTAAAGACGGGCTATTCAAGGAGCTTTCGCCGGATACGACGACGCTCTTTTGCGGGTAGGTAAAGTCTTTCAATCATGTCATGTATCGTATTAGTTACTTCTGCTCAAGTCAAGGTCAATCTGGACAGCGAGAACGATTTTTGCGGCGAAATTTTCCAGATGAAATGTCCCTTGTGATTTACAAACCCCGTCTTGTCATTTGCAAAACGCTCCCTTGCGATTTACCAAGTTCGTCGCTTTGCGATATATCCATCTGTGCGGGTAATTTTATTCGGTTTTAATTTCGGAGCGCAGACATAGGCAATGTTTTCAATACAATTGAGGCCACCCACCCGAATTTATGCTTTTTTAGCAGCTTTGTTAAGCGTGGGTATGGGGGCAAGGCTATTTTATATTTATCCCGGCGCGAATGGTGCAAACCGCCTCGTCATTTATCACCGTGTCGAAAAATACGGGTGTCTGGAAGCCTCAAAAAACGCGAAAAGGCTCTGATTCTATTGGTGTTTGTGGTGGTGTTTTCTCCGTGCCTGTGCGGGCTGTTTATTATATGGTACGCGGGTGAGCAAGAATTTGTTCGTCTGTTCCAAGTCCAGCATCCAGAGATTCATCAAGCTATGGCTGTCTGTGAAGCCGACGCCTTACTGGTTTCATCAAACCCTGTCCTTGGGGCAGCAGATTGAAGATTTTGCCATTGCCAAGCCGATTTTGGAAAAGCTGTTTGACTCGTTGGAAGTAGAGATGGGCAAGACGTATGACATGGGCGCGGTTTATATCATGGGGCATCAAGGCAATAAACGGGTTCATTTTCATGTGGTTTTTTTCTTTTATGGGACGCCAGCCGAGACGCCGGAAAAACTGGCGGAGATACTGCGGCTGGAAATTCGGAAGCGTTGGAAAAAACTCAATCCCCGCTCAAATCCGACGGGAAATTGGTTGAAGATTCAGACGAAAGCGAGCGGCTTATGGTATCTGGCGGGACATTTGGCGGTTGGCAAAACTGCGAAGGCGAAGGGCAAGCCAAGCTGGTATGGCGTTCGCAACAAGCGACTAATTGAAGCCCACGCCCTGCCAGTGACCAGCAATCAAGTCCGGCGAGAGTTTGAATGTCATTTCCCCGCCGTCCTAGCCACCCCTGCCGCCAAGAAACCGAAAGTCATTTTCTATGACCGGAGCAAATTGGCCGAGTTGCGGGCTTATGTGGAAGCCGATGGGCGGCACGATTGGGAAGATTTCAAGCGAATGAAGATGGGCAGGAAAAGAAAAGTTAGTGATTTTGATTTCATGGATTTTCTAAACGCTCAAAATGGCTGGAAGACCGTCACGCCCTCGCCCGATGATGGAAACACACTTTGAATTAGTTGAAATAAGTGTTTGGGGGTAGGGGGTGGGGTAGGCCGTTGAATCAGTCGGCTTGCGCGGGCAAGCTCGGCGTCCGGCTGCGGCGGCAAATGGTTATTGCAGTTGAAAAAATGCGTTACTTGGCGCGTTGGTGATTTGAACGCCGGAGAATGGAACGCCGTTTGTGACCGTTACCCAAGTAGGCGCGGCTAAATTTGTAGCCATTCGCAGGGTGTAATTTGTGCCGGTGGCTGTTGGAAAGAATACAACGGGGCTGTTGTTGTAAGTGGAAATTCCGAGATTAGGAGGGCCATAAGACTCAATCGAATACAACTGCGCTACTTCGTTCGTGGACAAAGCGCGGTTGTAGATACGAACATCGTCAATAGAACCCGAAAAATATGTTTGGCCTTGTGAAACTGAACCACCAATGTAAAAATTTCCGTTGTTCTGTCCAAAAGGCATCCCTGCAATTGTTCCTTCAAGCACACCATTCACATACAGACAACCATTGCCTGACGAATCAAGTGTAGCAACCAATTGATACCACTGGTTAGTGTTATATTGAGGGCGTTGTTGAGACTCAAGAAAATAGCCGGGGGAGTTGTATGTATAAAATTGAAATCTTCCAACTCCAGCCGCATTTGATGCTGGAGTCGCTCCCCAGTTCATTGCCAATGCTGGACTTGCTGTGCCACCTCCCGGACTTAAGCCCTCACATAACAAAACTGCTGGCACATTAGTTTGTGAGAAGTTTGGACGCAACCAGACAGACCAAGCGAAAGGTCGGTTTGTTGTGATTTGTTTTGTCACTCTGATGTAACTATTTGTGCCATTGAAGCTGAACGCCCGGTTTTGATTTCCGAAGCGGTCAACCGCAAGAAAAGCATTGCTGACGACGCCATTATTTGTTCCGGTCACGTCGTTCGCATTGCCATTGAACGGATAGTAGGCGACAAGGCCGTTGGTTAAAAAACTCTGCGCGTTGGCATGGGTGAGCAACAAGCCAAGCGCGGCGAGTGTGGCAAGTGTTTTGGTGGTTTTCATTGTGTGCGGGTGTTGCGCGGGAATTGATACCAAGAAAACGGCGCGAACACAAGGGGCGAAAAGACAACTGTCTTATGCGGGTGCGGATTTCATGCGGGCAATAATCCGTGAATGGCAAAACCACAATCTGCGTTATCCGATGCTTTTTCCCGCGTTGTCAAAAAACACCGCGAGAAACTTGGCTTAAGTCGCGCGGCGTTGGCGGAAAAAGCTGGCTTGCATCAAACCTACATCGGACTTCTGGAAAGAGAAAAACGCAGCCCGAATCTTGATACCGCGAAGGCGATTGCCAAAGCGTTAAACCTGACGCTGGCAGAGATTGTCAAACAGGCGGAAAAGATTTCCTGAATCAGTCGGCTTGTGTCGTAATTGACCGCTGGCGAGCTTTGGGAACGATACGCGGGGATTTTTGCCTACCAAAAGCCAAACGTCTCTGGCGTGAAATGGCGGGAACGGCTGGAGGGAATAAAATAAATTTTATTGTGGCGCGAAAATTATGACTGGCGGGGGCGGGGCGGGGCTTCAAGTCTGACAGACGTATTGCAGCACAGTCCAAAGCATTGATTTTATGGGCTGTTTTTAATTGTTTTGTTATTCGTTTCACTTGTGCCACTTTTTGTGCCACTGATGCAAATTCAATTCCAAGCCAAAAACGACAGCTTAAAAATGAATTTCAGCCAATGCTGTAAATGTTATTAGTGATTTCGACTAATCTGCTTGAAACCGCAAGAAGTCCTGAAAAAACTTATCCTAAGTCTGGCGTGTCTGCCATTCCACCACGCGCGCAACCTTGTCTATCAATGGATTTGCAATTTGCAGGCCTCAATTTCCTGACTTTGTGCTAGGGTAACAGTATGAAAGCCACCGACATCA
Source organism: bacterium (assembly GCA_021780905.1). GTDB lineage: Bacteria > Verrucomicrobiota > Verrucomicrobiia > Limisphaerales > UBA11358 > UBA11358. The sequence goes on from JAJXXW010000064.1 coordinate 32,557, forward strand.
CGCGGCTGAATTTATCAAAGTCCGCGATGGGCGCAAACATTCAATTCGGGGGCTTATGGAAGCGAAACGATCGTTTTTATGCCCAGTTGATCGTGTTTGACCCCGTCGCCGGTAAACAACGGGTTCAGCGAATTCCCCTGATGGATAGCCGGCTTTCCGCTGGCGGAAGCGTTCGCGAGGGACGTTCAGTTTGCCGCGCACATTTTGGTCTGCTTGGGCACGGTCGTTTTCTTTTCCAACTCTACCCAGGCCACGCCGGCCGGGCGGTTCGATCCGGCGGATGTGTTCGTTGTCGCGAATGGCGGCAAGGCGCGCTTCCCACAAGGCACACCGCTCCTGGGACCAATGAGACGGAATGAGGCTGATGGCGGCAGAGAAATCGCCATTGGCCTTGGCCCAAAGGCGGAAGGGGCGTTCGGGTTCTTGGAGCGGGGGAATGTTGGATTGCCCACCCTCACCCCGGCCCGCTCCCTCAGGAGAGGGAGATGCGATTGCCGAGCTCGGTAATTTGGACAGTCCCGTAGCAGTCGCCGACGGCGCGCACGGAGTGACGCGCCCTATCGCGGCGCTGGTTTCCGGCAACAGACCATCGGCGCGATAGACCAGCCAATCCATTTCCTCCTGCAAGGCGATCATTTTCACGCGCAGATTTTCGCGCAGCTTGCTGGCCTGCAGGCCGGCGGCGCGGAGTTCCGCCGTGGTTTCAAAGGGAAGGTTGGGCGGGCAGTCCTCGGACGGGCGTTGGCGCCAGCCGCGCACGTTGCCGTCGTGGCGGAAAATTCCCTTCGCGCTTTCGATTCTTTCGTGCTTAAATTTTTGCCGCGATGATTGCGTATCTCGATTTGCTCCGGCACGTGCTCGACCACGGCAAGTTCAAGGCCGACCGCACCGGCACCGGCACCTATTCCGTGTTCGGCGCGCAGGCGCGGTTTGATCTGCGCCAGAATTTTCCGGTGCTCACCACCAAGAAGCTCCACCTCAAGTCCATCATCTACGAACTGCTCTGGTTCCTGCGCGGCGAGACGAACGTGCGCTGGTTGCAGGAGCGCGGCGTGACCATCTGGGACGAATGGGCGAACCAGGAAACCGGCGACCTCGGCCGCGTCTATGGCGCGCAATGGTGCGACTGGAAAACCGCGGACGGCCGCAGCATCAACCAGATTGACCACGTCATCGCGTCCATCAAAAAGAATCCTGACTCGCGCCGGCTCATCGTCAGCGCGTGGAACCCGGGCGAGATTGACACGATGGCGTTGCCACCGTGCCACACGATGTTCCAGTTCTTCGTGCAGGACGGCGAGTTGAGCTGCCAGCTTTACCAGCGCAGCGCGGATTTGTTTCTCGGCGTGCCGTTCAACATCGCCAGCTATGCACTGCTCACGCGCATGGTGGCGCAGGTGTGCGACCTGAAGCCGGGCGATTTCGTCCACACCTTCGGCGACTTGCACCTCTACGCAAATCATCTGGACCAGGCGAAGCTCCAGCTCTCGCGCGAGCCGCGTCCACTGCCGCAGATGGAAATCAATCCGGCGGTGAAAAATATCCGCGATTTCCAGTTCGAGGATTTCACGCTGGAAGGCTACGACCCGCATCCGGCCATCAAGGCGCCGATTGCGGTGTGACCGACAACAAATCGAAAATGAAACCATCAAGATTCAGAGTAATTAAGCCTTGGATTATTGTTGGCGCATTTCAAGCGTATGCAATTTTCGCTGCTTGGCTTTTTGCAACGGGGAAAATTCATTTTCGCCCTGCTGCTCAAGCACCGCCTCCGTCTATTGGTTATATCATTTTTGGTGTGTCTTTGGTGATTTCGCCAGTTTTTGCGTTTACCGCTTTGATTTCGTCGCTGGCTTTGGTTTTAAGGTCTTCTTTGTTTGTAACCAAAGCGATTGAAAGCGCACATCAGAACGATTTTGAAAAAGTTCGGATATTCCTCAAATCTGGCTATTTGCTTCCGGTGGCGAAATGCGAAGAAATCGTTTGGATTTTACGCCAACTGTGTTCGGATAGAACGAGAAAGCCTCAATTTGCCTCCGCTGAATTTATTGACTGCATCGTTCTGGATGAATGGGGAAATTATGTTTTAAGTTGGGATGGCAGAGAGAAAATGATTCAGAAGGCAAACAGAGGTTGGTTTTCATCTGAACACGCTCAAAAATGTGTGTCACCCAAATTAATGAAAATATTGCGTAATATTTTCATCGTCACTGTAATCATTCGGGTCATTGACATATTTGTTCATTTGTTCCGCCATCATTGAAATGAAACACTTCAAAGCCATTGCCGCGATGTCGCTGAACCGCGTGATCGGCGCGGGCAACGCGATTCCGTGGCATCTGCCGGGGGATTTCAAGTGGTTCAAGCGGATGACGTCCGGCCACGTCGTCATCATGGGGCGCAAGACGTTCGAGAGCCTCGGCAAACCGCTGCCGAACCGCATCAACATCGTGTTGAGCCGGCATCCGGGAAGGTTGCAAAAAGATTTTCCGGAAGTTTTCGGTGAGGCGTGGGTCGGGCGCGGCAAGACGCATTTCCCGGACCGGCCGACGCAGTTTGAACTGCCAAAGGTGGGCGGCGCGGCGACGGTGGATCTGCGCATCATCAAGAATTTTCTAAAACTCGATCCGGCCAGTTCGCCGCTGGAGTTTTACATCGCCGGCGGCGCACAAATCTACGAGCAAGCGCTGCCGCTGTGTTCCGACCTATATCTGACGCTGGTGAAGCGCGAGATCGAGGGCGGCGACGCTTTTTTTCCGCCGTTCGAGGACAAGTTTGAACTGGTGGAAGAAATCCGCGACGAGCCGGAGTTCAAGATTTTACATTACCGGCACCAGTCGCTGTTGAAATAAATGCCGGTGGGGCGGGTTCCACGAATCCCCAGGTTATTCAGCAAGGCGCGGAGCCTGTCCCTCCGAAAATCGGCAAAAAAAACCGGCGGACTGTGACCAGTCCGCCGGTTTGAATTTTCTGCAATGATTATTGCTTATCGCCAGTGTCGAGCGCGTCGAAGGCGTGTTGCAGGGCCACGAGATCTTCGCCGGGCTTGAGCGCATCGAGCATTTTCTGCTCTTCCTTGATCTGCTCGTCGGTGTAGCTGGCCGCCTTGATGGACAGGCCGATGCGGCGTTCGTTCTTGTCAATTTTCACCACGCGGGCGGAAACTTCCTGGCCGGGCTTGAGCACGTTCTTGATCTTGTCCACGCGCTCCTCGCTGATCTGCGAGATGTGAACGAGGCCGTCAATCTCGTGCTGCAGGCCGACAAACGCGCCGAAACTGGCGAGCTTGGTGACTTTGCCGGTGACGAGGTCGCCAACCTTGTAGAGCGTCTCGATCTTTTCCCACGGATCGGTTTCGAGCTGCTTCATGCCGAGCGCGATGCGCTGGTTGGCGCGATCCACTTCGAGCACGGTGGCTTCGACGACGTCGCCCTTCTTCATGACTTCGGACGGATGATTGATCTTGCGGGTCCAGGACATGTCCGAGACGTGCACCATGCCGTCAATGCCTTCCTCGAGTTCGACGAACGCGCCGTAGCTCGTGAGGTTGCGCACCTGGCCTTTGACCTTGGTGCCAACGGTGTATTTCGCCGCCGCGCCGTCCCACGGATTGGATTCAAGCTGGCGGACGCCGAGGGAGATTTTCTGTTCCTCGCGGTTGATGCCGAGGACGACGGCTTCGACTTCCTGATCCTGCTTGAGCACGTCGCTCGGTTTGGCGATGCGCTTGGTCCAGGACAATTCGGTGACGTGGATGAGGCCTTCGACACCGGGTTCGAGCTGCACAAACGCGCCGTAGGGCACCAGGCTGACGACCTTGCCCTTGACCTTGGTGCCGATCGGGAACTTGGTTTCGATCTGGTCCCACGGATTGGTGAGCTTCTGCTTGAGGCCGAGGCTGACGCGTTCTTTTTCCTTGTTCACGTCAAGGACCACCACGTCGAGTTCCTGGCCGACCTTCAAAATTTCCGACGGATGGCCGAGGCGGCCCCAGCTCATGTCCGTGATGTGGAGCAAACCGTCGAGGCCGTTCAAGTCAATGAACGCGCCGAAATCGGTGATGTTTTTGACGATGCCCTTGCGGATGTCGCCCGGCACCATTTCCGCGAGCAGCGCGGAACGCTTCTCGTTGCGCTCGGCCTCGATGAGTTCGCGGCGGGAGAGCACGATGTTCTGGCGCTCCTGGTTGATTTTGACGACCTTGAATTCGTAGGTGTTGCCCACGAAGGACGCGAGATTCTTGGGCGTGACCACGTCGAGCTGCGACGACGGCAGGAACGCCTCGACGCCGACGTTGACGATCAGACCGCCCTTGACCAGCGCGGTGACCTTGCCCATGACGCGGCCGCCCTCGTTGCAAATCGTGAGGATGCGGTCCCAGTTCTTCTTGAACTCCGCCTTCTGGTGCGAGAGGACGACGGTGCCTTCCTTGTTTTCGAGCTTCTCGATCAGCACGTCAATCTCGCTGCCGACCTGGATGGTGGCCGGTTCCAGAAATTCGTTGAGCGGGATGACGCCTTCGCTTTTGTAGCCGATGTCCACGAGGACTTCCTTGGCGCGAACTTCGATGACGGAGCCCTTGACGATTTCGCCCTGGGCGACGGGCTGTTTGCTGCTCTGCTTGAGAGCCTGTTCCATGGTGAGCATAACTTTACGGGACTGCACTACAGGAGACTTTTGTTCCGAACGGAACTTGAAGACTCCATTGCCTAACTAACGAACGCTGCGACGGGCAACGGAGGTTAAAGGTTAGGTTGTTGGTTAACGGTTTTTTCTCAGCCTAAACGAACATCCGCACACGCGGCGTTCAGGCAGGATGGATCATACGGGAACCGCGAAGGTTGGCAAGGGTAAAAACAACCTGCCGGGGGGCGATTTGACGGGACCTACCCCAAACCACGAATTTCGGTCTCGGGCAGCTTGAAGTTCGCTGCCTTTGGGGTGGAAAAATCAAAGTAATCTCACAAATTCACAATCGCCGGGTCGCCGTAGAGCGTGAAGGAGCCGGTGCGCTGGATTTTCAAATCCATGATCTGGCCGTGGTGGCGCGGGCTGCCGTCGAACAGCACGATGCGGTTGCAGCGCGTGCGGCCGGTGTAACGCGCCGCGTTTTTCTTGCTCGGTCCCTCGACGAGGATCTGCACCTGCCGGCCGATGAAGGCGTCGTATTTCCGCGCGGCGATCTCGTTGACGAGTTCCAGCAGACGATGGTTGCGTTCCTCGCGGATTTCCTGCGGCACTTGATTTTCCATCGCGGCGGCGGGGGTATCGCGGCGTGGCGAGTATTTGAAAATGTAGGCGTTATCGAATTCCACAGCGCGGCACAGCGACATCGTCTGCTCAAAATCCGCCTCCGTTTCGCCGGGAAACCCGACGATGATGTCGGTGTAGAGGCCAATGTTCGGCTGGACGGCGCGCAGCTTCTGGATGATGCCGAGAAATTTTTCCCGCGTGTAGCCTCGGTGCATCAACTTCAACAGGCGGTCGCTGCCGCTTTGCAGCGGAATGTGCGCGCTTTCGCACAGCTTCGGCAGGCGCGCGTAGGCTTCCACCAAATCGTCGCCGTAACCTTTCGGATGCGGCGAGGTGAAGCGAATACGTTCCAGTCCTTCGATTTCGTGAACCGCATTGAGCAGTTGGACAAAGGCGGATATGGCGGGTCGCGTCCCTCCGTGCGCGCCGGTGACCGCATCACTTGCCATTGCGGCGGGCAGAGGACTGCCCGCCCTACCGACCGCGGGAATATCACGCCGGCCAAAGCTCGTAACAATCTGGCCGAGCAAAGTGATTTCCTTCACGCCGCGCGCCACGAGTTCACGGCATTCGGCGACGATGTCGGGAATCGTGCGGCTGCGTTCCTCGCCGCGTGTGCTGGGCACGATGCAGAAGGTGCAATGCTGGTTGCAGCCTTGCATGATGCTGACAAACGCCGACACGGCGGTCTTGGCGCTGCCGTTGAGCAGATGCTCGCGGATGGCGGCCTCGCTTTTCGCCTCGGCGGCGGTGTCCACGATCTTCGCGCGTTTGCCGGCGAGGAGTTCGTCCAGGTATTCCGCTGCGCGATGAAATTTCTGCGTGCCGAGCACCAGGTCCACGTCGGGCAGTTTTTCCACCAGCTCCCTGCCCCGGCTTTGCGCCATGCACCCCATGAAACCCACAATCTGATCGCGGCGTTCGCTGCGCGCGGTGCCGATGACATTTCGCATCTTGTTGATGGCCTTCTGTTCGGCGAAGTCACGAACGCTGCACGTATTCAGCAGCACCACGTCGGCGGCGGCTTCGGAGGGGGCTAGAGAATAGCCCTTCGCCACGAGCTGGGCGGCAACGGCTTCGCTGTCGCGCTCGTTCATCTGGCAACCGTAAGTTTTTATAAAGACGCTCGGCATGGTTCGAAGGTGCGGGAATTTAATTCATCCGCGCGGGCTTGGAAAGGCGGCAGTGGGGTGAATTTTTCGCGCCCAGCCCGCAAAGGCCGCCCACAACTATTTTCATCAGCGACCTGCGCGCGGCTGTTTTTTTTGATTGGGAACTCGTGAAATTCATTTCCCCGGAAGGGCGGATGAAACTTTTTCAAAAAAGGACTGGCAATTTTTGCGGACCTGCGCTTAATTGGTCGTGGTCATGAGCAGTGAAACATCAGCACACCGACCACCCGGCGCCGCCGCCCTTCGGCGTGGCCGGTCAACCTGCAACCGGAGGACTTCCCATGGACCTGCATCATCCATTCGTTAAGGAATTCCCGGCGCACCGCGAAACCATCCGCTCGCTCAAACTGGCGGATGGCAAGTTTCGCGCGGCGTTCGAGGAATATCACCAGTTGGACGACGAAATCTGCCGCATCGAGGAGGAGGTGGAGTTCGCCACCGACCAGCAGATTGACGAATTGAAATTCAAGCGCGCCAGGCTCAAGGACGCGCTTTACGCCGCCGTGAAAAAGCACGAGGCCGCGCTCGTTCACTGACCTCCCGCCCGAACTTTTATCAGGCCGGCCCCGCCGCCTGCTTCTGCCCCCAGCCGAACAGATTCTTCGCCTTGATGACCTCGAAGATTTGCGGCGGGATCAGCTTGGCGAGGGATTCGTCGCCGGAATGGATCTTGGCCAGCACTTCGCTGGAGTAAATTTTCAGCGCGGTGGTGTCATAGTGGGCGATGTTCACAATAAACTTGTTGTCCACCAGATGCTGGTAGAGATGGCGCAGGTGCGGCGCGATGTCGAGGTTCTCCACGGTGAAGAGCTGGCCGGTCCTTTTGTCGAGCGAGGGATAGACGTAGAGCTTCGCGCCGTTTTTGAAAAGCTGCCCGAGCGATTCCATCAGGCCGCCGGGCAGGTCGGTGTAAAATTTCTCGTCCAGCACGTCGCGCAGGCGCACGAGGCCGATGGGCAGGCCGATGGGTTTCTGCGTCTGCCGCGCGAGATAGCCGACGAGCCGGTGGTAGCGGAGAAAGTTGGAGATCAACACCGGCTGGCCGAGCGCGCCCAGCGTGTCCACGCGATCCAGAAAATCGCGGTGGTCAATCGCGTCGCCGACCTGCAACTGGCGCAAAGTCATTTCAAACATCGTGACGGGCGTCTCGCCGGCGAGCGCCGGCTCGGCGATGAATTGATCGCGGGCGCGCTCCATCATGTCCAGCATCGGGTTGGTGATGGGCCGGAAGCTGCCGCGTTCGAGCAGGACGGGTTTTTTGTAAAGCAGTTCGCCGGGGATCACGGTCTCGCCGTCGGCGGTGAACATGGCGGCTTCGGTGAGCCACTGTTCGACAAGCTGCAACGCCATCAGCCGGTTGTCCACGCCGATGAAGGCCGGTCCGGAAAATTTGATCATGTCCACCTCGACGCGCTGGCTGGTCAAGCCGTCCATCAGCGCGCCGATGAGGCGGGCGGGTTCGATGTGCTGGTAGAACGCGGCGTGGATGAGATTCACGCCGATGATGCCGACGACCTCCTGCTGGCGCGGCGTTTCCCAATCGAGCAGGCGGACGTGGATGATGATGGTGGATGGTTCGCTGCGCGGCGTGGTCTGAAACTTGATGCCGAGCCAGCCGTTGCCGCCGTCCTCGCCGGCCTTGGAAATATGCTTGGTGGCAATCGTGTTCGCGAACGCAAAAAACGTCCGGCGGTCGCCGATGCTCTGGTTGAGGCGCTGGAGCAGCAGGTCAAATTCATGATCCAGCATGGCGCCGAGCCGCTTGCGGCTGACGTAACGGTCGCTCGGCCCGTAAATCGCGTCGCTCACCGCCATGTCGTAGGCGGAAATGGTCTTGGCCACCGTGCCGGACGCCTTGCCGACGTGGAAAAACCACCGCGCGACCTCCTGCCCCGCGCCGATCTCCGCAAAGGTGCCGTAGCGTTTGGCGTCGAGGTTGATTTGCAGCGCTTTCTGGCCGGTGTTGAGTTTCTCCGCGATCATAAATTCCTTGGCGGGGAAAATACACCAAACCGGGAACGTGTCCAACAAGATGCTTTGGCAACCGTGGGTGGGCGAGTGTCAGACGGTGATGGGCAAAAGTAAATCCACCCTGGGCGGCGGCGTGCGACCGGTGGGAACGCGTCAACGGCTGAAAAGCCGGTGCGGGACGACCGTGGGTGGCGGCGTGATGATGAAAAGTGCCGGCCCAACGACCGTTGGCCGGCGTCAGCCGATGGTGGGCGGCGACGCGGCGATGGTGGGCGTGTGTAAAACGATGGTGGGGACGTGTCCATGGACCGTTGGGCGCGGTCAGCCGATGGTTGGGCGATGCAAAAACATCAGAAAATCAGGGATTTGCGTCAAAGCGCAGGAGTTGGCGGTTTTTGACCGGTGGCCGCTCGCGCGCGGTTTCAATAAGTGTAGCCAGGACGGTGCTTTACCCCCCCGCCGGGACGGACGGCGCTATGTAAACAGTGGAAACGCTCTGAAGCCCGCGCTCCGCTGGCGGTCGATCCGGCAAAAATCCTTCATGGCTTCAAGCCGCCAGCAGTTCGCAGCCGTGAATGAAAGGTTGGCAAGGCCGGGCTGACTTTTTACGAGTTCGCTTTGACCGGGACAGCGGCGGCGGCGGCGGCAACGGCTCGCCGACCCTGAAACTTTCCGGCAAGTCGCGGAACCGCGCCGGCTGCTCTTTCGCCAGCACCCCGGCCAGCCAATGCCGCATGGCTGCCAGCAACTGTTCGCGGCCGGATTCGCTTTGGAAGCGGCGCTGCCAGAACAGATGTTTGGCGAAGACCGCTTCGGCGCGGCGGGCAAGCTCCCCCCCATAATTCTCCGGGAGGTTCGTGCGGAAATAATTCCGCGCCTCGTCCAGAACCATCCACGCGAGGTAAGTCGGGCAATGGCTCGTCTGCCGTTCGAAAGGCGTCACCGGCGCATAATTTTTCTGTTTCATTTACGCTTAATTTAACACAGGCCGTGGGACAAAGGCTGTCCAAGCTTATTTTCTCCGCGCACTGCGGACGCGGTAAAGCCGCTCCGTGAAACCGCCTTCTTCAACGAAAGCTTTCTCTTGGGCGGCGAGCTGCTTGTCCAGCAGGTAGCACGCGAGATTCAGCAGCGAGAGTGCGGCATTGGCCACGAGTTCCGCTGAACCGGGCACACACGGACAGGCACGGACTTTCACAGACGCAGGCACGGACAACTTCCCAGCTTTTCCTCGTCCTTGTCTGTCTGTGTTAGGGCGTGTTTGTCCCTGGCGTTCCTCTTCCACCCAAGACTTAACTTCCGCCAGTGTGGCGCACCGCCTCGCCTTGAAGCGCATCAGCGCGGGGTGTTCCGGGGACCACGCGCCAGCCCGCGCTGCCGCAAATAATCCTCATAATCCAGCCGCAGCTCCTCCAGGCTGGCGCGGGCCACGTTCGTGAGCTTGAGCTCCATTTTCTTGGACGTGCCGCTCGCCTGGCTGCCCTCCGCGATGTTCTGCACGCCCGACCGCGCCGCCTGCACCATCTGGTCGTGGGTGCGGCTGCGGGGATTGATGTAGCGGTCGCAGAACCGCACCGTCACGTCGTAGGCCAGTTGCGCCACCTGGAAACTTTTCAGCTTCCGGTAGCCGCCATGCGGCGGAATCAATTTTTCCGGCTCATTCATCGCTCAATCTTGAGTGTCCGTGTCCGTCCATTCGGTCAAGCTCCTTCCACGATTTTGATTTCGTCGGGTGTCAGGGCGTAAAGCTCATAGACCAGCGCGTCTATCTGGCGGTCCAGCGCGGCGCATTTGTGCGCGTAAAAATCCTGGTCCTTGTCGCTCTGCGCGCGGGCCAGCTGCGGCTGGGCCGCCAGCATTTGCTCCACCAGCGAGACCAGTTTGTCGTGCCGAGATTTGTCGGCGGGATTTTTTAAGTCGAGTTGCGGAATTGGCAATTCACGAAATGACCGCAAAGAAATTCTTGGAAAAAGCCGCTGTTTCCCTTTTTCTGTCGTAGCTTCAACGTAGCATCCAATGAGACGTGAATTCAAAATACCCAAAATAAATTTCAAGTCAGTTTTCTCCGAACGGAAAATAATTACGGCTTTATTTGGGGCGTGTTTCTCTTCGGTGTAAGCGCAAATCAATGTTTTGCCGGTGATCTCGCGCACGACAATTCGCGCGCCGGACAAGAATTCAGGCGGCGGTTTGTGATAGCAATGGTCGCCATATTTTGCCCATTCCTTGAATTCGGAAACGAACTCATACCGGCGTATATTTTTGCCGCCCGATTCGGGAATCCATTCTTTACCGCGATTGCTGGCGGAATGGTAAATCCGATTTTCCATTTCCAACTTCGAGTGCAATGAATTGTGATATATTTGCATCCCCAAAACATATTTTCCAAAACTGCCCAAAGGTTGCGAACGCTGCTTCATTTTATCAACCCAAGCCGCTTGTGCGGTTTGTGGTCGGATAAAAGCAAAGCCATTCGCAGTTTTCCACGCTGAAATTGGAACGGTGATAGGTGTTAGTTCTGCGTCCAAAAGTGATTTAGCCGTCGGATGTGGCGCAGCATCTTCGATCCAATTAACATCTCCGCCGCCAGAACGATTCTTGGTAACAAGGATGATGCTGTTGACTTGTGCCGATTCAAAAACTTGACCTTGAAAAGAAACAACTGTTAGCGGACTGGATTTCTTAAGGAGAAACTCACGGCAACGCTTGTAAGCGGGCGTCATTAACATTGACGCTGGAATAATCATGCCGAAACGACCGATTGAACTTAATAATTTGTGCGCGCGTTCAATGAAGTATTTGTAGAGGTCTGGCTTGCCTTCATCTGTTTCAAAATGCTGCTGAAGGTATTTTTTCTCAAGACCGTCTTCAACCATGACATAAGGCGGATTGCCGACAATCGCATCAAACCCGCCGCGCTTCATTATTTCGGGAAAGCGATCCTCGAAATTCATCGGATTTAATTTCCGCTCCGCGACCGGCTCAAACAGTTCCCCGCTCAAAACATCCGTGCCAATCAGCGAATTGCCGCACACGATGTTTTTATTCAGCGTCGGCAACAGGGCTTGCTGCTCAAAATCCAAAAAGTATTGCCGCGTGGAGCCGGGCGTTTCGTCCTGCAACAATTTCAGGTAAAGCGAGAGCTGCGCCACTTCCACGGCCTGATGGTCTATGTCCACGCCGTAAAGATTGTTCACCAGAATTTCCCGCTTCTTTTGCAGCGAGAGATGCAGGCCGTCCTCGCGCGGCAGCACGTCGCCCTTTCTGGCCTTGCCGGGATTCTCGTTGTAAAATTTCGTGTGGTAGCGCAGCAGCAAATCATACACGCCCAGCAAAAACGAACCGCTGCCGCACGCGATGTCGGCAAACCGCATTTCGGCAATCTGCGCGGGCGATTTGCCGTCAATCAATTTGCCGACGGTGTTGGCCACGATGTAGCGGACGATGTATTCCGGCGTGTAATAGACGCCGCCGGCCTTGCGGACTTCCGGCTTTTCCTCCACGCGGGCGCGCTTGTCCGTGGCCACGATCACCTTGCCGAGAAACCGTTCGTAAATGCTGCCGAGAATGTGAATCGGGATGGCGTTGAAATCGTAAGCGGAATTGATGTGGCAAAGGGCTTCGCAAATTTCGCCGAACTGGTCGTCATCTACTTTGAAAGTGGGCGCGTCGAGAAGGTCGTTTTTCTTGAAAACGATGCCGTTGTAAATGCCGTCCAGCCGCCGCGACGTGGCAATGAAATCGCCCCACGCGCTGCCGCGCTCGCCAAACTTGGCGACGAGGTATTGCGGCTCAATCAGCTTGTCTTCCAAAAAGCGGATGAACACGAGCCGGTCCAAGGTGCGTTGCGTGGCTTCGGTCAAGGCTTCGCCGTCGAGCGTGGGATTGTGGTTTTTGAAGATGCGCGCGAGCGTGTCGCGGTGCGCGTCGAGTTCTTCCAAAAACGCTTCGTCAATGGACTGGTAGCCGCCTTTGAGAAGTCCGCGCTGCACCGCGCCGCGCTTTTTGGGCAGGCTCTCGGCGTATTTTTCCAGCGAGCCATTGGCGACGGCTTCGCGGGAAAACAGCCAGTAAATTTCCGCGAAAACTTTTTCGTCGCTGTATTGGCTGAAGTGGAATTTTTTCAGGTTGCGCTGGAGCGCGGTGGCCAAGTCCGGCTTGAACCGGCAGTCCACAATCTCGAATTGCTCGAAATCAAACAGCGCGGCAATGGGCGTCTGGCTGTTCCAGCCGTAGCGGATGGTCTGAAAATAATTGTCGGGCGTGGCGATGTCGCCGAACGGTTTTTTGGCCTCGATGTAGAATTTCACGTCGCGGAAATTCGGCGCGAGATAAAACGCATAATCGGCGCGGCGCTGGGAAACGCCGTGTTCCTTGCGCTCGACTTTGACCTCCTGTTCGTAGGGATTTTTCTGGGTGTCGTGGTTCACGTCCCAGCCGAGCGCGAGCAAAAACTTGTCAATGAAGTCGCGGCGGGCTTCGGCCTCCTGATAGGCCGGGGAGAGATAGAATTTCTCATTGGCCTTGAAATCGGCGGCCAAGTGTTTCACCCGCTCGAACGCGTCCTCAAAAGTTGCTGGCATCGGCGCGGAGCGTAGCAAACGAGCCAAACGGGGGGCAAGTGCGGCATCACGCCACGACAAAATCGGCTAAAAAAATCCCCAAATCCGGGTGGAGGCGGAGACCGGCCCGCGCTAACACTTGATCAACCCGCCCCCAGCCAGCAGGCCGGCGGCAACCTTAAACCTAAAAAAACATGAATGACCGAGATCAGCGGCGTTATGATGTGTTCAAACGCGTCCAGACGTTCGGGAACGACAACGGGGCGGATTTTGCCGCCGGCAGCGTGGCCAAAACCAACTTCACCGCGATTGACCAAGTCATCACCGGCTTGGATCAGGCCAAGGCGGGACAAGTGGGCAACGCCCACACCAGCAAAGACACGCTCCTCAACGCCGTCCGGCTGGATCTTCAAAACATCACGCGCACGGCCGCGGCGATTGATCAGGATGAACCGGGCTTTGCGGACAAGTTCCATCCGCCGAAAGCCTACAACCCCGCCGCGCTGCTCACCACGGCGGATGCCTTTCTGCTCCAGCTCGTCGCGCAACCCACAGACAGCACCGCCGTCAAGACGGCCAAGACCGCGTTGGCGGCCAAGTTTGTGGCGCATGAAATGCCCGCCGGTTTTGTGGCCAGCCTCCAGGCCAACCGCCAAGCCATCACGGATGCCGAGGCGGACATGGAAAGTGACAGCGAAGACCGCATCGGCAACACCGCCAACATCGGCCCGCTCATTCAACAGGGGATGAAAGCGGTCAACACGCTGGACGCCATCATGCACAACAAGTATGGCACGCAGCCGGACAAGCTGGCGGCCTGGCAAAGCGCCAGCCATGTGGAACGCGACCCGCAACGAGCCAAAGCGCCGCCCGCCCCCGCCCCCGCTGCCGCGCCCGCAAAATAACCAGGGCAACGCGTCTGGTTCCACGCGCCGCATTCGATGGAATGCGGTTTTTATTTCACCGATGCGGACATTAGACTTTTGCTCCGGCAAAAGTTTGCTACACTGAACCCCATGTATCGCACGCAGGATCTGCACGTCAAAGAAATCGTCCCGCTGCTCGCGCCGCGCGCGCTGAAGGCGCTGTCGCCGACGCCGGCGGCGGTGAACGCCGCCGTGGCGCAGTCGCGCGACCGCATCATCCGCATTTTGAACCAGAAGGATCCGCGCCTGCTCGTCGTCATCGGGCCATGCTCGATCCACGACGAAAAATCCGCGCTCGAATACGCGACCAGGCTGAACGCCCTCCGCCAGGAGTTCGCCGACAAGATGGAAATCGTGATGCGCGTGTATTTTGAAAAGCCGCGCACCACCATCGGCTGGAAAGGATTGATCAACGATCCGCACCTCGACGGTTCGCAGGACATCGAGGCCGGCCTGAAGCGCGCGCGGCAACTGCTGCTGCAAATCGTCGGCCTGGGCCTGCCGGCGGCGACGGAATTTCTCGACCCGATTGTGCCGCAATACATCGCCGACCTGATCACCTGGGCGGCGATCGGCGCGCGCACGACCGAATCGCAGACGCATCGCGAGATGGCGAGCGGCCTCTCGATGCCGGTCGGCCTGAAAAACTCCACCGACGGCAGCCTGCAGGTGGCGATTGACGCGATGGGCGCGACGCGGCATCCGCACAGTTTTCTGGGCCTGAACGAGGACGGCATGACGAGCATCGTCCGCACCAGCGGCAACCCGCACGCGCACGTCGTGCTGCGCGGCGGCCGCGCGATGACGAACTATGATCCGGCGAGCATCCAGGCGGCGGAGGCCAAACTGGTTTCCGAAAAACTGCCGCCGGTGCTGATGGTGGATTGCAGCCACGCGAACTCGGAAAAGAAATTCGCCAAGCAGGAGGATGTCTGGCGCAGCGTCATCGAGCAGCGCGCCGGCGGCACGAAATCGCTCATCGGCCTGATGGTCGAGAGCCATTTGTCCGAGGGCAACCAGCCGATCCCGAAAAACATTTCCGAACTGCGCTACGGCGTGAGCGTCACCGACTCGTGCATCGGCTGGGAGGCGACCGAGCGGATGCTGCGCTGGGGCTACGCGACGCTGCCGAAACCTCCGGCGGCGTGACCGCGCTCACGGCCACGTCCACTGCCAGGGAAATTGCAGCCGGTAAAACTGCGGCGCGCCGGCGACCGGAACGAAGACCGATTGCGTCGCCGTCTGGGTGATGAAGCTCACATTGGTCAGCCAGGTTTTCTGCGTCAGGGCGGTGGCGGACAGCACGAAGCCGTTGGTCAGGCCGATGGGCATATTCACCATGTCCAGCCGGTTACTGGCACCGACGGCGGCGATCCGGGTGAATCGCGCAGGCGACAGGCTTTGCTGGACAGAATCAGCGATGACTTCACTCATCTTCGCGGTGGGGTTGCTTTCAGTATCCCAAAAAATGTAATTGGTTCCCGGCCCGTTGATTCCGGCCGGGTTAAGAGCGTCTATGACGTCAGTGCTGTAGCCATTGGGACCCAGCGCATTGGTCAGGCCGTAGGCGGCGGCGTTGGTCAGCACATTGTTGAGCAGGGTGAAAATATCGGGAACACAAATCGTCAGACCGGGTGAATTTGCGGCAATCTGTTTGAGCATGGCAACGTAGTTGGTATTGAAGCTGATGATGCGCTGGCGGATGAATGCCGGATAATTCGGATAATTGACACCTGAATTATTAAATGAGGGTATTGTGCTGAGATCGGCGACATTCGGCGCGACCAGAGTGCGGCAGCCCTTCGCATAAAGGTTGGTGATGATATTGTAATGGTTGGTGAGATGCTGGTTGATGGCCGTGGTCCAGATGGCAAGGTTTGTGCCACCGCCGTCTTGACTGGAGGTCGGATCGCCAACCGTGGCGCTGAGCATATCGCCATAAAAATCCGCGTTGCCCACCCAAAGCACAAAGAGGCAGTTGGTGGCATTGGCGGGCTGGCTGAAGCCGTTCACATCGGCGACCACATTGGAACTATAGTGGCCGAAGTAAGAAAAATTGTTGCTGTTGTAATTCCAAATGGGGTTCGTGATGGAATTGGCACCCAGTCCCTGACGCTGCGCCAGCACTTCCACCCAAGTCCGGCCGTTGCAGTTGCGTTGGCCGTAGAACTGGGGATCGCTCAGTGGGTTGACATTGTTGGTGGTAGTCGAGATCGAATCGCCCCAGATGTAGATGGAGGAAAAACCGGCCTGCGCCGAGAAAACCTGGCCGCCGAAAAACAACACGATGGCTGTGAACTGGATGAGTCTTTTCACGTCGGCAACAATGCCGGACGGCCAAGCATTGTAAAGCGGTTTTTTGCCGGCGCGAAGAATCGAATTTTCTGGCGCCGGACGGACCAGCGTTTAATCTCCGGGCCGGCTCGTTTCCTGCTAAATCGCCGTTGATGACCAAGCCTCCGATCCAACCTCTGGCCGCCCTGGCGCTGAGTCTCGCGCCGCTGGCGGCCTCCGCCAACGGCCTGCGGCTGCCCAGCCAGGACGCCTTGGCGACGGCGCGCGGCGAGGCGTTCGTCGCCACGGCGGACAATCCCTCGGCGATTTATTACAATCCCGCCGGCCTCGCCCAACTGGACGGGAGCAGCCTGCGCGCCGGCCTCTACGGACTTTATTACGATCCAACCTACAAGTCGCCGGGCGGAAGCAACTATCAGGTCAAAAAAAATTTCGCGGCCGCGCCGGATTTTTTTTTGAGCACCAGCCTGAAAGCCGCGCCGGTGAGTTTCGGGCTGGGCGTGTATGCGCCCTATGGCGGCAGCATCAGTTGGCCGGCCGGCTCGGTGCCCGTCACGGTCGGAACACAGGGTTCGCTAACCTACGTCCGGTTGAACCCGGCGGTGGCGGTGAAGCTCGGGGAAAAGTTTTCGCTCGGCGCGGGCGTGATGGTGGACTACGCCAACATGGATCTGGAGGAAGATTTGTCGAGCCACCGGGTGGCCAATTATTTCAAGTTCAACGGCGACGGTTACAGCGTGGGTTACCACGTCGGCGCGCTCTGGCATCCCGTTGAACAAATTTCGCTGGGCGCGACGTTCCGCAGCCAGACCAGTTTCACGCTGGAGGGCGACACGGACATGTATCTGGCGCGGGCGTTTCTGCCGGCTTCATTACCGGCCCGGGCGGATTTCACGTTTCCGCTCACGGCGGTGTTCGGCCTGTCCTACCGGCCAACGCCAAAATGGAACCTGGAATTTGACGCGGACTACACGGATTGGAGCAGCTTCGGCCGGGTCACGATTGATCAATCCGGCACGCCGCCGCCGGGGATCCAGCAAAACATCCCGGTGAAATTTTTCTGGCAGGCGAGCTGGATGTATGAACTGGGGGCGACGCGCTATTTCGACCACGGCTGGCACGTCAGCGCCGGCTATCTCTTCAACCAAACCTCGGTGCCGAACACCTATTACACGCCGCTCGTGGCGGACGTGGACCGGCACATCTTCAGCCTCGGCGTTGGTCATAACGGCAAGCGCTTCGATTTCGATGTCACCTATCAGGTCGGCTACGGCCCGGAACAGGCGGTGACCGGCAGCCAGCCGTCGTCCACGCCGGGAGGCATTTCCGGCCAGACCGCCAACGGTGTCTATGCCTTTTTCAGCCAGGCGGTGATGGTGGCCGTCGGCTGGCATTTTTGAGCCGGCCGATGAAACAGCTTACAGTTGCGGACGCGGTTTAATCGGCGTAGCATCGCCGCAATGGGAATGCAAACCAAAACAACCGGCCAGCAAACAGGGGCGGCCGCCCCCGGTGCCTTGACGACCGGGCCGGCCCTCGCCGCTGGCATTTCCCACCACGCCAACCACGGCGACAACCGCGTTCATTACGTCACCCTCGGCCACGGCCAGCACACGATTGTTTTCGTTCACGGCTGGGCGTGCCACCTCGGTTTCTGGCGGGAGCAGATTGCGGCGCTGGCGGACCAGGCGCGGCTGATATTAATTGATCTGCCCGGCCACGGCCGGAGCGACCAGCCGGAGACGGATTACACGATGGATTATTTGGCCGGGGCCGTGCTCGCAGTGCTGCTCGACGCCAAGGTGGAGCAGGCCACCTTCATCGGGCACAGCATGGGCCAGGCGGTCGTCTGCCGCGTCGGCAAACTGGCGCCGGAAAAAGTGACCGCGCTGGTTTCGGTGGACGGCCTGCTGCGGCGGCCGCAGGGTGTGCCCGGCCAGGCCGAAGCCCTGATCGCGCAGTTTCAATCGCCGCACTACCGTGAGGTCGCCCGTGGGTTTGTCCGCAGTTTTTTCCCCGTGCCCGGCACCGAGGCGTTGCGCGAATCGGTGACGGCGGAAGTTTTGTTGACGCCGCAGCACGTGATGGCCAGCGCCATGAAAGACCTGCTGGACACCAGCCGGCCCGACTGGGATTTGCAGCGCGTGCCGGTGCCGGTGCTGGTGCTCAACGCCAAAGGCTCGCTGTGGACGGCCGATTATGAAAACTACGTGCGCTCGCTTTCGCCCCGGACAGAATACCGGCAGTTTGAAAACGTCGGCCACTGGCTGATGCTGGAGCAGCCCGCCGCGTTCAACGCCGCGCTCACGGCCATGCTGCGGAAACATGATTTGCTGGGCGCGTAACCGGCGGTGGGCGGGTGCCGCGCGAGAAATTTTTTATCTGGAACCGAAAATGAACCGGGTGCTCAACATCAGCGACCCTGCCGGCGGCGCCGGTGCGGCCGGAATTTCGAGCCGGCCGAAAATCAAGCCGGAGCCGGAGGCGGCCGCCGAACCGCGCGGCGAAACCGCCGGGGCCGAGGTTTTTTTCCAGACGGCGGACGGCGAAAAGCGGCGCGGCACGCCGTTGCGCTTCACCCGGCACCTGGCGATTTTTGAGTGGTTTCATCCCGGCACCCTGCCGCAGTTTTCCGAGGCGCTGGACGATTTCAAAATCATTTTGCAGAACCAGGCGCGCTACGTCGGCCGCGCCGTGGTCCAAAATGTTTTGCACGCCGGCGCGCAGACCATCTGTGAGGCGCGCCTTGACGAGAATTCCTGGCACGATGGCGCGTCCGGCAGCGGCCCGGTGCGTGAACAATTTCGAGATTTCCTCCAGGCCTGGCAGAAATCCTATCTCGTCGCGGCGGAATACAAAGCGGTCGTCGCGGATCTCCAGTCGTTCCTGAACGACCTGCGTCTGTGGCTGGAGCGAGTGGAACTGGAACTACGCGCCACTTCCGCGGCCGAGCGCGCGCGGCGGGAAATGGAAATCGCCGGCAAACTGCGCGCGCCGGTGCTGGCGGTGCTGGCCGGACTCTTTGAGCGATTTGAAGCGGTGTCCGACCGCATTCCCGAGGAAGAGCGCCCGGCGCACCGCGCGTTTGGCCGGCGGCAGTTGCATCCGCATCTCCTCGGCGCGCCGTTTTTCCACCGCACCTACACCAAGCCGCTGGGCTACGCCGGCGACCACGAAATGATGAGCATGATTGTGCGGAACGAGCTGGCGGGCGACTCGCTTTACGCCCGCCTGGTCAACGCCTATCTGCTGGACCACGCGCCCTGCCGCGCGGTTCGCAATCGCGTCAGTTTCCTGAAGCGGAAAATCATCGCCGAAACCGGGCGCGTCGCGCGCGCCGGCCAGGCGGCGACTATTTTTTCGCTCGGCTGCGGCCCGGCGCGGGAAGTGGTGGAGTTTCTGGACGAACATCCGCTGGCCAAAAACCCGGGCTTTCAACTGCTGGATTTCAACGAGGCGGCGCTGGCGTTCGTCGGCGGCAAGCTGGCGGAAGTCAAAAACCGGCGGTCGCTGCCGACGCCGGTGCGGCTGGTGAAAAATTCCGTCCAGAACCTGCTGCGCGGCCACCGGCAGTCCGATCTGGAAAATGCGGGCTTTGATTTGATCTACTGCTCCGGCCTTTACGATTATCTGACCGACCGCGTCTGCCAGACGCTCAACAACCATTTATACGACCGGCTGCGGCCGGGCGGACTGCTGGTCGTCGGCAACTTCGGACCGGGCACACCGGGCCGCAATTTGATGGAGCACCTGATGGACTGGTTTCTGATTTATCGCGACCACCGGGAAATCGCCGCGCTCGCGCCGGCGGCGGCGGCGCCGGCGGACTGCCAGGTGCGGGTCGAGGATGCGGGCGCGAATTTGTTTCTGGAAGTGCGCAAACCGGCATGAACGACCGCGAATTTCACCTGGCCTACGAAGACGAGAAGCGGCGCGACTACATCACCGCCGCGACGTGGGGCACGTTTGTCTCCATCCCGCTGAACCTGTCCTGCACGTTCATGGACCAGGCCATGTATCCGCTGCTGGCGCGGGTGTTTTTCTTTGCCCGGTTGATGAGTGTTTGCGTGACGGCGCTGGCGTGGTTCTGGTTCAAAACCCCCATTGGCCGCCGGCATCCGCAGTTCAACATTTTCTGGTTCACCAGTCCGATGCTGATGATCCTGTGGATGATTTACGTGGCCGACGATTATCCGCGTTATTCGCCCTATTATGCCGGGCTGAACATCATCATGCTGGGCATGGGCCTGCTGGCCTCCTGGGCCTATGTTCAAAATCTCGTCACCAGCCTGTTCGTGCTGGCGGCCTACGTGTGGATTTCCTCGGTCATCAGCTCCTCGCAGCCGCTGGGTTCCATCCTGAACAACGTCACGTTCCTGATGCTGACCGCCGTGCTGGTGGTGACCGGCAGCGTGGTGAATTCCCGCTCGCGGTTCCGGGAATTTTCCCTGCGCTACGAACTGGACCGGAACCGCCGGGCGCTCGAAGCCAGCCTCGCGCAATTGAAGGAGAATGAGGCGCAACTGATCCATTCTGAAAAACTCGCGTCGCTCGGCCGCCTGAGCGCCGGCATGATCCACGAGATCAACAACCCGCTGAATTTCGCCCGGTCCGGCCTGGGATTTTTGCACGAGAAGGAAAAGCACCTGGCGCCGGAGCAGCGCGCAGATTTTGCGGATATCCTGAAGGACGTCGAGGCCGGCGTGAACCGCGTGAGCACGATCGTCTCGGACCTGCGGCTGTTCACCTATCCAGACTCCGAGCAGCGGGAGGACGTGGCCATGAGCGAGATCATCACCGCCGCCTCGCGGTTTTTGAAGGATGAATGTCCGGCCAAGGTCGAGTTTGCGGTGCAACTGCCGCCCGGTCTCACCGTTTACGCCAACAAAAACAAGCTGATCCACGTCTTCACCAATCTGCTGCAAAATTCGCTCGACGCGCTGAAGAAAAAGAATGCCGCCGGGGAAAAACCGGTCGTCCGCATCACCGCCCGGCGCGAAAACGACACCGTCATTTTGTCGGTCTATGACAACGGCCCCGGCATCGCCGCCGAAAATCTGGACAAGATTTTCGATCCGTTTTTCACGACGAAGGACGTGGGCGAGGGCATGGGCATCGGCTTGAGCATTTGCTATCGCATTGTGCGGGAGGCGCAGGGCAAAATCTCCGTGCGGACCGAGCCGGGAAAATTTTGCGAGTTCCTGGTGGAACTGCCCGCCACCCCAAAAACGGCACCAACCAATTGAATTATGGATCACCATTTTGATTATAAAAAATTCGCCGTCCTCTACGTGGACGACGAGGAGATGTCGCTGAAATATTTCTCGCGGGCCTTTGGCGAGACTTACCGCATCCTCACCGCCACCAACGCGCGCGACGGCCTGAAGCTTATCCAGGAACAGGGCGGGGAGATCGCCATCCTCCTGACCGACCAGCGGATGCCCGGCGAAAAAGGCGTCTGGCTGCTGGAACAGGCCCGCCAGCTCCAGCCCCAGATCCTGCGCATCCTCATCACCGCCTACACGGACATGGAGGCCGCCATCGCCGCCATCAACAGCGGCTCGATTTACAAATACGTTCACAAGCCGTGGGACCGCGCGCACCTCGATCTGGAGTTGAAGCAGGCGATGAGTTTTTTTCTGGTCCAGCGCGAGCGGGAGGAATTGCTCAAGGAACGCAGCACCCTGCTGCGCGAACGGATGATCGCCAACCGCATCGGCAGCCTCGGCCTGGTCGCCGCCGGCCTGAGCCAGCACATCCGCAACGCGCTGGTCACCGTGAAAACCTTTTTGGACCTGCTCGGCGAGCCGGGCAGCGCCGGCGGCCCGCGCGACCCGGATTTGCAGCGCCGCGTGCGGGCGGATGTTGAAAGCATCGTCAGCCTGCTGACCGACCTGCGGATTGGGTCGGCCAACCATGAGGACGCGGGGTTCACCAGCGAAATCCGGCTCCGGCCCGCGCTCGCCGACATTTTGACCGCGCAACAGCCGGCCCTGGCGGCCCGGCACATTACGGTGGAAAATCAGATTCCCGAAAACCTTCCGGCGCTGCGTGTGGACCGGCCCAAGTTCAACAAGCTGTTCGAACTGCTGCTCAAGGATGAACTCGCCAATCTGCCCGCCGGCAGCCGCATCGCGCTCACGGCGACGGAAGCCGCCGTCCACGGAAAGCCCGGCGTCGCGCTCACGCTCACCGACAACGGTCCGGCGCTGCCGCACGACACGTTGAAACTGGTGCTCGATCCGTTTGCGACCACGGGCAAACCCTCCGAATACGGCATCAACCTGATCATCTGCCTCTTCATCGTCCACCATCATGGCGGCACGATTGCGGTTCACGGCGCAGCGGGCGGCGGCAATGTCTTCACCATCCGGCTGCCGCTGCCGCCGGAAACGGGTTCGGCCAAGTGACGGCTCAAAAGTGACAGTGCTTGACCCAAGAATCCATTGACCTTTCGGCGCTTTCGGCAAAAGATGTCGCCCATGTCTGCCAACACCCCGTTTCAAATTCAACCCCGCGCGCAATGAAGACGATTCTGGTGTTGTCCGCGCACCCTGATTTTCCGCAGGCCGTCCGCAACGGGCTGAATCCCGATCACTACCGCGTTGTCCACCGCCTCAACGTGGATGAGGCCGAGCCGCTCGTGGTCCACGGCCTGGCCAGCGCGGTGATTCTTGACGCCGAAGACCTTGGCGTTGAAAACGTCCTCAACATCGAACGCCTGCGCCGCCACAATAAAAAAATTCCGCTCCTCGCCTACACCGAACTCGCGCCGGCCGCCTGGGAGGAGGAGGCGTTTCTGCACGGCGTGACCCAGATCCTGAACAAACCGGTCCGGCCACGGCTGCTGAATTCCTTGCTGGAAAGTTTATTCGCCGCGCCCGTCGCGCCAGGATTTCCGGCGGGCGTGCCCGCCGGCAACACGGCGGTGTTCGCGCGCACCACCGCCGATCCGCAGGCCGGCAGCCGGTTCGCCAACGCGGCGCAGACGCTGGACGTGCTGCGCAACTTTTCGCCGATCCTCACGCATTCGCTCGACGCCGACGCGATGCTGAAACAGTTTTTGCAGTTTCTCCGCGACCTGTTGAGCGTCAACCGCGCCGCCATTTTCCTCAACCGGCCCGGCCTGCCGCCGACCGAGGCCAAGTCGCCCGAGGACAGCCGGCGGCTGCGCTCGGCGGCGGCCATCGGCCTATCGTCCGGCCTCCTGGAGCATCTTGAATTGTCGCTGGATTCCGGCATCGGCGCGAAAATCTGCAAGTCCGGCCGCATCCTCCGCCGCGACAGCGACGAGGCGCGCGCCGACGGCGAGGCGCAGAAGGAATTTGAACTGCTCGGCGCGCAGGTGGCCGTGCCCATTTCCAGCCGCGACACCATTATTGGCGTCGCCACCTTTGACGGCCGTGTCACCGGCGAACCGCTGGTGAACGTCGAGCTGGAATTAATTTTTCACCTGCTCGAACAGGTCGGCCTCGCGCTGCGCAACATCTCGCTGCACGACCAGTTGGCCGGTAACCACGAGATGATGACCGACGTGTTGCGCGAGTTGAGCAGCGCGTGCGTCGTCGTCAGCCGCGACCTGCGGGTGCTGCACGCGAACAAGGCGGCGCAGCGTCATTTTGGCCGGAAGAACGAGCGCTCCGGAAAAATGGAATTCAGCGACCTGCCGCGCGCGCTCGGCACCAAGATTTACCAGGTGCTCAAGACCGGCGCGGCGCTGGAACCGTTCCGCTACGAGCCGGAAAATTCCCCCGGCACGGTCTATAAGATCAGCATTCTGGCGTTTCAGCAGGGCAATGCCTCCGTGCCCGTTTCGGCGCTGCTGACCGCCGAAGACCTGACGGAGAGCGAGCATTTGGGCCGGCTGGAGGTCGAGGCTTCCAATCTGCGGCTGATCCAATCCATGTCCTATCGGCTCGTCAACGAGATCGGCAACGCCATCGTGCCGCTCTCAACGCATCATCAACTGCTGCACGAACGGTTCAAGGACGCGGAGTTCCGCAAGTCGCTCGACGAGGCGCTCGGCGAAAGCGTCAAGCGCATCACACGGTTGAACAACCAGATGCGGTTCCTCGCGCGGGAAGGCCAGTTCGAGCAGGCATCCTTTCCGGTCAGCAAGCTGGTGGAAGAAGCTTATCAGGAGGCGACGCGCCATCAGGTCACCGGCAGCGCGCAGTTGAAAATTGAAAAGCTGGACCCGCAGCTCACGGTCACCGGCGACCGGGCGGCGCTGAAGCACGCACTGGCGGAAATCATGCTGAACTCGCTTCAGTCGAATCCCGGCAACTCGAAGATTAACGTGTCGCTCGCCACCATCGGCAGCGGCAGCGGACGCTCGTTGCTGCTCGAGTTTCACGACAACGGCGGCGGCTTCAGTGCCGAGACCGCCCAGCGGGTGCCCGCGCCGTTTTATACGACGCGCAACGTCGGCTTGGGCCTCGGGTTGACGGTGAGCCAGCGCATCATCGAAACACACCGCGGCAAACTGGAAATCATCCCTTCGCCCTCCGGTCTTGTGCGCGTTTCGCTCCCGCTCGGCCCGGCGGCGGCCGCCTGACAACGCATCCGCTGATTATGTGCGCATCATGCTGCACGCGGAGGGACTGACCTTGCCGCATCCCGTCGCCGGTGAAACCGTCACCATCAAATCCGAGTGGCCGAAGGATTTACGCCTCGCGCTGAAATATCTGCGGCACTTCGCAGCCTAGATTTTTCGAGCTTGGCGGCAAATTTATTTGCTGCGCTCGCCTTCATTTTTTAGAAGTCGGTTGCGCCATTTGAGAAGCACGCTGACGAAAATCTTGTCGGCTCTGGAGCTGAAAAGTTCAAAAAAAGAAAACTCCTTTTTTATCGCCACCCAAAGCGAAGCTAGAAAAGCCAAAATAAAAATAATCTGGTTTTGCCAGCCGTCCAATTTCCATTGATTTTTCCAAAACCAAATCGGGTGACGGAAAATTGGTTCAGAATAACAAATCGGCCACAAATCTCCCGCGGTCGGCCCGCGCGAACCAATCAAGTCACAAACCAAATGCAAGTGAAACGCAAGCAAACACAACAGCAAGACCCGCCATTTCTGCCGTGCGAATAACGTAAGGATAACTGAAATCAAAATTGCGCCCGGCCAGCCATGCAACAGCAAATGGTGATACGTCTGATAAAAATAAAAGGTGCATTCCTTTCCAGAAAGCCATGAACCGACAACATCAGGAAGCACCCCCAGCCCGTCAGCATCCGGCAAAACGCCCGCCAGCGTTACCAGCTTGCGATCTCGTGAATTATTTGTTGTCGCGACGGCAACCAACCAGCTTCCGACGAGATGCGTTAGCGGTGACATTCGGTTTTAAGCCGCGCACCAGTTTAGAATCGCCTTCTGCGTGTGCAGCCGGTTTTCCGCCTGCGTGAAAATGGTGTCCGCGTGCGCCTCGAACGTTTCCGCGTCAATCTCCTTGCCGCGATACGCCGGCAGGCAGTGCATCACCAGTGCGCCCGGCTTGGCGAGCTGCACGAGCGCGGCGTTGATCTGGTATCCGCCCAAAACCCGGATGCGCTCGGCGGCTTCCGCTTCCTTGCCCATCGAAACCCACACGTCCGTGTAAAGCAAATCAGCACCGGTCGCGGCGGCCTGCAAATCCTCGGTGACAACCACTTTCCCACCGGCACGTCTCAAAATTTCGGCGGACGGTTGAAATTGTTTCGGCGCGGCAATCCGCAATTCAAAACCTAATCTCGCCGCCGCAAAAATCCACGACACCGGCACGTTGCACGCGCCGTCGCCGACGAACGTCACGACTTTGCCGGCAATCGGCCCGCGCTTTTCCTCGAACGTAAAAATGTCCGTCAAAATCTGGCACGGATGTTCGGCGTCGGTCAGCGCGTTGATGGTCGGGATTTTGGCAAACTCGGCGAACGTCTCCACATCGCTTTGCGCGTAGGTGCGGATGACCGCGCCATAGATCATGCGGCCGAGCACGCGCGCCGTGTCTTCAATCGGTTCGCCACGGCCAAGCTGAATGTCGTTCGCGTTGAGAAACATCACGTTCGCGCCCAACTCGCGCAGACCCGTCTCAAATGAAACCCGCGTGCGTGTGGACGATTTGGAAAAAATCAGCGCCCATGTCTGGCCGGCCAATGGCGACGTCCGGTGCGCGCCACGCTCCGCCTTGAAAATTTTCGCGTCGCGCAGGATTTTCAGAAAATCCGCGGCCGACAATTTTTCCAATGACAACAAGTGTTTCATGCGTTCTGAATTCTGGGAATAACCGCCCAAAGAAAGATTTTATAGCCGAACCGGCCGGCCGCGTCACTTCTTTTTCTTGGCGGCAGCTTTCGCCGCGTCGGTTGCGCGCCAGAGATACCACGCCGCCGTCGTGCCGTGCGGCCGCCACTTCTTGCCGAACGCCAGCAGCGCCTTTGGCTTGGGCATTTCGAGCTTTTTATAGGCGAGGCGAAAACCGTTCCGCACGCCGAAATCGTCCACCGGCAAAACGTCTTTCCGGCCGAGTTGGAAAATTAATAGCATCTCCACCGTCCAGCGGCCAACACCGCGGCCAGCGGTGAGCCGCTTGATGATTGCCTCATCCGTCAGCTTTTCGATTTGCCGCGACGAAGGAATCGTCCCGTCCAGAGTTTTCGCCGCGATATCGCGGATGGCCGCGATTTTGGAAAACGAAAAGCCGCAGGCGCGAATCTGTTCGTCGGTGACGTTCGCCAAATCTTCCGGTCGGGGAAACCGGCGCTTGGGGAAAAGTTTTTTGAACCGCGTGAGAATCGTGTTTGCCGCCGTGCCGTTGAGCTGCTGATGCGCGACGGCTTGCACGAGCGATTGAAACGGCGAACGCCAGGGTTCGTGCTGTAGTTTGCACGGGCCATGCTCATGGATGAGCCGCGCCATCACCGGATCCGCGGCGGAGAGATATTTGAGCGCGGCGGCGTTCACGCGAGCGATTTGACGACTTCCTCGACTTTGGAAATGCCCTCGCCAGCCTCTTGCGGCTTGAGGTTCAGCGCCGGCAACAAACGCACGATTTGGTTTCCCGCCGGCACGGTCAAGACGCCCGCCGCGTGCAGTCGGTTGACAAATTGCAGCGCCGGCGTCTTGTCGCTGGCGGCGAACGCGGGAATCTTTTCCGCGAGTTCGATACCGAGAATAAAGCCCATACCGCGCGCCGATTTCACGACGGTCGGATAAGTTTTCGCCAGCCGCTCGATTTCCGACTTGAGCCACGCGCCGAGTTTTTGCGCCTGTTCGGCGAGTTTTTCCTGTTCGATGACTTCGAGAATTTTCAACGCCACGGCGCAGGCGAGCGGCGTGCCACCGTAAGTCGTGCCGTGTGTCCCGGCGTTGAGCAAATCCTGATACGGCGCGCGCACCCAGAACGCGCCGATGGGAAAACCGCCACCAAGCGACTTGGCCATCGAAAGGCCATCGGGCAGAAAATTAGTGGCACAGGCACCTTGCCTGTCCAGCCCAGACAGGCTGGAAGCCTGTCCCACTTCGCCTTCAAGAATTTTCTGAAAGCTTTGGAATTTGCCGGTGCGATAATGGCCGCATTGGACGCCGTCCATGAGCAGCAGCAATTTCTTCTCGTCGCACAACGCGCGCAGGCCGAGCAGATATTCCGGCGTCGCGGGCGTGACGCCGCCCTCGCCCTGCACGCCTTCGATGAGAATGGCGACGGTCGCGGGCGAAATCGCAGCGCGCGCGGTTTCGAGGTCGTTGAACGGAATGTGCCGGAAGCCGGGCACGGCGGGTTCAAAGCCTTTCTTAACCTTGTCCTGACCGGTCGCGGCGATGCCGGCGAGCGTCCGTCCGTGAAACGAATTAGTCGCCGTCAAAATTTCAAACCGGCCTTCGTCGTGGCCGAATTTCCGCGCGAGCTTGTAAAGGCCTTCGTTGGCCTCCGCGCCGCTGTTGCAAAAGAAAACTTTGCCGGGGCCAATGCGTTTGACGAGTTCGGCGGCAAGCCGGCCTTGCGGCTCGGTGAAATACAGGTTGGAAACGTGGATCAGTTTTTTGGACTGCTCGACGAGTGCCTCGGTGATGGCCGGATGCGCGTGGCCAAGACAGCACACAGCGATGCCGGTGCCGAGATCAAGGTAGCGTTTGCCAGCGACATCAAACACATAGCTGCCGGCGCCGTGGCTCAGGGCGAGTTCAAAGCGGCCGTAGCTGGGCACGACGTTTTTCGTGAACAGCTCGCGAATGGACTCATAGTCGTTGCGGACAATCGCCGGCGGCACTGGAACAATTTCTTTCATTTACAGTTTTTGATTAAGCCGCAAACACGCCCAAATAACACGAAAAAAAATCTTCGCGGGCGTTTTTAATTTGCCGGGGTGTTACGACCGGGCCGGTAATCGCGCGGGGCGCAGCCGAATTGCTGCCGGAAGAGTTTGGCAAAGTATTGACTGGAATTGAAGCCGTAGGCGAACGCGGTGTCGGTGATGCTGCGCCCGGGGTTTTCGCCCAACCGGCTGGCGGCGGCTTGCAGGCGGAACTGATTCAAGTTTTTAATCGGCGTGGTGTTGGTGAGTTGTTTGGTGTGATGAATGAAATGCGTCACTCCCAGGCCGCATTGCCGAGCCATGGTTTTGACCGTCCAGTCAGCCGTCAGATGGCTGAAGTTTTGCGCCAGATCCGCCCAAAATAATTCCACGGTGCGCTGGGTGCTGACGAGAGATTGATCGTGCTTGATCCGTTGATGCCGGAACATGGCGAGCACTTGCACAAACAGTTCATTGAGTAACGTGGCTAGCAGGGAAATATTGCCGCCTTCCCGGTCGGCAGCCAACGTCGTCGCGATGCGCTGGAAACAGTGGCGGATTTCCGCCGTGGCACGGCAGACCGGGCGTTCATTTTTCCGCAGGTGGTCGGTCAACTCTTTCAAATCGTTTTTGGTCAACACCAGCCAGGGCGGCCATTGCCAGCTTTGATGCGGCCGGCGCACGCCGACATCGAGAATGAGCCAGTGGAGCCGGCTGGCACCAATGTTCGGGTCGCCGACGCGATGACGTTGCCATGGGCGGGCAACGGTCAGGTCATTCGGTTGCAGGCAGCAACGATGTTTATCCACGGCATAGGCCAGTCCGCCGCGTTCGAGAAAAGTCAGTTCAATGCCTTCATTTTGATGCCAGTCCAACCCCCAGTCTTGCACTCCGTGTGCGTCCCAGAAACCCACGGTCTTGACGCCGGGCAACGCGGCTGGCTGCAATTTGCGGCCGGGATAATGACCGCGCGCCAGCGCCGTCAACTGCACCAAGTCACGCGCAACGGCCTGTTGCAGCGGCGCGCACTGATCCACCCGATAGGTCTTTCCGCGTTCCTGATAGATGGGCAGTGACACGATGGTAAATTTTTTTCAGTGAAGCAGGTTGCACGACAAGTTTTGCCAGCCCTAGTATTTTTGCCAAGACTAAACAAGAAAAGTCATGGCCAAATTCAAAATCTCCCTCAACATGGAATTCTGCCGCGCGGCGGACAAATCGTTCGAAGGCGGCGTCAAGCTCGCGTCGGAACTCGGCTACCGTTGGGTCGAGCCGATGGTGCATACCGGCTGGGAACTGCTCAGCGAGGTGAATTATTTCCACTCGTTCTCGATGGAAGAAGACCCGCTGCTGATGAAGGAAATCTGCGACCGTTACGGCGTGCGCGTCTCCAGCCTCTCGGCGCATTCGCCGCTGATGAAGCCCGAGGCGGCGGTGGCCCGCCTCACCCGCGCCGCCGTGCTGGCGTCGTTTGTGGGCTGCAATTTTTTGAATTCCGACGAGATGACCAAGCCCGCATGGATGGACGACGCCGTCGCGCACGACACGATGCGCTACACGCTGACGCGCGCCGCCCAGGTCTGCGCCCGGCACAAAAAATATCTCTGCCTGGAGCCGCACGGGATTTACACCAAGACCGCCGCCGGCCTGCTCAAGATTGCGAATCTCGTAAAATCGCCGTGGATTCAAGTCAACTGGGACACCGGCAACAGCTATCTTGCCGGCATTGAAGACCCTTACGAAGGTTTGCAGAAAGTTCGCGACCGCGTTTTTCACATCCACGCCAAGGACATTTCGCTGGCGCACAGTTCCAAGGAACGCGGCAAGGTCACCGGCACGCCGGTCGGCTGCGCCTGCGGCGAGGGCGTCGTGGACTGGAAGCGCGTGGCGAAGATTATGGAGCCGGTGAACCGGGAGATTTTTCTAAGCGTGGAGTGCGGCAAAATCGACGAAGCCGGCCGCAGCCTCGCTTTCCTGAAAAAGGAGCTGAAAAAATGGCTGGCCTGACGCCGCCCAAAAGACTTTCATGAAATCCAAGCCCTCAACAGTCATGAATTCCTTCGATTCCACCCGCCGGCAATTCTTAAAAAACACCGGCCTCGCCACGGTGGCGATCTCGGCCTTTCCCACCATCATTCCCTCTTCGGCTTTGGGCAAGGATGGCGCGGTTGCACCGAGCAACCGGATTACGCTGGGCGTCATCGGCTGCGGCCCGCAGGGGCGCGGCGACATGCAGAATTTTCTCAACCAGACCGACTGCCAGGTAGTGGCCGTGTGTGACGTGAAACCCGACCAGTTGGCGCTGGCGAAGCAGGCGGTGGACGACAACTACAAAAATCAAGACTGCAAAACTTACCGTGATTTGCGCGAGATCATTGGACGCAAAGATATTAATGCCTGTCTCATCGCCACGCCGGATCACTGGCATGTGCCGGCCTCGTTGCTGGCGGTGAACGCCGGCAAAGATATTTACACGGAGAAACCGCTTGGGCTATCGCTGGAAGAAAATCAGGCGTTGCGGGCGGCGGTGCACCGGAAGAAACGCGTGTTCCAGTTCGGCACGCAACAACGCTCGTCGCGCAATTTCCGGTTCGCAGCGGAACTGGCCCGCAACGAGCAAATCGGCAAATTGAAACATATCAACGTCTGGTCGTATGGCAGCGCCCCGGGCGGTTCGCGCAAGGAAGTGCCGCCGCCGGAGGGCATGGACTACGATCTGTGGCTTGGCCCGGCCGCCTTTCGGCCGCACACCGAGAACCGTTGCACCGACGACAATATTCTCAAAACGTGGTGGTTCGATTCGCAATATGCACTGGGTTTTATCGCGGGTTGGGGCATTCACCCGATGGACATCGCGCTGTGGGGCGGCGGTGAATTGCTCGGCGGCTCGGTCGTGGTCGAGGGGCGCGCCAACTACCGCGCGGCTGAAGGCAGCTGCGATACCGCCACGATTTGGGATGTGGATTACACTTTCGCCAGCGGCGTGACGATAAAGTTTGTCGGTGTGCCCAACGGCGAGAACTGCGGCAAGCCGACCGGCGAACCGTTTCTTTACGAGGCCGAATGGAAGGCGCGTTACCGCCAGATCACCAACCACGGCACGGCCTTCGAGGGTGCCGATGGCTGGGCGCAAGTAGATCGCAGCAACCTCAACCTGTCAGCGGAAGAACTGAACCGGATCAGCGAGGACAGCTTTCGCAACCAGCTGGTGCGGAGCAAAAATCAGGCGCGTAACTTTCTCGACTGCGTGAAGAGCCGCGCGGAAACCGTCAGCCCGATTGATGTGGCCGTGGCCGGGGACACCTTGTGTCAGATCGCAGACATCGCCTGTCGGCTGGACCGAAAAATCACTTTTGATTTGAAGAAGGAACGCTTCGTCAACGACGAGGTGGCGAACTTGAGCCTAAAGGCGCGGCCCCTGCGTAAGCCGTGGCATTTGTGAGAGCCTTCACCAACTTGTTTTCAGCCGTGAAAATTAAATCGGAATTATTGTTTGCCGGTATTCTCGCCCTGACGCTGACCGGTTGCGCCAGCTCCCAACCGGTGGTGAAACTTTTCCAGGAAGCCACCGTCATCAAAGCCAGCGCCGCGGGCCGGCCGCTGTTTGAATACCAGTTTGCCCCGACAGCGGCTTTCAAGCCGTATATTTTTCAATTGTATTCGCCGGACGGCGTGGCGGTTTTGCGCGATGCCGCGCCCGATCATATTCATCACCACGGACTGATGTTCGCGCTGGCGGTTGACGGTGTGACTTTCTGGGAAGAGGGAAAAATTGGCGGATGGGAAATCCCCCGGCAAACCGACGTGCGCGGCGATGGCATCACGCAGCAACTCGACTGGCGCAACCCCAGCGGCGCAACGCTGCTGCACGAGACCCGCACCATCACGCCATATACCAACTCGGACGTCACGCTGCTGACGTGGCGTTGCCGGTTGGAAACGCCGCCCGGCACGAATGCCGTGACGTTGAGTGGACATCATTATTACGGTCTTGGAATGCGCTTCGCGCCATCCATGGACGGGGTGGCCGTGTTCCAGAACTCCCGCCATCAGCCTGGCGAAATCGTGCGTGGCGACGAGCGGCTGGCGGTGGCCGACTGGGTGGCTTGCACCGGGCCGGTGGACGGCAAGTTGGTGACCATCGCCATCTTTGATCATCCGGGTAACCTGCGTTATCCGGCAAAAAAATTTACCATGGCCGCGCCTTTCGCTTATCTCTCGACGACATTGAACTGGCAAGAGCCGGTTCAACTTAAAGCCGGCGCGCCGCTCGACCTTTGCTATGGCGTGGCGGTTTGGGACGGAAAAATGGACGCCAACCAAATCGAACAAGCCTTCCAGTGTTGGCTGAAGTCAACCCAAACACCCTAACCGGCGACTGAAATTTAGAGCACGATTTCCGTGCCGATTCCCTTGTCGGTGAAAATTTCTAGCATCACCGAGTGCGGCACGCGGCCGTCCACGAAGGAAACTTTTTCCACGCCGGCTTTGATGGCGTTCACGGCACTGTCCACTTTCGGAATCATGCCCTTGTCCACGATGCCGGCAGCTTTGAGCGCGGGCACTTCGGCGATTTGCAAATGCGCGATCAGCGTGGACGGATTCTTGAAATCGCGCATCAAACCGGGCACGTCGCTCATGAACACAAGCCGTTTGGCGTTGAGCGCGATGGCGCACATCGCGGCGGCGACATCGGCGTTGCAGTTGTAAATCTTGCCATCCTCGCCGCGCGCAGTCGGGCTGATGACCGGCGTGTGGCCGCACCAAATGCATTCTTTCAGCGGTGCGACGTTGACCTCGATGACTTCGCCGACGTAGCCGATGTCAATTTTCTGACCGGGATTTTCCTGGTCGTCCAGGAAAAGCTTTTTGCACTTGAAAATGTCCGGCCCGGCAAATCCCACGGCCTGACCGCCGAGCGCGTTGATGGTTTTGACGACTTCGGGATTGATTTCGCGCGACAAAACGTCGTCCACGATTTTTGCCGTCGCCTCGTCGGTGACGCGCTGGCCTTGGATGAAATTGGCCTTCAACCCGGCTTTTTCCATGGCGCGGGTGATGGCCTTGCCGCCGCCGTGAACGACGACGGGATTGATTTCCACGGCTTCAAGAAAAACGATGTCGCGCGCGACGCCGTTGCGAATGCTGGCGTCCGGCGAGTCCATGAAGCTGCCGCCGTATTTCACGACGAAGGTTTCGCCGCTAAATTTCAGGATGTAAGGCAACGCTTCCATGAGCGTCGCAGCTTTGGCAATGAGGTCTTGCATTTTGTCCGCCGGGATTTAGCCACAGATGCAGCACGGATGAAACACTGATTTTTCAAAATCAAGGAAAGATTCGAATCGTAACCGATGTCGGTGATAATTCTACCAATTCCAAACCAAATGAAATTGGCGAAATCCCCTTCGTTTCTTTGAGTTTCCGCACTGTGTTTTGCGACCCCTCTGTTGGCGCAGGACGACTGGGAGGAAAACAGCGGCGAGGCAAAATATGCCGTGGTTGAGGGCCGGTTGATCGGCGAATCGGTTGCGATCCATGCTTCAGGGTTCATGAAGATGCCACACTTTTGAACCGTCCCGTCACACTCATGACTCCGCAGCACTTTTCAACCGCCGTTTACACAGTCGCATTTACGTGCGGTTTGCGCCCATGGACAGCGACTGGTAAATTTACCCCATGTCCGTGACTTTCAGGCTCCGCTTCCACACGCAACCCGGCCAGTCGCTCTGGCTCGCTGGGGCCTTTCCCTTGCCTGCGCATCCGGTGCCGCTGCGCTATGTGGATCAGGAATGTTGGGAGGTGACAGTTCCCTTGACCACGCCGGCAATGACGGTGCCCCTGAATTACTCCTACATTTTACGGCAGTCCGATGGGGCGCAGACCACCGATTGGGGCCGAAACCGCCGGCTCGTCCCCACCGCTTTTCGCTGCGCGGAACTGCTTGTCATTGATTCGTGGAATCATCCCGGCTTTACTGCCAACGCCTTTTCTACCGAGCCGTTTCAAAAAGTATTGTTGGCGCATGATGTCACCGCCGTTTCAGTCCAACCGATGGCGGAAGCAACCCACACCTTTCGCGTCGCAGCGCCGCTGCTCGCTCAAGGTCAGACGTTATGTCTGCTCGGCGAAGGTCGGCGGCTGGGCGATTGGCAAACTGCCTCGCCAATTCTCCTCGCGCACCAGCCCGACACGGATGATTTCTCGGTGTCGCTCGATTTGCGCGGACAGAATTTTCCCTTCGCCTACAAATTTGGCGTGTTCGATGTTGGAAAAAAAATTTTCGTCCAGTTTGAAGGCGGCGCGAATCGCACCCTGAAAGCCGCCGTCACCCACAACCAGCACATCGTCGTCAACGACGGTTTCGCCGTGCTGCCGGCGGATGCCTGGCATGGCGCGGGCGTAGCCGTCCCGGTGTTCAGCCTGCGCAGTGAAAAAAGTTTTGGCATCGGTGAATTTGCCGATTTGAAATTGCTTGCCGACTGGGGGCAAAAAACCGGTTTGAAACTCATCCAGCTGCTGCCCGTCAACGACACCAGCGCGACCCACACCTGGCAGGATTCCTATCCTTACGCCGCCATCTCCGCTTTCGCCTTGCACCCCGCTTATCTCAATCTCCGCGCTGTCGCCAGCGCGAAAAATAAAATCCTGCTGAAAGAAATGGAGCCGGAACGCCGGCGGCTCAACGCGCTCGACGCCGTGGATTACGAGGCCGTGATGAAGGCCAAGCTCGGTTTTCTAAAAAAGATTTTCCCGTCGCAAAAAGCCGCCGCGTTTCGCGCGCGCGCCTACCGGAAATTCTTCGCGGAAAACGAACACTGGCTCGTGCCGTATGCGGCGTTTTGTTTTTTTCGCGACCAGTTTGGCACGGCGGATTTCAGCCGCTGGCCGGAACATAATCGTTTTGACGCGGAAAAAATCCGCGCCCTCGCGCGGGACAACGAGGCGGTCGCGTTCCACTTTTTTGTCCAATACCATTTGCATTTGCAGCTCAGGGACGCGGCGGCGCATATCCACGCGGCCGGGCTGGTTTTGAAGGGCGACATCGCCATCGGCGTCTACCGGCACGGCGCGGATACGTGGCAGTCTCCGGAACTTTTTCACATGGATATGCAGGCCGGCGCGCCGCCGGACCCGTTTGCCGCAAAAGGCCAGAACTGGGGCTTTCCGACTTACCACTGGCCGCGTATGGCGGCCGACGGATTCGCCTGGTGGAAGCGCCGGTTCGCCCAGATGGGTAATTATTACGACGCGTTCCGCATTGACCACATCCTCGGTTTCTTCCGCATCTGGAGCATCCCCCTGGACGCCGTCGAGGGCATCCTCGGCTATTTTGTGCCGGCGGTGCCAGTGGAACCGGGAGAATTTCCGGCACGCGGAATTTATTTTGACCGCGAGCGCCTGACCAAGCCGTTTATCACCGACGCGGTGCTGGACGAAATTTTCGGCGGCGACGCGGATTTTGTCCGGCGGGAATATCTGGACGCCACTGGCGGCGGAAATTATTCGTTGAAACCGGAATTGGCCACGCAACGATTGGTGGAAAACTTTTCCGCGAACAGAAAAATGAAACCGCTCAAGGTGGAATTGAAAGTCGGCCTGTTTGATTTAATCGGCAACGTGATTTTGTTCGAAGTGGACGGCAAGTTTCATTTCCGCCTCGGCATGGAACAGACATGGTCGTTCAAAAATCTGCCGGCCGACCAGCAGGCGAAGCTGCGGGATTTGTGTGTGGATTATTTTTTCCGGCGGCAGGACCACTTCTGGATGCGCGAGGCGATGCAAAAACTGCCGGCGCTCAAGCGCGTCACCAACATGCTGATCTGTGGCGAGGACCTCGGCATGGTGCCCGCCTGCGTGCCGGAAGTCATGCGCGACCTCGGTATTTTGAGCCTCGAAATCCAGCGGATGCCCAAGGCGCTGGGTGTGGAGTTTTCGCGGCCGGCGGCGGCGCCGTATTTGAGCGTCGTCACGCCGTCCACGCATGACATGAGCACGATCCGCGGTTGGTGGACGGAGGACCGCGCGCTGACGCAGAAGTTTTTTGAGCGAGAACTCGGCGGCCACGGCGAAGCGCCGCTGGAGGCGTCGCCGGCAATTGTCGAGGCGGTGGTGTGTCAGCATCTGGCGTCGCCGGCGATGTGGAGTATTTTTCAGTTACAGGACTTGCTAGGCATGGACGGCGAATTGCGCCGCGCGGATGCGGAGGCCGAGCGCATCAATGTGCCGGCCATCCCGAATCACCACTGGCGCTACCGGCTGCACCTGCCGCTGGAAAAATTGCAGCGGGAAAAAGCCTTCAATTCTCGACTTGGAAAGCTGATTCACAGCAATGGCCGCTGAAAATTCGGCCGCAAAAAAAGCCCCGAAAATTTCCGGGGCCTATTTTGTTTTTTGAAAAGTAAAACCGGATGATGTTTCACCGCCGCCGGCGCATCCAATACCACATCGCCACGCCGGAAATCCCGCACAAGGCCATGGTGGACGGCTCAGGAGCCGGCGAAATAGTAAAGATGGCGTTAAAATTATTCCCCAAATTGCTGTAGTAATCATTGCCGTTGATGCTGCTATTATCCCGGAAATAAACACTCAAAGTGTGGATGCCGGTTGAAAGCCCGGTGAGCAAGTTCGCCCCCGCGCCGTCCGTATACCAGCGCTGATCACCGTTGTTTCCATTGACGTTGTCAAAATTGAACGCCAGATTGATTTGGTTGAAAGCACCGCCGTCAATCCGGTAAAAAATCTGCGTGCCGCTAACATTGTCACCGCTATTTTTATAGGTGAGGATTTCGCCGCCATTCAATGTCAACGTATCCACGCCTTGCACAAAAGTGCCGAGCGACGGCCCCACCGCAGGCTGGCCGGAACCGCCGGTGGCCCAAGTGCTGCCACTGGTGCCATTGTAGGTGCTCACCAGAGCGGGCAACGTGCCCAACGTGACTCCAGTGGACGGCCCGCCATTGTAAGGCGTGTAGCGCGAATCGCCAAACAAGGTCATCTCGTAAAGATTGAAGGTGGAAGCTCCGCTGATGATTGAACTGATGTCAACACCAGCTCCAAAAATCCCCGTATTACCATAGGCCGCCGTGGCGGCGAACATCACGCTGCCCAAGGCCAAGGTCGTCAATCTAGATTTTCTCATAAGGATTCTTTGCTTGTTTGTGTGTTTAGTGGATTGGAGAGAATTTAACATGAAATTGGTGCGGCTGCGAACCGCATCTTTGTGCGGTGTCGGTCAGGGGTTCAGTTGTATTTTGAAATACCGGCCGGCGTTGGTCGGACTGATGCCAAAGGTCGTGGCGGGCGCGGTCGCCGTCACCGCGCCGCCGAACGGAGTGAATGGCAACGCCAGATTCGTCGTCGAAAGCACCTGATACACCAAGCCGGAAGCGCTGGTCCATTGCAACTGGTTTTTGGCGGACAGGCTGGCCACCGGCACCCACGCGGGATTCAGCAGCGCCACCGGCGCACCGGTGGCCGGCTGGCCTTCAATCCCGGCGTTGTTGACGGCCGAAACCGTCGCGTAGAGATGCTGGCCGTAGTTGCCGAACACGGTCAGCGACGTGCCGGTGACCAGGACGTTCGTCACGTCGGAACCGCCGGGGGTGGTGCCGACCCAAACCTGATAGCCGGCCACGCCGCCGACGGGATCGCTCACCGCCGGCCAGGTGAAGGTGACGGAATTGCCGAACATAAACGTGTTGGTCAGACCGGCCACGCCCGGCGCGGCCGCCGGCGCGAGCGGTGGCGTCACGTCGTAAAGCTTCAGATATTGCGCCTCGAACGGCGCATTCGTCCAACCGGCATTGCTGGTCGGCACGGGATTGAGCGAAACGTAAAGGCCATTCGCCAGCAAATTGCTGCCGGTAATGCCGCCGTTCCACAGCCAATCGTTCCGGCGGTTCGGGTCCGCGCCGAGATACGCCGCGATGTTTTTGACGTTGTAAATCCGCCCCGGCTGGAGGCCGAACAGATTCGCGCCGTTCTGCGCGATGTTCACGTCAAAAAAGCCGGCCTGCGGGTTGTTGCGATCCAGCGGGCTGAAGGCGAAGACGACATCGCTCATGTTCGGCGAGGCGTTGGCGGTCTGATATTTGGCGACGGAGAAGATATTCGCCTGCGGCGTTTCGCTGCCAATCTGGTTCAGGTAATAGCGGTTGGGGCTTTTCAACGCCGCGCTGAATTGCCGCGCTTGGTTGACCCCGGCATACACCGGCCATAGCTGGTCGAGGCCGAAATTCCGGTTCGCCGGATTGTAGAGCGGCTGAAGGTCGTTGAAGACCATGAAATTTGGAATGGTTTTACCGAAATTCAACTGGTATGCGTCAAAGCCGAAATAGGTCGAGATCCCAAGTTCCTCGCCGTAGAAAATCATCGGCGCGCCGTCAATCGCGCTGCACGCCATGTAGCGGATGAGCGCCTCGAACGGGTCGCTGTAAGCCTCCTCGTCGTGCGAAAGGTTGTTCAGCAAAATCACCGACTGCCCGTAATCCGTGCGCCGCGCGTCAAAGGCGCTCCGGTAATCGCTCGCCGTGGCGGCGGATTGCAGGTTAAAAATGAGATTCTCGTTCAGCACGTCGAAATGGCGGTTGGACCGATATGTCACCACGCCGCCGTCCAACGACTCGGTCATGAACACGAAATCCCATTTGCGGCAGCGGACCTTGTTGATGATGTATTCCCAGCATTGCGGCGCGAGACCCTGGCCGAAATCGGCGCGCAAACCGCCAATGCCGCGACTGGCCGTCAGTTCTGGCGGCGTGTTGCTGGGACAACCCGTCATGTCCAGCCAGTAAAGCAAAATGCCGGCGTAATAACGCCAGACGTTTTGCGTAATCTGGTCGAAATGGCCGTTGCCGGTGCCCGTGCCTTCCTCATTGCCGATGGAATAGTCGAACCAATCCGCCTCGCTCAAATAATCGCCGGATTGTGACGCATTGGGCACCAGCGCGGCGTAGCG
Organism: bacterium; assembly: GCA_021780905.1. Classification (GTDB taxonomy): domain Bacteria; phylum Verrucomicrobiota; class Verrucomicrobiia; order Limisphaerales; family UBA11358; genus UBA11358. The sequence goes on from JAJXXW010000064.1 coordinate 71,957, forward strand.
GCCGGAATAAATGTGCGCCACGTCCGTCCATTTGCCGAAATCATAGCGGTCCGGAGCAACGGTCTGGAGCGCCGGGCTGGTGGCGCGCTGGTCGTATTCGTTGGTGCGGGAGTAAAACTGCGGCTGGTCGGCAGCGATGAGGTCGGTCGGCTGGCCGGCGGGCGCGAACAAATTCGTGCCGAGCGCGTCGAGTTCGCAATCCCACGCGCTGTGCGCCAGCGGAATGTCCATCATCACGTTCACGTTGGCGGCATTGGCGGCGGCGACAAAATTGGTGAATTCCTGCATCGCGGCGGCGCGCGTGTCGGCCTTGCTCAACAGCGGATTGATCTGGAAATAATTTTTGACCGAATACGGACTGCCGACCGAATACGGCTGGCCGGTGTTCTGATCCAGTTGCCGGTTTTGGACGCCGATGGGATGCACCGGCTGGAACCACAGCCAGTTCACGCCGAGGTTTTGGAAGTATTGCAGTTGGACGCGGTTCGTCACCGCGTCGTAAGGCCGCGCCCCGGGACCGCCATACAAATCCGCGAACGTGCTGCGGTCGGACTGATTCGTGCCCTGCGCATCCATGTTCATCGCGTTCAACTCATACATCGTCATGTTCCGCGCACGGGTCGGCGTCACAACGAGGCAATGGTCGCGCAGGCCATACCAAATCCAGTTTGTGCCGCCGGCCACCTTGAACCGTGCGGTCAGCCGGTAGGAACCGCAGTTCGTTGCATAAAGCGTCAAAGCATACTGCCCGTTGCCGGCGTAATTCATCGCGTAAGCCTTGTAATAGTGGCTGTCATCCCCGGTGGCGATGGTGTTGCCATCGGGCGGCACGATGCCTTCCTCCATGCCGTTCGGATAAGTGCTGTTGGTGTAAAGCTGCGACACGTAGCGGCGGCGGTTCAAATCGGAGAATACATCCGCCTCGACGACGGTGGCGTTCGTGTTGGGCGAAAATTGAACGGCAACGGGAATCGAATCGCCCGCCACCTCGTCCACAAACAAATGCTCGGTGGTGTATTCGGCGTTCATGCCATCCACGGTGAGCACGGAATGGCCATTGGTGCCCGCCGGGAGGCTGGCGGCAAAAGTGAACACGGTGTTCGGCGTGCCGGCGTTGTAATCGGCAAATTTCTCCTCGTTGTTCGCGGCATTCCAAACCCCGATCTTGTAATTGACGGTCGCCGCGTTTGGAAGGTTCGTCACCGTGCCCACCCACCACATCGCGTTGCCGGCAATACTGGGGTTGTCCTGCTCGTGGTCAAATTGGAGCGGCGTCACCTGCGTGGTGCCGGCCGGCACGCCCAGCGCCCCGGCCGGCGTCGAGCCATCCGTTGTGTAATAAACACAGCCGTTGCTCGCCCAGCGGAGGCTGGCGTCCCTGCTTTGGTAGCCAATCTGCGTCCAAAAACTGACGGTCGAAGTCAGGCCGTCGGCATTGGCCGTCACGACTCGGTTGCCAGCGTGAAACAGCCACGCCGGCCGATTGCGGACAGTGAATGGCGAGGCCGCCGCCGTGGATTGGCTCGCGGTGGTCAGGCTGCCAAAATCGCCTCCGGCATAGAGATAGGTGTTGGTCACGGCGGATGAACCGCCGTTGCTGGTGTCAAAAGTGAGGTAAAGATAGTATTGAACCACTTCGTCCGGTCCGAAGTTGATGGCATTGAAAGTCGCAGACCAGTATTGGTTGTTGGGGTTGGGGCCGCCGTTGAGATAAAAACCCAGGGCGTTGCTGCTCCACGCATTTTGCGTCGCGCCTCTGTAAAAAACCCAGCCGCCGGTCTGGTTCGCGGTGCCAAAGGAATTGTTGGATCTTTGAAGGCCGGAATAGACGGTGATGACGCTGTTGGTGCCGATTTCAAATTCCGGGCTGCGCATATTGACACCGAGATCGCTGGCATTGTCGGGAATATGCCAGGCGTTGGCCAGCGCGGCGGACGCGGAAACAGCCAGACTGCAGATGACCACCGGCAATAGCGCGATCATCCGCCGGACAAGGGAGTTTTTCGTCATAGAAATACGCCCGGCTCAGGGCGGCAGTTGTTCGACCTGATAGAATTTCTGGTCCGTTGGATTCAGGTCGTAGAAAAACGTCGTGCTTCCCTGCCCGGGAATCACTCCGCTCACCGGCAGGAACGGCTGGGTCAGGTTGGTGGTGGCCAGCACCTGATAATTCACGCCGGCGGTGCTGTCCCAGCCGAGATACTGGTTGTTGCCGGCGAGGCCGGAAATTTTCAGCGGCGGCGCGACGATCACCACGCTGCTGTCGCTGATGGGGCTGGGCGTGTTGGTGTAGATGACCTGGATGACATAGGTTCCGGGCTGGGTGGGCACCCAGTTATATCTGAGCGTGCGGAAACCAGGGCAATAGGCATTGTTGTTGCCGATGTTGATAAAGGTGTAATTCGTCTGCGGCACCATGTTGCTGTTGATGAGTATCACCCAAGCCGCCGGCGAGTAGGAGAGGCTGCTGTCAAAACACGTCTGCACCAGGTTGGTCGTGATGCCCGTGTAATTGAACACCGAACCGTTGGTCGGCGCGACCACGTTCACCACATAAGCCGGCGACGCCGTGGCGACCGTGGTGGTCAGCGTGGTGTAACGATTGGTGTAGATACTTGTCGAAAATTCCTTCAACCGCACGGTGATGGTGGCATTGCCGCTACTGGGCACGTTCGTATAGAGAAACCGAAATTCCTGCGGATCATTCGTGTAAAGCATGCTCAACCCGGCGTCCGGCGTGACCGGCGTGGCGGCGACGAAAATGGGATTGCCGTTGGTGTCGTTGCCGTTGCCATTGGGCTGGCCGGTCACTAGGTCATCGTTATTGCTGCTGCTGTCCTGGATGTTGAAGGTGACGCCCGTCACCGTGCTATCGCAGCGCACCACCACGACATACGCATGCGCCGTGATGGTGCTGCCGGCGGCCGGATAGGCGACGGTGCCGCCTGGCAGCGAGCCGTCATAATAAAAGGTTTGCAAAAACGTGTTATAAGCCGAGGCCTGCCCGGTGCGCGGCAAAAATGTCCGCACCCGGACGATGTGGAAGCCGCTCTGCAAGCCGGTGACGGTGTTGGCCGGGTTCAAATCGTTGTGCAGCCAGACGATGGCGGCGGCGGGATTGAAATTAGTGATCGCCGCCTGGTTGAGGCCGTAGTATTTCGAGCCGCTGGCTTCGCCGTCCCAAATCGGCGCGATGCTGGGCCAGTTGGAGGGGTTGCCGACCGCAAAGCCGTAGCTGCCACCGGAAAACAGCCCGACTTTGTAGCGGACTGGCGTGCCGGCCGGCTGGCCGGGCAGGGTGGCTTTCCACCAATCAATGTTGGGTTGCTCACTGTCGTGGTTAAACCAGAAACCCGGCACCACCTGCGTCGTGCCTTGGCCGACGCCAAACGCCCCTTCCGGATTCGAACCATCGGTGGTGTAATACACATAACAAGTATTGATCTGGTATTGGTAGCCGACTTTCACATAAATGTCCGCCGGCTGGCCGCTGCCGGGGCTCAACGGGTTGCGCTGACTCGGAGGATTGGCACCCTGCGAAGTCACGCCGTTGGTCGGATCGTGAAACACCCAGTTCGCGCACTGGTTGGTGATGCTCTGACCGTAGCCGCTGCCGGCCACCAAATTGCTGCCGCCGCCGACCGTGTAGTAGTAGGTTTCCGCGCCGAGCGCAACGATGGTGTTGCTCAAGATATTTCGTGCCGCGAATTTCTCCGGGCCGTTGCGGAATTGAAACGCCGTCTGTTCGTAGCCGAGAAACACGTCGTCGGCGTAGCCGGGCGGATTGTCGCGCAAATCCAGGAAATTCGTCGGTGCCAATCCGGTTTGACTCGTCGGCCCCAGCCCCATCTGGTGGTTCAAATCCATGCCGCCGTCGAGCTTCACCAACGTGTTTGCACAGGACGCGTCGCTGCGGACGATAATGTCAAACGGCGCGTTCGTGACGACCGGAACGTCAATCGCGTAAATCCGATTGGAAACATTGACGCCGCCAATGACATTGCCGTAGGCGTCCACGCTGCCGCGCATTTTGAACGGGAACAGAGGATTGTAGCCGGGATCACCGTTCGTGCCGTCGGCGCGATAGACCGGGAGGTGCGGCACTTCGACGCCGTTCTGGCGCAGCACAACGGCGTCGGTGGAGGGATTGGCGCGGCTGGGCTGCGGGCCTTCGTAGCCATACATCACCCAGCCGCCGCTGGGAATCATGAATTCGATCGCGCCGCCGCCGGCGGGAATGGTTTGGTTGCCGACATAGACATAGGTGCCGGGATTGGTCTGCGCGGTTGTCTTGTTATTTGTGGCTGTGCGGACGGTGACGGTTTTGAATGTTCGGCCATAGCCAGGCGTGGAGGTGGCGAGCTGGTGCAGCACTGCGCCGACGGGAAAATTCACCACCAGGCCCTGCATGGTTCCGGCGGCCCCTGACGGCACGGCATAGCTGGCCGGCAGCGAGCCGCTGTCGCCATATCCGTCAAAAAAATACTCGTCGCCGGGGTTGCCAAAGTTGTCGTTCATGGCAAAGAGGACCACGTCCTGCGTCCACGGCTGGGTGTTGGTGCCTTCGCGGTAGTCATAGCGCTCGAAGGCGATGAGGTTCTGATCGCTCCATCGCGGCCAGGTGCCGCCGCGCGCCAGTTGGTTGTGCAGATAGCAGATGTCGGGGATGGTGTTGTCGCCAAGTTCACCTAGATAATTCGCATAGCTGACAATCGGCGTGCCGCCGGCGAGATTGTGGTTGAAGCCGTCGGAATACACCATCGGCAACCCCTCGTGCATGAACAGGTAAGTGTCTTCCAACGCCTGGTCAGCCGGGCAACAGGTGCCGCCGTCCTGTGTCTGCGGCATATTCACGGCCTGCGCGGCGCTGAAGTTGCCGTTGGCATCGCAATTTGCGCCGGGAGGAATGTAGTCGCGCGCATCCATGCCATAGCCGGACGCCCCGCTGATGTAGTTGTTCAACTGGTTGTAAAGCGGCTGGTTCAGCAACCGCATGCCGGAATTGAGATAGTCGTAAAAATCATTGCCGGCGGCCAGCGCGGACGGGATGTATTCGCCAAAAATCATCGCGTCGTTGCGCGGCGTCTCGGTGTCGAACAGGCTGTTGCGGTTGCCGTCTGTTTCCACGTAACCGTTGGCGAGAACATTGCTGCCGTAACCATGCACATAATCATACATCGCCTGAATCATGCCGGTGTAGCCGGCGAACGCCGGATCATCCGTCTGCCCGGTTTCGTCGCCGAAAAACCCCACCGGCACATGCTTCACCGCGTCCAGCCGAAACCCGTCGCACTTGGTCATCCACAGCGTCCAGCCCACCGCGCGGCAAAGATAAGTGGAAACATCCTCCGCCACGGGCTGGCCTTGGCCGTCAAACGGCCGCCAGCCCGTGCCGCCCCAACCGATGCCAAGCAACGGACCGTTGGTGTCCATATACAAATCCGACCGGCCCGGAAACCGGACAAACACCAGCTTGTTCGTGGTGTCGCCATAATTCGGGCCGAAGTTCCAGTTGACCGTGCCCGGTTCATTCGCCAGGTCGCACAAGCCGAGCAGCGGATTGTTTTCGACATTCTGCGGGTTGCACCAGTCGCTCACCGAGGCCCAATTTTCATACCCCCCATTGACAACCCGCAAATGAAAATCCTGCGGCAGCAATCCCGGATAATAATTTGCCGGCGTGCCCGAACCCGGATACCCCGGCAGTGTGCTGGACCGGTGGTTCATCACGTTGTCAAAATACACCCGGAGGCCAAAGCGATGCGCCATCTGCACCATTTGAATCAACTGGCTTTGCGTGCCCCAGCGCGTGGCCACTGTGCCCTGCTGATTGGTGCTGCCCAAATCGAACGGATCAAAGAGGTCGTAGCCGTAGGAATACAATCCGCTGTTGCCCTTGGCTGGATTCGGCAGCCACAGACTGTCGTAACCCGCCTCCGCAATCTCCGGCATCTTTTGCGTCAACTGTGCCCACGGCACATTGAACAATTCCAGCATCGCCTCGCCGCGCGCCGCCGGCCCCCCCAGGGGCCCCAGAAGGAACGTCACCAACGCGGCGAACACGCGCCGGTCCCGGAAATAAAACAATAGACGGTGCGACATGAGTTTCACAGATGATTTGATGGTGAACCGGCCCAAGCTCTTTCGCCCGCCGGCGGTTGTCAACCGGACACCGGAATCGAGACGGGCTCGGAATGCTGGGAACATACGCGCTCAAAGTCGCGCCAACCATAGCATCTTTGTGCGGTCAGCCGATCGGCAAAATGCCGCTCGCTTCCTCAAAAAAAAATCCGCACCTTGAACGCAATGATTCTGTCTCCGTCCAATCGCCAAACCCGCCGCCGGCAAAAGCTGGCGGCGGCAATATTGCGGCTGGGTGGTTTGGGGGCGCGGCCAGCCAGCCGCGGCGCCGTCGCGGTGCTGCGCGATCCGCTCGGCAGCGGCACGCTGGATTTGTGCGATCCGGCGCGCGGGTTCAAGGTGCTTTTTTCGCTGGCCCAGGAGACGAACCGGTTTGGATTTCACGGTGATGCCCGGCCGCACGTATCAGGTGCAATTCAGCACCGATTCGCCGCCGGCCGGCGCGTCGCCGCGGTTTTATCGCGTGCGGCTGCGGCCCTGACTTGTCTCGGGCGGCGTTCTGCGGCATAATTTTCTCGTGCTTCACTCCGCCCGGCTGCTCGCCTTGACGCTGGTGGCCGGATTTTTTCTCCCGGCCGCGCGCGCGGAAATTTTGTGGAGCGACCCGGCGTCGCGCGTGATTCACGCGACGCCCGTCGGCTCGGATATTCTGGCCGGCAAGGTCAAACGCGACGACAAGGCGAGCGACGTGCTGTATTTCAAGTTTCATGTGGATCCGCTGTCCGACGCGGCGAACGAACCTTACCTCGCGCTGTTTCAACTGGTGGAAAGCAACCAGTTCCGGCTGGGCGTCGGCAACGCCTGGGAAGCGTGGGGCTATTCGGCCGCTTACACCCTGGAGACCGGGCCGTCGAACGCGGTGGCGGGTGAATATAATTTGCGCTCGGCGCATCCGGAGGCCGACCGGCTCGGCGGCAGCCGCCCGTATGAATTGCCCGACCACAACCATGACAAGACGATTGTCTTCCGCGTGCAATATGTGCCCGGCGGCGACGATCTGGTGACGGTCTGGCTAGACCCGAATCTGTCGCACGGCGCGACGGCGGAAAACCAACCGGCGAATCTCACCACCAAGTTCAAGGCTAACGCCTCGTTCGACGAAATCCACCTGCGGCACGAGGGTGGCGGCAACGGTTGGATTTTCAGCGGCATGGCCATCGCCACGGCGTTCGAGGATTTCGTGGTGGTGCGCTTCTGGCAGACATGGTGGTTCAATGCCTTTGTGGCGGCGTTTGTCCTGGCCGCCGTGGTGGTCACCGTGCAGTTGCTGGAAAAACGAAAATTCCGGCTGCAACTGCAACACGCGGAACAGGAGCGCGCCTTGGAACGGGAGCGCGCCCGCATCGCGCAGGATTTGCACGACGAACTTGGCTCCTTGCTCACGCGCATTTCGCTGCTGGGCGGTTTGTTAATCGCAGATAAAAACAGCCCGCAACAGGTCGGGATGCACGCGGAAAAAATCACGGCCGCCGCCGACCAGACCGTGCGGGCGCTCGAGGAGATTGTCTGGGCCGTGCGGCCCGGCAGCGACACGCTGCAAAGTCTGGCGGATTACATCGTCCATTTTGCCAGCGAATTGTTCGAAGGCAACCGCATGCGCTGCCGGCTGGATTTGCCGCATGATTTGCCGGCGCGCACACTGCCACTGGACACGCGCCACAACGTTTTCCTCATCGTCAAGGAATCGCTCAACAACGCGCTGAAACATTCCGGCGCCCAATCGGTTCAACTGCAATTGAAAGTGGAAGGCGATCTTTTGAAAATCACCATCACCGACGACGGGAAGGGCTTTGACCTCGCCCGCGCGGCCGACGGTCATCGCAACGGCCTCGGCAACATGCGCCGCCGCGCGGAAGCCATCGGCGCGGTATTGAATTTCTCCAGCGCGCCCGGCACCGGCACGCGGGTGGAGCTGGAACTGAAATTTACCGTTTGACCCGCCGCCGGCGGGAACTATTTTTACCACGCATCAACATGCAAATCAAAGTGGCCATCGTGGACGATGATGAAGGCATTCGCGGCAGCCTGTCGGCGCTCATCAAGCGCGCGAAGGATTTCAAGCTGCTCGGCGAATTCGCCAACGGCGCGACCGCGTTGAAAGAGATTCCCAAGCTCGGCGCGGACGTCGTGCTCATGGACATCAACCTGCCAGACGTGAAAGGCTACGAGTGTGTCCGCCAACTCAAGGAGAAGCATCCCGGCATTCAATTCCTGATGCTTACGGTTTATGAGGACAGCGATTCGCTGTTCAATTCGCTGCGCGCCGGCGCGAGCGGCTATTTGTTGAAACGCACGGCGGCCGCGCGATTGCTGGAAGCCATCCGCGATGTTTACGAAGGCGGTTCGCCGATGACGCCGCAGCTTGCGCGCCGCGTGGTGCAGTTTTTTTCCAAGCCCGCCAGTGAATCCATCCCGCTGGCCAGGCTCACGCCGTCCGAGCGGGAATTTCTCGGCCAACTTGCCAACGGCTACGCCTACAAGGAAATTGCCGACCGGATGTGTATCAGTATTGACACCGTGCGCAGCTATGTGCGGACGGTGTATGAGAAGCTGCACGTTCATTCGCGGACGGAAGCGGTGGTGAAATATCTGCGCGGTTGAAATGTCATCGGCGGTCCGCTGTTGACCGCACAAAGATGCGATGGAAGATGGGGGAATTGATGTTAGGTTTCATCACAACTTTGAATCAATACAACCCCGCATCTGACGCCATGAAAAACTTTAGTTGTCTCCGCAACAAGCTCACCTCAACCCTCTCCGGTCTGGCCGTCGCCGCCTTATTGAACAGCGGTCTGTCCGCCCGCGCCACCAACTACGTCGGCAACGGCAATACCGGTTTTGGTGGTTCCATCGGCAATGGAACCCTTTCCGTAACCGATGATGGGACAAACCTCACGTTCAAGCTGCTCCCCTCTGGCGGCAGCATTGGTGGTGGCAATGGGGTGGCGCTTTTCATTGATACCGGGGCCGCCGGATTCACCAGCACCGCCGGTTTTCAGGATGCCTTCGATGGCGGCCATTCCGTTGTTTCCGGTTACAGTGGTTCCGGTCAAAGCGTGATGACTTTCACGAACGGATTTCAGCCGGCTTATGCCATTTCATTTGGCGATAGCTTTACCAGCCTCTACAAACTGGCTAATGGCGGCAATGGTAGTTTCACTTACATTACCGGCACGGGCACCGGCCCGCTCACCTTTACCATTCCGGCCGCTGATATCGGATTGACGCCGGGCACTCCGGCCACCATCCGGATTTTCGGTTCATTGGTTAGTGGTTCTGGCTATCGCTCCACGGAGGCAATTGCCGGCAATGATTTTGGTTTGCAAGGCTGGAACCCTTTCAGCCAGACCGCTTATTCAGTTTACTCTTTTGCCACGCCGCCGGCGCCAACTTACAATGTGACTTTCCAAGTGGACATGACGGAGCAAATTGCCACCGGCGCTTTCAATCCAACGAATGGCGATGCCGTTTATGTGGGCGGCACTTTTGAAACCAATGCCTGGTCCAATGTTCAATTATTGCCTAGCGTCAGCAACACCAATATCTATGTCGGCACCTATTCGGACCAGAATCCGACCAATACCGTGGAGCAATTCAAGTTTAATTTCTACAGCGTTAGCGGGGCCAGCAATTCCTGGGAATTTAATGGCGCGCTGAACCGGAATTTCGCGCTGGCCGGCAACGAGACGTTGCCGGTGGTCTATTTTAATGATGTTTATCCCACGCCGAGCGCCACGACCAACAACCTGACCGTGAGCATTGACATGGGGCCGCAGATTTATCTGGGTGATTTTGATCCAAACACCATGCAAATCGAGGCCTTTGGCACCTTCAGCAGCCCGCCATGGTCCAGCGGGTTTGTTTTGACCAACAATCCCACGGCGACCAATTCCAACGTGTATTCCGGCACCACTGCCGATGGCAATTATCCCGGCAGCTTCGAGCAGTTCAAATTTGTCATAGTGAACGGCAGCACTAACACCTATGAAAACGGCAACAACCGTTATTTCTACACGCCGACCAATTCCGGCGCGCTGCCGCTGGCTTACTTTAACAATGTCAGCACCTACGGTGCGACGCCCATTACTTTCCAGGTGGACATGACGGTGCCGCTGGCGGCCGGAGCCTTTGTTCCCGGCAACGGCGACACGGTTAGCCCGGCGGGCACGTTTCAAACGAATGTGTGGACACCTGCCGCGTTTCCACTAAGCCCCAGCGCGAACAATCCCCACGTTTATGTCGGCACTTATGTGGACAAAAACCAGCCGGGCGTCTATGAACAGTTCAAATACGTCGTCGTGAACGGCGCGCAAACGATCACAAATTATGAAAGTGTCAACAATCGTGTGTTCCTGCTCGGTTCCACGGCTTACACCAATCCGGTGGTGTTCTGGAATAATTTAAACCCCAATCAAGTCTTGCTGATGCCCACCACGGTGACCTTTGCGGTGGACATGGCCAATGCGGTGGATATTTTTAGCAACGCTTTTAATCCCGCCAGCGATTCGGTGATCATCAATGGCGATTTTCTCAATCCCGCCTGGCCGAATGTTTGGTTGGATCCGTATGCTTATTATCCCGGCGTGCAGGAGGATTATCCGCAATTGGTCCTGCAAGTTTCGGCGGATGGTCACACCTACACTAATATGTTCCTCATTCCCGCCGGGCAATCGCATGAGGTCACCTACAAATACGGCATCATTCACAACAGTGGCGGCCAGGTAAACACCAACTGCGACAACGAGGCGGGCTTTGCCCAGAATCACGTCCGTTACATTCGCGCTACAGGCACCTATAACTTCCCCACAGACGTCTTTGGCCAGCAGCGCACCAATTCCGCCGCCGCTACGGAGCTGCTTTATGGTGTGAGCATTGGCCGGATTTCGGGCGGATCCATTCCGGTGTCATGGCTGGGATTTGCGGGCATCACGTTGCAAACCAGCACCAATTTGAGCGGCGGCTGGCAGAATGTTCCCGGCGCGGATGCGGCCGGCACCACCAACTGGCCCGCCACAAATGGCCAACAGTTTTTCCGTTATCCGAATCCGCAACCCTAATTGCATCAACCGCACGCCTGACCTCGCCGCGACACCGGGCGATAAAACCTGACAACATGAAAGACAACCAGACAAGCCAGCCGGTCCGGCGATGCCATGGCTTCACATTGATTGAACTGCTGGTGGTCATTGCGATCATCGCCATTCTGGCCGCCATGCTGCTACCAGCTCTCGCTGCTGCCAAAAAAAAGGCGCAAACAATCGCCTGTTTGAACAATTACAAACAACTGACGCTGGCTTGGCATATGTATGCCAATGATAACAATGACAATCTCGCCTACAACACCGACCGGTTTGCCACCCCGATGCAGACTGTCGGCCTGCCGCCGAGTTGGGTCTATTCTTCACAAAACGCCTATATGACGTGGGGCACCGACAAGTATAACACGAATGTGCAATTCATGATCAATAGCCAGCTTTCTGCCTTGGGTGATTACATTGCCAAATCGGTCGGGATTTTTCACTGCCCGGCGGACAGTTATATCAGCAGCGCTCAGCGGGCGCAGGGCTGGGGTAACCGGGTTCGGAGTTGCGCGATGAATGCGGCGATTGGCGGCGGCATAAAATATTACGGTGCCAACGGCGGCAGCCCGCAACCCTGGTTTTACAATGTTAAAAAGTCTTCGGATTTTCATAATCCTTCGCCAACCGACTCTTGGTTGTTGCTGGATCAGCACCCAGACAGCATAGACGACGGTGCTTTTTTCTTTAACCCACAGGATCCTAATACAGCAAAATTTATGGAGCTTCCCGGCAGCAATCATGGTGACGCCAGTGGGATCGCTTTTGCGGATGGACATACCGAAATCTATAAAATGAGGATGGGTGTCGTTCCGGTAACTTATCAGGGGGCATCTTATGCTGATGGCACCTTTGCCAATACCCTGGATCACGATTGGTTTGCCCAGCACACGCCGCAAAATTGATTTGACGGCGAAGCATTAAAACACTTTTTTCCCTCTGGCACGCAGAGGGTGCGGTTGCGAGCTAAAGAAGGAAAAGGTATTTGAACAACATGAAATTGCCGCTCATTCACCGGCTTGCATTCACGCTCCTCACCTTCTGCGCCGGGTGGGCGGCCGGCGTGCAGGCCGGTTCCGTGCGCCCGTCGCCCGACTGGCTCCGCAATGCGACCATCTACGAGATTTTTCCACGCGACTTTTCGCCCGCCGGCAACATTCCCGCCGTGACCGCCAAACTGGACGAGTTGCACGACCTCGGGGTCACCGTCTTGTGGATGATGCCCATTCATCCCATCGGAAAGAAATTCCGCAAGGGTGACTTCGGCAGCCCGTATTCCATCCGCGATTACTACGCGGTGGACCCTAATTATGGCACGTTGGCTGACTACAAAAAATTCGTCGCCGGTGCCCACGCGCGCGGAATGAAAGTCATCATGGATCTCGTCGCCAACCACACCGCGTGGGACAGCGTGATGATGACCAACAAGGATTTTTACAAACAGGATGGCAACGGCCACGTCATTCCGCCGGTGCCGGAATGGACGGACGTTGCCGGCCTGAATTATCACAGCCCCGCGCTGCGGGCTTACATGATCGCCATGCTGAAATATTGGATTCGTGAATGCGATGTGGACGGTTTTCGATGTGATGTCGCCTACATGGTGCCGACAGATTTTTGGGAGCAGGTGCGGACGGAACTTTCCCAGGTCAAGTCCGACATCATGATGCTAGCCGAAGCCGCCGAAAAACCGGAACTGCTCACGAACGCCTTCGACCTCGATTATTCCTGGCCGCTGCTCGCCACAATGAACAATGTGCTCATCCGCGGGGACTACGCCAGCAGCATTCGCAGAGTCTGGGAGAAAAATGCCGCATTATATCCGCCTGGCGCGCTGCACCTGCGCATCACCGACGATCACGACGAGTCCCGGGCCGTCGCGCGCTATGGTCTGGAAGGCGCGCTGGCGGCGTCCGCGCTGATGTTCACTTTGGACGGCGTGCCGCTGCTTTACAACGGCATGGAAGCCGGAGACGCCACCGAATCCGGCGACCCGGCGCTGTTTGACAAACTCACCATTTTCTGGAGCCCGAAAGATCGTCCACCCCTGCGCTGCATTTACCAAGATCTGATCCAGCTTCGGAAACAATACGCCGCGTTCCGAACCTGCGACGTGAACTGGCGGCACAATTCCGAAGAAACCAAAGTCGTCTCCTTCGTTCGCGCCGACACTAAAGACGAATTCTTGGTGGTCATCAATTTTGACAACCGGCCAATTGATGTCCGCGTGGATGAACCAAATTCTGCTGGCTTTACGCTGGTGAACATTGCCGGCGCGCCTGTTTCCGACGGCAAACCGCCGCCTGATTTTCACCTAAACGGTTTTGAATGGCGCATTTATCATCGCCCCTTCAATGCCATGGCGACGAAATAATTTTTTCCGGGACTACTTTCCCAAAGGGCATCATGCAAAAACCGCGCCTGAACTTCTGGCAGATTTGGAACATGAGCTTCGGCTTTCTCGGCATCCAGACCGGCTGGGGCTTGCAGATGGCCAACATGAGTTCCATCTACGGTTATCTCGGGGCTGATCCCGACAAGTTGGCGGTGCTCTGGCTCGCCGCGCCGGTCTCCGGCGTCATCATCCAGCCGCTCATCGGCCAGACCAGTGACCGCTGCTGGACGCGGCTCGGTCGGCGTCGGCCATTCATTCTCGCCGGGGCGATTCTCGCGTCGCTCGCGCTGGTGCTGATGCCGAATTGTTCCGCCGTCTGGATGGCGGCCGGTTTGCTTTGGGTTTTGGATGGCACCATCAACGCTTCCATGCAGCCGTTCCGCGCGCTCGTTGCGGATAATTTACCGGATGAACAAAATTCGCATGGCTTCGCCATCCAATCGCTCTTCATTGGCTTGGGCGGCACGGTCGCCTCGGCGCTGCCGTGGATGATGACCAACTGGTTCGGTGTCGCCACGGATGCCGTCGGCAGCGGTCACATTCCGCAGTCGGTGAAACTTTCATTTTACATCGGGGCGGCGGCATTTTTGGGCGCGGTGCTATGGACCGTTTTCAGCACCCGGGAATATCCGCCTGGTGACTTGGAGTTGCACGCCATCCGCGCGCGGAAATTCGACTGGACGCTCGGCCTCGGCGACGTCTTTGCACTGGTGTTCCATCTGCCGCTCCGGATGTGGGAACTCGGTCTGGTGCAATTCTTTACCTGGATCGGGATGTTTGCGATGTGGGTTTATTTTTCTCCCGCCGTCGCAAAAGATATTTTTCATGCCGTCAAGGGCACTCCGGCGATGGAGGCGTCCGGCGCGTGGTCCGGCTTTTGTTTCGCCGCCTACAATGCCGTGTGTTTCCTGTCCTCGTTTGTGCTGCTGTGGGGCACGCGGTTTATCAGTCCCAAGCGGATGCATATCCTCTGTCTCGGCGTCGGCGCGGTGGGTTTGGCCTCGGTGCCGCTGATGGCGGACAAGCATCAGTTGTTGCTCTCCATGACCGCCGTGGGGATCGCGTGGGCAAGCATTCTTTCCCTGCCTTATGCCATGTTGGTGCCGGCGCTGCCCAAGGATAAGGTCGGCGTGATGATGGGTATGTTTAATCTCTTCATCGTCCTGCCGCAAATTGCCGCATCCAGTCTGCTCGGCTTGGTTCTCAAAACCTTTCTGCACAGCGAGCCCATGAACGCCCTGGTGCTCGGCGGTGCGAGCATGGGGCTTGCCGCGCTACTCACGCTGTTGGTGGTCACATACCCATCCACTGGCCCAATCCAGCCAGTCACGGACGACAGTCACTGATCGCCAAAAGTAATAAATTCCGTTGGCGTCCGAGAACTGGATGGGAAAAAAGCGCAAACTTCATATGGCCTGCATTTTCTTGCCTTCCCTGGCTTGATTTTCAACTTTGCTGTCTTCATTAGCCCGACCTTCGCACGGCAGACGACATTGATCCTAGATTCTGCAGTTGGAGCTGGAATCTGAAAAGCCCTGCGCGTGAACACCATTGAAAACAAAGGCACATATCCATTTTTCCGCAACTGCGCCGCCGTTGACTTCATTCACCCAGCGGGTGAATTTGTCAGCCCGCGAAAAACCCAATGACGACTTTGATTCTTTTGGGAATTGAACGCTTTGCCCGTTTCAATTGCGGAATCCAGGTTGAAGCGCGGATTTTTTTGAAACTTTTTTCAATTTCCGGCGTCATCAAAACCGTGGCCATGATGGCCCGCAAAAAAACAAAACTAATATAAATTAAATATGAAACGGAAAATCACATTGATTGCGACCCTGCTGACCCTGACCGGGGCGGCGATTTACACCAACACCACGGCCTGCGCGCAAAGCACCACGCCCCCACCCGCCAACGGCCGGACTCCGGTCCATGAACGGCATCCGGCCATCCTCAACGCCATCCGGGCGCTGGAAAAGGCGAAGATGGACTTGAAGAATGCCAGCCACGACTTTGGCGGCCACCGCGAGTCGGCATTAAAAGAATGTGACGCAGCCATCGCCGAATTGAGGCTGGCGTTGCAATACGACAACAAATAAGCCGTGCTGGCGTGCCGGCCACCAACCGCTCCTGACGGGCCAGACTCCGCAGGAGGTGTGTGCGTCAAGTTTTGCAAATTGGGTGTAATGGTCGCTTGGTGGGAAAACCGAGGCGGCGCAGTGCGGCGAGCCTTAGCCCGGATATTTCATAGTGGTATTTGATTTTGGGAAAAGGCGGTGCGGAGGCGGTCTCCGCCGGCTGGTTGGGGGAAAATGGGAAGCCCAACGACCGTTGTGACGCCGGAAGGCTCGCCGCTGGCAGTGTTTGGCGACACCTCCGGCAGGGAGACTTTGCTTTCCAGAAAAAAGCCGGCCTCAACCGCTGGCGGGAGCCAGC
>JAJXXW010000044.1 GCA_021780905.1 bacterium
ACGATGGGTTCGACGCTGACCTCACGCAAACCGAATCAACTGCTGGCCGAAGCCGCCTTCAAGGTGTTGGCCTACACCCTCCGCCGTTAGGCAAACCATGCAGTCATAGATGTATTCAACAGAGCAAGGCGGGATATATTTTTTGCTCATGGTTCATGTGACGTTGAATTCAGGAAAAAGCCACCGGAGAAACTGGCCTTGCCTCGATTTGGTGGACAGTGTTTTGGTGGTGATTAGTCGAAGGCATATCAGCCATTTTGCTTGAACCAGTCAATGAACAGGGACCCCTGGGCTTTCACCAGCTCGAAGCCGCCGTGCGTGAGCCAGAAAACGACCACCAGCAGCAGCGCGAAAAAAATCCAGGCCAGCGCCATGCGGACATAGGGCAGCCTGCCGAAGTTGGTGAGCGTTGTGAGCGGGCCGAGGTCGAGTGAGCGCGGCGTCATCTTGGCCAACTGGAAATCCGGGCCGGCGCGGAAGAAGCTTTCGCGCATCGCGTCCACGAATTCCCGTGGCCAGGGGCCGGGCCGGAGAAACTGGTCCTGCCATTTGCCCGGCATGTCGGCGAGCAGCAGCGCCAGACGGCCGCGGGTGGAGAGCGTCTGCTCGCTGCCGATGGGCGAGGTTTGCAGCACTTCGCCAAACCAGTCGGTGACAATGCGGTCCATTTCCTCGGCGGCGATCTCGGTGGCGGAGCGGTTGGGTTCGGCCGGCGCGCGGCGCTGGGCGCGTTCCAGCACGCGCAGCACGAGCTGGCCGAGCAGCGGCTTGTTGCGGATGCGCAACGCGTGAAAGTAATTTTCCACCTTCACGTAGGCCGCGTTCCATTCCTCCAGCGAACGCCCGGCGATCTCACCGGAAACGTCCGGCAAAATTTTCAGGGCGGGCTCCATTGGTAAACCCAGGTTTCGCTGACGGCGTTCGTGCCCTGATGCAAGGTGCAGCGCAGGTCGATCGCGTCCGTGCCGCCGGCGGGCGGAACCATTTTCAAATAGACGCGCCAGGTGCCGAGAAACGGATTGCGGACGACGTAACTGTCCGCGATGTGCGCGCCGTCGCTGCAACTCGCGACGGCCACCGGCGGCTGGTTCTCGGAAATCGCGTCGAGCTTCGGCCCGTCGAAATCAATCACAAACTGCCGCGCGCCGGCGCACTGCGCGTCCGCCCCGATGCGCGTGGACACGACGCGTTCCAGCGAGCGCTTCACGTCGGCGTCGCCGCCCTCCCAGTGCAGCGTGTAGCCGAAGCGGAACGGCTGGAGCGGCGCGGGTTTGTTTTTCGGATCCCAGAACGCAACGACGTTGTCCAGCCCTTCGTAAGTGGTGTTTAACTCGACGAGATGCAGATCGCCGTCGCCCCAGTTGCCGTCCGGCTCGACCCAGACGCTGGGAACTTGGTGATACAAGTTGAACATATCCTGATACGCGGAAAAATTCCGTTCGCGCTGCAGCAGGCCGAAGCCCTTGATGTTCGGCGCGTGAAAAACCTGATGGCGGGTGACCGGTGGATTGTCGACCGGCCGCCAGAAAATTTCGCCGTTGCCCATGTGGACGAGCAGGCCGTCGCTGTCGTGGACTTCCGTCCGGTAATCGTCGAATTTCCGTTCCGTGTTCTTGCCGAACCAGAACATGCTGGTCAACGGCGCGAGGCCGATGGTCTTGATCGGTTTGCGGTCCTTGAGGACGGCGGCGACGGCGTTCGTTTCGCGGAAATACAAGACCGCCCGGATGCTCGCCGTCGTCGCGTCGCCGGGCCGGATGAAAAATTCATACGCGCCGGCGCAACTCGGGCTGTCGAGCAGCGCAAACAGCTGCAGCTCGGTGTCGCCGGGGTTCGGCTTGCCGAGCCACCAGTCGGTGAAGATGGGAAACTCCTCGCCGCGGTCGCCCTCGCCGCAATCCAGCGCCAGACCGCGCGCCGATTCGCCGTAGCGGAGGTTTTTGCCGAGCAGCCGGAAATAGCTCGCGCCAAGGAACGCGCCGAGTTCGTCGAACTGCCCCGGACGGTTCAACGGATACAGGATGCGAAAGCCGGCATAGCCGGTCTTGGCCGGAATCTGGTTCGCAATGTTCAGCTTCCCGTAGTCGAAAAAATCCTGGACGAAGCGGATCGGCTGCGAGTGCGTGGGCGTGAATTCGTTGACGCGCACCGGCTCGGCATAGATGTAGCCCGGATGGAAAAACTCCACGCGGAACGGCAGGGCGTCCGCCGTCCACAGCGCGTGGTCGCGGCGGAAGCGGATTTCGCGGTATTTGTCGTAGTTGAGATTGTCCGGGCGCAGCACCTTGGGCAGGTCGGCGCGCGGCGAGTGGAAAGGCGTCCGGGCGCGTTCGAGGGCGCGCTGCGCAACGTAGTCCAGATTGACCTCGACGGACTCCGCCCCAAAACCGGCCGGCGCGGCCAGCAAACAACCGATGACGAGCAGCAGGCTAATTGGGCGAAACACCATGGGACAAGGAATAACCAAACCGCCCGAATTTGCAAGCGCGGCTTGTGGCCAAACGCGGAACGCCGGCGGGAACATTGACAATCCAAAATTTGCGGTCGTCAGAACGCCGGGTGCATCTTGACACTGTCCCTGCCATTTAAGAAGCGGGTCAAGATGCCCCCCAGCGTGGATTGCGCAAGGCGTTTGAGCTTGACGCGGGTTGGCGGATTGCCTAATTTGACATCACAAAGCGGTTTAATGGCTGGCCAGCGTGCGAAAGTCGGAGACACAAGTCTTTCCGGCTTTTTTGTTCGCCGGATGTCGCCGTTCAGTGCGCCGCCAACTAGTTATGAATGCCGATTTTATTGCCGGTTTGGAGTTTTGGGAACGCGAAAAGGGCGTCAGCCGTGAAGTCCTCATGGCTGCCGTCCAGGAGGCGTTGTTGCAGGCCGCCAAAAAGGCCGTCGGCCCCGCTCGCGAACTGCGCGTGGAGATGAATTCCAAAAACGGCGACATCAAGGCGTTCGCCAAGCTCATCGTCGCGGAAAAAGTCATTTCGCAGCACGATCAAATCTCCCTGTTCGACGCGCGCCGGCTCAAGGCCGACGCCAAGGTGGGTGACGAAATCGAAAAGGAGGTCACGCCGCAGGGTTTCGGCCGCATCGCCGCGCAATACGCCAAGCAGGCGCTAATGCAAAAGGTCCGGCAGGCGGAAAAGGCCATGTTGCTCACGGAATACAAGGACCGCGTCGGCGACATCGTCAGCGGCACCGTGCGCCGGTTCGACCGCTCGGACGTGATTCTCGACCTCGGCAAATACGAGGCCATCATGCCCAACAAGGAGCGCGTCCCGACGGAGGAATATCAGGTCGGCGAACGTATCCGCTGCCTCATCAAGGCCGTGCAGGAAGGCGAACGCGGCCCGGAAATCATTTTGTCCCGCGCGGACACCAAGTTCATCGTGAAGCTGTTTCAGGTGGAAGTCTCCGAGATCAACGACGGCACCATTGAGATCAAGGGCATCGCGCGCGAACCCGGTTTCCGCACGAAGATGGCCGTTTATTCCCGCGACTCGAAGGTTGACCCGGTCGGCGCTTGCGTCGGCCTGCGCGGCCAGCGGGTGAAAAACATCGTCCGCGAGCTGAACAACGAAAAGGTGGACGTGATCCCGTGGTCGTCCGACATCAAGGCTTTCGTCACGAAAGCCCTGGAGCCGGCGAAAATCCGCAGCATCGAGGCCGACGAGAGCAAGAAGCGTTTGCACGTCCTCGTGGCGGAAGACCAGCTTTCACTCGCCATCGGCAAGCGCGGCCAGAACGCGCGGCTGACGGCACGGTTGACCGGCTGGGAGGTGGATATTGACGCCGAACACATCGTTACCAAAGGATTTGACGAGAAGGTGGCGGAAACCGTCGCGCAGTTTGCGGCCATTCCGGGCATCACCCGCGAGCAGGCCGATGCGCTGGTCCATGCCGGCGTGTTGCGTCTGGAAGACTTGGCGCAGGCGGAACCGGGCGACATCGCGGACATTCCCGGTGTCGGCGAGAGTGCCGCCGCAATTTTGGAAGCCGCGCGCGCCGAAGTGGGCCGCCGCCAGCCGGATGGCGGCGGCGAGACCGTCGGCCATTGAGATTTTATGGTGCGGACCGGAGAAAATTTTATTTTTGCGATTTGAGCCATGCCGGCGCAGCGCACATTCTGGTCGGCCTCGGTTAAAGAAATTTATGCCTCGTCGGATTTACGACATCTCGAAGAAGCTTGGCTTGGACAACAAAGTGATCCTGGCCAAAGCCAAGTCGCTTAACATCACCACCGCCAAGGTTCCGTCCAGCTCGATTGACAACATCAGCGCCGACTACCTCGAAGAGGAGCTGATCAAAGAACATCCCGAAGTCGCCGCGCGCTTCGCCCCCAAACCGGTCGAGGAAAAACCCAAACCGGTGCCCGTCGAGGAAAAAATTCAGATCATCCACGCGCCGGAACCGCCGCCGGCGCCCACCGAGGTCATCCCGCCGGAACCGGTGGCCGCCGTCCCGCCGATGACGGCGGATTTGCCGCCGCCCCAGCTGGTGATTCCGCCCGCACCGCCGAAACCGCAGACGGGCGAGAAGGTTGGCTTCATTCAATTGTCTCCGCGTCCCGGTTCGGCCCGTCCCGGCGAACGCGGCGGCGATCGTGGTGCCGTTTCGCCGCGGACACAGTCCGGCGGGCGCTCCAGCCAACCGCCGCAACGCGGTGACGGCCGCAGTCAATTTGCCCAGCGCGGACGCGACGGACGGCCGTTGCCTGGCGTGCAATCCGCCCGGCCCGCCGCGCCCGCCGCCCCGAAAGTTTCGCTGCCGTCCGACGCGCAAGTCATCACGCTCAAGCCGCCGATTGTCGTCCGCGCGCTGGCCGATGCGATGAAGCTCAAGCCGTTTTCCATCATCGCCGAGCTGATGAAGCAAAAGGTCATGGCCACGGTCAACCAGACGATTGACGAAAAGGTGGCGGCGCAGGTTTGCGCCCATTTCGGCTTCAAGCTCGAAACGGAAAAACGGAACAAGGAGCACGTCCAGATCGTCACCGAAAAGAAGGTGGAACTCGACGTGGACGACAAGCCGGAAGATTTGAAGCCGCGCGCGCCCGTCGTCACCATCATGGGCCACGTTGACCACGGCAAAACCTCGCTGCTCGACGTCATCCGCAAGGCGAACGTCGTCGCGGGCGAAGCCGGCGGCATCACGCAGCACATCGGCGCCTACACGATTGCCGTGCCGCATCCCGAACGCAAAAAAGAACTCGCGCAGATTACATTTCTCGACACACCCGGCCATGCGGCGTTCAGTTCCATGCGTGCGCGCGGCGCGAACGTCACGGACATCGTCGTGCTGGTCGTGGCAGCGAACGACGGTGTGATGCCGCAGACTTTGGAAGCGCTCGCGCATGCCAAGGCGGCGAAGGTGCCGATTCTCGTCGCGGTCAATAAAATTGATCATCCGAATGCGAACCCACTGAAAGTCCGCCAGCAGTTGCAGGAAAAGGGCCTCGTGCCGGACGATTGGGGCGGCGACACGATTTTCGTCGAGTGTTCCGCGCTGACGAAGCAGGGCATAGACAAGCTGCTTGAAATGATTCTGCTCCAGGCCGATTTGCTGGAGTTGAAGGCCAATCCCGACCGCAACGCCAAGGGCAACGTCATCGAATCCGGCGTTTCGCCCGGCGGCCCGACGGCGACCGTGCTGGTGCGCAAGGGCACGTTGCATCTCGGTGACGTCGTGATCTGCGGCGAATTTTACGGCAAGGTGCGCGCGCTCATCAACGAGGAAGGCCAGCGGCTCAAAGAAGCCGGCCCGTCCGTGGCGGTCAGTGTGCTCGGCTTGAACGGCGTGCCGGAAGCCGGCTGGGAATTCAGCTCGGTGGACGACGAAAAAGCCGCCCGCGCCCTCGCCGAGGAACGCGAGCAGGCGGCCAAAAGTGAAGCGCTAGAAAACCGGTCGAAAGTCACGTTGGAAAATCTGTTCGCCTCGCTGGAAGCCGCGCAGAGCAAGGTGCTCAAGGTGGTGGTCAAGGCGGACACGCAGGGTTCCGTCGAGGCGATTGTCGAGGCGCTCAAGAAAATCGAATCCGACAAGGTGTCGCTCGAAATTTTGCACAGCGATGTCGGCACGATCACGGAAAACGACGTGGCGCTGGCGGCGGCCTCGAAGGCGGTCATCCTCGGCTTCCACACGCGGCTCGACAGCACCGCTTCCGAGAAGGCCAAACACGCCGGCGTGCAGATCAAGCTTTACGCGATCATCTATGAATTGATTGATCAGGTGAAGGATTCGATGGCCGGCCTGCTCGATCCCGACCTCAAGGAATCCGTGGTCGGCTCGGCGGAAGTGCGGCAGATTTTCGAGTTGTCCAAGGGCATTCCCGTCGCCGGCTGCATGGTCAGCAGCGGGCGCATCGTGCGCGGCAAAGTCCGCGTGCGCCGCAAGAAGGAGGTCATTTACGAAGGCGTCACGCAGTCGTTGCGCCGCTTTCAGGACGAAGTCAATGAGGTCCGCTCTGGCATGGAATGCGGCATCCGGATCGAAGGCTTCGGTGATTTCGAGGTCGGCGACGCCATCGAATGTTACGCGGTCGAGAAAGTCGCGGCGAAACTTTGACTGGTTGAATCGTTGAACCGGCGGATGATTCAACCGGTTCGCGATTCCATGAATTAGCCATTTAACCAAGACCATGCCCAATCTCCGACATGAGCGAGTGCGCGAGTTGTTGAAACGCGCGATTGGCGAGGCCATCCGCCGCGAGTTTCACGTCAGCGACGTCGGCCTGGTAACAGTTAATGAAGTTGAGGTAGGTGGCGATCTGAGGTCCGCCGTCGTCTTCATCACCATTCTCGGCAATCCCACGCAGCAGAAGCACGGCCTGCAGGTGCTGGAGGAAAACCGGGTCCGCCTGCAAGGTCTGGTGGCCAAGTCGGTCGTTTTGAAATACACGCCGACGCTGAAATTCATCGTGGACGATTCCATCGTGCGCGGCAACCGCGTCCTGCAAATCCTTGAGGAACTGGAAAAAAACTCGCCGGTTGACAGCGGCCCCACCGAAGAGCCCGCGTGAAAAGCTATTCCAAAATCATTGATCGGATTCTGGAAATCATCTGCGAGCACAAGACGTTTTGCATCGTCGGCCATGTCCGGCCGGACGGCGACTGTATCGGCTCGCAGCTAGGCCTCGCGCTCGCGTTGCGCGGCGAAGGCAAACGCGTCACCGTCTGGAACCAGGATGCCATCCCCCTGAAATATAAATTCTTGGTCGGCGACGGCTTGATTGAAAAGCCCCGGCGCGGCGAGAAATTCGACTGTGTCATCGCCACCGACTGCGCGAGCTTCGAGCGCCTGGGCCGCGCGGGCGAATGCATTGCCGACCGCAAGATTTTCATCAACATTGACCATCACGAGAGCAACACGCGCTACGCCGACGTGAACTGGGTTTCGCCGCGCGAACCGTCCACCGGTGAATTGATTTACCGGCTGATGAAAGTGGCGCGCTGGCCGATCACCAAACCCATCGCGGATCTGCTCTTCACCGCCATCTCGACCGACACCGGCTCGTTTCAGTATCCGACCACGCGGCCCGGCACGTTCCACGCCGGCGCGGAACTCGTCACGCGTGGCGCCAACCTCGCGAAGATTTGCGACGAAGTTTACCAGTCGTATCCGCTTTCCCGCGCGAAACTGCTCAAGCACGTTTACAGCAAATTCCGCCTGACCGATGGCGACCGCATCGCGTGGCTGTGGCTGAAGAAAAAAGATTTCACCCGCACCGGTGCCGAAACCGATGATACCGAGGGATTGATTGACCATCTGCGCGCAATTGAGCCGGTGGTCGTCGCCTGCGTGTTTGAGGAAATCGAGCCGGAAATGACGCGCATCAGTCTGCGTTCAAAAAATCCGCAGGTGAATGTCAGCGAAATCTGCGGCCAGTTCGGCGGCGGCGGCCATCCGGCGGCGGCCGGCGCGCGCGTCCCCGGCAGGCCGCTGGCGGTGCAGCGCAAAGTCATCGCCGCCATCAAACGCGCGTTGAAAGCCGCGCAGTAACTTTCATTTTTCATGCAAGATTTTACCGCCCTTGACGGGGCCATACTCGTGGACAAACCGGCCGGCCCGACGTCGCACGACGTGGTGGACGCCATCCGCCGCCAGTTCGGCATCAAGAAGGTCGGCCACTGCGGCACGCTGGACCCGAATGCCACGGGCCTGCTCATCATCGTGCTCGGTCGCGGCACGAAATTGTCCGAGCGTTTGATGGGCGACGACAAGGTTTACGAAGGCACGATCAAATTTGGCGAGGCGACGGATAGCTATGATTGCGACGGCGAAATCACGGCGTCGCTGCCGGTGCCGATGCTGACACTCGACCAGTTGAACGAGGAAGCGGCGACGTTTATCGGCGACCAGATGCAGATGCCGCCGATGGTTTCCGCGATCAAGAAGGACGGCGTGCCGCTCTACAAACTCGCCCGCAAGGGCATCGAGGTGGAGCGCGAACCGCGTTTGATTCACATCTACAATTATCGTTTCACGGAATACGCCGAGCCGCTGGGTAAATTTCGCGTGGCCTGCACCAAGGGCACTTACATCCGCAGCATCGCGCACGACCTCGGCCAGAAACTCGGCTGCGGGGCGCATCTGACCACGTTGCGGCGCAGCGCATCGGGAAAATTCGATGTGGCGGACGCGCTGCCGCTGGATGCGATTTTGAAACTAA
This sequence comes from bacterium, assembly GCA_021780905.1. Taxonomy (GTDB): domain Bacteria; phylum Verrucomicrobiota; class Verrucomicrobiia; order Limisphaerales; family UBA11358; genus UBA11358. Next base: position 8,669 of record JAJXXW010000044.1, read on the forward strand.
CGACGGCGGAACTGGAAAAACGAGTGATGCCGTTTCTCAAGCTCGCCGCTAATGCGTAGCGGCAGCCCGGCGGAGCGCCGCCAATCAAAATAAAGGCGGCACTCTGCCGGGGCGCCGCTACAATTTCCCCATGAAAATCATCCGCGCCGCGCACGAGTTGGGCAACGGCAGCCGCAAGGTCTGCCTGGCCATCGGCGTGTTTGACGGCGTGCATCTGGGTCATCAGCAGATCATCCGGCAGACGGTTTCCGACGCGCGGCAGCACGACGCCGTTGCGCTGGTGGTGACGTTTGACCGGCATCCCAATGTGATTGTGGCACCGGACAAAGCGCCGTTACAGATTTTTTCCCGTTCGCAAAAAATCCATGCCATCGCCGCGCTGGGGGTGGATGCGTTGCTGGAAGTTCCCTTCGACAAAGCATTCAGCGAAAGATCCGGCGACGATTTTGTCCGCTCACTGGCAGGTGGTTTGGGAAAAATTTACAGCATCTGTGTCGGGGCGGATTTTGTTTTTGGCCATAAACGCAGTGGCAATGTGGATTTGCTCCGGCGGCTTGGCGCGGAGCTGAGCTTTCAGGTTCATGGCCATGCGGCGGTCGCGTTGGATGGTGAAACGGTCAGCAGCACGCGGATTCGCGAAGCCATCCGCTCGGGTAATCTTGACGCCGCGAGCCAGATGCTCAGCCGGCCGTATGCGGTTTGCGGGCGGGTCGTGAGGGGCGACCAAATCGGTTCGCAGCTTGGTTTCCCGACGGCGAATCTCGAGGTGGCCGGTTTGATCCTGCCGCCGAACGGGGTTTACGCGGCCAGCACCCATTTCCAGGGCCGGTTTTATCGTGCGGCGCTCAACGTTGGGACGCGTCCAACCGTGTCGGCGAAACCGGAGTTACGCGTGGAGGCGCACCTGCTTGATTTCGCGGGTTCGCTTTACGGCGTGGAGTTGGAATTGGAAATTGGGTCGAAATTGCGCCCGGAGCGACGGTTTCAATCCGCAGTGGAGCTGCGGGAACAAATTGGCCGGGACGTGGCGGCTGTCCGGGAAATGGCCTGATAAAGAAATCGCAATCATTTTGCATTGAACAGTTTATATCCTAGTTGCGGCGATTGCGTGCGTTTTTCAGGAGCGAAGATTATCCTTGTATTTTCCAGCAAAAAGGCTAGTATTGACCTGCGTCAGTCTTCTGGTGTTCGCAGTTCCAGCTTCACGGCCATGAACGCGGGGTTTTGTCAGAAGCCGTATTTTTAGAACGGTCAATCGCAAGTTTTGCTGAACCGGCGCGCAATTTTTTAGTCTCATAATTTATGTCGAAACGCAAAGTAACGGTGCCGAAGCCGGCGCCGCGCTCCCAACGGATCAGTTCTCCCCAAGCGCCGAAAATCAAAACTCCGCCCGCCCGGCGGAGATTTGTCATTTCCAACAAGGCCTTGAAGACCGATGTCGCCAAACCGGCCGCGACGGCACAGCCGGTGGCGGCCAAGCCGGCGACCACCAAACTGCCGACGAACGGGCAGGCGGCCGCGCCCACGGCCATGGTGAACTCGGTGGATTTGAGCGAGACGGTCAAAACCCTCCTGCACCTTTCACAAGAGCATGGCTACATCACCTACGACGATATCAATGACATTTTGCCGGATAATTTGAGTCCGGAAGATCTCGACACACTGCTGACGAAACTCCGCAGCCTGGACGTGGAAATCGTCATGGATCAGGCCGAGGCTGAACGCTCCGAGCGCACCAAAAGCCCCGAGCAAACCCAGCCGGAGGAAGCTGAGGATGATTCGCGGCTGGAAATTCTCGACGACCCGGTGCGGATGTATATGAACCAGATGGGCAAGGTGCCGCTGCTCACGCGCGAGCAGGAGGTCGAGATTTGCAAGAAAATCGAGGACGCGGAAGTGGAGATGAAACGCATTGTTTACAGCCTCGGCTTCACGGCCAAGGAACACATCGCCATCGCCGAAAAGATTTTATCCGATCCGCCCAAGGAAAGATTCGACCGCGTGATTGTTGACAAAAAAATCGCCAATCGCGAGGGGCATCTGAAAGATTTGCGCAAGCTCATCAAGAAGGTTCACGCGATGGACGCGAGTGTGGACGCCAAATACTCTGCGTGGCAGAAGGCGCAGCAAAAGGGCCGGAAGGAAAAACTTGAAAAGGAACTCAAAAAGATGAGCGTGAAGCTCCAGGAAACCTTTGCCAAGTTTTACTACAAGCAAAAAGTCGTCGAGGAGATGATTGTCGTGGCCGGCAACATCCACGAAAAATTCCGGGCGGGCATCCGGCATCTGGCCGAATTGGAGCCGCACCGCAACACGGTGGAAAAGCGGGCGGCCGTCGAGGCCGAGCAGCAGAAGCTCGCCACCTTGGAACAATTCGTGCGCCTGCCGCGCGAGGAATTTTTCAAGGCGTTCAAGGAATTGAAGGCGGCGGCGGATCGCGGCCTCAAGGCCAAGACGCACATGGCCGAGGCCAATTTGCGCCTCGTCGTCTCCGTCGCCAAGAAATACACGAACCGCGGACAGTCGTTCCTGGATTTGATTCAGGAAGGTAACATCGGCCTGATGAAGGGCGTCGAGAAATTCGAGTATCGCCGGGGCTACAAGTTTTCCACCTACGCGATTTGGTGGATCCGCCAGGCCATCACGCGCTCGATTGCCGACCAGGCGCGGACCATTCGCATCCCGGTGCACATGATTGAAATCATGAACAAGCTCTGGCGCGCGCAGAAACAGCTTACCCAGGAACTGGGCCGTGAACCCACGCCGGAAGAACTGGCGGATGAGATGCACATGCCCGTGGCGCGCATCCACGCCCTGCTCAAGATGGCGCAGCAGCCGGTGTCGCTCCACGCCCCGGTCGGCGATGACGGCGACGTAAGCGTGGGCGATTTCATCGAGGACAAGTCGGCGGAAAATCCGTCCGACGTGACTAGCTACAGCCTGCTCCGCGAAAAATTGAGCGACGTCCTGACGACGCTGACCGAACGCGAGCGGAAAATTCTCGAAATGCGTTTCGGTCTGGCCGACGGCTATGAGCGCACACTTGAGGAAATCGGCAAGATGTATAACGTCACCCGCGAACGCATCCGCCAGATCGAGGCCAAGGCCCTGCGCAAGCTGCGTCACCCCACGCGGGTGCGGCATCTGCAAGGCTTCCTCGAAGGCGCGGAAGTGGCGGCGTAGGAAATTAAATTCAAAAACCACCCGCGCTTATTGGCGCGGGTGGCTTCGTTTCGAGACAAAGCAGAACCAACGTAGAGGCTGTCCGGTTTTAAGGAGATTCCTTCCCGGATATTTCATAGTGGGATTGAACAAAGAAGCGGTGAGCGGGTCAGAAGGCTTGAAAACACAGGGCCCAATGAAAACGCCACGGACCGCTGCTGCGCCGACAGACTGTCGAGAACTGCCCTGGCTCTTGCCAGACCTCGGTTTCTGAAAAGTCGCGGGCGACGGCGGGCAGTGTCCGGGTCAAGCTGTTGAAAGTGGCGGGCCAAGTGCGCGTGAGGGTGCGCCGGGTCAATGTGCCGTTGAGCCGCGCCTACCCGCTGCCAGCAGCGACGCAAACCGCTGGCTCCCGCCAGCGGTTGAGGCCGGTTTTTTTCTGGAAAGCAAAGTCCCCCTGCCGGAGGTGTCGCCAAACACTGCCAGCGGCGAGCCTTTCGGCGTCACAACGGTCATTGGGCTTCCCATTTTTCCCCAACCAGCCGGCGGAGGCCGCCTCCGCACCGCCTTTTCCCAAAATCAAATACCACTATGAAATAACCGGGTTAGGGCAACTTTCCAACCGTCATCATTGTCTCCGCTGGCAGTGTGCATGATGTCAACATCCTTGACCAACTCGTCTGCAACCCGGCTCGTTCCACATCATGGTTCGCGGGCTAAGACTCCATTTATCGGCAGCGTTGCATCAGATGGTCATTGACACTCCCGAAGGCGCGGGATTAAAACAAGCCATTGCCAAATCATGAGTCCAATAATTCTTTCCACCTGAGGGTTTAAATGAGCAACAGTTTCAGAAGCTTAACTGCCGCCCTATTTCACGGCCGTTTCGGTCTGAAGACGATGGCGATGTTCGTTTTGGTGTTGTGCCTTGCCCTACAGATAAGCTTGAGTCGGGCAGAGGAATTACGCACGGCCGAGTCAGTGCGGGCGTTGAAAACGGAACAGGCACCGAAAACGCTGCGGGTGCGTCTGCGAGGCGTGGTGACTTTTTTCGATGAGCAGCTGTATTCCCGATTCATTCAGGACGACACGGCAGGCATCTATCTGCAGGCTTCAAACAATACACCCGCACTTTTTCCCGGGCAGTTGGTGGAAATTGAGGGTGTGACCAGCCCTGGCGAATATGCGCCCGTGGTATTGGTCGACCACGTGCAGGTCTTGGGCGAGGCTCCGTTGCCTCCGCCCAAGCCGGTGAATTACGAGCAACTGGCCACCGGTATTGAAGATAGCCAGTTCGTGGAAGTTACCGGCATTGTCCGATCGGTTCGGCCCTTGGAAAAAACCCCGTATTTTATGATTGAAATTGTCACGGGCGGCGGGCGACTGCTGGTTTACGCGAAAAGCCTGCCAGTGAAGAAGGTTGAGGAATTGCCAGATAGCACCGTGCGCGTGCGCGGCGTTTGCTCGACGCAGTTCAATCATCAGCGCCAACTTTTCGCCATCCGCCTTATGGTGCCTCGTCCGGACGATTTCACAATCGAGGCGCCCGCCGACAATCATCCCTTCACGGCGGCGGCACATCCGATCGGCAGCTTGTTGCAATTTGCCCCGCAGAAAAGCTATGGCCACCGTGTTAAACTGGTAGGCGCGGTGATTTATTTTGATCCCGGCACAGCCTTGTTTCTTCAGGAGAACAACCACGGGGTGGAGATTCAAACGGAAGAAAATGTTCCGCTGGCCCTGGGGGATCGAGTGGAAGCGCTGGGATTCGTCGGCCAGGGCGACTATACACCGTGGCTGCAAGATGCGGTTTACCGAAAGATTTCTTCAGGACAAGCGTTGGCCCCACTGCCACTAACCACCGACGGCGCGTTGAAAGGCGACCACGATTGCCAGTTGATTCAGGTTACCGGCCGACTGATTGACCGCACCCAGCACGCCAATGAAGAATTCCTGATCTTGCAGGAAAGCAATGTTATTTTTCAGGCCAGTCTCAAACAAACCGACGGCCGCGATAATTTTATCCGGCTGGCCAACGGCAGCCGTGTGGCGGTGACGGGCGTCTGTCGGATTGAACCTGGCAAGTGGGAAGCGGGGGAAAATTGGCGGGCAAAATCATTCAGCATCCTGCTGCGTTCGCCGGACGATGTGGTTTTGCTGCAGGCTCCATCTTGGTGGACCCTGAAAAAGATGTTGTGGATTGCCGGTGTGTTTGCCGCAGCCACCCTGGCCGCCTTCGGCTGGATTGCGGTATTGCGTCGGCAGGTGGCAGAGCGGACGCGTGAACTGGAAATCCAAATTCAGAGGCGCCAGCTAGCCGAGCGCCGGCGCGAAATCGAGCAGGAGCGCGCGCGTGTGGCCCACGATCTGCACGATGACCTCGGTTCCCGGTTGACTGAGGTGAACATGCTTGCCTCGCTGGCCAGAAGTTCCATTACTTCGGCGACGGAAAAGGACAATTATTTGACGGAACTGAGAGAGACCGCACGGCAGATGGTGACCTCGCTGGATGAGATCGTCTGGGCGGTAAATCCACGCAACGACACCATAGCCTCATTGTCGAGCTATTTTGGTTCCTATGCGCAACGGCTATTGGATCTGGCTGGCATCGCTTGCGGCCTTGATATTGCGGAAGATTTGCCGGAGCGTTCCCTAGGAACCAAATTCCGGCAGGAGGTTTTTCTCGCTTTCAAGGAGGCGCTGAACAATATCATCCGCCATGCGGGAGCGACGCAGGTTTGGCTGCGCATTTCCGTGCGGGCCGGGAATTTGGTGGTTGAGGTGGCGGACAACGGTCGGGGATTCACTTTATTGGCCCAGACCACTGGCGGCGACGGCCTGGCCAACATGCGAGAACGCTTGAAAAGCCTGGCCGGCGGGTGCGAAGTCGTCGCCAACACGCCCAACGGAACCATCGTTCGTTTTACGGCGCCGTTGCCGGAAAGCATTCTATGATTAAAGTCGCCATCGTGGAGGACAACAAAACCGTGCGCGAGGGGTTTGAAACCATGCTTAGCCGCACGGTCGGCTTTGAATGTGTCTGCACCTGCGGCACGGTGGCGGAGGCGCTGAAAAAAATTCCCAAGGCGGCGCCGGACGTGGTGCTGATGGACATCCAGTTGCCGGATTCCACCGGCGTGGAATGCACGGCCAAACTGAAGGAGCAGATGCCGTCGGTGCACATCGTCATCGTCACGGTGTATGAGGATTCCGAGCGGATTTTTCAGGCGTTGCGCGCCGGGGCCTGCGGCTATCTGCTCAAGCGGGCGCAACCGGAAAAGGTCATTGAAGCCGTCAAGGAAGCCAAGGAAGGCGGCGTGCCGATGACGCCCGAAATCGCCCGCAAGGTCATCGGCCAGTTTCGCGGCCAGGCGATGGCGGCGCAGCAAATGGAAGATCTTTCCGACCGCGAGCGCGAGGTGCTGGAGTTGGTGATGCACGGCTTGGGCAACAAGGCGATTGCCGAGCGGCTGGGCGTGACGGTGGCGGCGGTGAAATTTCATTTGCAGCACATTTACGAAAAGCTGCACGTGCATTCGCGCACGGAAGCCGCGCTGAAATTCAAGCAGGGGCAGGGCGCGTAAAACTAGCCGCTCGGCTAGCTGGGCAGGCGGACAAATTGGGGTAGAGTAATGGGCGTATCCAGTGAACGCAAACCTCAAACTAAACGCATGAATGCCCTTAAATTGATCCGCCGCCAGAGCGTGCCGTTGCCCGCCGGCCCATCCTTGAACCTCACCGGTTCAAATTTTTTACTCGTTCCCACCCCCAACCTAAAAATCATGAAAAGACTCATTGCACGCATTGCCCTCCTCACCCTCATCGCGCTGGCGACGACCAACGCTCCGGCCGCGCTCCAGTGTTACGAGCCGTATAATTACACTTTAGGCACGCTGCCGACATCCGTGTCCGGCACTCCCAGCCAAACCACGGGTGGCGGTTTTAGCAGCGCCTATAACGGCGGCGCCGGGAGCCGGACGACGGTTGCTGGTCTGACATATCCCGGCCTGGGAGTGAACAATAACGCGTTGCAAATAAGCGGTGGCTACATCGGTGAGAATGTGGCCAGCCCAATTTCCAGCGGCACATACTACATCAGCTTTCTGATGAATATGCCGGCGACACCCACCGCCGCTTTGTCGGGTCTGGAAATGAACACCGGTGGCAATGGTGTGTTTGTGGGAATCACCGCCCTGACCAACACCACCCAGGGAGCCTTGGGCGTCAATCAACAAATCGGCTACGGTGACGGGAATGCGCTTTCCGGTTCGCCTACGACGGCGCTGGTTTATGGCAGCACCTATTTCGTCGTGCTCAAGCTGGTGGGCACTGGTTCTGGCTGGACCGCCACCTTGTGGGTGAATCCGACGGCGGGCACGGCCACGGAACCGTCGTCGCCGTGGGCTTCCTTCTCGGTGCCCCAATTTACCATCAGCGCGTGTTCCATTGTGAATCCCGGCGGTGGTAACATGCAATTCGATGAATTGCGGATCGGCACTTCCTGGGCCGATGCCGTTGATTACAACATTTCCGCCCCAAGCGCTCCCACCGGTCTGGCGGCGGTTCCGGGGGCAAATTCTGTCAATTTGAGCTGGGTCGCTGCGAGCGGCAGCCCGGCAAGCTACAATGTGAAACGTTCGACCACGAGCGGGTCCGGCTATGTCACGGTCTCCACGGCAGGCGCCGTCACGGGAACCAACTACACTGACAATGTGGCGGGCGGCGTGACTTATTACTATGTGGTTTCGGCGGTAAATGCGGGCGGGGAGAGCCCCAATAGCTTGGAAGTTTCCGCGACGCCCACGCTCGCCGCGCCGGCGGCGCCCACGGGTTTGGTGGCGAATGCCAGCGACGGGCAGGTGTCTTTGAGCTGGGCTGCCAGCGTTGCCGCCACCGGTTACAACATCAAGCGTTCCACCAGCAGCGGAGCGGAAGTCACCATTGCCAGTGCGGGCACGACTAGCTTTACCGATTTGAACGCGGCCAATGGCACGACCTACTACTATGTGGTCTCGGCGACGAACAGCGTTGGCGAAGGGGCAAATTCTTCCGAAGTCAGCGCTTCGCCGGTCGCCTACGTTTCGGTTTACGAGCCGTTTAACTATCCGCTGGGTAATCTTACCAATAACACCCCGGGCACCGGCGCCGGTGAATCCGGCAATTGGGTGATTGGTAATCCTGCTGCCATGCCCACGATCGTGAGTCCGGGCTTGACTTATTCCGGTCTGACGACGGGCAATAATGCTTATCACCACACGGCCACCGGCAATCAGAATTATATCAATCTCGCCCCCGCCAGCCAATTATCGAGCGGCACCAAATACATCAGCTTCCTGATGCAGAGCAGCGGCAATTCCGGCGGCGATACGGTGGGCGTCTATTTCAAAGGCAACAATGCCACCAGTCTGTTCGCCGGTTTCCATGTTCCCTACAGCGCCGATCTGACCGGCTTCTCGTTGGGCAGCGTCAACAGCACCAGCCTGGGTGCCGCCACCACCCTGGGGAGCATCATTAATATCAGCAACACCGTGGTGCATCTGATTTTGATTAGAATTGATTTCAACACGTCCGGCGTCAACGACACGGTCAGTCTCTGGGTTGATCCGCCGGCCGGCACCAATTCACCCGGAGCGGCCGCCAACAGCATCGTAAGCACTTTTGATGTGGGAACCATCACGGCATTCGGCGTTAATGTCACCGGCGGCTATGCGGCCAAGGTGGACGAGTTTCGCACTGGCAACACCTATGGCAGCGTCGTGAGTGCGCCCAATCCGACGGTGGTGACCACGGTGGCTGTTTCCACCAATCTGGCCACCACGGTAAGTTGGACGGCCTACAGCACCAATGTCTATCAGGTGCAAAGTTCACCCGACAACGCCACTTGGAGCAACGTGGGCAGCCAGATTATGGGTGGCACTCCCAACTCGATTGTTGATCCTGCGAATGCTCCTGATTACCGGGTTTTGGAATACTACCCGGTCATTACAGAAGTGGTCGCCAATGGCGGGTTTGATTTTGACACAGGTTTGACGCCCGACACGGCGCAGAACTGGCTCAGCGTGCAAAGCCAGCCGCCGGTGTGGATCAACACCGATGGCCACACCGCTCCGGGCTGTATGGATTTGGCGGTGACGAATGCAACGGCCACGGCCAACGGCTCGGAAATCCAACAGAACACCCTGCTCCAAGGGAATCCCGTGACGCCCGGGGAGAGCTACAACTTTTCCTTCTGGGCCAAGCAAATCAGGATGGTCGGCGGCTATGTCCAGCAATACAATGTTCAATGGTTGTCTAACTCGGTGTTTTTGAGCCAGAGCGGTGTCACAAGCTTCACCGGCGGCAGTGGCACCTGGGCGCAAATTACGCAGAACGGTCTCGTGGCACCGGCCGGTGCCAACACCGCCTTGATTCAAATTCTGGGTGTCACCGGCGCGACGGCGGGCGATGCGGGCGAGGTGCTCATTGACGACGTATCGCTTTCCAACACCTCATTGACTGGGGGACCCAATATCCTGGTGCCGGCGGTTCAAAAAAGCATGACCTTCACGGCGACGATTCTGACCAACGGGATCACCGCCGCCGCCTCTACCGGAACCGTCACCTTCAAGACCAATAGCATGCAGTTGAGCGTGAATTCAGTGGTCAGCGGCGTTACCAGCAGTCTCGGCACGAGCATCAACCCGCCTTACACCGTAACCGCCGTCTATTCCGGTGACGGCACTTACCTCGGCAGCACCGGCACCTTGACGGTCGGCGGCATCAGTCCGAGCGGCCCGGGAACCATCACCAACAGCGTGTCTGGCAGCACCCTGACCCTCACCTGGCCGGCAGGCCAAGGCTGGCGACTCGTGGCCCAGACCAACAGCCTGTCCACGGGGCTGAATCCCAGCCCCAGTGCCTGGTTCACGGTGCCGGGCGGAACGGATGGCAGCAACAGCATTGTGGTTGACAAGAACAACGCGAACGTGTTTTACCGGCTGGTTTCGCCGTAACCACCAAATTGAATTGGCTCGCTTCGGCTTGATGATGTTCGGCGGAGCCGGCTCAAACCTGGGCCGGCTCCAATGAAAACGAAAACAAAAATCCCGAATATGAAATTTAAAACCAATGCCAGCCGGGGATTCACCTTGATTGAATTGCTCGTGGTCATTGCCATCATTGCCATACTCGCCGCGATGCTTTTGCCGGCTTTAGGCAAGGCCAAGGCCAAGGCGCTGGGTATCAGTTGCATGAGCAACCTGAAACAACTCCAACTCGGCTGGACCATGTATTCGGGTGATAATGAAGATAAACTGGTTCGTAACGGACAGGAGCCGGGAGGGGCCACCGTTCCGATTAATGCCTCATTCCTTTCCGGTGGCGCCAATGCCGGCTGGGTGCTCGGGCGGGTGGACGCGGCGGCAGGCAACTCGGCCACCAACATGGCGCTCATTCAAAACGGACTGCTCTATCCGATGGTGAACAGTTTTAAAGTCTATAAATGTCCAGCGGATCACAAACAGTTTAAAGGCAGCGATACGGTTCGCAGCATGTCCATGAATGCCTGGCTGAATTCCATCACAAGTTGGAATGACATTATGGGTTACAACGGTGCCACGCGGTTGCGCGACTTTCGTAAACAGGGTGATATCAATAATCCCTCCCCCTCATTGTGCTGGGTTTTTATCGATGAGAACCCCAACACCATCAATGACGGCTGGTTTGTGGCGGACCCGAACAAACCGAACCTGTGGTGGGATTGTCCGGCCAGCTATCATAACAATGCCGGCGGACTTTCTTTTGCCGATGGTCACGCGGAAATAAAAGTCTGGCGGGATGCGAACATGATAAAAGCCACCGCCAACGATGTTCCCCGGGATCCCAGTTCGGATGATTTGTCCTGGTTGACATCCCGCAGCACGTCGCTGATGCAATAACTTGCCGCCTCTGACCGACGCATCTGGGATTGGGTTCTATTTGAATAACCGCCGGAAACAATTTTTAAACGGCGGGATCGCCTTGGGCCATACCCAACCCGGCTGCCCGGCCCGGCTGGGGCTGAAGAGGACGTTGTGGACAGCCGGAAATATTTATGCAAACCAAACATCATTTAATCCGCAGCCTGGTCGCCGGATGCGTCCTGGTTGGCTTTGGCCCCAGTCTCCAGCCGCTCTGCGCGGAAGGAATGCCGCCCGCCACCACCGTTAAATTGCCTTTCATTGTTTTCGACGAAAAAGGCGGTTCCAACCATCACTACATTCCTTCTGGCTGGATGGGCAACTCCAAGGCCATCAAAATGGACGACGGCTGCACCACTAATCCGCATGGCGGCAATACTTGTCTGCGCTTTGAATACTCCGCCACGGACAATTGGGCCGGCATCGTCTGGCAGGACCCCGCCAACGATTGGGGCGATCAAAACGGAGGCTGGAATCTCACCGGCACGAAAAAACTGAAATTCTGGGCGCGTGGCGAAAAGGGCGATGAGGTGGTCAGTTTTAAGTTTGGCATCCTCGGCTCGGATAAAAAATTCTCCGATAGCGCGAACGGCGAAATGGCAGATGTCAAACTCACGAAAAATTGGACGGAATACTCCATTGATTTGGCCGGTAAAGACTTGTCTCGCATCAAGACTGGTTTCTGCTGGTCGCTCGCCGGCCAAGGCTCACCGGTGGTATTTTATCTCGACGACATCCGGTTTGAATAAAAGTTGTCCAAGCTGGTTTACAAACAATGAAACCCTTTTTGGCGGTCGTAAAAACCATTCTGGCTTGCGGACTGGCCGTGCTGGCACTGCCTGCTCTGGCCGCGCCGGTCAAGGTGGAACTGGTTCGCACCGCCGATGGCTGGCAGCTGCACCGCGATGGCAAACCGTTTTTTGTGAAAGGCGCGGGCGGCACTGAGCGGCTGGATTTGCTCGCCGCGGCCGGCGCGAATTCCGTCCGCACCTGGGGCGCCGATGGCCTTGCGCCGCTGCTCGACGAGGCGCACAAAAACGGACTCACCGTCACGGTCGGCATCTGGCTGCACCACGAAGGCGGCCCGGAAAAATTCAGTTACGATAATCCCGAGCTGCTGAAGCAGCAGTTGGATGCCGTGCGTCAAACGGTTTTGCGTTACAAAGATCACCCCGCCGTTTTAATGTGGGGCATCGGCAACGAAATGGAAGGTTACCGGGATGGCGGCAAAAAGGCGATTTGGAATAACGTCAACGACGCCGCCAAGCTCGCCAAGGCACTGGACCCGAATCATCCCGTGATGACGGTGATTGCCGAAATTGGCGCCAAACGCATCCCGAGCATTAACCAGTTTTGTCCCGATGTGGACATCGTTGGCATCAACAGCTACGCCGGTGCGTCCAGCATCGGGACGCGCTACGCGGCGCTGAATCCACAAAAGCCTTACATCATCACCGAATTTGGGCCGCCCGGGGCGTGGGAGGGCGACAATTCAGCATGGGGCGCGCCCATCGAGCCGACCAGCCCGGAAAAAGCGGGCTGGTATCGCCGCGCTTATCTCGGTTCCATTGATCACAAACCGTGGTGTCTCGGCTCCTACGCTTTCTTGTGGGGTCACAAGCAGGAGGCTACCGCCACCTGGTTCGGTATGTTTTTGCCTGACGGAACAAAAGTTAACGCGGTTGATACCATGACCGAACTCTGGTCTGGCCAGCCGGCAAAAAATCTTTGCCCGGCCATCGAAAGCCTCAAGTTCGAAGGCGCGAACGATCTCAGGCCGGGGCAAACCCTCAAGGTCAATTTGGCAACCCGCGATCCGGTTGGTCGTCCCGTCAAAGTGCGCTGGGTGGTGCAGCCGGAGCAAATTAAAACCGGCATCGGCGGCCAGGAAGAACCGGTCTTGCCGGAGTTGCCGGCGGCCATCGTCGGCAGCGACGACCTGCATTGCGAAATCACCGCCCCGAAAAACGAAGGCGGCTATCGCGTGTTCGCCTACGTCAACAACGGCGTTGGTTCCAGCGTGGCGAATGTGCCGTTTCATGTGCATCTACAGGATGAACAAGTGCCGCCCGGCAAAGCGGCCGCGCTGCCGTTTTGCATTTACGAAAACGGCTCCAGCCCCCAAAACCATTACATTCCGTCCGGCTGGATGGGCAAAACGTCCGCCATCAAAATGAATTTGGGCTGGGTGGAAAATCCGCACAGCGCGCCGAGCTGCATGCAGTTTCAATTCAACTCCGCCGCCGACTGGGGCGGTATCGTCTGGCAGGATCCGGCGGATGACTGGGGCGATCGCGATGGCGGTTGGAATCTTACCGGGGCAAAGAAACTGGTTTTCTGGGCGCGCGGCGAGCAGGGCGGCGAAGTGGTTTCGTTCAAATTCGGCGTGCTCGGCCGCGAGAAGAATTTTTTTGATTCCGCCAGCGGCGGACTCGCAGGCGTCACGCTCACGAAGACATGGAAGGAATATACCATTGACCTGACGAACCAAAATCTGGCGCGCATCAAGACCGGCTTCGGCTGGTCCCTCGCCGGCCAGGGCCACCCGGTCAGGTTTTATCTGGACGACATCCGCTTTGAATAAAATTGCAACGACACGAAAATCCAGTGCTGGCGACGAATGAATCGAGATCCGTTTTCATCGGCGGGCGTCCTTTGTCTGCCGCGCCGGATAAGGCTGAATCCACATCGGTCGTGATCAACGGTGAAATGTTCGTCGGCATCCGCAATGTTAGCGCCATGCCGCCGTTCCTGATGAGCATTGTCAGCAACGGCGACCTCTGGCTCTTTGCCGGCAGCAATTCGCCGTTCACCGCCGGCCGGGGCGACGCGGATCACGCGATTTTTCCGTATCGCACCGCCGACAAAATCCTGAGCCAGTCCGGCGGCAGCGGCGTGCAGAGCATTTTTCTCGTCGAACGCGAAGAGGGTTGGGCGCTCTGGGAACCGTGGACGGGCGCGGCCGGTGCTTATCGGCTTCAGCGCAACCTTTTCAAAAGTGAATTCGGCACGAGCGTTATTTTTGAGGAAATCAACCAGGACCTCGGCTTGCGTTTCGCTTGGACTCTGACGACCTCCGAAGTTTTTGGCTTGGTTCGATTTTGCACGTTGGAAAATCTGAACCCGGACACGGTGGCCGTCCGCTATCTGGATGGCTGGAATCAGATCATCCCTGCCGGTGTCGGCCAGGATTTGTTTGAGAAATACAGCTATCTCGCCGCCGCCTATATGCGTCACGAAAATCAGGGCGGACTGGGCCTCTTCACGCTGAACTCCGGCATTACGGATCGCGCCGAGCCTTGTGAGTCACTGCGTGTCGCGACCGCCTGGTCGCTTGGCCATGGCAATCCGACCGTGCTGCTGTGCGAACGCCAGGTGGAAAACTTTCGTCGTGGCCAGCCGATGAAAAACGAAACCGAAGTGCGCGGCGTCTTTGGCGCTTATTTCGTTTGCGACTCCGCTGAAATCAAGTCCGGCGGCACTCACGAATGGATTACAGTTGCCGACACCGGTCTCGACCACGCCGCGTTGGCCAGCCTACAAAAACAGTTGGCGTCGCCCACCGCGCTGAAATGTGCCTTGGCTGCCGATGTCGCTGCCACGCGCGCGGGTCTCCAGCAGCGCATCGCTGCGGCGGATGGTTTGCAGCAGACCGCCAACAGCGCCGGGAGCGTCCATCATTTTGCCAACGTGCTTTTCAATTGCATGCGCGGTGGCACGTTGCCGGACGGCTACCGGTTCCCCAAGTCGGATTTCGCCGGATTTTTGCGGAGCCGCAATGCCACGCTGCCCGCGCGGCACGCGTCCTGGCTGGAACAATTGCCGGTGCAGATGGATTTGCCAACCCTGCGCGACCGGGCCGGTGCCACCAACGATCCCCAGTTAATCCGGCTCGCACGCGAATATTTACCGCTGACGTTCAGCCGTCGTCACGGCGATCCCAGCCGGCCGTGGAACCGTTTTTCCATTCGCACCCGTGATGAGCACGGCCAGACCATTTACGATTACCAGGGCAACTGGCGCGACATTTTCCAGAATTGGGAAAGTCTCGCGCAGAGCTATCCGGCGTGCTTGGAGTCCATGATTGCCATTTTCCTGAACGCTTCGACCGCCGACGGCTACAATCCCTACCGCATCACGCGCGGCGGGATTGAGTGGGAAGTAGAAGACCCGCACGATCCGTGGAGCCACATCGGTTACTGGGGCGACCACCAGATCATTTACCTGCTGCGCTTGCTGGAATCCTACGAACGCTTTGAGCCTGGCAAACTCGCGCGCAGCCTGAACGAAGGCCGTTTTGCCTACGCCAGGGTTCCCTACGAAATCAAAAACTTTGCGGAACTGTTGCGCGACCCGCGCCACTCGATTCATTTCAACGCCACGCTGCATAAGGAGCTTCTGGCCCGTGCCGGGGAAATTGGCAACGACGGCAAGCTTCAGGCCGCACCAGATGGCGGGGTGCTGCTGGTGTCGCTCGCGGAAAAACTGCTCGTGCCGCTGCTGGCCAAATTGAGCAATTTGATTCCCGGCGGCGGTATCTGGCTGAACACGCAGCGCCCGGAATGGAACGATGCCAACAACGCCCTGGCGGGTTGGGGACTTTCGCTCGTCACGGTCGCCTATCTGCGGCGTTACCTGCATTTCCTCGATCAGATGTTCGCGGCGGCCGGCGACTCGGTGCTGCTCTCGGCGGAAGTTGCCCGGTTCGCCAAGGCGATTTCTACGGTTTTGAGGCGCGCCGACGGCGCCGCCGCCCCCACCCGGTTTGAAATTCTTGCCGCCCTGGGCAGGGCGGGTGAGCAGCACCGCCAAGCCGTTTATCGGGGTGAACTCGGCGTGCCAACGGCCGTTCCCACTCCGGAAGTTCGCCAGCTGATTGCCGCCGCCACCCGTGTCGTAGATGCAACGCTGCGTGCGAATCGGCGTGGGGATGGCTTGTTCCACAGTTACAACCTGCTGAATCTTTCCGGCTCGCAGGCATCCGTCGGATATTTGGATCTGATGCTCGAAGGCCAGGTTGCGGTGTTGAGCAGCGGTCTGCTCGAACCCGCCGAAGCGTTGTCGCTCCTGCACGCTCTCCGTCATAGCAATTTGTTCCGCGCCGACCAGCACAGTTACCTGCTATATCCCGACCGTGAAGTCACACCATTTCTGTCCCGCAACACACTGCCGGCTGGCTGGGAGAAGCAGGTGCCCGCCCTGGCGCTGCTGGTCAAAGGCGGTTGGCGGGAAATCATGGTGTTGGCCGAGGACGGCAGCGCGCATTTTCAGGCGGATTTGGCCAACGCCGCCAGCCTGTCGGCCCGGCTCGATCGGTTGGCGGGCGAAAAGCATTGGCGGCAGGCCATCTCGCAAGATCGCGCGGCGCTGTTGGAATTGTGGGAAGCGGTTTTCCACCACGGCGCCTTCACCGGCCGCAGCGGCTCCATGTTTGCCTTTGAAGGTTTGGGGAGCATTTATTGGCACATGATCGCCAAGCTGCTGCTGGCGGCGGAGGAAAATCATCGCCGCGCCGTCGCCGTTGCCGCCCCGGCGGAAATTGTCACCGGCTTGCGGGCCGCTTACTATGATATCCGGCGCGGGCTGGGCTTCACCAAGTCGCCCGCAGTGTATGGTGCCTTTCCGACTGATCCCTATTCGCACACGCCGCGCCACCTTGGTGCGCAGCAGCCGGGCATGACGGGACAGGTGAAAGAGGAAATTCTTGCTCGCTGGGCCGAGCTGGGAATTCAAGTGAACGACGGCACGCTGTCCTTTGAGCCGAAATTGCTGCGCCGGAGCGAATTCTTTGCGGAGCCGCCGGAGTTCACCTATATCGCTGCCAATGGCAACCGGCAAATTTGGCGGTTGCCGGCTGAAAGTCTGGCTTTCACCTATTGTCAGGTTCCCATTTGCTACCGGCTGACGGAAAGGGCTTCCATCACCCTAGAAACCAGCTTTGGCGGCACCAAAAACATCGCCGGGCAGAAATTATCCCAAGCCGACAGCAAGGAAATCTTTTCCCGCAGCGGCGTGATTGCGCGGCTGTCGGTCGGGATTCCGCGCGACAGCGTGGGCGACTGAACTCAAAAATTACCAACGCTATGAACACCGCAACCAAAGTCATGAAATTGTCCTTCGCCGAGAAATTCGGCTATGGGCTGGGGGACACGGCAAGTAATTTCGTCTGGGCGCTAATGATGAATTTCATCATGTTTTACTACACGGACATTTTTGGCATCACGGCCGCCGCCGCCGGCACGATGCTCTTGTTTGCGCGCAGCACGGACGGCGTGGTGGACTTTTTTATCGGCGCGATGGCGGATCGCACAAAATCAAAGTGGGGCCGGTTCCGTCCGTATCTCGTCTGGCTGTGCGTGCCGCTGGCGGTGGTGTTTGTGCTCGCATTCACGACGCCGGCGGTCAGTCCGGCGGGAAAAATCGTCTGGGCCTGGGTCACTTACAATCTGATGATGTTGCTTTATTCCGCGATCAACATTCCCTACGGCGCACTGTCGGGCGTGATGACCGACGATCCATTGGAGCGCACGAGTTTGAATTCCTACCGTATGTCACTGGCGCAAATCGGCGGCATTGTGGCCAATTCCAGCTTCATGGTGCTGATTGTCAAATTCGGCGGCGCCAACCAGCAGCTTGGTGCGCAGCGGACGGTGCTGCTGTTCAGCGCCATGGCCATCGTGCTGTTTCTCATTTCATTTTTAACCACAAAAGAGCGCATTCATCCCCCGGCGAACCAGCACACCAGACTGACCCAGGATTTGAAAACCCTCTTCCTCAATCGTCACTGGATCATGATGTTTGTCATCGGTATCGTGAATATCACCCTGGCCGTCGTGCGCGGCACGGCAGGAATTTATTACCTCAAAAATTATCTGAATTGGGACGGCGGCCAGATCGGCACCTGGTTTTTGGTCAGCGGACTGGCGATGATCTTGGGCGCGATGATGACGCGGTTTGCCGTGGAAGCCATCGGCAAAAAGGCGGCGTTCATGACGAGCATGGTGGCGGTGGCGCTGACGGCAATTCCATTTTACTGGCTTCAACCGGATCAGACCGCTTGGATATTCATGTTTCTGATTCTCGGCATGATCAGCGCGGGTATCAACGCGACGCTGTTCTGGGCGCTGGTGGCCGACACGGCGGATTTTCAAGAGTGGAAATACCGGACCCGCACAACGGGCGTCGTGTTTTCCGCGACGACTTGCGCGCAAAAAGCCGGCATGGGCATTGGCGCGGCGTTTGCGGGTTTTCTGATTTCGGCCTTTGGCTATGTGCCCAATGCCGCGCAATCCACCGAAGCCATCCGCGGCATTTTACTGCTCAACAGCCTGATTCCGGCCGCTGGATTACTGGTGTTGGCGGCCATTTTCAGCCTCTACGGCTTGGATGAGAAGATTTGTAAAACCATGCGCGAAGACTTGGCGCAACGCCGCGAACAACCGTTGCCAAGCTCACCCTCCCCTGAATCCATCCCGGCTACCGGAGCGGAATCGCTGGCGGGCGCTTAAAATACTTCGATGAAAAATTATCAAGCCGCCTCAAGCTGGCGAATGCTCGTTGGCATCGCCGCGGTCTGGCTGGGGGGATGGGTCTGCCAGGCATCCGCAACCAGCCCATCCGCTGAGCCCCGCGTTTCTCTCCAGCAGCAAAAATCGGATCTGTTGGCGGGCTTGTCGCGCGGCCTTTGCTATTCCGGCTTTCGTCATGGCCAGCATCCTGATCGTGGCGGCGGCGCGGTGAATCCAACTGACCAGCAGATTTTTGAAGACCTGCAGCTTTTAAAGCGGGATGGGAATTTCCAAATGATCCGGCTCTATGATTCGCGGACGAATTCGGAAGTCATCCTGCGCCTGATCCGTGAGCACCATCTGAAATTAAAAGTTCTTCTCGGTGCGTGGTTGAGCGCGGAAATGAGCAATCCCAATTGCACCTGGCTACAGCCGATTCCGGCGGAAACACTGGCAGCAAATCGTCGCTTGAACGCGATCGAAGTGCAAAACCTCATCCGGTTGGCGAATGAGTATCGGGATACAGTGGTGGCCGTCGCCGTTGGCAATGAGGCCTTGGTCAGCTGGAACGATCACCTGGTGCCGGTGGCCGCAGTGATCGCGTATGTTCGGGAGGTCAAGTCAGCGGTGAGGCAGCCGGTGACGGTTTGTGACAATTATGACTGGTGGTCGCATCACGGTGCGGCGCTGGCATCGGAATTGGATTTTATTTCTGTGCACACCTATCCGCAATGGGAGAAGAAGGACATTGACGAGGCGATGGCCTATACGATTGCGAATTTGCAAGCCGTCCATCAGGCTTTGCCCCACAGTCGCATCGTAATCACCGAAGCTGGCTGGGCGACGGTCGCCCGGGAATTTGGCCGCCGGGCCAGCGAGGAAAACCAGCGCAAGTATTATCACGACTTGTTTGCCTGGACGGAAAAGATGAATCTCACGACTTTCTTTTTCGAGGCCTTCGACGAAGATTGGAAGGGGGATGGCGGCGACCCCCTGGGTGCCGAAAAACATTGGGGTCTGTTCACGGTGGATCGAAAGGCCAAGTTGGCCATGCAGAAGGGGTATCCCGATTTGAAAAACTAAAAACTAGACTATATGAAAAATAAATATGCCACGTTACTGATGTTTGCTTCGCTGGGTGTTTGCGGAGGCTGGTTGCCTTTGCTGGCGGCGGATGAACCATTAATCACCACGGTGGCCGAGATCCGCGCTTTGTCCGCGACGGACGCGGCGAAGCATCATCCCGTCAAGTTGCGCGGCGTGGTCACGTTTTACGATGACGGACTGTTTTCGCGCTTCCTGCAGGATGAGACGGGCGGGATTTACCTGCAGGCAACCAATACCCTCGCATTGCAAGCGGGACAAATGGTCGAGGTGGAGGGCGTGACCAGCTCGGGCGAGTTTGCACCCGTTGTGGTGGCGGTCTCGGTGAAAGTCACAGGCGAGGGAAAAATCCCCGCCGCCAAACCAGTCAGTCTCGAACGCCTTTTAAGCGGCGCGGAAGACAGCCAAATGGTCGAAATTACCGGCAATGTCCGGGCCGCACGTTTTGAGGCGTTGTCGGGAAATCATTTCATCGACATCGTAGCCGCCGGCGAGCGTTTCACCGTGATCACGAAACAACTGCCGGTGGCCAGGCCGGACGATCTTTTGGACGCCACGGTGCGGGTTCGTGGTGTCTGCTCGACCCTGTTCAACCACCAGCGCCAGTTGTTCGGTTTCCGGCTGCTGGTCCCCACTGCCGACGGATTGATTGTTGAGCAGGCCGCCCCCCAAAATCCCTTTGCGGTTGCCGCGCAGCCGATGGACTGCCTGTTGCAATTTACACCGCAGGGCAACTTGGGGCATCGCGTGAAAGTGACTGGCACCGTGGTGTATTTTCAACCGGGCAGCGCTGTTTTTATTCAGGACGGAAACCATGGACTCCGTTGTCAAACCTTGCTGCGTGAGCCTGTGCAGTTGGGGGATCAGATGGAAGTCCTTGGCACGCCGGCCAAAGGTGAATACACCCCGATTTTGGAAGACGCGATTTATCGGAAAGTTGGCGCCGGCGCGGAGCCGAAGGCGGACGTGGTGGATCTCAATGACATGTTAACCGGTGTGTATGACTGCCGTCTGGTTCAGATTTCTGCGAAAGTGCTGGAGCGGGTGGATCGCGGGGTTAATCAATTCCTCCTGCTGGAGGCTGGCGATTTTATTTTTCAAGCGTATTTGCCGCAGGGAGCCATTGGTGACCGGCTCACCGGACTGGTGAACGGCAGCCAAGTCATGGTCACGGGAATTTGCCTGATTGAGCGCGGCAACAGTTGGCAGGCCGGCAAGGACTGGCGGGCGAAATCGTTCCGTCTGCTGATGCGCTCGCCCCAGGACATTGTGCTCGTGCAGGCACCGTCCCAATGGTCCTATGAAATGCTGTTGGGCATCGCGGGGGCGATTGAAGTGGTTGTCCTGGTGGTGATTCTTGGTGTCTGGCGGAAAAAAACGCAACTCTAGCAAATGGCCAAGGTTGCCAGCCCATGAAAGACAAATCCGCTTTCCGGCTGTGGCGGATTGTCAGCGCGTCGTTGCCCGGTCGGAAAGACCAATAGCCATGTCACGCCATCCCTCCTCAACCAACGGCAGGGTGGGCCATCTCGCCATTGCACTGATGGTTGTGGCTTTCGCCGCGTTGTCCAATCTCTGCCATGCGAGCCTGAATGCTTACGAGCCGTTTAATTACTCCTCGCTCGCCAACGGCACCAACGCTACCGCCGCTGGCTTCACCGGCCAATGGACGTGTGGGTCAACTCCTTCGGTCGTCTCCGGGCTGACCTACACCGGCCTGCCGGTGGCGGACAGCGCTTTAAGTTCGGGCAGTGCCCGGCAATTCGTGAGTCTCGCAAACTCGCTCTCCACGGGCACCAAGTGGATCAGCTTTCTGTTTAAAACCAGCGCCGCCGATCCCGGCGCAAATATTAACGGTGTTTACTTTCCCAATGGTGGCACCGGTCTCTGGTTTGGCTTCGGGTTGAGTCCCTACTCTCCGACTCAGGGACAGTTGGGTATCGGCTCCATGAACACCGCTGGCACCGCTGCTCTGGGAGCCGCCAGCCTCGCGCAATTGGGCTTGGGAACCTATGGCACTACTTATTTGGTCGCAATCCAAATCCAATTCAACACCTCGGGCACCAACGATACCGTCACCGTTTATTTGAATCCGGTGGCCAATCAAGCCACGCCCGGGGTGGCCGCCGCCGGCTCCGCTGCTGCCTTTGATGTCGGAACCATTACCGGAGTGGGGCTGAATGTTCAAGGTGCTGGGAGTATCATGGTGGATGAGATTCGCGTCGGTGACACCTACGGTGATGTCGTCGGCTATGTCAATATACCTCCGAACGCTCCCACTGGACTGAATGCCACGTCGGGGACAAATCTGGTTTCCTTAAGTTGGACTGCCGCCACCGGCAGTCCGACCGGCTACAACGTGAAGCGTTCCACCGTCACCGGTGGTCCTTATACGAACATAGGCATAGCCGCCGCTTCGAGCGTGAACTACAACGATTCCGTCCTGGGAGGCCAGACGTATTATTATGTGGTTTCCGCAGTGAACGGAGCCGGCGAGAGCACCGATAGTTTGCCGGTTTCAGCCACGCCAATTTTGGGATCACCGGCCGCCCCCGCCGGTTTGGCGACAACCGCCGGCAACGCGCAGGTGACTTTGAGCTGGGCTGCCAGTCCCTTTGCGACCAGCTACACCGTGAAACGTGCCACCGTTTTCGCCGGACCCTACTCCCCGGTCGGCGCTACGACCGCTCCCACGGTGACATACATCGATTCCAGCGGACTCAACAACGGCACGACCTACTATTATGTCGTCTCGGCGACGGGCGCGGGTGGCCCCAGTGCTGACAGTTCGCCGGTAAGCGCCACCCCCGTCGGTCCTCTGCCGTTTTTCATCAGTATCACACCCGGGGTGAACATAACTTGGTTTGCCAGCAACGGTGTCACCTATCAGGTTCAATGGGCCAGCGCGCTGTCCGGCCCCAACGCCATCTGGAATAACTTGGGCGGTGCCATCACCGGCAATGGCAGCACCAACTCGGTGTTCGATCCCGTTGGGACCCCACATAATTTTTTTCACGTTTTGTCGATCCAATGATCGGGTGGAATAACAATATGAAAATCCTTGTCTCTATTTTGGCCGTAATCCTCGTGGTGGAATGGGCTTCCGCACAATCGGTTGTCCCCGTCGGCGCCGGTTCGTATGCGTCGTTTCCTCCGTCCCAAGCCAACGCCGGGTCCCTGCCGACGACGCCGCCCACTTATGTGGTCACAAACTACGGTCAGCCGATGCCGAGTAATAAATGGTGGACCGACCTGATCAACAGCCAATACGCCGGCAATATGTGGGCCCAGCCGTTGACCGTTTCCGCAGATGCCCAGGGTATCAACCTTTACAATCCCAACAGTTGGGTTCCCTCCGGGACCAATCCACAAATGCCTCTGGACAGTCCCGTCACAATTCATGGCCAGGGCTTTTCTCCGGCGGATGCGCGGGCTTTAAGTTGGGGCGATTGGACGGTGGCCTTTCGTATGCAGCAAGCCGCGAATACCTTCATGGATGTCACGTTCGGTCACGGCTTACCTTCCGTGTGGGTCGAATTCACCGGCGTGCAACCCCAAATCGCGTTTCCTTCCGGTGGGGCCACTTTCTTCGATGACAACGGGAGCAGCGTCTCATTTCCGCTGACGGGCAACCATTTTGGCGTGGCCTACGGTTCGGGTCGCTACTGGGGTGTATTTGCGCCGGACGGGACGCAGTTCACTCTTAGTAACGGCGTGGTAAATGTAACCTTTGCCAGCACGAATACTTACCTCGTCGTGAGCGCTTTGCCGGCCAAGACCAACCTTGCGTATTTCGCCCAATATGCCTACGCCGTGCCCCGTGGCAGTCAGATGAACTGGGTCTATGATCCGGCGGCGGGTAATGTCACGACGATCTGGCATCTGGCGACGCAAATTTTGAAAGGCACCGAACCGCGCGTCATTCAGGGTTGGCTCGCGCATCATTGGCGCGACACGACGAATAATCTGGTGTTCAACGGAATGAATTATTCGAGTGTGCGCGGCTCCCTGAAATGCGCCACCGGCACGGACTTTGAATTTACTTACCCATTCAGCGGCTTCCCGCCCACTTTGCCCCCGCCCGTCCCGACGGGCCGCTCGAACGATTACGTTCCGGCGCGCATGAATGCCTATCTCACCAGCGTGGCGGCCAACACCAACATTGCGGTGGATACCTACTGGGGTGGCAAAGACCTGCTGCGCTACGCCCAGCACATGGCCATGGCGCATGACATGGGCCGGCCGGAATTCACCACGCTGCATAATACGCTGGCGGCGGGACTGCAGAACTGGTTTACCTACACCCCCGGCGAATCCAGCTACTATTTTGCCGCGTATCCGGCTTGGAAGGCGCTCGTGGGTTTCCAAGCCAGCTATGGTTCCCAACAATTCAACGACCAGCATTTCCACTACGGCTATATCATCCATGCCGCCGCACTGCTGGGGTTGTATGACACTAATTTCCTGACTAATTACGGGGCGATGGCCAAACTGGTGGCCAAGGATTTCGCGAACTGGGACCGGAACGACACGAACTTTGCTTATTTCCGGACGTTTGACATTTGGGCCGGACACTCCCAGGCGAGCGGTTACCCCGACGCCAACCGGGGTGGCAACCAGGAATCCAGCAGCGAAGCCATGAATTCCTGGGTGGGACTCTTCTTGCTGGGCGCTGCGCTGGGTGACGCCCCGATGCGGGCGGCGGGGGCGATGGGTTATGTGATGGAATCGGCGGCCGTGCGGGAATACTGGTTCAACGAGCACGCCGATGTCTGGCCTGCGGTTTACACCCGTTCCTGCGTCGGTATCCTGTGGGATAATGGCCAGGATTTTCAAACCTACTTCGGCCTTAATCCGATTTATGTCCACGGAATTCAGTGGTTGCCCATTTCCCCGGGGATGAGCTATCTCGCGCAAAATCCCGTTTTTGCCCAGCAACAGTTTAACAATATGCTCGCCGAACAGTTGTCCGTCGTGGGAAGTAATTCCATCAGTTCGATGGGTTCGCAGTGGGGCAATTATGCGCTTTGGTATGCGCTCCAGTTCAATCCTGACTATGTGGCCGCGCAGATGGATCAGTTATATGCCAGCAATGATCCCGTCGCCACCGATCCGATATACGCGGGCTCGACTTACTATTTCACTCACGCCTACCGAAATCTCGGCGCGATTCAATGGCAGTTTCATTTGAGCGTGCCCACCAGTGCCGTCTATTACAACACCAACACCGCGCAGTTTACCTTGGTTGCCTACAACCCGCTGAACACCACCCAGCTTGCGACCATCTATAGCAACAACGTCGCTGTCGGCAGCATGACTTTGACGCCCAGCGGTCTGACTACCCAAAACCTGGCGACCATCAACCCCGTGACCCAAGTCACAAATCTTGTTCCGTCCCAAGTGGAGCGTGGCGTGGCGATTGCCTGGCCCACGATGCCCAACAGCAATTACACCGTTCAAGTGGCCGCTAACTTGGCGGGGTCGGCCTCGTGGACAAACTGGGTTGCTCCGATCGTGGGTGACGGGACGACCAACCATCTATTTGATCCGACAGGGAGCAATTGGCAGAAATTTTACCGTGTCCAGCAGACACCATAGGTGGCTGCATAAGGTTCAACCCCGTCCGGGTTGGTTTTCATTTTGTGCGATTTACCCGGCGTGGGCCGATTTCACCGGCCCACATCGGGCTGAGTGATTGAATCCCTTCGGGATTTTTCAACCTCTGCCGCCCCGGCGGGCCCCATTTAATTTTGTTCGTAAAACCTTGCGGGCTATTTTCAATCGGCGCGGGCTGCGGACGACAGCGGGAGGGCGTTTCGGATCAGGAGACTTTCAGCCACTTCGCCACATCCATCGCGGCGTAGGTGATGAGGAGGTCCGCGCCGGCGCGGCGCATGGCGAGCAGGCTTTCCAGCGTCACGGCGCGCTCGTCAATCCAGCCGTTCGCGGCGGCGGCCTTGATCATGGCGTGTTCGCCGCTCACGGCGTAGGCGGCGGTCGGCAGGCCGAATTCCTGTTTCACCCGGCGGATGATGTCGAGATACGCGAGCGCCGGCTTGACCATCACCATGTCTGCGCCTTCCTGGATGTCCAAGGCGACTTCGCGCAACGCCTCGTTGCCGTTCGCCGCGTCCATCTGGTAACTCCGGCGGTCGCCGAAACTGGGCGCGGATTCCGCGACTTCACGGAACGGGCCATAAAACGCCGAGGCGAATTTCGCCGCGTAGCTCAGGATCGGCGTGTCGAAAAATCCTTCGTTGTCCAGTTCGGCGCGGATGGCGCGGACGCGGCCATCCATCATGTCGCTCGGCGCCACGATGTCCGCGCCGGCCTCGGCGTGGCTGGCGGCGGTGCGCGCGAGCAGTTTCAGCGTCGGGTCGTTCAGGATTTTTCCGCCATGCACAATGCCGCAATGGCCGTGCGCCATGTATTCGCAGAGGCAGACATCCGTGATGACGAGCAGCGACGGCAGTTCCTTTTTCAGCCGCCGCGTGACTTGCTGCACGATGCCGTTCCTGGCGTAAGCGCCGGAAGCTTTTTCATCCTTCTTGTCGGGAATGCCAAAAAGCAAAACGGCGGGAACGCCGAGTTCGCAAACCTTCGTGGCCTCGCGCAGAATTTCATCGGGCGAAAGCTGAAACACGCCCGGCATGGCGGTCACGGGGCGGCGGAGCTTCCTGCCGCTGCGCGCGAAGAGCGGCAGGACGAGCTGCGAAGTATGGAGCTGCGTTTCGGCGACGAGCCGGCGCAGGGCCGGCGACGCGCGCAACCGGCGCGGGCGGACGACGGGAAATCCGGGCGAATTCATGGCGGCAGTCTAGGTTTTGCGAGGCGCGGGCAAAAGGGGAAAGTTATTCAACCATGGATGGACAAAATGAACACGGATTACGGAATGGCGAGGCGATTTGGGTCGCAGCCCTCTAATTCCTCGGTTTGATAATGACCACGCCGGAGGCGGTCTCTTTGATGATGGCCAAATCATAAGCCACGCATAGCGCGACGAGGGCTTGTTTTGCGGTGAGATTCTCCCACACAAGAGAGACCATGGGGGCGCTATGGAATTGGTTGGCCGTCTGGTCATCGGGGTCAACATAGTCTGACACCTTGGGGTCAAGCACGACGTCAAGGTGATCTATTTCGATGAGCTGCTTCAGCGCCACATCCATCGGCACACATGAAAAACGAAACCGTGGAATCACCCCGTTTGCCACCTGCGCCACCGGGTTGGTGCTGACCAGCAAGCTTGCATCCACGACGTTCGCGACATGATTCGTGCCGGAGATGAGTGCGACGGTGGAGAATTTATCCCGAACCATGATCAGGTTGTTTTCCCGGAGCACCCGGGCAAGGGCGTCGGCAGCGCTGATATTCGTCCAGGTCAACGTCAGCGAAGCTTCGCGCATCCCATTTTTATTGGAACCGCCGGGTGGCGCAAACAGCTTGGGGTCAAACAGGAAGTTCAGCTGCGCCATTCGCGCAAGATTTTTGATGGCCGTGGAAACGGGAACATTGCTGAAGTTAATCATTGGAAGCTTACTGTCTGTCTGGCAATTGGCTGACGGCGGCACGCCAGCGAACAGGGTTATAGCTAGAGCGATGAAAAGCCAGAGGTGAGCTTGGGCGGATTTCATGCCGTTGACTTTGCCCCCAGCCAAAATATTTGTCCAGCCAAAGCGGCGTAGCGGGGCGGCAGCCAGCATCCCGCCGCTTTTCCCGGAGCGCGGCTTGTCCCCAGACGCCATTCCCTTTCTAAACGTCTCCAGCCGATCATGCGCTGCAAGTTGGGGCAACTCGCGCCCCGGGTTTTGGCCGGGATGGCATGGGTTTTCACCGCTTAAATTCGTCCTAATTCGCGCAGTTCGCGTCAAAAATTCTTGGTTCCCGCTTTGCAATTTGCCGGAAGGGATTACATTCCGGCCATGCGGCAAATTCGCAATTTCATCTGGACGCTCACGGCGGTCGTCGTGCTGGCGCTGGCGTTCTATCTCACCTTCACCGCCGCGCGCTGGCTCAACCACGGCGGCAGCCGGTTTTTCTGGAACACCACCACGGTTGTCCATGAGGTGCAGACGCTGTCTGACTTGGTCACGGTGAAATTCGTGTTGAACAAGGTCGTCGTGCTGGAGGACGTGAAATGGTATGGCGAAAATCGCGTGCTGCTCCTCGCGCAAGGCGTGGTGAAAGCGGGCATAGACCTGAAACGCCTGAAACCGGAGGACGTTTCCATCGCCGGCAAAAAAATTTCCCTGCGCCTGCCGCCGCCGTCCATCACCGACGCGTATCTGGACGACGCGGCGAGCCAGGTGATTGACCACACGACCGGCCTGCTCCGCGCCTTCGACAAGAATCTCGAACAGACAGCGCGCCAGAACGCCGTGGACGATATCGCCCGGGCCGCCCGCAACGCGGGGATTCTGGACGAGGCCGGCCAACGCGGCCGCGCCGAACTGACGAATTTTCTCAAGCAGGCCGGGTTTGAATCGGTCGAGTTCCGCTGACCGCACTGCCCACATTCTGGAAGGCCTGTCTAATAATCACCGGCTTTGGGGCCTCGTGAAACATCGCGACCGGCAGGCGGCGGCGAACCGGCGGGACTTTTCGGCCGCGCGGCTGCACGCGGGGTCCGACCAGATGAACCATTGCCATCCGCAAATTCATTTCGGCGAGTTGCGCCACCGCCCGGGAGCTTGGAGGAACCTGAAATTTTCTAGCCACGCGGAAATTGTTGCAACTCGTGTGCCAGAATTTGGCGTCACTTTTTGCCGAGTCGCGCCAGCAATTTGCCATGAATGCCGTCGAAGCCGCCGTTGCTGAAAACGCAGACCACATCGCCGCCCTGCGCGTGCTGCGCCAGATGCGCGACGATGGCGTTGGCGTCCGGCAAATAAACCGCCGCTTTGCCGGAAGCCTGGATATCGGCCATCAGTTTTCCGGGATGCAGCCGCTCGTCCGCCGGCAGTTGCTCCAGCCGCGCCACCTCGGCAACGATGACCGCGTTCGCCTCGGCAAAAGATTCTGCCAGTTCCTGCTGAAACACGTTTCGGCGCGTGGTGTTTGACCGCGGCTCGAAAACCGCCCAGATTTTATCATTTGCGTAGCGCAGCCGCAGTGCTTTGAGCGTCTCGCGAATCGCCGTCGGGTGATGGCCGAAATCGTCAATCACCGTCACGCCGCCGGCGATGCCCTTCACTTCCAGCCGCCGCTTGATGCCCTTGAACGTGTCGAACGCGCTTTGAATCTGCTTGTTCGACAGGCCGCAATGTTTTGCCGCGCCGATGACGGCGAGCGCGTTGCGCACATTGAGTTCGCCGACGAGATTCAAATGGAACTTGAAGCTGGGAATCTCAAACTCCGTCGCCGTCGGGCCGAAGCGCAGATTAAAGCCATGCACCGCGTTGTCCGCGCCGAGGCCGAAGCGTTTTACCGGGCAATGCGTCACATCCAGCAGCGGTGCGAGGTTCGCGTCATCGCCGTTGCCGAGCAAGAGCCCGTTGCGCGGCACGAGCCGGATGAGATGGCCGAATGTTTTCTTCACCGCGTCGAGATTTTCAAAAATGTCGGCGTGGTCGAATTCAAGATTGTTGACGATGGCGACTTCCGGCAGGTAATGGATGAACTTGCTGCGCTTGTCGAAAAACGCGCTGTCGTATTCGTCGCCCTCGATGAGGAACCACTCGCTGTCCGTGAACCGCGCGCCTTGCGAAAGATTATTCGGGATGCCGCCGATGAGATAGCCCGGGTTCAGTCCGTTGTGCTCAAACACCCACGTCAGCAGGCTCGTCGTCGTCGTCTTGCCATGCGTGCCGGCGACGACGATGGAGCGTTTGCCGCGGATGAAAAATTCCGCCAGCAGCGCCGGCAGCGAGCAATAGCGCAGCTTGTGGTCGAGGACGTGTTCCGCCTCCGGGTTGCCGCGGGAAATGGCGTTTCCAATGACGACGAGGTCGGGCTTGTGCGCGAGGTTGCGTTCGTCATAGCCATTCATCACCGGGATTTTTTTGCCGGCAAGAAACGACGCCATCGGCTCATAGACATTCTGATCGGAACCGGTGACGGTAAAACCTTTGTCCAACATCGCGGCGGCGGCGGACGCCATCGCCGTGCCGCCGATGCCGGTGAAATGGACGGAGTTGATTGCGGTTGAAAACATTGTTACGCCCCGCCCACCAGTTTCGTCGCAGAAACCGTGTCGCCGAAATGGGCTTTCACCCTGGCGACGGTGTTCGCGACGGACAAGCCGTATTTCGCGCGGAGTTCGTCCTGCGTGGTGGCGTGCTCGATGAATTGATCCGGCCAGCCGATGCGCACGACGGGCGTGGTCACCGACTTTTCGCTCAACAGTTCCAGCACCGCCGAGCCGTAGCCGCCCATCAGCACATGGTCTTCCAGCGTCGCAATCAAATCCGCCTCCCGGCCGAACTGCTCATGCACCGCCGCGTCAATCGGCTTGGTGAAGCGCGGATTGATGACCGCGACATCGTAGCCGTCCGCCGTGAGCTGCGCGGCGGCCTTTTTGGCGATGGCGTTCATCGGGCCGAGTCCGAACAGCGCGACTTTGCGCCCGCCGTTGTTCGCGAAATTTGATTGCACGACGGCTTTGCCGACTTCGATGAGCGCCGGTTCATCCTTCACCACCACACCTTCCGCCGCGCCGCGCGGGTAGCGGATGAACGTCGGATGATTCACGGTGGTGGCGGTGAACATCATGTCCGCGAGTTCGTCCTCGTTCGCCGGGGCCATCGCGATGACGTTCGGGAAACAGCGCAGATACGAGATGTCAAAAATGCCGTGATGCGTCGGGCCGTCGTTCGCCGAAAGGCCGGCGCGGTCCATGCAGAAAATCACCGGCAAATCCTGCAAACAAACGTCGTGGTGAATGCAATCGTAGGCGCGCTGGAGGAAACTGGAATAAATCGCCACCACCGGGCGCAAACCCATCGTCGCCATGCCGGCGGCGAAGATGACGCCGTGCTCCTCGGCAATGCCAACGTCGTAGTAGCGCTCCGGCATCGCTTTTTCGAGATGCTTCATGCCGGTGCCGCTGGGCATGGCGGCGGTGAGGCCGACGACCGCTTCGTTTTTCTTCGCGAGCTTCACGCAGGTTTGACCCATCACGTCCTGATACATCGGCGGCGTGCCGGCTTTGGCCGGGGCGGTTTCGCCGGTGGTGGCGTTGTAAGGTCCGAGGCCGTGGAATTTCTCCGGCTGTTTCAGCGCGGCTTCAAAACCTTTGCCCTTTTGCGTCAAAACGTGGATGACAATCGGATGGTCGCAGGTCTTGGCAAATTCCAGCGTGCTGATGAGCAGCGGCAAATCGTGGCCGTCAATCGGGCCAAGATAGCGCATGCCCATTTCCTCGAACAAGACCGGCGAGCCGTGCCCGCCGCGGCCGTCAGATTCCACGAGACTGGTGGTGGGCTTGAGTCCGACGCCGGTCAACGCGCCTTTGAGTCCCCCTTCGGCGCGGTGCGCGAGTTGCAGCGCGAGTTCGCCCTTGGGCAGTTTGCGCACGAAATTTTCAAAATCCTTCGCGAGCTGGTTGTAACGTGGGTTGGTGATGAGCTTGTTGAGGTAGCCGGAGATCGCGCCGACGTTTTTGGCGATGCTCCACTCGTTGTCGTTGAGGATGCCGATGAATTTCTTCGTCGTGTGCGCGACGTTGTTCATCGCCTCAAACGAAATGCCGTTCGTCAGCGCCGCGTCGCCAAAGATGCAGACGACATTTTCGTTGGAACCGCGCTTGTCGCGCGCCGCCGCCATGCCGAGCGCGGCGGACAACGCCGTGCCCGCGTGGCCCGCGCCGAAGCAGTCGTGCTCGCTCTCGGTGCGCAGCGCGAAGCCGTTCAAACCGTCCGTCTGGCGGATGGTGCGGAAGCGGTTTTTCCGCCCGGTCAAAATCTTGTGGACATAAACCTGGTGGCTCACGTCCCAGACGAATTTATCCTTCGGCGTGGTGAACACCTTGTGCAGCGCGATGGACAATTCCACCACGCCGAGGTTCGGGCCGAGATGCCCGCCGCCCTTGGCGAGGCCCTCGATCAGCTCGGTGCGGATTTCTGCGGCGAGTTCCTGCAATTGCGGCACCGTCAATTTCTTGACGTGCTCCGGCCCGTCCACCATGTCCAAGTATCGGCTCATATTTTGTTTTAAAACGTAAAATTGTGAAATCGTTGAATCAAAAATTGCGGGTCCCGCTTGCGATTCAACGATTTGACAATTCAACGCCTCATGCTTCCGGGTTCGTTTCAAACGGCTTCAGTTTCAGTTCGCCGGCCGCCGATTTTTCAAGCCGCTGGATTTTGACCTCCGCCTCGGCCAGTTTTTCCTGGCAGATCTTGACCAGCCGCGCGCCTTCCTCGTATTGGGCGAGGAGCGTTTCCAGCGGCAAATCATCCGCCTCCATGGCGTTCACAACGCTCTCAAGTTTTTGGAGCGCCGCTTCAAACGGCACGCCCTCTTTGGCCGCGTCACCGGCCCTGGCTGGTTTTGACATGGGGAAAAAATAGGGAAAAACCCCGGCCGCGTCCAGTGTGGAACGACGCCGGCTATTGCTCCGCGCGACTAAAAATTTCGCCTTTGGCAAGCCGTGTTTTCAACTTTTGCCCCGGCCTGACCAGGGTGGCCGCGCGCAACACTTTTCCCGTCGCCGCGTCCGTGGTGAGGGAATAGCCGCGCGCCAGCACCTGCTCCGGGCCGAGCGAATGCAGTCTTTTTTCGAGCTGATGCAAGGTTTCCCGCCGCAGTTTCAAAGCGTGCGCCGGCTGCGCCCGCCAATATCGGCCCGCCAGATTTTCAAAGACCAAACTCCGCGCGCGCGCCGCTGATTTCAAACCGCGCAGCAGGCCCGACTGCGCATCATCCAGCCGCTGCAACGAGTCGTTCAGCTTCCGGCGCGGATGCAGCCGCGTGAGCCGGCCCGCCAGCGATTGAAAGTCCTCGGTCTCATTTTCCCATCGCCGCCGCGCCCGCTGCCGCATCAGGTCCATCGCCCCGGCCACAAATTCGCGGCTGGCAAACACGTCTTCGGTGATGATTTCCGCCGCCGCGCTGGGTGTGGCCGCGCGGATGTCCGCCACGAAATCCGCGATGGTGAAATCAATCTCGTGCCCGACCGCCGAGACGATGGGAAGCTGTGATTCAAAAATCGCCCGGGCCGTAGCCTCCTCGTTGAACGCCCACAAATCCTCCAGCGATCCGCCGCCGCGCGTGACGAGAATCAGGTCCAATCCCAAACCGGCAGGGACGGCACGCTGCGCCGTCCGCTCACCACAGCGCGATGACCCCACCTCATTTAGCAATTTTATCGCCTCCGCGATTTCCTTCGCCGCGCCGTCGCCTTGCACGCGGCAGGGAGCCAGGATGATTTCCAGCGCCGGATTCCGCCGCTGCACCACGTGCAGCACATCGCGGATGGCCGCGCCGGTCGGCGAAGTGACGAGGCCGATGCGCTGCGGAAAGCGGGGCAGGGGACGCTTCCGTTCCGGCGCGAACAGCCCTTCCGCCGCCAGTTTCTGCTTCAGCTTTTCAAACGCGATTTGCAGCGCGCCGACCCCCTGCAATTCCACGGCCCGGACGATGAGCTGATACTGGCCGCGCGCTTCATAAACGGTTACGTCGCCTTGCAGTAAAACTTTCTGCCCATCCGCCAGCCAGCTTTTCTGCGCCGCCGCCGTGCCGCGAAACAGCACGCAGCTCAGCTGCGCCGCCGCGTCCTTGAGCGTGAAATAAACGTGGCCGGAGCTTTGCGCGCGAAGATTGGTGATCTCGCCGCCGACCCAGACCGCGCCGATCTGTTTCTCCAGCAGCCGCTTGATGTCCGCCGTGAGTTCCCAGACGGACAAAACTTTCCGCGTTTCCGCCGGCGGAAACAGTTCGCCGAAGTCCCACTGCGATTTGGATTGCTTGCTCACGCCGGAAATTTAACCATGAATGCACACTGATTTACACGGTTATTATGAATGCCAAACCCATCACCGTTATCGCCACATTCCAGGCCAGGCCCGGCAAGGAGGCGGAATTGAAAAACGCCCTGATCGGTCTGGTCACGCCGACGCGCAAAGAGGCGGGCTGTCTCAACTACGATTTGCATCAGTTACCCGAAAACCCGGCGCGGTTTCTCTTCCACGAAAACTGGACCAGCAAGGCGCACCTCGACGCGCACCTGCAATCCGCGCACATCAAAGCCTTGCTGCCCCGAGTGGGCGACCTCGCCCTGGGTCTGCCGGAAATCCAGATCTGGGAAAAGATCGCCTAGCGCGAAATGCCGTCCCGGGCGAGCGATGCCGGCGCCATTTGCCTCGCGGAAATTTTAAACGCAGTTTTAGCCGGCCCGTCGCCGATTTCTTGGCCAAGCAAATCGTGGTCAAAAAGATTGGCGCACTCGGTTTCTCTGCCGCGCCAATCCGAGGAAATCAGCCAGTTTTCAAATTGAACCAGCGTGCGCCCAGGCAAACGGTATGGGTGGGTCAGGCGCGCGTTCGCGGTTTTTTCAGCCGTTGAACTTTTTCGCCGCGATGGTCGAGTTGTGGCCGCCGAAGCCGAAGGAGTTGTTGACGATGACGTTCACCGGCATTTCGCGCGCGGTGTTCGGCACATAATCCAAATCGCACTCGGGATCCGGCGTCTGGTAATTGATGGTCGGCGGCACGAGGCTGTTTTTGATGGCCAGCACGCAGGCGGCCATTTCCACCGCGCCGGCCGCGCCGAGCATGTGCCCGGTGGCGCCCTTGGTGGAGCTGACGACAAGTTTTTTCGCGTGGTCGCCGAAAACCGTTTTGACCGCCTGCGTTTCGCAGACGTCGCCCTGCGGCGTGGCGGTGCCGTGGGCGTTGATGTAATTCACGTCGGTCAGGTTCAGCCCGCCGGTGCGGAGCGCCATCTTCATGCAGCGGGCTGCGCCCTCGCCACCGGGCGACGGTGCGGTGAGATGATGCGCGTCGGCGGTGTTGCCGTAGCCGGCGATTTCGCAATAGATTTTCGCGCCGCGCTTTTGGGCGTGGGCCAATTCTTCGAGGACAATGATGCCCGCGCCTTCGCCCATGACGAAGCCGTCGCGGTCCTTGTCAAACGGGCGGGAGGCGTGTTTCGGATCGTCGTTGCGCGTGCTCATGGCGCGCATGGCGCAGAAGCCGCCGATGCCGATGGGAATGACCGCCGCCTCGGAACCGCCGGCGAACATCACCGACGCATCGCCGGCCTTGATGGTGCGCCAGGCCTCGCCGATGGCGTGGTTGGCCGTCGCGCAGGCGGAACAGGTGGCGAAGTTCGGGCCGCGCAGATTGAAATACATCGAGATGAGGCCGGACGCCATGTTGCCGATGAGCATCGGGATGGTGAACGGCGACATCCGGCCGGGGCCGCGTTCAAGGAGCGTTTTGTGCTGCTCGGTGGTGGTGGCCAGCCCGCCGATGCCGGAGCCGACAAAGACGCCGATTTCATCCAAATTTTCCTGGTCGAGTTCGAGGCCGGAATCTTTCAGCGCGCTCCACGCGGCGTAGATGCCGAATTGCGAGTAGCGGTCGGTGCGGCGGATTTCCTTGGGCGACGGAAAGGCGGGCGTCGGGTCAAAGTTTTTCACCTCGCCGGCGATCTGCGTGGCGTAAGCCGAGGCGTCGAAGGCGGAGATTTTGTCAATGCCGCACTGCCCGGTGACGAGATTTTGCCAGAACGTGTTCAGGTCGTGGCCCAGCGGCGTGACGACACCCATGCCGGTGACGACCACGCGGCGGTCGGAATAGTTGTATGCCATGGCAAAATCAAACGGGGCAGTTCGGGCCGTGTCCAGCCAAAACTGCCCCGGTGGTTCAAGTTCAAATTACTTTTGGGCTTCCTCGACGTATTTGATGACGTCGCCGACGCTCTGGAGCTTCTCGGCCTGCTCATCCGGCACCTCGATGCCGAACTCCTCCTCCAGCGCCATGACCAGTTCGACGGTGTCGAGCGAGTCCGCCCCGAGATCCTCGATGAATTTGGCCGCCGGCACAACCTGGTCGGGTTTGACGCCGAGTTGTTCCACGATGATGTCCTTTACACGCTGTTCAATAGGTTTGTCTGACATAATTAGGCTGTCTTTCTAGCTTGCAACCGCCGCCGTCGTCAAGCCTCGATTTGCATTTTATTTCTGCGGAAAATGATTTGCCTGCCGCCGGGCTCCCCGTTCGCCCCTTTAAAAGGATTGAACCATTCACGCTGTGACCACGATCACATCACCATGCCGCCGTCCACCGTCAGCACCTGCCCGGTAACGTAGCGCGCCGCCGGGCTGGCCAGATAAAGCGCCGCGCCCGCGATGTCCTCGGCCTCGCCGAAACTGCCAAGCGGAATCTGCTTGAGCAAGGCCGCCTTCATTTCCTCTTTCAGTTCCGAAGTCATGTCCGTCTGGATGAAGCCCGGCGCAATGGCGTTGACCGTGATGCCGCGCCCCGCGAGTTCCTTGGCGCACGCTTGCGTGAAGCCGATCAGGCCCGCCTTGCTCGCCGCGTAATTGCACTGGCCCGCGTTGCCGATAAGGCCGATGACCGACGAAATGTTGATGATGCGGCCGCTGCGCGCCTTGATCATCGCGCGGCTGAACGCCTTGGTGACGAGGAAAGCGCCCTTCAAATTCGTGTCCAGCACCGCGTCCCAGTCGGCGTCGCTCATGCGCATCAGCAGG
The DNA here is from genome assembly GCA_021780905.1 of bacterium. Taxonomy (GTDB): domain Bacteria; phylum Verrucomicrobiota; class Verrucomicrobiia; order Limisphaerales; family UBA11358; genus UBA11358. Next base: position 45,034 of record JAJXXW010000044.1, read on the forward strand.
CCGTCGCGCGTGACGCCGGCGTTGTTGACAAGGATGTCCACCTTGCCGGCTTCGGCGAGAATCTTCTCGGCGGCGGCGTTCACGGCGGCGGCATCGGCCACGTCCACGGCAAACGCCCAGGACTTGCGGCCGAGCGCGCGGATTTCCGCCGCGACCTTCTCGGAATTCTCCTGCGTGCGCGAGATAACGACGACCTCCGCCCCTTCTTGGGCGTATTTCAATGCGATGCCGCGGCCGATGCCGCGACCCGCGCCGGTGATCACGGCAATTTTTTGGGCAAGCTGATTCATCATGTGGCCGCGATGTTAAACCGCAAGGGCAGGCAAATGCACATGAAAAATGACGAAGGATGAGTGCCGCCACCCGGTTGCCCCGAGCAGGTCGATTTTTTAAGATTGCTTTGAAGCGGCCGACTGGTATGCTGTCCCGCTCTTTATTGAATGAACGCTGAACTTTGCAAAAAAGCTCTGGAAAAGGTGGGCAACCCCAACGTGCTCGTCAACATTGTCTCGCGCCGCGTGCGCCAGCTCAACCAGGGCGGCGGTGGCTTGGGCCGACCGCTGGTGGAGGTGCCGGCCAGCATGGGTCTGGCCGACATCGCGCTGACGGAAATCATCGAGGAAAAAATGGGCTGGGAAATGCCGGAGGAAAAAGCCGCCGTCCGGCCCGTGGCCAAGAAGCGCAAAAAGCACTGAAGGCAAATCAAGAATGCAGCAGGATGAATGTCGCAGTCGTTCATCCGTCTGCAAAAATTTCATGCTTCGTTCATTCGGTTGAACGGAGCATTTTTGTTTCTACATTCTGCCGGCTTCCTTCTACCTTGTTCTGAAATGGCCGACATCGTGACCAACCACAAAGCCCGGCGCGATTACCACATCCTTGAAACGTTCGAGGCGGGCATCGTGCTGCACGGCACCGAGGTCAAGTCGTTGCGCGCCGGCAAGGGGCAGATCGCGGACGCCTTCGCGCGCGTGGAGAAAGGCGAGGTCTGGCTCTACAACGCGCACATTGACGAGTATTCGCACGGCAACCTCCAGAACCACGAGACCAAGGCACCGCGCAAATTGCTCCTGCATAAATCGGAGATTCGCAAACTGTTTGCACTGGCGGCGGTGAAGGGCAACGCGCTGTTCCCGCTGGCGTTCTACTGGAAGCACGGCAAGGTGAAGGTTTCGCTCGGCGTCGGCAAGGGCAAACAAAGCTTCGACAAGCGCGAGGATTTAAAAAAGCGCGATGACGACCGCGAAATGAAACGCGCGACGATGAAGTTTGCCAAAGGGCGCTAATCCATTCACCCATTTGGTTGGGGCCGGTGTCTTTCCGTCAATCATCAGGTTGTGCAATTCTTTCAGGCTAACCGTGTGGAGGCTTCCGTTGTCGGCAACATAAATGGTTTTGGCATCGTGTGTTTTCACAACCATAAATACTTGCCCCCGGACAAAATCTAAACCGGCAATGGAGATTTGCCTGTTTTGCGTCTGGCCGATTGGTGCCACCCTCGTAAATCGTCGTGGCGACTCTCCGGCGGACGGTTATTGCCGCCCCAAAGCGTGGCTCATTACGTCTTGGCGTTCGACCAATTCGCACATCGCAAAGTTCGCCTGGCGGTTTTGTCGGCCAACCGAATAAAACAGGCGGATTCCCCCCAAACGATTGATTCCATTGATTATTTCCAACGAAAACCAGAAAAAAGCAATGGTGCGCGCGGCGGGGGTCGAACCCACAACCTTCAGCTTCGGAGGCTGACGCTCTATCCAATTGAGCTACGCGCGCAAACCGCCCCGTCATTATGCGCGGTTTGTGCCGCGCGGCAAGCACGATTGGAGCCGGCGGATTTTCGGTGACTGCCCCCCCCGCGCCTCCCGGCTTGTCGGCGCGGGGTTCTCTGCTATCCTCCGCGACTCGTTTGTGAACATCGCCAAAGAAATCTCGAGACGCCGCACGTTCGCCATTATCTCGCATCCGGACGCGGGCAAGACCACGCTCACGGAAAAGCTGCTGCTTTACGGTGGCGCGGTGCAGCTTGCCGGCTCCGTGACCGCGCGCAAAAATCAGCGCGCCACCACCTCCGACTGGATGGAGCTGGAAAAGAAACGCGGCATCTCCATCAGCTCGACCGTGCTGCAATTTGATTACGACGGCTACCGCCTCAACCTGCTCGACACCCCCGGCCACAAGGATTTTTCCGAGGACACCTACCGCGTGCTTACCGCCGTGGACGCGGTGGTGATGGTGATTGATTCCGCCAAAGGCATCGAACCGCAGACGCGCAAGCTCTTTGAGGTCTGCCGCCAGCGCGGCGTGCCGATCTTCACGTTCATGAACAAGTGCGACCGGCCGATGAAAAATCCGCTGGAGCTGATTGATGAACTGGAGCGCGTGCTGGGCATCGGCGCGTTTCCGGTGAATTGGCCCATCGGCAACGGCCCGGAATTCCAGGGCATCTACGACCGCAAGACGAAGATGATGCACACGTTTGAGCGCGTCGTCGGCGGCAAACATCGCGCGCCCGTCAGCGTCGGCGGCCTGCACGATCCGGCGGTGCGCGGCAACTTGAGCGACGCGGAATTCGCCCGGACGGTCGAGGAACTGGAAATGCTCGAACTCGCCGGCGAGGAATTTGACGAGGCCGGCGTGCTCGCCGGAAAAATCACGCCGGTGTTTTTCGGCAGCGGCGTGAACAATTTCGGCGTGCAGCTGTTGCTCGATGGGTTTTTGAAACATTCGCCCGCGCCGAAACCGCGCGTGATGGGCGGCATTGAAATTTCGCCGGAAAATCCCGCGTTCTCCGGTTTCATCTTCAAGATCCAGGCGAACATGGATCCGAAGCACCGCGACCGCATCGCGTTCCTCCGCGTTTGCTCCGGCAAATTCGAGCGCGACATGACGGTCCAGCACGCGCAGACGGGCAAAAAAATCCGCCTGTCCAGTTCGCATAAATTATTCGGCAACGAGCGCGAGACGGTGGACGAGGCTTATCCCGGCGATGTCATCGGCCTGGTCGGCCACGACGGTTTCGGCATCGGCGACACGCTCACGACGGATGCCCAAATCCTCTACAAGGAAATTCCGCGCTTCACGCCCGAAGCCTTCAGCTATTTGCACAATCCGAACACGGCGAAATACAAGCAATTCCGCCAGGGCCTCGACCAGCTGTTGCAGGAAGGCGTGATCCAGGCGCTCTATCTGCGCAATTCGTCCATCAAGACGCCGCTGCTCGCCGCCGTCGGGCCGCTGCAATTCGAGGTCGTGCAATTCCGCCTCGAAAGCGAATACGGCGCGGAGTCGCGCCTCGAAGCCGCGCCGTGGCATGTCGTCCGCTGGCTGCCCCCGGCCATCACCGAGGACGCGCTGGACGCTTTGACGTTGCCCACCGGCGCGAAGCTGGCCTGCGACATCGGCAAAAATCCCGTCATCCTGTTCCAAAACGAGTGGTCGGCGAACTATTTCAACGAGACGAATAAAAACACGCCGCTGTCCGCGCTGCCGGTGCCGACCGCCAAGGAATAAAAACCACAGATGCACACCGATGAAACACAGATTTTGACGGGCGAAAAGATTTTTTATCTGTGTTCAATCTGTGTTTCATCTGTGGCTAAATAATCATGTCCACCCTCATTTCCGCTTCCGAAGTTTCCGTCCATTACGGCCCGCTGGCCGTGCTCGACGAAGTCACGCTCGGCATCCAGGACACCGACCGCCTCGGTCTCGTCGGCCGCAACGGCGCCGGCAAGACAACCTTTCTGCGCGTGCTCGCCGGTTTGCAGGCGCCGGACAGCGGCGCGGTGGACCGCCAGCGCGGCCTCGTGGTCAGCTATCTGCCGCAGGATTTCATGCTGGACGACACGAAGAACGTTTTTGAAAACGTCCGCGACGGCGCGCAGCATGTCTTCCAGTTGATCGCCGAGTTTGAATCCCTGCCGCACGACTCCCGGCGCCACGAGGAATTGGAGCAGCGCATCCAGACGCTCGAAGGCTGGACCGTGGATCGCCGCATCGAAATCGCCCTGTCCCACCTGAATTGTCCCGCCGCCGACCGGCGCGTGGCGTCGTTGTCCGGCGGCGAGAAACGCCGCGTGGCCCTGGCGCGGGCCATCGTGTCGCGCCCGGATTTCCTGATGCTGGACGAGCCGACGAATCATCTCGACCCCGAATCCATCGAGTGGGTCGCGGAGTTTCTCGAGAATTTCGGCGGCTCCTTCCTGGTCGTCACCCACGACCGCTATTTCCTCGACCGCGTCACCTCGACGATTCTGGAATTGAGCAACGGCAAGTTCTTTTCGCACGCCGGCAATTACACCGATTACCTGCTCGCCAAGGCGGAACGCCAGGAGGCCGACGCGACCATCGAGCACAAGCGCCAGATGTTCCTGAAAAAGGAACTCGCGTGGGTCCGCCAGGGTCCGCGCGCCCAGCGCAGCAAGCAGAAAGACCGCTTCGAGCGCTACTACCACGAGGCCGCCCAGGACGGCCCGGTGATCGAGGAGGACGTGGAGCTCGTCATCCCGCCGCCGCCGCAGTTGGGCAATCGCACGGTGGAGGTCGCCGGTCTCGGCATGGAGCTGGGCGGCAAGCAATTATTTTCCGGCTTTAATTACACGTTCGAAAACGGCCACCGCGTCGGCATCTGCGGGCGCAACGGCCTCGGCAAATCCACCTTGCTCAAAATCATCCTCGGCCAGCTCGCGCCGACGGCCGGCACGGTGAAAATCGGCCAGCTCACCAAGTTCAACTACGTGGATCAGGCGCGCTTGCAGCTCAACGAGGAGAACACCGTCATGGACGAAGTGGCGCAGGGCCGCGAATTTGTGGAGTGGGGCGACGCCCGGATTTCCGTGCGCTCGTATCTCAAGCGGTTCCTGTTCGCGGACGACCGCCTCCTCACCCCGGTGAAAAAACTCTCCGGCGGCGAACGCAGCCGCCTCCTGCTGGCGCGCATCCTCAAGAGCGGCGGCAACTTCCTCATCCTCGACGAGCCGACCAACGACCTCGATTTGCCGACCCTCCGCGTGCTGGAGGAGGCGTTGATCGCGTTCCCCGGCGTGACCTGCGTGGTCAGCCACGACCGCTATTTTCTCAACCGTGTCTGCACGGACATTTTGGCGTTTGAAGGCGACGGCCGGATCCATCACCACGTCGGCGACTACGATTATTACCTGGAGAAAAAACAGCAGGCGGCCGTGGCGGCGGCCCGGCACAGCGCCGCCTGGCTTGCCGCCCACCCAGCCGCGGCCCCGGCCCGGACCGGTGGCCGTCCACCCGGTGGCCGTCCGCCAGGACCCCGCAAACTATCGTTCAAGGAGCAGCGCGAACTCGCGGGCATGGAGGCGCAAATCCACGCCGTCGAGGCCGAAATCGCCCGCATCGAGGGTTTGTTTGCCGACCCGGAATTTTTCCGCCGGCAGGGCGCGCAGGTCAACCAGCTCACGCAGGAGCTGGAGGCGGCGAAGGAAAAACTCCCTCAACTCTACACCCGCTGGGAGGAACTCGAAGCCCTCCGACTGACGAAGGTTGAAAGCTGAATCAGGTAGGGCGGTCAGTCCCCTGACCGCCGAGAGCGTGGATTGCGACTGGAGCGGCGCGCCCGGAGTGACGCGCCCTACCCACCGCTGGTAGGGCGGTCAGTCCCCTGACCGCCGATAGCGTGGATTGCAAACGGGAGCGGCGCGCACGGAGTGACGCGCCCTACCCACCGCCGGTAGGGCGGTCAGTCCTCTGACCGCCGAGGCGTGGATTGCAAACGAGAGCGGCGCGCACGGAGTGACGCGCCCCACCCGCCGCCGGTAGGGCGGTCAGTCCTCTGACCGCCGAGGCGTGGATTGCAAACGAGAGCGGCGCGCACGGAGTGACGCGCCCCACCCACCGCCGGTAGGGCGGTCAGTCCTCTGACCGCCGAGGCATGGATTGCAAACGAGAGCGGCGCGCACGGAGTAACGCGCCCTACCTACCGCCGGTAGGGCGGTCAGTCCCCTGACCGCCGAGGGCGTGGATTGCGAACGAGAGCGGCGCGCACGGAGTGACGCGCCCCACCCACCGCCGGTAGGGCGGTCAGTCCCCTGACCGCCGAGGGCGTGGATTGCGAACGAGAGCGGCGCACACGGAGTGACGCGCCCTACCTACCGTCCAGCAACGGAGGCGGTCGGTCGTTCGGACGATAAACCCAAACCCAATCTTCCCTCCGTTCGCACAGGCCTTTGCGGACGGGGTTCATCAGGATGTATTCCGTCTTCTCCTGCAACTGTTGCTGGTCGCGCAGGCGGTGATCGAAAAAATCCCGCTGCCAGTCCACCCCGAACCTGGCCGCCACAAATTTTTTCCAGTGGGGCACCAGGGTCGTCATGCCCGGCTCGCGCGGAAAGGCGATGATGGCGTGCAGATGATCGGGCATGAGCAGGCAAAGGCGGCAATGCCAGACGAGCTTTTCATGGTTGTGCGCCATCGCCGCCAGCACGGCGTCGCCGACGCCGGCCTGGCAAAGCTGGTTTTTGCCCGGCGGCAGGCATTTGAGGGTGATAAAAAATGAGCTGCCTTCAGGCACCCATTGCGGGACGGTATGCGGCAGCTTTTTACGGACAGGCAAGTCCATGGCCGGATGATAATAAATTCCGCGTCGGAAAAAAGCCCAAAGGTAGGGCGGTCAGTCCTCTGACCGCCGAGGGCGAGCAAAACAGGTAGGGCGGTCAGTCCTCTGACCGCCGAGGCATGGATTGCGAACGAGAGCGGCGCGCACGGAGTGACGCGCCCCACCCACCGCCGGTAGGGCGGTCAGTCCTCTGACCGCCGAGGCGTGAATTGCAAACGAGAGCGGCGCGCACGGAGTGACGCGCCCCACCCGCCGCCGGTAGGGCGGTCAGTCCTCTGACCGCCGAGGGCGTGGATTGCAAACGAGAGCGGCGCGCCCGGAGTGACGCGCCCTACCCACCGCCGGTAGGGCGGTCAGTCCCCTGACCGCCGTGGCGTGGATTGCAAACGGGAGCGGCGCGCACGGAGTGACGCGCCCTACCCACTGCCGGTAGGGCGGTCAGTCCTCTGACCGCCGAGGCGTGGATTGCAAACGAGAGCGGCGCGCACGGAGTGACGCGCCCCACCCGCCGCCGGTAGGGCGGTCAGTCCTCTGACCGCCGCGGGCGTGGATTGCAAACGAGAGCGGCGCGCACGGAGTGGCGCGCCCTACCCACTGCAAAAAAAAATAAAAAAATGCCGGCTGCCGGACCGGCCGGGGGCGGCCCCTGGCGATAAAGGGCTTGAAACCAACGCGTTGAACGGCCTGGAGGCGGGGAATAAAAATGTTCAAAAAAAAACTAAAAAAATGTTGACGGGTGGCCCGATGTTTGAGAGATTGTCACCACACACGGTAACAACCGCACTACAACAACACAAAAAATGAAAACAAAAACACTACTGATGGCCGCGGCTACACTGGCTGCCGGCGTCATTGTCTCCCAAGCGCAGGTCTATTCCCAAAACATCGTTGGGTATGTCAACATCCCATTAGTTAATGGTTACAACATGGTTTCTGTTCCGTTAGATTCCGATGGCACCGGGACAAATAACACTGTTATAAGTGTTTTGAGCACCAATGTTTTGGCCAATAACAGCAAAGTTCTGATTTGGACTGGCAGCAGCTTTGGAACAACAGTGACGTATGGTATTCCGGTTCACCAAACTGTTGCGGTATGGAATGCTCCGAATACGCCCATAAATCCAGGGCAAGGTTTTTTTATTTACAACGCTGGTCCATCGACAAATCTCACAGTTGTTGGTCAGGCTCTTGTTGGGACTAATTTAAATAGATACATCACAAGTGCTGGATACAATAGTGTGGCTTCGGTGACTCCACTTGGCGGCTATATTTCCACCAACTTGCAATATACAGCTACTCTAAATGACAAGATTTTGACATGGGATCCGGTTGGTCAGAATTATGTCACATACAATTATGGTATTCCTGTGCATCAAACACTTCCGGTCTGGACACCAAGCCAGCCGCAATTGAACGTGGGTCAAGGTTTCTTCATTGAATCAACCAACACTAGTGTTAATTGGACTCAAATTCTCAACCCCTAAAACTAGAAAAAAACAACAAAAACAACGAATCAAACCAAGCCAAATAAAATATGAAAAAAATAATTATAATTACTGCGATAACAGGATTGTCGTTGGCCTCCTACGCTCAAGGAAATGTTGCATTTCAGAACGAGTCTCCTGATATGCTGGGGTTGATTGACATATCGTCCGCTACAGCAGCAAATACAACGGCTGCCACGCTGGCAAATGCGAGTGCATTTACGGTTGCTCTTTTTTATGGTAGTCCGGCTAGCGTTACCCCACTGGCATCGGATGCATATGGTCAAATCTCATATTCTCAATTCCAAGGTGCAGGTTTGTCATTGGCGGCTACTGCTGTGAAAGACTCACTAGGTGTGAATGGTCAGTTTAATGGTGGTAATGTTACATTGGGTGTCGCCGGTGGTTATTCTGGTGGTAGTTATACTGTAAACGATGTCATGGCAGTTGCTGCTTGGACAGGTAATTATTCAACTCTTGCCTTGGCAGTAGCTGGCGGTGCGAGTTACGGTATTATTACATTTGTCAATCCAGTTGGACCTGGTGGAACGTCAGTCAATATTCCTGATATGACTGGTTGGAATTCATTGACTGCAACACCTGCTGTAACTGCCTTGTATGGCAATACAGGCAACTATCCTGATTTGGTAATGTATGCTCAACCTGTCCCAGAACCCGGCATTTTGGCCTTGGCTGGTCTGGGCGGTTTCGGAATGCTGATGGCGCTCCGCCGCAAAAAAGCCTGATTTAGTTTAAGTTACATCAACCCCGCTCCTGCAATGCAGGGGCGGGGTTTTTAACTTAAAAACAGCGTGGAAAATTTTGGAAAGCGGTCATGAAGTTCACGGATTATTTTCAAGCCATGCGTCAGCGCCCGGATTGCGCGGGCACAATGACATTGGCACAGGTAGGGCGCGTCACTCCGTGCGCGCCGCCGTTTGCAAACCGACGCGTTCGGCGGGCAGCGGACTGCCCGCCCTACCAGCCACCGATTTTCCGATTGTGCCAATGTTACTTGGAACTGCGATATCTTGCTGCCGGATGGTGAAACCGGGCATCACGCATTTTTGACCGGAGATTCAAACCATGAAAATCAAATATTTTCCACAAACCGACAGCTTGCATATCGAGTTCAAGGCGGCTGACGTTGCTGAAACACAGGATTTGGACGAGAACACCATTCTGGATTTGGACCGGCAAGGAAACATTTGCGGCATCACCATCGAGCACGCCCAATCGCGGACGGAGATTCCGCAGTTTTCGTTCGAGCAAGTCACCGCTTGAGCTTGCTTGAGTTGCCTCGGCACGCTGGCCTTGGCCGGACTGGGCGGCATTCGGAATGCTGCTGGCGCTCCGCCGCAAGCAAGCCTGATAAAATTCAGGGCACAATTTTCAGAGAGCCGCTCTTCGGAGCGGTTCTTTTTTATTTTTTGGTAGAAACAGGGCGACGGCCTCGTTCAGTTGACACATTCCCGTCCTTGGTGCAGCCATAGCCAAAGGCAGTCAGCGGCTGAAAACCAGGAAACGCCGGCAGACAGCGCATCGCTTCATCACCTGGGTAAGACGGACTGGCGAGTATTTTACAGGCAAAAGTCATTTCAGGACGCTGGCGTGTTGCTGGAGCCATTTCAAATCCTCGTTGCCGCTGCCGGAGATGAACCGCAGGTGGTCGCCATCGCCGCCGCTGGAATAGTTCCAGGTGGGGTCGGGTGACGGGCCGGTCACGCGGGTGGTGTGGGCCAACTGCCAGGTCTGCGGGTTGGTCCAGCGATGCGACTCCGCATGGCCGTCGGCAAAGGTCACGTTGCCCAGGCGGTTGTGCTCGATGGAGGGCCGGTGGAAAAAGACAAATGAAACCATCGGCACTTCGAACGCCGGGAAGCAGACGCTGACCGGGGAGGTGTCAATGAAGGTGAACAGTTCCGTGGGATTGTGGGCGGCGATATCCGAACTTTTATGAAAATTGATGCTGGCCGGATTATTGTTGTTGATGCTGCCGTAGGTCCAGTTGCAATAGGAGTTCAAGGCATAGGTGCGGATGCGCGCTTGGAACGTGCCGTTGAGATTCAGGAAACTCGGGTCGGCCGGGCAGCGATAGCTGGCGGCGGTTTTGAGGGAGTCGGCGAAGAGGGCGTAATGCGGGTCGGTCAGGAGGCTTGGATTGCCAAAGGCGGGAAGGTCCGTGTGCTCGTCGCCGGCCACCCAGGTGGGTTGGTTGGTGTTGATCCCGTAGCCGTTGGGAACCAGATGATCGGTATTGTCGCCGGAATAAAGCTGCCAGGCCAGCGAGAGCTGCCGGAGGTTGCCAAGGCATTGAATGCGGTAGGCCTGGGCCTTGGCGCGGGACAGCGCCGGCAGCAACAGCGCCGACAGAATGGCGATGATGGCCAGCACCACCAAGAGCTCAATGAGAGTGAACGCCGTGCGCGGCGGCGGACGATGTTTGGCCGGGGATGACATCGCAATTTCAGGGCAGTCTAACACCGGAACCGCCGCTGTCCAAGCCCGGAAATACGGCTAACCCTTGGCCGCAGATTTTGACCGATGAAATTCAGATGGAAATTCAGACCGACCCGGATCCCCCCCGATGATCACGGAAGCTGGCGGGGATAGCGTCCGCGCGATCCAAGGGGGCAGGCTTTCGAGCCTGCCGGTCAGGCGGCTTTCCAGCCGCCCGTTTCAACCCCGCCAACGCGGAACTGGAAAGTTCCGCTCACCCGCAGACAGGAATGTCTGCGCGACACTCCATTGCGCTTGCTTCAATCCGCCGAACCGGTCATGAATTGTTCATGCCGCGTCCATTTCTCAACGCAAAGCCGGATCGTCTGGTGTCCGGCTTTCATGCCCGCGGCACACTGCCGCATCTCAAACGGGAGGGCGGCACTTATTTTGTCACCTTCCGGTTGGCGGGGACGTTGCCCGGGCCGGTGCTGGTCCGGCTGAAGGCCGAGCGTGAAAACATCGTGCAGCAGGCGTTCGCAGCAAAACGACCGCTGACCTGGCATGAGCAGGAGGAATTGTTCCGGTGGTATTCGGCACGGGTGGACAAATATCTGGATGCCGGCCCCGGTGACTGCTGGTTGAGACAACCGGCCATCGCCCGGCTGGTGGCGGACGCCCTGGTTTTCCATCAGGGCAGCCGCTTTGAACTGCAAGCCTGGTGCGTGATGCCCAACCATGTTCATGCCGTGTTGCGACCGCAGCCGGATTGGACATTGTCGCGGGTTCTGAAAGGCTGGAAAGGGTTCACCGGCAAAAAAGCAAACGCGCTGTTGCAACGAACCGGGAAACCGTTCTGGCAGGCGGAGTCGTTTGACCATCTGATCCGGGATGAAACCGATTGGCACCGCTGCTGTCGTTATACGGTCATGAATCCGGTTGACGCCGGCTTTTGCCGTTGTCCGGAAGATTGGGAATGGAGCAGCGCTCACCGCCCGGTGAAGTAGGGCAGGCTTTCGAGCCTGCCGGTCGGGCGGCTTTCCAGCCGCCCGTTCCAACCCCCGCCAACGCGGAACTGGAAAGTTCCGCTCCCCCGCAGACAGGAATGTCTGCGCGACACTCCATTGCGCTTGCTTCAATCCGCCGAACCCGTCATCAATGATTCATGCCGCGTCCATTTCTCAACGCAAAGCCGGATCGTCTGGTGTCCGGCTTTCATGCCCGCGGCAGCCGAGCTTTGCCGCCGGCCAGGCTGCTGCGCGGGGAATTTTGGCGTGCCGGACATCCGCCCGGATGAATCCTGAAATTTCCCTTGCAACTTTGACCGGGGGCTGGTGTTTTTCTTGGCATCCGGTATATTGAATTCATGAATTGGCGGCGCACCATTTGCTTTGGGCTGTTCACGGCCGGCTGGCTGGCCGGGCCGCCGCTGTTCGCGGCCGCCGCACCCGGCGAAATGCCCTACACGCCCATCGTCGAGCGCAACGTCTTCGGGTTGGTGCCCATTCCTGTCGCCCCGCCGCCGGTGGATCCGGCGTCGCTGGTGCCGCCGCCCAAGATCACGCCCACCGGCATCATGACGTTGTTTGGCAAGTTGCAGGTGTTGTTCAAGGTGGCGGGCGTGACCAAGCCCGGCCAGCCGCCCAAGGACGAATCCTATGTGATGTGTGTCGGCGACCGGCAGGACGATATTGAGGTGCAAAAGGTTGACGAGAAGGCCGCCGTGATCACGTTCAACAATCACGGCGTGGTGCAGGAACTGCCCTTGGTGGCGGCCACGACCGCCAGCAGCACCCCGGCACCCACCGGCCGGGTGCCGATGCCGCGCCTGCCCCTGCCGGCGGCCGCTCCCGCCGATGGCGGTGCTGTCCCCGTTGATTTTGGCACCCGGTTGAGCCGCGGCCAGAAAGTGACGACCGGCGGCAATCCCGATGCCGGCAATACGCCGGGATTTGGCGGGGCGGCCTCGACAACCAGCAGCGATCAACCCCAAGCTCCGATGTCTGTCGAACAGCAGGTCCTCATGATTGAAGCCCAACGGCTCAAAGCCATTCAGGAGGGCGACCCCATTGCAACCATACTTCCGCCCACCGAACTCACCTCGCAGGTCACGGGCAATCCGGCTGATGGAATACCAACAGACCCGGCACCGCCACCGTAACGTCGCCGGCAATTTAATCAGTCATAAACCGGCTCATGGGTGATTTTTGTCTGGACTTTTGGGCGCAAAAGAGGATTGATGGACTCACATACCAGTCATGAAAACGGCCGGTCGCTTTTCAGTCCGAGGCTATGGTTGGCAAAGGGATTTGCCGGATCAGCGGGATCATTGTTACGCCGCCCCGGCCCTGGGGCTGGCACCGCTGCCGGCGAAAGTGGATTTGCGGCCGCATTGCCCGCCGGTGTATGACCAGGGAGAGCTCGGCAGTTGCACGGCCAACGCCATTGCCGCCGCCATCCAGTTTGACCGGCGCAAGCAGCAGCTTTCCGATTTTGTCCCGTCGCGGCTGTTCATTTATTACAACGAGCGGGTGATGGAACATTCGGTGGCGGCGGACAGCGGGGCGCAAATCCGCGACGGCATCAAGAGCGTGGCCCGGCAGGGCGATTGCCCGGAAGTGGAATGGCCTTATGTCATTTCAAAATTCAAAACCAAACCGGTGGCGGCGTGCTACGCGGATGCCTTGAAATACAAGGTGGTTTCCTACCAGCGCTTGACGCAGTCGCTGGGGCCGTTGAAAAGCTGCCTGGCGGCGGGCTGGCCGGTGGTGTTCGGCTTCACGGTGTATGAAAGTTTCGAGAGCGTGGCGGTGGCCCGGACCGGCCATGCCGGTTTGCCGGGGGCCGGCGAATCCGTGGTCGGCGGCCACGCGGTCGTCGGCGTGGGTTACGACGATGTGAAACAGTGGTTTCTGGTGCGCAATTCGTGGGGCGCGGGCTGGGGCCTGAAAGGCTATTTCACCCTGCCTTACGCGTATGTGACCGAGGCCAGTCTGGCCAGTGATTTCTGGACAATTCGGGTGGTGCAATAGAAAATGAAAACCGTCAGCGCGCAAAATTATGACTCTAACCAAACGTGATCTCGTCATCCGCATCAGTGAAGAAACCGGGCTGATCCAGACCCAGGTGTTTGAGGTGGTGCAAAAAACCCTGAACTACATCACCGAGGCGCTCGCGAAGGGCGACAAGGTGGAACTGCGCAACTTCGGCGTGTTCGACGTGAAGATCCGCAAGGCGCGCGTCGGCCGCAACCCGAACAAGCCGGAAACGGACGTGCCGATTCCCGTCCGCGCCATGGTGAAATTCAAGGCCGGCAAGGAAATGCGCGCCGAGGTGCTGAAGCTGACGCCGAAAACGTAAATACAGATTAACCACGGAATACACAAAACACCCGAAAGCGAAAAGGTGTGTTTCGTGGTGGAAATGGCCGTCCTGCCTTCCTGCTTTCCTAATTCGTTTTCTTTCCTAGAATACGGGCATGGAACGACTGCCTGGATTCCGCGATTTTTATCCCGAACCGCTGCCGCACACCGACGTGTGGAGTGCGGACGCGCGCCAATATATTTTCGACCAGTGGCGCACCATCGCCAAACGCTACGGCTTTCGCGAATATGACGGTCCGCCGCTGGAACCACTGGAACTGTTCACCACCAAATCCGGCGAGGAAATCGTCGGGCAGCTCTATAATTTCACCGACAAGGGCGAACGCGCCATCGCGCTGCGCCCGGAGATGACGCCGACGCTGGCGCGCATGGTCGCCGCGCACGAGCGCAATTACAAAAAGCCCATCAAGTGGTTTGCCATTCCGCAGCTCTTCCGCTATGAGCGCCAGCAGAAAGGGCGGCTGCGCGAGCATTTTCAGTTCAACGCCGATTTGATTGGCGAAACCGATCCGGCGGCGGACGCGGAACTGATCGCGCTGCTGATTGACACGCTGCGCGCGTTCGGCCTGACGGCGGAGGATTTCGTCATCCGCTTGAGCAGCCGCAACGCCTGGCAGGAATTTTTTAAGCGCGGCGGCGGCGACCACGCGCACGAATACGCATTTTTCCAGATCATTGACAAGCTGGAGCGTTCGTCGGCGGACGAATCGGAAAAGAAACTGGCGGCGCTGAATTTTTCGCTGGCGAAGGTGAATGAATTCATCGCCGCCGGCCAGCCGACCGCGGAACTGGAGACGATCCTGAAAAATCTCGCCGCGCGCGGGCTGAAGGATTTTGTGAGGATTGATTACCAGGTCATCCGCGGCCTGGCGTATTACACCGGCGTGGTCTTTGAGGCCTTTGACCGCAAGGGCGAGTTCCGCGCCATCGCCGGCGGCGGCCGCTACGACAACCTGGTGAAACTGATCAGCGGCGACAAGGTCAGCCTGCCGGCGCTCGGCTTCGGCATGGGCGACGTGGTGCTGCTGGAATTGCTCAAGGCGCGCGGCCGGCTGCCGAAATTCGATTCGCACATGGACGTGTTTGTGCTGATCGAAGACGAGGCGCTGCGGCCGGTTTCATTGAAGCTCGTCCACGAGCTGCGCGCGGCCGGCTATGCGGTCGAATATCCGCTCACGCCGACGAAACCGGACAAGCAGTTCAAGCGCGCGCAGGAATTGAAGGTGGCCCACACCGCGCGGCTGGAAAACGACGCCTACGTCCGCATCCGCAATGCCAGGACGCGCGATGAAATCGTCACCGGCCTGGCCGGCGCGGCGAACCATCTGGGCTGAACGGCGAAGCACTTCAACGCCAAAACGCCAGGGCGCGAAGGTTGCGAGCCGTTGTTTTTAGATTTCAGATTTTCGGTTTCACCTTTGTGACTTTGTGCTTGGTTGTTCAAACCACTCCGGTTTTCCCCCTTTTGCGCTTTCTGCGCATTTTTGCGACCAAGGTTTTCGCTTGCCGCCCACCGCTTTTCCTTTGGCGACTTATTCACCGCCGCCGGTTTGGCCCTGGTTGGGCGGTGAATAATTTATTGGCGGCCGTGCCGGAAGCCTTGACCTTGCAAAAAAATCTACGTTGTTCGCTGATTCTTCACCGCCGGATTCTGGTGGATAACCGGTGCATATCAATTGGTGGGCAGAAATGAAATCTCTGCTAGAGTGTTTCCAGTTCATTGAAAGAACGAAGCGGGCAATGGCGAGTAAAATTGAGGTTGTTCGTTTCAGGATAATCCCAGGCGACTGGGGAAAAGTCGGGTCAGGCTGGTTGACCCGGCTCCTCGGAACCGGAGCGCAAGTTCCGGCGAGGCAGAATTCACCAGTTCCTCTGGCATGGTCGCACATGCCAAATGCGAATGAGGGACTTGGCAGCGAGAAGCGATGAGAAGCCGCTTCGAGTTGAGTCAAGTAGCCCGGAGAAGTTTCGGTTCCGGGCGAATCGCAGTCACCCAGAGGGTGAACAGTTGCTACTGTGCATCAGCACGGTGCGGACGGCTCTGGCGGGTTTGCATAAAATTGAAACCGCCCAAAGAAAAACGCCGAAAGGCGGACAAAAGGAGCGCCCGCATCGGGAAGAACACGGGAACTCGGCAGGTTCCGTGAAAAACTTCCAAGGCCGGCGATGTTAAAAACGACACCGCTGGACTGTGAGATAAAAGGCAGCTTGAGAGAGCAGAGGCGAGACCCGTGGTTCGGGGCGAACGCACCGCCAAAAGCGGTGGCTGACCCGGAACCAGTGGTCAAGACGCGAATGAGATTCGCAGGCGTGTCTTGACCTGGTTGGCAGGCCGGTGGCGCAACCACCAGCCGAAGCGAGCTGAAAAGCCTCACTCGAAATCCGCGCGCTGCAAAGCGCCGGACGGCCCTGCTACGAGGCCGATAACTCCGCTTGCCGTGGAGAATGGCGTCGGGAAGCCGGCAGCCTCCGCGAGGAGAGCGCCCAATGCCGGTTCGGGAAAGAGCGCATGGCGAACGCCCATCCCCCATTTGTCCCGGTTCGACCGCAAGGTAGGACCGGGACTTATTGTTTTCAAAATCGTCCTCATTCTGATCATCGCAAGCGAGAATCCAACTCAAGGACAAGGCGAGAACGAGGAGGGAAGAAAAAAATCCGCTTGCACTGGTGCCAGTCTCGTCACAATCTTGGCTTACTAAAACAATTAACCACTTATTATATATGGGACGCATTTACAACAACATCGTCGAGACCGTCGGCCGCACGCCGCTGGTCAAACTGAACAAAGTCACCGCCGGCGTGGACGCCACCATCCTGCTCAAGTGCGAATTCTTCAATCCGCTGGGCAGCGTCAAGGATCGCATCGGCATGGCGATGATCGCGGACGCCGAGCAGCGCGGCATTCTCAAAAAAGACACCGTCATCATCGAGCCGACCTCCGGCAACACCGGCATCGCGCTCGCGTTCGTCGCGGCGGCCAAAGGCTACAAGCTCATTCTCACCATGCCCGAAACGATGTCGCTCGAACGTCGCACCTTGCTGGCGATGCTCGGCGCGAAGTTGGTTTTGACGCCCGGCGCGGAAGGCATGAAAGGCGCGATTGCCCGTGCCGAAGCGCTGGCGAAAGAAACGCCGAATTCATGGATTCCGCAGCAGTTTGAAAACGGCGCGAATCCGGCGATTCATTCCAAGACCACGGCGGTTGAACTTTGGGAAGACACGGACGGCAAGATTGATATTTTGATATCCGCCGTCGGCACGGGCGGCACCATCACCGGCGTCGCGGAATTCATCAAGCCGAAGAAGCCGTCGTTTCAGGCCATCGCCGTGGAGCCGAAAGATTCCCCGGTGATTTCGCAGACGCTCGCCGGCCAGCCGGTCAAACCCGGTCCGCACAAGATCCAAGGCACCGGCGCCGGTTTCGTCCCGAAAAATTTGCATTTGAAGGACAGCGCGGGCCATCCGCAGATTGTCGAATGCGTTCAAGTGACCAATGACGACGCGTTTGCGATGGCCCGGCGGCTCGCGAAGGAAGAAGGCATTCTCGTCGGCATCTCGACCGGCGCGAACGTCATCGCCGCCATCGAAGTGGCCAAACGCCCGGAAAACAAGGGTAAAATCATCGTGACGATTGCCTGCTCGACCGGCGAACGCTACTTGAGCACCGCGCTGGCGGCCGAAGCCCGGGCGGAAGTGGGCGGCTGATTTGGGCAATCCGCCGAGGACGCAGGTTTACCGCAGATTACGCCTCTGTGTGAACCAAACGGTGTTCCTCGGCGAAATCGGCGGATAAAAATACTTGTTGCATTTCGTGCCATTTGCCCGTAAATAAAGGACTGTCGAAGGTTCAAGTGGGCGGCTTCTGTGCCGCTGACGTTTTCCAAAGTTCACTTTTCCAGCAATTTTTCGGAAGGGTTTCAACCTTCGGCCACAGCACATCTTTATGAGCGAAACGCAAGCCAACGGCGATAAAACGCCCAACGCCAATTACGGTGCCGGCTATCTCGAAATTTCCGAGAAGGGCTTTGGCTTCCTGCGCACGGCGCAAAACCATTTCCATCCCAAGCCGACGGACATTTTCGTGACGCCGGACACCATCCGCCGGAGCTTCCTGCGGGAGGGCAGCTTTGTGGAGGGCACCACGCAGCCGCCGCATCGCGGCACCAGCCCGCAGCTCAAGTCGGTGGAGAAGATCAACGACATGGCGTTTCAGGATTACACCAAGGCGGTGCGCTTTGAGAACCTGACGAGCATTGATCCGATTGAGAAATTCAAATTGGAGACCACGCCGGAACTGATCGAGACGCGCGTGATTGACCTGGTCACGCCCCTCGGCAAAGGCACGCGCGGCATCATTGTCGCGCCGCCGCGCACGGGCAAGACGACCATCCTCAAGCAGATTTGCAACGCCATCACCACCAACCATCCGGAGGTGCATTCCATGGTGCTGCTGATTGACGAACGTCCGGAGGAAGTCACCGATTTTCAGCGCTCGGTGAAGGCCGAGGTCGTCGCGTCCTCAAACGACATGGACTTGGATACGCACGTCCGCCTGTCACGCTTCATGATTGAGCGCTGCCGCCGCATCGTCGAATCCGGCAAGGATGTTTTTGTGCTGCTCGACTCATTGACCCGGGTCGCCCGCGCTTACAACAGCGTGCATAGCGGCAGCGGCCGCACGATGTCTGGCGGAGTGGATGCCCGCGCCTTGGAAATTCCCCGCAAAATGTTCGCCTCCGCGCGCAAAATCGAGAACGGCGGCTCGCTGACGATTCTCGCGACGGCGCTGGTGGACACCGGTTCGCGCATGGATGAATTGATTTTCCAGGAATTCAAAGGCACGGGCAACATGGAGTTGATTTTGGACCGCAAACTTTCCGACCGCCGTTTGTATCCGGCGATTGACATACCCAAATCCGGCACGCGCAAGGAGGAAAAACTTTTCCCGGCGAAGAATCTCGAAGCCATCCGCAAGCTGCGCCGCACCATGGTGGACTTGAACCCCATCGAAGCGATGGAGACGCTCACCGCCGCGCTGAAGAAATTCAAGACCAACGACGAGTTCCTGGCGAAGATGGAAAAGGGTTCGTGATTGGCTGAACTGTCAGATCGTCAAATTGGGACCCCATGCGACGATTGAACGATTCCAAGCGGCGCAGTCTGCTTTCCCGTCCGCCTCTCGAACGGATGCTGCGGATTCATCAGGCGTTGCAGGCCGGCGCCTTTCCCAACGCCAGCCGGCTGGCGCGTGAAGCGGAAGTCTCCACCAAGACGATCCATCGCGACATCGAGTTCATGCGCGACCGGCTCAATTTGCCGGTGGCGTTCGACTTTTCCCGGAATGGTTTTCGTTATACCGCCGAAGTCAGCGCGTTTCCGACGATGCAGATCACCGAGGGCGAAATCTTCGCGCTCGTCGTCGCCGAAAAAGCCCTGCAGCAATATCGCGGCACGAGCTTTGAGAAACCGTTGTTGAGCGCGATCAAAAAAATGGAGCAGGCGCTGCCGGACACCATTTCGCTAAATCTTGCCGACCTTGAGCGCACCATTTCTTTCCGCACGCGCGCCGAGCCGATTCTCAATCTGGAAATCCTGGACACGCTGGCCAAGGCCGTGGCGCAACGGCAGCAACTGGAATTGCAATACCGCAAGCCCGGCCAGCCCGCCGAGAAGCGCCTGGTGGAGGCGTATCATTTGGCGAACATCAACGGCGAGTGGTATCTGTTCGCCTACGACCACGCGCGCAAAGATCTGCGCACGTTTGTCCCGGCGCGCATCCAGTCGGTCAAGCCGACCGGCAAAACCTTTGAGCGCCCGCAGAAATTTTCTTTGGAGAAACGGCTGCGCGACAGCTTCGGCGTTCACGCCGGCGAAGGCGAGTTTGAGGTGGTTATCCGGTTCAGCGCCCGGGCGGCAGATTACATCCGCGAAAAAAAATGGCATCCCTCGCAGGTCCTGCGCGACTGGAAAGGCGGCGGCGCGGAATTGAAAATGAAGCTTTCCAGCCTGGCCGAAGTGCAGCGCTGGGTTTTGAGCTGGGGCGGCGACGCCAAGGTTTTAAGGCCCAGGGAACTGGTTGCAGCCGTGAAACGCGCGGCTGAAGAAATTCTGCGCGCCTGACCGACGGGCAGACCCCGGGGCGCGGAGCCGCTTTTCTGCGCAACTTCTGCGCGGCCGCCGCTGTTTGGGCGGGCAATAAATGAACAGCACCGCTCGGCAGGCCAGCAAATGCGTGCTTTTTGAGTTGGCACATCTCTTGCGACTGGTGGTTTTCGTGCCGGCGCCATGCGCGCCCCAAAAAACCAACCACAACAAACAGCAATTGTATATGAAATTTAATCGCCTCATCACCTTGTGCGCCGTGGCTGCCACGGCCGCCCTCAGTGCCTCCAGCCTGCTTGCACAGGACAATAATAACCCCAACCAAAACGGCGGCGGCCAGCTTCGTCAGCGCGGCGGCCCCGGCGGCGGCAACTTTGACCCCGCCCAGTTCCGGCAGCAGATGCAGGCACGCATCCTGGAACGGGTTCAGGACCAACTCGGTTTTACCAACGATACCGAATGGGATGCTGTCAAACCGCTCGTCCAGAAAGTCATGGATGCCCGCATGGCGGTCGGCACCGGCGGCATGGGCCGGATGTTTGGCGGCGGTCGCATCCACGGTGGCGGCAACCCCGGCGACCAGGCCAATAACAGCCCCGGCCGGCTACGCGGCGGCGGCATGTTCGGCCAAACCAGCCCGGAGCAGGAAGCCCTACAAAAGGCGATTGACGACAACGCGCCGGCCTTGCAAATCAAGGATTTGCTGGCCAAATACAAGGCTGCACAACAAGCCAAGCAGGTCAAGCTCGAAGCGGCCCAAGCTGATTTGAAAGCGGTGCTCACGTCCAAACAGGAGGCGGAGGCTTACCTGCTCGGCTTGGTAAACTGAGCTAAATAACTGCCGGCGCCGGGGTGACGAGGCTCAAATGGAAATGATTTGCGACTCCTGAACGTCGTCTCCTGCTGCTAAATCCTCATGACCGCCACGCCCGTCCAAGATTCAAGGCAGTTGCTGGAACGCATGATCGCGTCCCGGCAACTGTCTTCGCTGGATGCGCTCGCGCTCGCGAAACTGAACCTGGCCAGCGAAGAGGAGATTCTCCGCTGGCTCGCGACCGAATACGGCCTCGGCTACACGACGCTCGAAGATGTTGAGCCGGATCGTCAGCTGCTCTCACTTTTCCCCGCGCGAATTTTACTGAAGGAAGAACTCCTGCCGCTCAAGCGCGATAACGGCCACGTTGAAGTTGCGACCAGCCGCCTGTTTGCCACGCAAGGTTTTGACGCGCTGAAAACTTTGACCGGCTTGAATCTCAAGCCGGTGCTCGCCGCCACCGAAGCCATCCAGCGCGAAATCAAAAAACGCCTCGGCGTCGGTGCCGACACCATTGGCACGCTCGACGAGGGAAAAACCATCCAGGTCGTTGACGAAAACGCCGAGGACACCAATCTCGATTCCGGCGAAGAGGACGAGGCGTCCATCATCCGATTCGTCAACCAGGTTTTGAAAGACGCCATCGAACTGCGCGCCTCGGACATTCACCTCGAACCGTTCGAGGACGAATTCAAAATCCGCTATCGCATTGACGGCGAGTTGCAGGACACCGCCGTGCCGCCGCAGCTCAAACAATTTCAGCCAGCCATTGTCTCGCGCATCAAGATTTTGAGCCATCTCAACATCGCGGAAAAACGCCTGCCGCAGGACGGTCGCATCAAGGTTCGCATTGACCAGGCCGAGGTGGACATCCGCGTTTCCATCATTCCGATGTTGCACGGCGAGGCGGTGGTGATGCGTCTGCTGCGGCAGAATTCCACGCTGCGCGGCCTCGGCGAAATCGGCATGGCGCCGCGCGAACTGGAACATTTCCAGCACGTCCTCGGTTTGCCGCACGGAATTATTTTGGTCACCGGCCCGACTGGTTCCGGTAAAACTTCCACGCTTTACACCGCGTTGAACGAAATCAACGACGCCGTCCGTAAAATCATCACCGTGGAAGACCCGGTGGAATATCAGCTCAAGGGCGTCAACCAGATTCAGGTCAACGAAAAGTCCGGCCTCACCTTTGCGCGCGGCTTGCGCTCGATTCTGCGCCACGACCCCGACGTGATTCTCATCGGCGAAATCCGCGACGCCGAGACCGCGCAAATCGCCGTGCAGGCGTCGCTCACCGGCCATTTGGTTTTTTCCACGCTGCACACGAACGACGCGCCCGGTGCGCTGACGCGGCTCGTGGACATGGGCGTGGAGCCGTATCTTGTCGCCTCGTCGCTCGAAGCCGTGCTGGCGCAACGCCTCGTCCGCGTGCTGTGCCCGCACTGCAAACAGGCCGACCATTCGGCCACGGCGGCAGCGTTCAAGGCCAAGCTCGGCATTCCGGCGGACAAGACGATTTACAAATCCGTCGGCTGCCGCGAATGCCGCAACACCGGCTTCTTCGGCCGGCACGCAATTTTTGAGTGGATGGACACCGACGAGGAAATCCGCCAGTTGATTTTGAAAAGCGCCTCGACGGATCAAATCCGCGCCGCCGCGCGCAACGCCGGCATGCGCACGCTGGCCGAAGACGGCTGGCGCCTCGTCGCCGCCGGCGTCACGACGGTCGAGGAAGTTCTGAGCGTCACGACGGCCAAGGAAGTTGAAACCGCGACGAAGAACCAAGCCGGCGAATCGGCGGCAAGCATCGCGGTGGCACGTTAAAAATTCATGCCCACATTTTCCTACAAGGCCTTGCAGTCCGACGGCAAAATGGCCGAAGGTATGCTGGAAGCCGCCGGTCGCCCCGACGCGCTGCGGCAGATGGAAGCGCTTGGCTTGCGCCCGGTGAACCTGGCGGAGAAGGGCGCTGCCGGTAAAAACGGTTCCACCGCGCCGTCCTCGTTGGGAAATATCACTTTCGATTTTGCGTCCAAAAAAGTCTCGGCGAAGGAACTGGAAAATTTCACGCGGCTGCTTTCCAGTTTGCTGGCGGCCGGCGTGCCGTTGAGCCGCGCGCTGGTGATTTTACAAAAAGAGGCGTCGTCGCCGGCGTCCAAGACGCAGTGGAAACAAATCCACGACCTCGTGGTGGACGGCATGTCGCTGGCGAACGCGATGGCGAAATCGCCGGAAACATTTCCGCGCGTCTATGTCGCGATGGTCGAGGCCGGCGAGGCCGGCGGTTTCCTGGACGTGGTGCTGGCGCAGATCGCGGATTTCCAGACGCGCGAAAAGGAGCTGAAGTCGAAGGTGATGACCGCGATGATTTATCCGCTCATCCTGTTGTTCCTCGCGCTGGTGGTGCTGTCGGTGCTGCTGATATTCTTCATCCCGAAATTTCAGAAAGTTTTCGCCAGCGTCCACGGCTCGCTGCCGCTGATCACGCAACTGGTCATCGGCTTGAGCCAACTCGTTCGCGCGTATGGCATTTTTGTGGTGCTCGGAATGGTCGCCATCGGCTTTCTCGTCCGTGCGTGGTTTGTTTCCGAAAAAGGCAAGCGAATGTGGGAAGGCTTGGTTTTGAAATCGCCGCTGGTCGGCCCGCTCATCGCGCAATTCGCGATGGCGCGGTTCTGCCGGATGCTCGGCACGCTGCTCGGCGCGGGCGTGCCGCTGGTGCAGGGCTTGAATGTTTCGCGCCGCTCCATCGGCAACCAGATTCTCGTGGACACCGTCGGCCAGTCCATTGAGCGCGTGCAGCAGGGCGGGCGGCTGGGTCAGAGCCTGGCCGACTGCAAAATCCTGTTCTCCGGCTCGGTGCTGGAAATGATCTCGGTCGCCGAAGAAAGCGGCCGGCTGGATGCCGAACTCGTGCGCGTCGCCGGCGTGACGGAATTCGACCTCGACCGCAATCTGAAAACCGCCGTGGCGTTCGCCGAGCCGCTGATGCTGTTTCTCATCGCCGGCTTCATCGGGGTCATTTTCATCAGCATGTTGCTGCCCATTTTCTCGTTGCAGGATTACATCAAATAAAATCAAAGAATTATGAACATCAAAATGACATACCTCCCCAAAACGAAACTGCGCCGGGCGTTCACCCTCGTGGAAATGCTGCTGGTCGTCACCATCATCGGCATTCTCGCGGCGCTGGTCATTCCGAAGATCGTCGGCCGCAGCGAGCAGGCGCGCGTCACGGCGGCGCACGCCGATTTATCCTCGATCAAGACCGCGCTCGACGCATTCGAGGTGGACAACGGGTTTTATCCCAAGTCGATTCAGGATCTGGTGACCGCGCCCAGCAACGCGAAGAACTGGCACGGGCCGTATCTTGACAAAATCCCGCAGGATCCGTGGGGCAACAACTACCTCTATTATTTCCCCGGCAAGCACAACGCGGCTTCCTACGATTTGCTGTCGGTCGGGCCGGACGGCAAGGAAGGCACGGACGATGACATTGGCAACTGGTCGAAATGAAATCGCGAATTACGAACTCCGAACCGCGAACGCCGACGGCGCGAATCTCCGGCTTCCATTCGTCATTTGAAATCGGCAACTCGAAATTCGCCGCCGCCTTCACGCTGGTCGAGCTGCTGCTCGTGCTGGCGCTGCTGGTGATTGCCACGTCGCTCGCGGCGCCGGCGCTGTCAAATTTCGTGCGCGGCCGGGCGCTGGATGCCGAGGCGCGGCGGCTGGCGGCGCTGATGCACGCCGGCCAGAGCCGGGCGGTGTCCGAGGGCATGCCGATGATGCTGTGGATTGACGAAAAAACCGGCAACTACGGTTTGGAAGCGGAGACGATCGGGCCGAACGGCGACGCGAAGGCGGAGAATCTGGCGCTGGATTCGACATTGCAAATCGCGGTGCAAAATGTCGGCGCGGCGGCGCCGCTGACCTTCAGGAATTTGCCGGCGGTGAGATTTTTGGCGGATGGCACGGTGGACGAAAACAGTCCGCCGGTTTTGAAAATGACCGATAGCGCGGGTTTTTCGCGCTGGTTGAGTTTGAACAGCGGCCGCACCGGTTATGAAATTCGCGACCCGGAAAAATAATCGTGGGACAGGCATCTTGCCTGTCCAGTTGCGGGCAGGGACACGACAGGCGAGACGCCGGTCCCACTGCGCCGCCTTCACGCTGGCCGAGGTTTTGGCGGCGATGCTGTTTCTCGCCATTGTGATACCGGCGGCGGTCGAGGCGATGCATCTGGCGAGCCTCGCGGGCGAGGTCGCGGCGCGCAAGGGCGCGGCGGTGCGCGTGGCCGACCGGATTTTGAACGAGAGCCTGGTGCTGACGAACTGGAGCAATGGCACGCAGAGCGGCACGACCAGCGAGGGCGGGCAGGCATTGCGCTGGACGCTCACGAGCCAGTCGTGGCCCGAAGATTCGACGATGCAGGTGGTGACGGCGGAAGTGAGATTTTCCGCGCAGGGCAAAGACTATGCGGTGAAGCTGGACACGCTTGCGAGCCTGCCGGGCGCGACAAATATGAACCTGACGCAGTGAATGAAAATTCGAATTACGAATGACGAACTACGAATGGCTGCCGCGCGTGGCGTGGCGAAGCATTCGCCATTTGAAACTCGCCATTCGAAATCTGGTTTCACGCTGGTCGAGATGATTCTCGCCATCGGCGTGGCGGCGCTCGTTTTGGTGGCCGTCAATGCCGTGCTCTTCACCGCGCTGCATTTGCGCGAGGCGACGACCGAGGTGGTGGACGCCGCGACGCCGGTGGACCAGACGTTCACGTTTCTGCGGCGCGACCTGCAATGCGTCGTCACGCCGACGAACGGCACGAGCAAATTTCTCTCCGGCAGCTTCCGCCTGGGCAACGGCATCAGCAGTGTCGGTGTCAGCGAGCCGGCGGCGGCGGAAATCTTCACCGCGACCGGCGCGCTGGGCGCGAATGCGCCGTGGGCGGACATCCAGCGCGTGACCTATGAGCTGAAAAATTCCGCCACGGTTTCCGGCCGGCGCGATTTGTATCGCAGTGTTTTGAGGAATTTGCTGTCCACGACCACGCCGGTCGTGGACGACCAACGGCTGTTGACCGGCGTGGCGAGCGTGAAGTTTTCCGGCTACGACGGCGCGCAATGGCAGGATGCCTGGGACACCAGCAACCCGACCTCGGCCACGACCAATCTGCCGCTGGCCGTGCGCGTGGAAATCCAGTTGGCGGGTGCGGATGCAACGATGGAGCCGATCCGGCTGGTGGTGCCGATTGACAGCGTAACGCGGACGAACATGGTTTTGGCCAGTGCGACGGGAAATTAAAAAATGAAGGTTCAACATTCAACATTCAACGCCCCACGCTTGACGCCCAACCGGGCGCACGGCGCGCGGGCGTTTAATGTTGAAAGTCGGATGTTGGATGATGGGTGTTTCTCCCGCTCCCAATCCGGTTCGGTGCTCATCATTGTCCTGTGGGTGTGCATTGGCCTGGTCAGCATCGCGCTGTATTTTGCGAACACGATGACCTACGAGTTGCGCGCGGCGGACAACCGCGTGAGCGGCACCGAGGCGGACCAGGCCATCGAGGGCGCGGCGCGCTACGTCAGCCTGGTGCTGCAGAATTATGCCACCAACGGCGCGGTGCCGGATAGCACGCAGTTCAAATGCGCCGCCGTGCCGGTGGGCGACGCGAAGTTCTGGCTCATTGGCCGCGACCCGGCCGAAGGCAATTCCACCGAGCCGTATTTCGGCCTGGTGGACGAGGGGGGGAAGTTGAATTTGAACAATGTCAGCACGAATGTCTTTCAGTATTTGCCGAATACCACGCCGGATTTTTCCGAAAACACCATGGACTGGCGTGGCACGAACGGCGACGTGGCGTTGGATTACGCGTCGCTCGGCTATGTGGCGAAAAACGCGCCGTTCGAGACGGTGGACGAGCTCCGGCTGGTTTATGGCGCGACGGAGGACATGCTGGTCGGCGAGGATTTGAACCGCAACGGCGTGCTCGACGCGAACGAAAAAGATTTGAACGGCAATGGCGAACTGGATCCCGGCCTGTTTGAATATGTGACGGTCTACACGCGCGAGCCGAATTTCCATGCCGACGGCACGACGCTGACGAATGTCAACACCGCCACCCAAAACCAGTTCCGCTCCCTGTTTCAAAGCGCCGGGACGAGCAGCGCGACCAGCATGGCGCAGTCCATTTACCGCTCCATTCATCCGAATCCCGGCAATCCGCGCGTGGTCAACAACTGCCAAGGCCTCCTCGATTTCTGCCTGCGCTGCAAAAACGCGGGCATGAGTTCGTCCGACTTTTCACTCTTCGCCGACAACATCACGACCAGCACCAACACTTACATCCGCAACCGCGTGAACGCGAACACCGCCGGCACGGACGTGCTGATCGCGATCTTCATGGGGGCCAACATTGACGAGCAGACGGCCATCAGCGCCGCGCAGACGCTGGTTGCCTACCGTCAGCAAAACGCGAACAACCTTGGCTCCATCGCGTGGGTGATTGACGCGCTGGGCAACAACAGCCCGGTCGTCACGGCGCTGGCGAAGGGCGACTGGCTGACCACGCACAGCTACCAGTTTACGGCGGACATCGCGGCGGTCGGGCCGTTTGGGCGCGGCTACCGGCGGGTGAAATTCATTTTTGACGTGAGCGACGGCGTGCCGAAAATCCTCTACCGCCAGGACTTGAGCCGGCTGGGCTGGGCGCTGGGCGGAAAGACGCGGGAAACTTTGGTGGCGAAGGACACGCCATGAAACCCGATTTCAAATTCAAATTTGGCAAAGCCAGAAAGCTGACTGCGGTGCTCGGGCTCGCGCTGGACGGCGGCCGGCTCGACGGCGTGGTGCTCAGGCGCGCGAACGGATCGTTCGCCGGGCTGCAACGATTTTCCGTGATGCTGGCGCTGGACCCGCTCACGGCCGCGCCGGAACTTGTCGGCCGGGAAATCCGCAATCACCTGGACGCCGCCGGCGTGCGCGAGCGCCACTGTGTGTTCGGCGTGCCGCTCAAATGGGTGCTGACGGTGCAGACCGAGCTGCCGCCGCTGCCGGAGGCGGACGCGGCGAGCCTGCTGCAGTTGGAAGCCGAAAAAGGCTTTCACGCGGACGCGGCGACGCTGCAAATTTCCGATTCGCGCAGCCCGCTGGCCGACGGGAAGCAAAATGTTTTGTTCGCGGGCATTCCGAACACGCACCTCGCGGCGCTGGAAAATGTTTTGCTGGCGGCGAAACTCAAGCCCGTCAGCTTTGCGCTGGGCATCTCGGCGCTGCAACCGCCGGGCGAGGTCTCGTCGCCACCGGTGCTGGCACTGCACATCGGCGAGAGCAACGTCGGACTGCAAATCTCCGCCGGCGGCGGCGTGGCGGCCCTGCGTTCGCTCGATGGCGCGGTGGCCGACGAGGCCGGGCGGCGCACATGGCACGCGGACGTGGTGGCGCGCGAACTGCGCATCACACTCGGCCAGTTGCCGGGCGCGCTGCGCGACGCGATGAAACGCCTCCGCATTTTCGGCCCGCGCGAACTGGCGCAGCCGCTGGCGGACGACTTGGAACGGCGCCTGGCGCCGGCGGGCTTGCGGGGGGAGTTCGTCTCGGCCTATGCGCCGGATGAATTTGGCCCGACGCCGCCGGTGGAAGCCCCGGTGTCACCGGCGTTCAGTCTCGCGGCAAGATATTTGGCCGGGCAAAAAACGGCGTTTGAATTTCTGCCGCCGAAGCCGAACTTCATCGAGCAGTTCGCCAGGAAATATTCCTCCGGCCGGCTGCGCACGACGGGCGCGGTGGCGGGCGGCGTCGCGGCGGTTTTGCTCGCGGCGTTTTTGATCCAGCAAATCCAGCTTTGGCACTACCGCTCGCAGTGGTCGCGCATGGCGGCGAAGGTCGGCGAGCTGTCGGCCATTCAGGACAACATCCGTCAGTATCGCCCGTGGTATGACGGCTCGTTCAAGCACCTTTCGATCCTGCGGCAGTTGACGCTGGCGTTTCCGGAGGACGGCTCGGTGACGGCGAAAAACCTCACCGTGCATGACGGCGATAGGGTGACGTGCTCCGGCACGGCCCGCGACAGTTCGGCGGTGCTTGCTGTGGAATCGCAATTGAGCGCGCTGCCCGGCGTGTCCGGCGTGCATCACGAACAAAGCCGCGGCAAGGCGCCGATGCAATTTGTGTTGAGCTTCACCTACAAAAATGGAGGCGGCAGTGAAAATTAGGAACCGCCAGGAATTTCTTGTGGTCCTGACCGTTGCGGCGTTTGCGCTGCTGGTGGGAGTGGATTTCATTCTCGAACCGCTGGGCGGCTGGTGGTCATCGCGGCAGGCGCAGATCAGGGAATTGCGCACCCAAGTCGCCGAAGGCCGGCAGTTGCTCCGGCGCGAGGCCGGCATCCGCAGCCGCTGGGCAGACATGACGGCGAACGCGCTGCCGGCGAACACATCGCTCGCGGAGCAAAAACTGCTGACGGCGGTGGACGGCTGGTCGCGCAGCAGCGGCGCGGAGGTGACGAGCCTGATGCCGCAATGGAAAAACGAGTCCACGAATTACCTGACGCTGACCTGCCGGGTGGAGACCGCCGGCAGCCTCGGCACGTTGAGCCAGTTTCTCTACGACCTGGAGCGCGGGCCGCTGGCGCTACGGCTCGATTCGCTCGAACTCACGGCGCGCGACAAGGAGGGCCAGCAAATGACCTTGAGCGCGGAAATCAACGGGCTGGCGCTGCTTCAACCCAACCGCCAATGAAACTGACGCGCGTAAAAATCATTTTGCTGGCGGCTGGCGCGGCGACGCACGCCTTGCTCGCCGGCGCGCAGACGAACGGCGTTCCGGGCGCGACGGATTACGCGGCGTTCCGCCGGTTCGTGACGGAGCGGAACATTTTTGATCCGAACCGCCAGCCGCATTACACGTCTCCGAATACCTATACGCACATCACGCACACACATGTTCCGGCGTCGGCACCGGCGTTTTCCCTGGTCGGGACGATGAGCTATCAAAAAGGGCGGTTCGCCTTCTTCAGCGGCAATGCGGACGAGTTGAAACAAGTTCTGCCCGTCGCGCAAAAAATCGCGGGTTACACGGTGACGGAAATCACCGCTGACCATGTGACACTGGCGACCACGAACGAGGCCGGCCAGCTGGAATTGAAAATCGGCGACGTGGTGCGCCAGGCAGGCGGCAAGTGGACGCTGTCCGATTCCCGGGAACTGCCGGCGGGCACTCCGTCCGGCAGCGCGCCGGCTGACGACACCACGGCTCCGGTGCCATCGCCGGCGCTGGGCCAGAATGATGTTTTGAAACGACTGATGGAATTGCGAGCAAAGGAAAGCCAATGAAACAAATCCTCTTGAACCTCATGGCCGCCGGCGCGGCGGGCTGGTTGATTTCGGCCGGCGCGCAGCCGGTGCCAGACCCGGGCAATGGCAACACTCCGCTGCCCGCCGGCACGGAACCCGCGCCGCCGCCAGCGCCCGAAGCCATCGCCGCCCTCGCCGACGCCGTGGCGGCGGCGGCAAACAACCCCGCCCCGGAGAAAAGGCCGCTGGCGGAGCCGCTGGTGATCCTGCCGGCGACGAACCAGGCCGCGCCCGGCGAAAACCTGGAGTCGAGGTTCGTGCCGCCGGCCGAGGCGAGCGGCACGAACAACCCGGACGAACTGCGGCTGAACTTCCGCAACGCGCCGCTGGAGATGGTGCTGAATTATTTGAGCGACGCCGCCGGTTTCATCATCGTGCTGGATGCGCGCGTGAACGGCAGCGTCAGCGTCATCAGCAGCCATCCGATGACGCGCGACGAGGCGGTGGACCTGCTCAATTTCGAGCTGAACAAAAACGGCTACGCCGCCATCCGCAACGGGCGCACGCTGACCATCGTGGACAAGAACGACGCGAAGACGCGGAACATCCCCGTCAAGACCGGCAACCGGCCGGACCAGATTCCGAACAACGCGGAGATTGTGACGCAAATCATCCCGATCCGCTTCATCGAGGCGCGGCAACTGATGTCCGATCTCACGTCGTTTGTTTCGCCGCAGGCGACGGTGGTGGCGAACGAGGAGGGCAATTCGATTGTGATCACCGACACGCAGTCGAACATCCGGCATCTGGCGGAGATCATCAAGGCGATTGACGACAGCGCGGAGGCGGAGACGGAAATCCGCGTCTATCCCCTGAAATACGCCAACCCGGCGGACGTGGCGTCGGAGCTGACCAGCATTTTTCCGGGCAACACCTCCGGCAGCGGCAGCCAATCGCCGATCAGCTTTCGCGGCGGCGGATTTTTTTCCCGCATGATGGGCGGCGGCGGCGGGGTGCCCAGCAGCAGTCCCTCGAGCGATCGCATCAAGAAGGCGACGGCGGTGAACGCGGTGGCGGATCCGCGCATCCAGGCCGTCATCGTGACCGCGCCGAAGGATTTGATGGAGCAGATTGCCAGCATGATGACCGCGCTGGACGTGCCCTCGACGCGCGACCAGAAAGTTTTTGTGTTCCACATGAACAACGGCGACCCGCAGCAGGCGGCGCAGGTGCTGCAAACCATGTTCCAGTCCAGCAGCGCGGCGCGCGGCGGCGGCAGCAGTTCGTCGCCGAATAGCGCGCTGATGCAGCGCGCGCAGAACAACACCACGGCGACCGGCACCACCACCGGTTCCGGCACGCCGGGCATCGGCGGCGTGGGCGGCGGCACGCGCGGCGGCGGGCCGCAATTTTAATTCAACCGGTTGACTGGAGAAAAAAACATGAGCACGAACTCTTTTGGTAAAATTCACGGCCTCGCGCTGGCGCTCGGTTTGGGTGCCGCCCTGACGGTTCACGCGCAGCGGAGCGGCGGCGGCTTCGGCGGCTCCGGGGGGTTGGGGGGCTTCAGCGGTTTCGGCGGCGGCAGCAGTGCCAGCCGAAGCAGCAGCAGCAGCGCCAACGCCGGCCAATACAACAACAACGGCATGGTGGGCAGCGCGGTCATTTCCGTGGATCCGGTCACGCATAACATCGTGGTCATCGCGGACGAGGAGACGAGCCAGCAGATCAGCAACGTCATTGCCAATCTCGACGCGCCCGTGCCGCAGGTGCTCATCAAGGTGGTCTTTGTGGAGGTGACCGACAACAAGGCGTCCGCCCTCGGCGTGCAGGGCAATTACACCGGGCTGAACAACAATTTTTCGCAGATCACCGGTTACATGACCAATTACGCGG
Source organism: bacterium (assembly GCA_021780905.1). Lineage (GTDB taxonomy): Bacteria > Verrucomicrobiota > Verrucomicrobiia > Limisphaerales > UBA11358 > UBA11358. Next base: position 77,034 of record JAJXXW010000044.1, read on the forward strand.
TGGTGAACAACGCGGTGGTCCCCTCCAGCATCACGCCGGTTTATTCCAGCGTGAGCGCGGGCAACACGTTCGGCCTGCCGCAGTCGCTGGCGGGCGCGACCGGCACCGGCGGTTTTGCCCAACTGACGGGCAACGATTTCACGGCGACGATTCAGGCGCTCGCCACGGCGGGCAAGGCGCAGGTGTTGTCGCGTCCGTCCATTCTGGCGCGCGACGGCCAGCAGGCGGAAATCGTCGTGGGCCAGAGCATTTACCTGCCCAGCGGCGTCAGTTTCACCGCCGTCGGCAACAGCATCACCACGGTGCCGACGATCAACGGCAGTTATCAAAACGTCGGCATCCAGCTCGACGTCACGCCGTTCATCGGCGCGAACAGCCTGGTGCAGATGATTCTTCAGCCGCAGATCACTTCGATTGACAACTCCACGCCCGGCCAGGTGATCGAGGGCGGCAGCGTGGTTTCGTCTGCCGTGTATGCGCCCAACATCAACAAGCGTTCCGCCGACACGGTGGTGGTGACCCCCGACGGCCAGCCGGTGGTCATCGGCGGACTGATCGGCAGCGACAAGTCCTCGAACGACACCAAAATCCCGCTGCTCGGCGACATTCCAGTGCTTGGCCAGTTGTTCCGGTTCAGCGCCAAGTCGAGCACGAAGAGCGAGCTGCTGATTTTCCTCACGCCGCACATTGTCCGTGCGCCGGACCAGCTCGCCGCCCTGACCGGCCACGAAACCGGCCAGTCGTCGCTCATCACCAATTCCATCCCCGAACAGGAGCTGGACCGCTACCTGGACCGGCTGCCGGTGAAAAAGAATTAGAAAATTGTCTTTTGCCGGCGCCGCGCCAGACTGAACCCGAACATGGAAACGCAAAACCAACGCCGCTGGGTTTTCGGCCTGCTCGCCGGCGCGTGGCTGCTCATCGTTGGCTGGCAGGTGGAGGAACACCTGCGCGTCGTCGAGGCCGCGAAGTCCGATCTGCGCAATCGCTCGCGCGAAATCGCCAGCACCTTGAGCGCGGTCACGCGGGCGCTGCGATTTCGCGGCGCGGTGTTTCAGGAGCGCCTGGAACCCGTCCTGAACGAGCTGGTCAGCAATCACACGAACAGCTTCGTCAATTCCAGTGGGCTGCTGGCCATCGGCCTGCTCAACACGGACGGCGATCCCGTCGTAGTGGCGGGCGACACCAATTTGATCGCCCGCGCCGAGTTCGCCGACCGGGAGCGCTGGTCGGATGGCTGGGTCATGATCGTGCTGCCGGTGGCCGGGGCCAGCGTGAGTCCCGAGGGCGCGACCAATGTCACCACCGTCGTCATCCCGCCTTTCCGCGACGGGACGAATGGCGACCCGCGCGGGCGCGATTTTTTCCGGCGCGACCGCAGCGGCACCAATTTCATTGAAATGCCGCCGCCCACAAATGCCGCCGGCGAAATCGCGGCCCCCGGGCCGCCGCACGGCGGGGGGCACCGGCCGCCGTGGATGCACTGGATGAATGACGCCGAGTTCAAGGCGCTCACCGCCAAGCGCGAATTGCACGGCCTCGTGCTGGCCATGTCCACCGGGAATTTCCGCGCCCTCTGCACCCGTGATCGCTGGCTGCGCGCGGTCATTGTTTTCTTTGCCGGCATTGCCGCGCTCGGGGTCGGGCTGGCCTGGCGGAATTTGCGCCGGACTGCCGAGCTGCAAATCCGCCTCGTCCGCGCGAGCGAACTGAACTCGCACCTCAAGGAAATGAACCTCGCCGCCGCCGGCCTCGCGCACGAGACGCGCAATCCACTCAATTTGATTCGCGGCCAGGCGCAGTTGCTCGCGCGGCTGCCGGACACGACGCCGGAAGTCCGGGAAAAAGCCAAAATCATCGTGGACGAGACCGACAAGGTGACGGCGCAGCTGACCGAATTCATCAACTACTCCAAGCCGCGGGAAGTCCGGCGCACCAAGGTCGCGCTCACCGCCGCCGGCGCGGAAATCGTCCGCACGCTCGGCTACGACATCGCGGAGAAAAAACTGCGCGTGGAAGTCGGCGGGGAGCCGCTGGCGGTGCAAGCCGATGAGCAATTGCTGCGGCAGGTGCTGTTTAATCTGCTCATCAACGCCACGCAGGCCGTCAGCACCGGCGGACAAATCCAGGTTGACGTGCGCCGCGCGAACGCGACGGAGGCCATCCTGGAAATCCGCGATGACGGTCCCGGGGTGCCGGCGGACCGGCGGCAGGAAATCTTCAAACCCTATTTCACCACGCATTCCAAAGGCACCGGCCTCGGCCTCGCGGTTGTTTCGCAAATCGTATTGCTGCACGGCTGGGAAATCGCGTGCCTGCCCAACGAGCCTCACGGCGCGGTGTTCCGCATCAGCCACCTCAAACTCGCGGCGTGACGCGGCGCGGCGTTCCGGCTAATCTGCCGTATGGCTTCGGACGATTCCAAACCCGCCCCGCCGCGCATCCTCGTCGTGGATGACGATGCCGGCCAGCGCAGTCTGCTGGATTCCTTTCTGCGCAGCCAGGGTTTCGTCACCACGCTGGCGGATTCCGGCGAACGCGCCCTGGAGCTGCTGGCCAGGGCGGATTTTTCCCTGATGATCTCCGACGTGCGGATGGGCGGGCTGTCCGGCCTGGAAACTTTGCGCCGCCTGCGCGAGCAGCATTTCACCCTGCCGGTGCTGCTGGTCACCGCCTACGCCGACATCCGCGAGGCTGTGGATGCGATGCGCGACGGGGCGCTGAATTATCTGGCCAAGCCGATTGATCTGGATGAATTGCTCGCCACCGTCCAGCAGGCGATTGGACTGGCGGCGACCGCACCGGCCGATCTGGGCGCGGGAAAAAAACTGCCGCCGCACGTCGGGGTCCACAGCCCGCTGATGCGGACGTTGTTTCAGGACATTGCGCTGATTGCGGCGTCGGACACGCGCGTGTTCATCACCGGCGAAAGCGGCGTGGGCAAGGAAGTGGTGGCCGACGTCCTCCACGCGTGGAGCGGGCGGGCGAACGGGCCGCTGGTCAAGGTCAACTGCGCCGCGATTCCCGAGACGCTGCTGGAAAGCGAATTGTTCGGGCACGAAAAGGGTGCGTTCACCGGCGCGACCGCGCTGCGCATCGGGCGTTTTGAAGAGGCCCAGGGCGGCACGATTTTTCTGGATGAAATCGCCGAGATGTCGCCGGCATTGCAGGCGCGGCTGCTGCGGGTGACGCAGGACGGAAAATTCCAGCGGGTCGGCTCGAATCGTGAAATCCGCACTGACGCCCGCGTGCTGGCCGCCAGCAATCGCCAGCTCGAAGACGAAGTGAAAACGGGCCGGTTCCGGGAAGACTTATTTTACCGCCTGAACGTCGTGGAATTGAACGTGCCGCCGCTGCGCGAACGGCGCGAGGATATTTTGCCGCTGGCCAATTTGTTTCTCGACGAATTGGCCACCGGCCACGCGCAGTTGTCCGCCGCCACGGCGGCGATCCTGGGAAGTTATGCCTGGCCGGGCAACGTGCGCGAATTGCGCAACGTCATCGAGCGCGCCGTGCTGCTGGCGCGGAGCGAGGTGATTCTGCCGGAACACCTGCCGGCGCGGCTCGGCGCTTTGCCGCCGGAAGACCGGCCGCAGACGGCCGCGCCCCAGCTCGAAGCCATCGAGCGGGAGGCCATCCTGTCCGCACTGCGGAAAAATCACTTCAACCGCACCGAGACCGCGAAAATTCTCGGGATCAGCCGGCGCACGCTGATCTACAAACTTCAGCATTTCCGGTCCCAGGGCTTTGTGGTCGAGTCCTCCCCGGGCAAATAAGGTTCATCGCGACCGGCCGGATCGGCGCGGTGTCGTCCGCGACGGCGGTCTTCTCGTATTCGACCTGCGGCACGAATCCGGAGGTGGCGTTCCGCACGAACAACGGTGTGGCGGGCGTGGCCAGCAGCGTGACGATCTTGAACCCGTTGTCGCGCGGGGCGAACATCACCTACACGGCGACGAACAGGTTTGCGGGCACGGACAGCTTCACTTACTCGGTGAGCGACAACTATGGAAGGACGAGCACGGCGACGATCATGGTGATGCGAAGGATGAAACAAGCATTTATTCCTGACGGCGATTCAATGCCCCCGCAAATCTTGAAAACACCCGTTCCAGACCCTAACTTCCCGGATGAACTGAAAAGAACTTGGTTTGAACCCGCACGCGCAGAATTCCATCTTCCCACGACTCAATCGTTATGCCCTCCGTGAACGAAGATATAGGAGGGCATCAAACGGGTTTCCCACCCTGCGGCATGCACACCCGGCACAGGCACTTTGTCGAGCGCGATATAACTGAAGCTTTCCCGTAGTTCAGCCAGGATGAGTCCGGTTTCGGCGGCTTGTTGAATCCGATGCCGATGTAATAACCACCCTCCCGGAACGCGAATTGCTTGTCGTTGACGGTCTCCGCAGGGAGCGGTGACACACCGTCGCTCGCCCGAATCGTTGTATTGTATGACTTTCCGGTTCCCGTCACGGTATCAACCCACTTCTCGACTGCGCTTTGAACTTCTTCCCGAGGAGTTGCGCCGGGGGGATCCGCCACAGCGGCCATACCTGAAGCAGCGACAAGCAGCGCGGACAAGAGCGACATGTTTTTCGAGTTCATCTTTTTTCGCGTCGGTTGTTTTTATTTGTGGGATGATTTCGCCGCACCATTCGAGTTGCTTGGCCATGTTTTCTCCGATCATGTGCCCGGCCGCGTTGTGTTGAACATTTTTTCGGTGAAAATTTTAACGCCCGGTCGAAACCATTACAATCCAAAGCTTCGCGGATGCTCGATGAAAGACAACTGCCAACCAAGATTTCCACCAAGCCGACGCAGGCACGTTTGCGGTTCCGGCAAAGGCGGCGCAGGATACCGCCGTTTTGATCCGGGTGTGTTGATTTTCAAAAATGTTGCCATTCGGCTTGGCGCGGGCAAAATGCCGGCGTGGATTTCCGCGACAAACTCATCGCGTGGGACGATTTGCCGGCGTGGCGCCAAGCCAAGCGCGCGACCGGAAAAAAACTCGTCGTCACCAACGGCTGCTTCGACCTCCTGCACCTGGGCCATGTGACCTATCTGGAGAACGCCCGCAATTTTGGTGACGCGCTGCTCATTGGCGTCAACAGCGACGCGGCGGTGCGCGGGCTGAAAGGCGCGGGCCGCCCGGTGAATTCCGAGGCCGACCGCGCCGCCGTCCTGGCCGCCTTGCAATGCGTGGACGGCGTCTGCATCTTCACCGACACGGCCGCGACGAAATTCCTCGCCACCGCGCAGCCGGACATTTACGTCAAGGGCGGCGATTACACGCTGGACACCTTGAACCAGGACGAGCGCCGCGCCGTCGAATCCGCCGGCGGGAAAATTGTGCTGGTGCCATTCGTGCCCGGCAAATCCACGACGGCGCTGCTGGGAAAAATTTCGCGGCTGTAATCTTCCTCGGTTTTACCATGCGTTTCCTCATGCTCAACTGGCGCGACCCGCGCAATCCGCTGGCCGGTGGCGCGGAGCGCGTGACCCTGGCGTATCTCAAGGCGCTGGCAAAGCGCGGACACGAGGTGGTGTGGTTCGCCAATGATTTTCTGGGCGCGGCCCCGGAGGAAATGTTCGAGGGCATCAAAATTGTCCGCGGCGGCGGCAAGGGTTCCTCGGTGTTGAAGGCGATCCAATGGCATCGCCGGCAGCCGCGCTTCGATCTGGTGATTGACCAGCATCACGGGATTCCGTGGTATGCGCCGTGGTGGTGCCGGACGAATTGCGTGGCCTACATCCACGAGGTGCTGGGGCCGATCTGGAATTCGTTTTATCCCTGGCCGGTGAGCACGGTGGGGCAAGTGCAGGAACGCTGGACGCACTGGATTTACCGCCAGGTGCCGTTCTGGACGGCGTGCCAGGCCACGCGGGATTGTCTGACGGCCCATGGCGTGCGCTCCATTGAGATCATTCCTTATGGCGTGGACACGGTGGCGCTGCCGGCGTTGGACGACAAGCCGCTGGAACTGCCGTTGCGGCTGATTGTCGTCTCGCGGCTGGCGCCCAACAAGCGGATTGATCATGCCGTGCGCGTGATGAAATGCCTGGCGGATGGAAAAATTCCGGCGCAGTTGACCATCGTCGGCACGGGTGAAACGGAGCCGCTGCTGCGCCGGCTGGTGAAGGAATTTCAGTTGGAGGACCGGGTGACGTTCGCCGGCGCGCTGGCCGAGCCGGAGAAAGACGCGCAACTGCGGCGCGCGCATTTTTTGCTTCACACCTCGGTGCGCGAAGGCTGGGGGCTGAATGTCATCGAGGCCAATGCGATGGGCACCACGACGGTGGTGTATCCGGTGGCCGGCCTCGTGGAATCCACCCTGCACGACGAAACCGGCGTGGTCGCGGCGGCCGAGACGCCGGAAGCCATCGCTGAGGCGCTGGTGAAAATTTTACCGCAGCCGGAAAAATACCAGGCCTACCGGCGCATGGCCTGGGAGCGCGCGAAGCGGTTTCATTGGAGCCAGGTGCTGGCCGATTCGAGCGCGTGGCTGGAGGCCCAGGCGGCCCGCAAATAATCAATCAGGCCGGCGCGGTCTCCAGTGCCGACAGGGTCATTTCGGTGATCAGCCGGGTGAAACTGGCGATGGGCCGCCAACCCAGAATCTTCTCTGCCTTGGCCGGATTGCCAACCAGGCGCGCGGGATCTTCCGGGCGCATGAAGCGCGGATCCATTTTCACATAATCCCGCCAGTTCAGCCCGACGGCGGCAAAGGCGGTTTCCACCACCGCCTGCACGGAATGCAATTTGCCGGTGGCCAGCACATAGTCGGCGGGCGTCGCCTGCTGGAGCATGAGCCACATCGCCTGCACATATTCGCGCGCGTCGCCCCAGTCGCGCTGCGAGGACAGGTTGCCCAAAGACAATTCCTGCTGCCGCCCCTGCTTGATGGCGGCGGCGGCGCGGCAGATTTTCTGGGTGACAAAGTTATCGCCCCGGCGCGGCGACTCGTGGTTGTAGAGAATTCCGTTACAGGCGAACAATCCGAAAGTGTGGCGCTCGATGACGACCATCTGCGTGGCAAACGCCTTGGCGCAGCCATAGGGCGTCGCCGGTCGGAACGGCGTCTGCTCGTCCTGCGGGCTGGTTTCCGGCCGACCAAAAACTTCGCTGGACGAGGCGTTGAAAAAACGCGGCGGCTGCGGCAGCGCGCGAATCATCTCCAGCAGGCGCAAGGTGCCGATGGCGATGGATTCGCAGGTGGCCTCGGCCTGCTCAAAGCTCAACCCGACATGGCTCTGGCCGCCGAGGTGATAAACTTCGTCCGGGGCCGTTTCCGTCAGAATGCGGCGCACGGTGGCCGAATCGTTCAGATCCGCGCAATGCAGGACGAGCCGGGCCTTGAACGATTGCAGCCGCTTCAGGCAACTGCTCTCGCGCACAATGCCATGCACCTCGTAATCCCTGGCCAGCAGCCATTCGGCCAGATAGGAACCGTCCTGCCCGGCGATGCCGGTGATGAGGGCGCGGGGCATGGTCAGGCGACGACTTTGATGCGGCCCTCGCGATGCGCCTTCAGCAATTCGATGTCGGCCTCGACCATCAACTTGACCAGTTGCTTGAAGGTGGTTTTTGGTTTCCAGCGCAGTTGCTTTTCCGCTTTTCCACCATCGCCGATAAGCAAATCCACTTCCGCCGGGCGCAGATAACGCGGATCGAACTCGACATGCTTCTGCCAGTCCAGGCCGGCGATGCCGAAGGCTTCCTCCAAAAATTCGCGCACCGAATGCGTCTCGCCAGTGGCGATGACATAATCATCCGGCTCCGGCTGCTGCAACATCAGCCACATTGCCTCGACATATTCCTTGGCGTAACCCCAGTCGCGCTTGGCGTCCAGATTGCCGAGCGTCACTTTGTCCTGCAAGCCCGCCTGGATGTGGGCCACGGCCAGGGTGATTTTGCGGGTGACAAACGCCTCGCCGCGCCGGGGCGATTCGTGGTTGAACAAAATGCCGTTGCTGGCGTGCAGCCCATAGGATTCGCGGTAATTCACCGTGGCCCAGTGGGCGCAAACCTTCGCCACCGCATACGGACTGCGCGGATGAAACGGCGTCACCTCCGTCTGCGGCACCTGTTGCACCTTGCCGAACATCTCGCTCGACGAAGCCTGGTAAAAGCGCGGCGTCAAGCCGGAAGCGCGGATCGCTTCCAGCAACCGCAATGCGCCGGTCGCCGTCACATCCATGGTGTATTCAGGAATGTCGAAGCTCACGCGCACATGGCTTTGCGACGCCAGATTGTAAACTTCATCCGGCCGGACCTGTGTCAGCAGCCGGCCCAGCGAACTGATATCCGCCAAGTCCGCGTAATGCAGAAACAGCCGCTTCTCATGCAGGAGCGGATCCGCGTAAATCGCGTCCAGCCGGCCGCGATTGAACGAGCTGACCCGGCGCACAATCCCATGCACCTCGTAGCCCTTCGACAACAGCAGCTCCGCCAGATAGGAGCCGTCCTGTCCCGTGATACCGGTGATCAATGCTTTTTTGCTCATGAGAAAATTCGGTTTTGGAAACAGTCCTCGGCGGAGCGGATCATAAACTAAAGCCGGCCGCCCGCGCGTCGGCGGCAAACATTTTCACAGTGTCGAGCGAAAGTTCGCCCAAATCCATGCCGGCCATCTTGATCGCCTTGCCCAGGATGTCATGCGGCACGGTGACGATGTGGCAACCGCAGTCGTTCGCCTGAAAAATGTTCAACACCTCGCGCACGCTGGCCCAGAGCAGCTCCGCGCGCGGCAAACCGGCGAGAATCGTTTTGCTCCCGACCATGATGCCGACCGGATCAACGCCCGTGTCCGCGATGCGTCCGGCAAACACGGAAACGACGGCCGGCAATTTGGGGTTCAGCGCGGCGGCGACGCCTTTGACCTGTTCCAGTGTGAGGATCGCTGTGACGTTCAGCTTCACGCCTTCGTTCGCCAGCTCTTTGACGAGCGGCAGCGACGATTCGCCGCGCGTGTTGGTGATGGGAATTTTCACGTAAACATTTTTCCCCCAGCCGTTGATTTTGAGCGCTTGGCGCTTCATTTCGGGGAATTCGTCAGAGAAAACCTCCAACGACAGCGGCTTGACCGTGATGCTCTGCAAAATGTCGCGCGCAAACGCCTCGAAATCCATCAGTCCCGCCTTGCGCATCAGCGTTGGATTTGTCGTCAGGCCCTGGATGAGCGGGTTGGCGTTGAGATCCAGCATGCCCTTTTTATCCGCGCCGTCGGCGAAAATTTTGACGGACAAATCTTTGAGCGTGCGCTTCATAAATCAGTGTTTGCTTTGGGCCAAGATGATGTCCGCAGCTTCCCCCAGATGGCGAGCCGAAAAATCAGGTTTCTGTTTCAACTCCTCCATGTAGCCGCGATCAATGAAAATGGTCCGGCAGCCGGCGGCGTGCCCGCAGTCCACATCGCGCCAGCGGTCGCCCACCATCCAGCTTTGGGCGAGATCAATGTTCAACGCCGCCGCCGCGCGCAGCAACATGCCGGGTTTGGGCTTGCGGCAATCGCAGTCCGATGCGCTCCGGCCCGGATGAAAACAGATCTCGATGCCATCCAGGGCAATTACCTTTTGCATCTCGGTATGCATGGCCTCCACCAGTTCACGCGGCACGATGCCGCGGCCGACATCCGGCTGGTTGGTGGCCACCACGAGCAGAAAGCCCGCCGCCTTGAGTTTCACACAGGCTTCGGGGATGCCGGGCAGAACTTCAAAATCCGCCAAGCTCATCGGCGGGAACGGCAAGCCGTCGCGCGTGATGGCGCGGTTGATGACACCGTCGCGGTCGAGGAAAACGGCGCGCTTCACTGTAAAAAGAGTCAGTTTTTGGTATTATTTACTCGTGGCATTTCACTTCAGTATTCCCGTGCGCCAGCGATACAGGCGGTTGTTCACATAAACTGCCGTGCCCATTCCCAGCCGCTCTGCAATCCACTTCACCGTCACCACCGTCTCCGCCCGCAAACGAACCGCCAACTTTACCTTGCTGGGGTCGCCTTTGGCGTGTTTCACCGGGTCGCTTTCCCGCCAGCGCCGCGCCGCCAATTCCTCGCGCACGATCCGTTCCGCCTTGGCCTCGGCGGCTTCCAGTCGCTCCGCCCCGTAATGTTCCGCGCCGATGCGTTCCGTTATTTGCGCCGGATTGCCCGGTAATCCGTGTCCGCCCCTGCCTGCCGCTGCGCTGTCCCGCAAAATCCGATATTCCCCTAGCAACCGGTCCACCCGCAGCCACGCCGGACGTTTGCCTGGACTCTTCAAATACTCCGGCCAACTGCTCCAGCGATAAGCCGCCAACGGTTGTTCCGGCTTCAGCAGCCCGGCCCGCGCCAGGTTCAAATGCACATAATCAAAGACCGTCTTGAAATACCTCGCGCCGCTCCCGTCCACGAGCAACGCCTTGTAACGGCCGCTGAACAAATACCCGAACAGCTTGTGCCGCCGGTTGAACCGCGCCGTGTAAGTGCCCAGCCACCGTTTCATCCCAGCCACCAGATTAAGCTGCGGCGTCTCCGCCACCAAATGGAAATGGTTGGGCATCAGGCACAGCACATGAACCTGCCAGCCCGTCTTGGCGCAGTCCTCGCCCAAGGTGGCCAGGAAACGCTCCCGGTCCTGATCTTCTAGAAAGATGGGTTGCCGCCGGTCACCGCGATTCATCTCATGATAAATCGCGCCGGAATACTCCATGCGCAGCTTGCGGCTGCCATGCCGAAAAGAATGTCATCGCCACAAAAAGTTGTCAATGCCAAGCACTGATTGGTAGTGGTATAGTTTCAATCCTGGTGTGACCCAGTTAGAACTGGACAGGTGTTTATGTAGTTTTTGTTTGAGATGTTGTCAACGACCGTTGATAGAAAGTGGCTGGGGATGACATGGGCAGAGCGCTGTGGGGCGCGACTTCGTTGTA
>JAJXXW010000065.1 GCA_021780905.1 bacterium
GCTGGCTCCCGCCAGCGGTTGAGGCCGGCTTTTTTCTGGAAAGCAAAGTCTCCCTGCCGGAGGTGTCGCCAAACACTGCCAGCGGCGAGCCTTCCGGCGTCACAACGGTCGTTGGGCTTCCCATTTTTCCCCAACCAACCGTCGAAGACCGCCTCCGCACCGCCTTTTCCCAAAATCAAATACCACTATGAAATATCCGGGCTAGGGCCCGCTTGCGCTGCCCAGGCGAATGGTCAGCCCTTCGCGCGCGGCCTCCACTTTTAATTTGCCCTTCCGCTTTTTTACAAGCGCGCGGGCGTGGGTCACAAAGGCATCAATGGTGCAGTCGGCGTGGTCGGGATCGTGGTGGAACAGGATGAGTTTTTTCACGCCGGCCTGGAGCGCCAGCGCCACGGAATCGTCCACGCAGCCGTGGCCCCAGCCGGTGTGTTTCCGGTATTCCGCCCGGTCATATTGCGAGTCGAGAATCAGCACGTCGGCGTCGCGGACAAAGTCCAGCATCGGCTGATCGTCGCCGCCGGGCCGCGGCTCGGTATCAGGGAAAAAGCAGATGAGGCCGTCCGGTGAAAACAGCCGGTAGCCCAGGGTGACGCCGGGATGGTTGGCGCGCTGTGCCCGGATCAGCATCTGGCCCAGACTGAAGTTGAAATCCTCGAGCTCCTCAATTTCGATGTTGCTGGGCAGGCGCGCGAACGGCACGGGAAAATAAGTGCTCTCCATCTGGCCGGTGAGCGCGGCGACGAGACTTTTGCGGCTGCCTTTGGAACCGAGGATGCGCAACCGGCACCGGGATTCATAGATCGGCGCAAAGAACGGCAGGCCCTGGATGTGATCCCAATGCGTGTGCGAAAGCAGCAGCGTCAGATTTAACGGGCCGTGCCGGAATTCCGCCAGCACCGACTGGCCCAGCTGGCGCAACCCGGTGCCGGCATCCAGGATGACCAGGTCGTGACCGCAGCGGACTTCGACGCACGAGGTGTTGCCACCATAACGCACGGTCTCTGCTCCAGGCGAGGGAATGGAGCCGCGAACGCCCCAAAACTTAATGTGCGTGCCGGTTTTGATGCCAAGAGTTTACCGGAGGCAGGGAAAAATCAAATTGAAAACTGTCAGGTGCGACCGCGCGGCCCCAGACGGGCCGGTGGTGGGTTCTGAATTGTTTGCAGCACGCCATCGCCGCCTCGAAACAAACCCAGGCAGCGGTGCTGGTGAAAGCCGGCTTCTGGAAAGCCCACGCGGACGAGACGTTCAAAGATCGCCAGCGCAAAGTCGTCCACCTGGCTGGTGCGCTCGGCCAACAGAACGGGCGAACGACCGGTCTTGACCGCATCGCCCAACCGGTGGTTGAGGAGGGAACGGTTTTTCATCGGTTAACACCCGCCATACCAACCCGCAGTTGTCAACTATCGGGGGTTTTGTAACTGGCTCAAATAGCAATTATTTTTGCCCGCGCAAGAAACCGCATCGTGGCACATAAATGCTTTTTAGGCATTCTTGGCTTGGTCGTGGTATTCCGCGGATCGGCGTTGTTGCTTGGACAATGGGATCGCGTGACCTGTAGCCAATGGACGCTGGCCTCATGGATTCAACCGGACGGGGCAACAACTGAGCCGGCGAAATCTGCGGCATGATCGCCACCATCAAAGATAAAATTCGGTGGATCGCTCTTGCATTTTTTATGATGTTCAAGTTGCATTTGTTCGCACCGCCCGTTTTGACGGTGTATGTCTAAATTCCCTCCATGAGTAAAACCTTGTTTGAAAAAATCGCCGCGCGCGAAATTCCCACGCAGATTGTCTTTGAAGACGACTTGGTGCTCGCCATCCGCGACATCAATCCGCAGGCGCCGACGCACCTTTTGATCTTCCCCAAAAAACCCGTGCCGCGCATTGCGGAGGCCGCGCCGGCGGACCACCAACTTCTCGGGCACCTGCTGCTGAAAGCCGCCGAAGTTGCTGAAAAAGCCGGATTAAATCAGAGCGGGTATCGGCTGGTCATCAACAACGGTCCCGCCGGCGGCGAAACCGTGCCGCACCTGCACTGCCACATTCTCGGCGGACGCCAGCTTATTTGGCCACCAGGTTGAATGTGAGCTTGTCCCCGAAATTCGGACCCGTGGCTCACTAAGATTTTTGGGTGTCTGATGGACATCTGGCCGGCCTGACGATGCGGGGCGTCTGGGCACGCTGCAACAAGCTTATCTGGCCGGCTTCGGCTGATCCGGTGGGACAGCCGCCCCACCAAAACCATGATTTTTTAAATCGCTCTTTCATGTTCGCATTCGCTTTTCAGGTGATCCCGCGCAAAATCGCGCCGGATGCAATCGCGCTGGGTTGGCAGTGAAATTAGTTATTGAATCCCGCGCGATTCCCGCTACTTCTTTTGCGTTGAAATGAAACCAACCGACCTGCGGGGCATCCTGCAATACATTCCGCAATTCCGCGAAAAGACGTTCGTCCTCGCGATTGACGGCGCGATCGTCACCGACGAAAACTTCGCCACGCTCCTGCTGGACGTGGCGGTGCTGCGGTCGTTGAACATCCGCGTGGTGCTTGTCCACGGCGCGTCGGCGCAAATTAAATTTCTGGCGGGGGAACAGAAAATGTCCGCGTCCAACCTCGACGGCACCGGCATCACGGACGCGGCGACGCTGCAACTGGCATTAAACGCGGCGAACCGGTTGACGCACGAAATCCTCGAAGGGCTTTCGGCGAACGATCTCCGTGCGGTCTGCCCGAACGTCATTATCGCGCATCCGCTCGGCATCATCGGCGGCGTGGATCATCAATTCACCGGCAAGGTGGAAAGGGTGGACGTGGAGATGCTCCAGACGTTGCTCACGCAAGGCATGATTCCCGTCATCCCGCCGCTCGGTTTCGACGGCGACGGCAAAACGTATCGTGTCAATTCCGACGGCGTGGCGGTTGCGGTGGCGGAAGCGCTGAAGGCGACAAAACTGATTTTCATCACGGCGGCGGACGGCATTCTCGTCCAAGGCCGGCTCATCCGGCAGATGCTGGTGGCGGATTTGGAATCCGTCATCGCGATGCAGAAAAACGACATCGCGCCGGAGCTGCTGTCCAAGGCGCTGCATGCGGTGACGGCGTGCAAGGCGGGCATTCCGCGCGTCCACGTCATCAACGGCAAGGTGGACGAAGGCTTGCTCGCGGAAGTGTTTTCCAACGAGGGCATCGGCACGCTGATTTACGCGAACGAATACCAGCAGATCCGCCGCGCGCTAAAGAAGGACGTGCGGGCGATTCAACTGCTGACGAAGTCCGCTGTCGAAGCCGACGAACTGGTCAAGCGGACGCGGGCGATGATCGAAAAAAACTTGGCGGATTACTCCATTTTTGAAATTGATAAAAATCCGGTGGCCTGCGTGGCGTTGCACGTCTATCCCGAACAAAAAAAGGGCGAGCTGGCGTGTCTTTACGTCAATCCGCTGCATGAAAATCGCGGCATCGGCCGCAAGCTGATCCAGTTCATCGAAACCAAGGCGCGGGAAATGAATCTGACGGAGCTAATCACGCTCTCGACGCAGGCATTCACCTATTTCCAGTCCAAGGGCGGTTTCAGCGAGGGCACGCCGGACGATTTGCCGCCCGCCCGCCGGGAAAAATACGACCAGAGCGGGCGCAATTCCAAAGTGCTGGTGAAAAAACTGGCCAAACCGTAAGCCATGAACCGGCGCGTTCGGTTTTTGATGATGAGCGCGGCAATTCTGTTGGCTGCCGGCTGCGCCAGCCAGCGTTTTATGAATTCTCAAACTAAAATCCCCGAAACCTTTCTGGCGACTTGCGCGCGGCTGAAAATTGCACCGACAAAATACGTTTTGGTCGTGCATGTTTCCAGTCAGACGCTGGCGTTGTTCGAGAACGGGAAGTTCGTGGAGAAGTATTGCTGCTCCACGTCGCGCTTCGGCCTCGGGCAGATCGAAGGTTCCAACCACACGCCGCTGGGACTGCACCGCGTCGCGGAAAAAATTGGCGCGGGCGAACCGGCGGGCACGGTTTTCCAATCCCGGCAGATTGTCGGCCACACGTCGCAACCGGATTATGCCGACGCCAAAATCACCACGCGCATCCTGTGGCTGGAAGGCTTGGAGCCGGGTTTCAACCGGGGCGGCAATGTGGATTCGCACCACCGCTACATTTACATCCACGGCACGGCGGACCAGAAAACCATCGGCCGGCCGGCCTCGTGCGGCTGCGTGCATCTGGCGGATGCGGATCTGATTCCGCTGTTCGATGTGCTGCCGGGCGGGACGCTGGTGTGGATTTCGGAACAATGAAAACCACGAGGGAATCAGAGTTGCGCGTCACCTCCGGGCAACGCAAAGAGGAAAAAGTTTTCCTCGTCATCGCCCTGGCGCTGGCCGTCGTCGCGGGCGTTGGCGGATGGATCGCCGCCGGCGCGTTTTCGCATCCAGAGCAAGGGCAGGGCGTTTTGCCGGACCGGGAGCGGACACTCGGCGACTTTTCCCTGACCGATGAATCCGGGCGGACGGTGACGCGCGCGGAACTAGATGGCAAAATTCTCGTCGTCAGCTTCCTGTTCACCGGCTGCTCGCTGACCTGCCCCGAAATCAGCCGGCGCATGGCGGAAATCCAGCAGCTCACCGCCCGCGACCCGGACGTGCGGCTTGTCTCGCTCACGGTGGATCCGCGTTCCGACACGCCGCCGGTGCTGGCGCAATGGGGTGCGCGTTTCGGCGCGGACACCAACCGCTGGCGGCTGCTGACCGGCAGCAAGACCGTGCTGCACGGGCTGATCGCGAAAAGTTTCCTCAGCCAGGACAACGGCGATCCGTTCAATTCCATGCCCGGCAATTTCACCGGCACCGAGCGCATAGCCGTGGTGGACCGGCACAGGCGCACGCGAATGTATTTTGACGGCTTGCGCCACGAAACCGCCGCCGCCGTCGCGGCCGAAATCACACAATTGCGGGCTGAACCCTGACTTTTATGATGCGGATTATTTTTCTCTGCGGCCTGGTGCTGGCCGTCGGCTGCCGGCGCGAATCGCCCGCGCCGCCCGTTCCCGCGGCGACGAACCAAACCTATTCCGGGCGCGGCGTGGTGCAGGCGATTGCGCCGGATGGCCGGCACGCGACCATTCAACACGAGGCCATTCCCGGATACATGGCCGCGATGACGATGGATTTTTCCGTTCGCGACACGAACGCCATCGCCGGCCTCGCGCCGGGCGACAAAATCACCTTCACACTCGTCGTCACGGCGGACGATGACTGGATTGAAAACATCCGGCGCATCGGCCGATCCGGCGTGACCGGGCCGCCGGGCTGGAGTGCCGTGGAGCCGGAACTGGCTGTCGGCGATCCGCTGCCGGACTATGAATTCACGAGTGAAAGCGGACAGACAGTTCGCTTTTCCGATTTTCGCGGGCGCGCGGTGGCGTTCACGTTTTTCTTCACCAGCTGCCCGCTTCCCGACTACTGCCCGCGTATGAACAAAAACTTTTTCGAGGCGCGAAAAATTCTTGCGACCGAACCCCGCGCGCCGACGAACTGGCAGTTCCTTTCCATCTCGTTCGATTCCGGCTTCGACACCCCGGAGATTTTGTCCGGCTACGCCAGATTTTATCGCGGCGGGGACACCAACCGCTGGCTGTTTGCCGTGGCCTCCACGAATACGCTGGCCGGCCTCGCGCCCAAGGTGGATTTGAATGTCTGGCGGATGAACGGCTCGCTTGCGCACAATCTCCGCACCGTGGTGCTGGGTGCCAACGGTAAAATCTTCAAGCAGTTCGATGGCAACGAATGGACACCGGCCCAGCTCGCGGACGCCCTCGGTGCCGCCGCCAAAGTCCAAGCGCCTTGAAGGACGTCTCATTGCCGCCACTTTTGCATTTTCCGCATCGGGGAAATTGCCTACCCTGGCCGGGTGCATCGCGACTCGCTCAAATCCGCCACGCGCATTGTGGTCAAGCTCGGCACCGGCGTCCTCACGGACCGCCGCAAGCTGATTGACCCGGCGCAGCTTAAGCAGATCGTCGCGCAGGTCGCCGCGCTGCGGCGGGCGGGCAAGGAAGTCGTGGTGGTCACCAGCGGCGCGGTCGGCGCGGGCATGGGCGCTCTCGGCTACAACTCGCGGCCGACCGAACTCGCGGAAAAACAGGCCTGCGCCGCCGTCGGCCAGACGCGGTTGATGGCGGTGTATGAAAGCTTTTTTTCGCAGCACAACCTGCACGTCGCCCAGGTGCTGCTGACGCACGAGGATTTGGAACATCACGAACGGCATCTCAACGCCCGCAACACGCTCGTCACGCTGCTCGGCCGCGGCGTCGTGCCCATCATCAACGAGAACGACGCCGTGTCGTTCACGGAAATCAAATTCGGCGACAACGACAAGTTGTCCGCGCTGGTGGCGTCGCTTTTGCCGGCGGACTTATTGGTGATTCTGACGACCGTGGACGGCGTGATTGAGAATTTCGGCGCGAAGAATGCCCGCACGCTTTCCGTCATTGAAAAGATTGACGCATCGGTTCAAGCCCTGGCCGGCGGCACGACCAGCGAAACGGCGGTCGGCGGAATGAAGTCCAAGATTGACGCGGCGAGAATCGCCGTGCGCTCCGGCATCCCGCTGGTCATCGCGTCCGGCACGAAAACGGACGCGCTCGCCAGGATTCTTGGCGGGGCGGACGAAGGCACACTGTTCGTCGCCAAACCGAACAAATTGCAGGGCCGCAAGCGGTGGATTGCCTTTTTCCATCATCCGAAAGGCGCGTTGTTCGTGGATGCCGGCGCGCGGCTGGCGTTGCGCGAAAAAGGCAAGAGCCTGCTGCCGCCCGGAGTGGTGCGCTGCGAAGGCGAATTTGCGGCGAATGACATCGTGCGGATTTGCGATTTGGACGGCACGGAATTCGCCCGCGGCATCGCGAAGTTTTCCGCCGAAGAAATCCGCGCCAAGAAACTGGCGCGCGTGGAATTGGTGCATCGGGATGATTTGGTGATTCTTTAGCCACAGATTTTCACCGATGAAACACAGATGCAGACTTCGCGTTCCGTCCGCGATAAAAGTCGGTGCTTCATCCGTGGCTAAAACTTTTGTGAAAAAGAAGCCTGCCATTGAAGATTTGCTGCGCGTCATGGCGAAGCTGCGGTCGCCCACCGGCTGCCCGTGGGATCGCGAACAGTCGCACCGGACGCTGCGACGCCACGCGATTGAGGAAGTCTATGAATTGATTGATGCGATTGAGTCGCGGGACGATGTTGAAATGGCGGAGGAACTCGGCGATTTGCTGTTGCAGGTGGTGTTTCACTGCCAGCTCGCGTACGAACGCGGCGCGTTTGATTTTGAAAAAGTCACGCGGCAGCTCGTGGCGAAGTTGATCCGCCGCCACCCGCATGTTTTCGGCAAAACCACAGTCAAAAACGTGGACGAGGTTTGGGCAAACTGGGAAAAAATCAAAAAGGCCGAGAAGGACGGAACGCACCTGGAGCGGAAATCGGCGTTCGATGGCATCCCGAAACATCTGCCGGCGCTGCTGCGCGCGGAAAAACTTTTGAAAAAGGCGCGCAAGGCGAAAGTCCTTGCGGGCGGCCATCCGTCAAAGCGCAAATTGACCCAAGCCGCGCTGGCGAAGGAACTGTTTGAGTTGGCGGTGTTCGCGCAGTCGCGCGGCTGGTGCGCGGAGGAATTGCTGGCCGGCGAAATTAAAAGACGCGAACAGCAGTTGCGAAAACGGGAGGCCGCAGCCGGCAGCGCACGGCCCAACCGTTGAGAAGTTCCCAATTTCTGCGCCAACCTTCGGATGGATTCCCCATTCATCTTCAAAAACGCACAGGCAAACACAAACAGACACGAAAACCCAAGCGTCGGGGCCAGTCCGGATTTTTCACCTGCCGGATGAATTCAAGCCAGCTACCAAAAACCGGCTCGACTTGATTTTTTATCTGGTTTGAGTGCATATCGTGGTTTATCCAGCGGCGGAAGTGAGAGTGAATAGCTCGATCTGGCGGTGAAATAAAATGACCCGCTCAAATGGCAAGCCTCCATTTGTTGATCAGGTTGCTATGAGATTTTTGGTTCATGGTTTCAGGGGTTCGGCGCTGGCGTGCGCAGGGAGGGGCGGATACCCGACCGGAGCGCGCCATCGTGCCACGGGATACCGCCGGCCCCAGATAGCCCGGCGACAGGTCGGCCACGAGTTTCTTCAGCTGGGCGTTCTCTTCCGTCAAGGCCTTGAGTTCCTTCACGGCGTTCACGTCGGCTCCGCCGTGTTGCTCCTGCCAGCGGTGATACGTCGCCAGGCTGATCGCCAGCGTCCTGCAAACTCCCTCGATCTTCTGGCCCCCGGCCATTGTTGCCGCAATGCCCGGCCAAGGTTTTTCGATTCACACTTCGCGACGCAATCAGTTAGCTTGGACGGGTGATCAACGACCATCCGTTATCTGAAATCCGCACTCCGCCATCGCCGCGCGGCTTTGGGGCGCTCATCGTCACACAATTCCAGGGCGCGTTCAGCGACAACGTGGTGAAGAACCTCGTGGTGTTCGTCGCTTTGTTCGGCACCAGCATGACGCTGGCCGAAAAAAACAGCTATGCCGAGTGGATCGGTTATCTGTTCGCGCTGCCGTTTATTTTGTTCTCGATGGCCGGCGGCTTTCTCGCCGACCGCTTCAGCAAACGCTCCGTCATGCTGGGCGTGAAAACCTTCGAGCTGTTCATCATGGCGCTCGTGTTCGCCGGCTTGTGGTCGTGGAACAAACACCTGCTGCTCGCCGGCGTTTTTCTGATGGGCACGCACAGCGCGGTTTTTGGTCCGTCCAAATACGGCTCGCTGCCGGAACTGCTGCCGGAGCGGAAACTTTCCTGGGGCAACGGCATCCTCGAACTCGGCACGTTCATGGCCATCATCCTCGGCACGGTCGCGGCGGCGGCGATGTCCGAGCAGTTTCGCGGACGCCAGTGGCTTTCCGGCATTGTGCTGGTCGCGCTGGCCGTGGCCGGATTTTTCGCGTGCCTGGGCATCACGAAAATTCCGGCGGCGGACCCGCAGAAAAAATTCAACCCCAACTTTCCCGCCGAAATCTGGCGACAGTTGCGCGCGATGCGCGGCGACCGTCCGCTCTGGCTCGCGCTGGCCGGCAACACCTACTTCAACTTTCTCGGCATGCTGCTGCTGCTGAATCTGTTTTTTTACGGCTCGCAGACGCTGGGCGTGACCGAGACGCACATCGGCCTGCTCAACGTCGCGCTCGCCCTCGGCATCGGCCTTGGGAGCGTGGCGGCGGGAGTTCTATCCGGCGGAAAGATTGAATACGGCCTGGTGCCGTTCGGCGCGTTCGGGCTTTCAATTTTCTCCGCCTGGCTGGCGAAACCATCGGTGACGTTGGGGCAATCCTTTGTCCTGCTGGCGCTGCTGGGGTTTGCCGGCGGCTTTTTTATCGTCCCGATCGCCGCGCTGCTGCAACACCGGCCGGCGCGCGAGAACAAGGGCCAGGTGCAGGCCACGGCCAACTGGTGGTCGTTCGTCGGCGTGTTTCTGGCGTCCGGCGCGCACTGGCTGCTCGCGCAAAAACTCGCGCTCTCGCCACGCGGCATTTTTCTGGTCGGCGGCGTGCTGACTTTGTTCGGCGCGGTTTACGTCTTGTTTCTGCTGCCCGACGCGCTGCTGCGGTTCGTGCTGTGGTGCGTGACGAACACGGTTTACAAAATCCGGATCGTCGGGCGTGATCACATTCCGGCCAAGGGCGGCGCGCTGTTTGTCTGCAACCACCTTTCGTTTGCCGACGCGCTGTTGCTGATCGCCGCCACCGACCGGCCAATCCGCTTTTTGATGTTCAAGGACATTTACGAAAGCCGGTGGATCAAGCCGTTCGCCAAAATTCTCGGCGTGATCCCGATTTCGTCCGAGCAGCGGCCGCGCGAATTGATCCATTCCCTGCAGGCGGCGAGCGACGCCATCCGCAACGGCGAAGTCGCCTGTATTTTTGCGGAGGGCCAGATCACGCGCATCGGCCAGTTGCTCTCCTTCCATCGCGGCTTTGAGCGCATCATGAAAAATGTGGACGCGCCCATCATTCCGGTGGCGCTGGACGGCGTCATTGGCAGCCCGACGAGTTTTATTCGCGGGCGGATGGTGCACCGGTTCACCGGACGGTTGCCGTATCCGGTCACGGTAAGCTTTGGCGCGGCGCTGCCGCCGACGGCGCCGGCGGTCCAGGTTCGCGAGGCCGTGCAGGCGCTGATCGCCGATGCGTGGCAGTTCCGCCGGGCGCGCATGGAGCCGCTGCCGCGCAATTTTGTGCGCTACGCCCGCCGCCATCCGCGCCGGTTCGCGATGGCCGACGGGATCGGGGGGGAAATAAATTTCGGCCAGGCGCTGGAGAAGACCGTGTTCCTCGCGCGCCGGTTGAAAAAAGTCTGGGCCGGGCAGGATAGGGTGGGGATTTTTCTGCCGCCGAGCGTGCCCGGCGCGCTGGTCAACCACGCCGCGTTTCTGTGCGGCAAGGTGCCGGTGAATTTGAACTACACGTTGTCCGAGACAACGATCGCCCACTGCGTGGAGCAGTGCGGTATCACGACCGTCATCACCTCGCGGAAGTTTCTGGAAAAAATCAAGCTGACGCCGCCGGGCAATCTGGTTTTTCTGGAAGAGGTGGCGGCGACGCCAACAGCCCTTGAAAAAATCAGCGCGTTCGGGTTGGCACGATTCGCGCCGTTCCGTCTGTTGACAAAAGTTGCCGGCCGGAAAAATGAAATCACGCTGGATGATCTGGCCACGGTGATTTTTTCCAGCGGCAGCACCGGCGAACCCAAGGGCGTGATGCTGACGCATTACAACATCCTCTCCAATATCCATCAGATGGAGCATATTCTGAATTTCACGCATCACGACCGGTTCCTGGGCATCCTCCCGTTTTTTCATTCCTTCGGATTTACCGTCACCCTCTGTCTGCCGTCGGTGCTCGGCGCGGGCGTGGTTTTCCACGCCAATCCGCTGGACACCAAAGGGGTCGGCGAACTGGTCCGCGAGCATCGGGTCACGCTGCTGCTGGCGACGCCGACGTTTCTCCAGCTTTATCTGCGGGGCGTGTCACCGGAGAATTTTGGCAGCCTGCAAATCGTCATTACCGGCGCGGAAAAACTGTCCGAACCCGTCGCGTCCGCCTTTGAGGCGCATTTTGGCCTCCGGCCCATGGAAGGTTACGGCACGACGGAATGCGGCCCGGCGGTGGCGGTCAACCTGATGGACTTCCGCGCCGCCGGCGTGCATCAGGTGGGCGGCAAGCGCGGAAAAATCGGCCGGCCGCTGCCGGGCATGATGGCGCGCATCGCCGACCCGGAAAATCCGTGGGGCGAAAAAATCGTCCCCGTGGGCGAACCGGGCATGCTCTTGGTGCGCGGGCCGAACATCATGCTGGGTTATCTCGGTCAGCCGGAAAAAACGGCGGAGGTTTTGCGGCACGGCTGGTATTGCACCGGCGACATGGCGATGCTGGACGAGGACGGCTTCCTGCAAATCACCGGGCGCCTGAGTCGCTTCAGCAAAATTGGCGGCGAGATGGTGCCGCACCTGAAGATCGAGGAAAAATTGCAGGAACTGGCGGGCGCGGCCGAAACCGTGTTCGTCGCCACGAGCGTTCCCGACGAGAAGAAAGGCGAGCGGCTCATCGTGCTGCACCGGCTGGCGGAAAAAGATTTGTCGGCGTGCCTGGAAAAATTCGCCGCGTGCGACCTGCCGAATTTGTGGAAGCCCAAGGCGGATGCGTTTTTCCGCGTGGAGCAGTTTCCGATGCTCGGCACCGGCAAACTGGACCTGCGGGCAATCAAGGCGGCGGCGGCGCGGCTCGCCGGCTGACCGGCCGCTTGCGCGCCGGTCGAATTCCGGCCCTGAACACATGGACAGGAATCCCCTTGTGCGGGGCTTTCAAACGCTTAAAGTGCCACCAATTTAGCGCAGGGTTTCAGGCAACCGACCGGCCTGACTCCGAGCCAATTCTGGAATCGTCGAAGAATTATGGCGGCAACTTCAATCACCGGATTAAGATTTTCCCTTGCCCGGATGCGTCCATTCATCCTGATCGGGGCGGGGCTGGGAGCATTTGTTTTCAACCTGACGGGAAAAGCTCAGGACGCGCCATTGGGTTTGCTTTGTGATTTGCTGACGCATCCCGAGCAAAGCCTGATTACTGACACCAAACCTGATTTTGGCTGGATCATGAACGCGAGCCGTGCGAACGAAGTCCAGTCGGCTTACCAGATACTTGTCAGTTCCAGTCCAGAAAAACTGGCCCAGGACAAAGGCGATTGGTGGGATTCGGGAAAAGTCGCATCAGCCCAATCCATCAATGTGAATTATGCGGGGAAGCCCTTGCAATCTTCCACGACCTACTGGTGGAAAGTGCGCACCTGGGACAAGGAAGGCCAACCTTCCGCTTACAGCCCGCCGCAACGCTTCAACACCGGCGAGTTCAACCGGGTCAAATCGTGGCCGGGCGAAAGCCGATGGGTGCAGATTCCCGATGCGGCGGGCAAGCCGATGTGGACCTTTGAAGACCGGTCGCCGGTGAACTATCACCCGTTCGCGCCGGTCAAGATCGCAACCAATTCCGACCGCTCAACGTTTATTGATTTTGGGTGCGCCGCTTTCGCCGCGCTGAATCTGACTTTGACGTGGGAGCCGCGCGATCCCGCAGTCAGCAATGACATCATCAATATTGATGTGGGTGAGAAGAACCGGGGCGACGCGGTGGAGCAAAAACCGGGCGGCGGCATCATCCACGCCCGGTTTCAACTGGCGCTCCAGCCCGGCACGCATTCCTATCCGGTGCCGATTCCCCGGTTCGTGCCGCATTTTCCCGAGAGCCAAAGCCTGCCGCGCCAGATGCGCGAAGTGATTCCTTTCCGCTATTGCCAGGTCTGGCCGGGAACCGAGATTGTCAAGGTGGAAGGCGCGCAGCAACTCCGCTTGAACATTGAGTTCGATGACCAAGCCTCGTCCTTTGATTCTTCCAGCCCGGCGCTGAATCAGGTCTATGACCTCTGCAAATACTCGATCAAGGTGAACACGTTCAATGGTGATTATGCCGGCAGCGAACGGGAACGGATGCTCTACGAGGCGGATGCCTACATTCAGCAGATGAGCCACTACGCGGTTGACCGCGAATACGCGATCGCCCGCTACAGTGTCGCCAACATGATTTATCACGCCACCTGGCCGACGGAATGGATTCCGCATACCATTTTCATGGCCTATGCGGATTATCTCCAGACTGGCAACGCCAAATTCATTGCCAAATATTACGATGAGGTGAAACCAAAAACCTTGCTGGCACTGGCGGGACCCGACGGCCTGATCAGCAGCCGGACCGGTTTGCAAACGCCGGAATTTTTGAAATCCATCCATTTCTCGCACGGGCAACTGCGGGACATTGTGGATTGGCCGAGGGGCGAAACCGACCGGTTCGTTTTCACCAACGTCAACTCGGTCGTCAACGCCTTTCACTACCGGGCGCTGGTGTTGATGGGAAAGATCGCCGCCGCCCTCAATCAACCGGCCGACGTTGCTTTTTACCGTCAGCACGCCGAATGGGTCAAAGCGGTCTTCAATGAGAAATTCTACGACCGGCGCTGCGGGATTTACATTGACGGCATCGGCACCGACCACGCCTCATTTCACGCCAACCTCTTCGCGCTCGCGTTCGGTCTCGTGCCGTCAGAGCGGCGCGCGACGGTGGTAAAATTCATCAAATCCCGGGGCATGGCGTGCAGCGTCTATCCCACGGTCTATCTCCTGGAAGCGCTTTACGACGCGGGGGAAGATCGCTACGCCCTCGACTTGATGACCGCCGACACCGACCGCAGTTGGCTCAACATGATCCGCGCCGGTTCCACCGTCACCACCGAGGCGTGGGACGTGAAATACAAGGCCAATGAAGGGTGGACGCACGCCTGGAGCACCGCGCCGGTTCAAATCATCCCAAGAAAACTCATGGGCATCGAACCGTTGGAACCCGGCTTCGGTAAAGTGCTCATCGAACCCCGGCCGGGCAACCTGGCGAAAGCCAACGTTCGTTACCCGACAATTCGCGGACCGATCTCCGTGGCGTTCGACCGCGGCAATGCGCTCGATTATTTTCACCTGACCGTCTCAATTCCCGCCAACATGACGGCCGAAGTGGCGCTGCCCCTCTCTGGAAAATCCCCCGGAAATGTCACCTGTGACGGCCAGCCGGTTCCGACACGGGTCGAAAGCGACCATGTCTTCATTGACTCAATCGGTTCAGGCACGCACACCTTTTCCAGGTAAGACCGGCGGCGGTTGGAGTGTCCGTTTCCCGCGCTCTGTGATTGCGATAAACCATTTCACGGGTATTATTTTCCCGTTTCGACATGACAATTTTACGTTACATCCTGGTGGCGCTCGAAGTGGTGCTGCTGTTCAACCTGCTCATCGGCGTCCACGAACTGGGCCATTTTCTCGCGGCGCGCTGGCGCGGGCTGAAGGTCGAGCGCTTTGCCATCTGGTTCGGCAAGCCCATCTGGAAAAAAAACATCGGCGGCGTGGAATACGCGCTGGGCTGGATCCCCGCCGGCGGCTACGTGGCGCTGCCGCAAATGGCCACGATGGAAGCCATCGAAGGCAAGGCCGGTTCCGACCAGCCCGCCGAGCCGCTGCCGAATGTCTCGCCGCTCGACAAAATCATCGTGGCGTTCGCCGGGCCGCTCTTCAGTTTTGCGCTGGCGGTCTTTTTCGCGGTGGTGGTCTGGCAGGTCGGCAAGCCGACAAACGAGGCGGACAACACCACGACCATCGGCTGGGTGGATCCGACCGGCCCCGCCGCCAAGGCCGGCCTGCAACCCGGCGACACGATTTTGGAGGTGGACGGAAAACCGGTTCACCATTTTGCGCCGACCTCGGCGGACAGCGTGACGTGGCGCATCGTCACCAGCGAAGGCACCAACATCGCCATCCAGTATCTGCGCGACGGACGGACGGCGACGACTTACGCGGTGCCGTATCACGCGCCGACCAAATGGTATGAGCGCCGGGCGCTGCGCAAGATTCTCATCACTTCCGCCGCCCAGGCCACCATCTATGAAATTGCCACCAACAGTCCGGCCGCCCTCGCCGGCCTCCAGCCGGGCGATGAAGTGGTGGCGCTGGACGGCCAGAAGATTTACAGCCCGTTCGCCGTGGATGCCGCCCAGGCAGCCCTGAACAACGCCGTGGTCAAGCCGCTCACGCTCACGATCCGGCGCGGCGGCGAACAGTTTGACAAGACATTGACGCCGGTGAAACCGCTTTTGCTGCCCCTGCCGCCGACCAAGTTGGAACGGCTTTGCCAGTCCCTGCATCTTCCCTTGAAGCCCGCGCCGCTGCCCACGATCCATCCGCAAATCGGCATCATGGCCTGGCTCGGAGAAACCAACACCACGCTCGTGTATCCCAGCCCCGTGGAGCAAATCAAAGCCAGCGCGGGCCAAATCGCTAACACCTTCGGCGCGCTATTTTCCAAAGGCGACATCGGCGTGCAGCAGCTCGGCGGCGCGGTGATGATCATCCGCGTTTACAGCAATTTGTTTCAGGACGAGGACGGCTGGCGGCGCGTGCTGTGGTTCAGCGTCATACTGAACGTCAACCTCGCACTCCTGAACCTGTTGCCGCTGCCGGTGCTGGACGGCGGTCACATCACCCTTTCGCTGATCGAATGGATCCGCCGCCGGCCGGTGCATGCGCGGATTTTGAATTTCATCCAGACCGCCTTTGCCGCGCTGCTGATCACCTTCATGATTTACATCGCCTTCTTTGACACCGGCGACTGGGTGCGCAGCGCGCGGGCGGACCGCGATTTGCCGCTGGTCTTTGCCGCGCCGAAGTGACCTGAGTTTATGCGTTACTGCGAGTCCCCCTACCACTACCAGCGGCGCCAGACCCGCGAGATTGTCATCGGCGACCCGGCGCACGGCGGCGTCATCATCGGCGGCGACCATCCCGTCGTGAAACAGTCCATGATCACCTGCGATACGATGGACACCGCGGCCAGTGTCCAGCAGACGCTCGATCTCGTGGCCGTCGGCTGCCAGATCGTTCGTATCACCGCACCGACCGTTAAGGACGCAGCCAATCTCCAGCACATCGTCGCCGCACTGCGCGCGAAAAAATGTTTCGTGCCGATTGTCGCTGACATTCATTTCAAACCCGAAGCGGCCATGGAAGCCGTGAAATGGGTGGAAGTCATCCGCGTGAACCCCGGCAACTACGCCGACACCAAGAAATTCGCCGTCAAGGAATATACCGACGAGCAGTATGCCGCCGAGCTCAAGCGCATTGAGGAAAAATTCACGCCGCTCGTCCGCGAATGCCAGCGGCTCCAGCGCGCCCTGCGCATCGGCACCAATCACGGCTCGTTGAGCGACCGCATCATGAACCGTTTTGGCGATTCGCCGCTGGGCATGGTCGAGAGCGCGCTGGAATTTGCCCAGATCTGCCGCCAGCACGATTTCCACAACTTTAAGTTCTCCATGAAGTCGAGCAACCCGAAGGTGATGATCGAATGCTATCGCCTGCTGGTGGCGCGATTGGACGAATTGGGTGCGGACTGGAACTATCCCATCCACCTTGGCGTCACCGAGGCGGGCGAGGGCGAGGACGGTCGCATCAAGTCAGCCATCGGCATCGGTTCACTGTTGTGCGACGGTCTGGGCGACACCATTCGGGTTTCGCTCACCGAGGATTCCCCGCATGAGATCCCCGTTTGCACCGACTTGCTTTCGCTGATTCCCAAGCTGACCAATCACGACGCGCGTTTTCCTGATGCCACGCCGCCCTTCGATCCCTTCCATTTCGAGAAGCGCGTCACGCCGGAGATTCCGCTCAACGAAACCGTCAAGTGCGGTGGCGAACAGCTCATCCGCGTCGTCGTCCCGCGCGCGACGCGGGACAAAGTCGCGCCGAAAATCCGCCCAAAAGACGACGTGCGGCCGGAAGCCGTCTATGAAGATTTGAATGTCGCGGAAATTGACCCGACGCAGGATTTTGAAATCAACTGCGACACACAACTCGTGACCGTGAAGGATGGTGTGAATCTGCCGGCCATCCCCGCGTTTCGGCTGCTCGCGGCAAAGCTAAAGCGGTTGGGCCGGAACAATCCCATTCTGCTCAAGGACTGCATCAACTTCGAGCCGGTGCCTTTGCTGCCGAACATCGCGCTCCTACAAGCCGGCGTGGTCATTGGCGCGCTGCTGGCGGACGGCATTGGCGACGCGATTCTCATTCGCGGCGAGAGCGGTGCGGGGTTGTCCCTGCGGCTGGCCTACAATGTTTTGCAGGCCGCAGGCTGCCGCTCGTTCAAGACGGATTACGTCGCGTGTCCGAGCTGCGGCCGGACGTTGTTCAATTTGCAGACCGTGACCGCGCGCATCAAGGCGCGCACCGAACATCTCAAGGGCGTGAAGATCGCCATCATGGGTTGCATCGTCAACGGCCCCGGCGAGATGGCGGATGCCGACTTCGGCTACGTCGGCGGCGCACCCAATAAAATAAATCTCTACGTCGGCAAAACGCCCATCAAGTTCAACATTCCGGAAGCCGAAGCCGTCGAGCGGCTTGTGGACCTTATCAAGGAGCACAACAAGTGGGTCGAGCCGGAGGCGCATTAACCAAGTCATGTTCTACTCCTACGGTTCACTTTATTCCCAGGCTGCCGCGTCCCAGGCGCAGTCGGACGCCATCGGCGCGCAGGCCAGCGCCCGCGAGGCAAAAACCGAAACCGAGTCGCTGCGCCATGATGTGGACCGGCTGCTCATGCTCACCGAGGCGCTGTGGGGTTTCTGAAACAGGAGCATGGCTATACCGACGAGCAACTCGCGGAGGCGGTGAAGGCGATTGACCTGCGCGACGGCCGGCTGGACGGCAATGCCGCGAAAGCCCCGCCCAAAGCCTGTCCCCGATGCCAGCGACTGAATTCCGCCAAGTTCTCCCGATGCCTCTATTGCGGCGCCCCGCTGCCGGTGGCCCTTTTTGCCGGTTAGGCTAGTGCAATGTAACCTTAATAACGGCCGCGCTACAGACAAGCAGGATTCGTGGCCCCCAACCGATTGATACTTACTCTACCAGAACGCAGGGAAATTCAACGCCGCGTGCGTTCGCGGAGCGCGCTCGGAGGATGCCCGACGGGCGCGCGTGATTCGGGAATTGGCCGGAGGGCGTCCCACTTTTTTTCTGGTTATGCCGCACACACAAAAATCACGGACACGTCCGCCAATCTTGTAGCGTAATCAAACCGCGCTTGAGGCGATTGATTCAAAAACGCGCCGACTCATTTTCTTCGCCTTCGGCAACTATCTTTTTGAGTCAAATCGCGGTCTTCAAGCTCTTGCAAATAAGCTTGCCTTTGACTCGCATTTGGCCAAAATATTGCCTCAACGGTTTGTAACGAATCAGGGTTGCCGCATAGCGTTTTTGCCATGCAGAATCAAGTCTTGGCGGCCGTCTGTGGTGTTCCACGAACAGGTTTTAGGGTGCGGTATTGTATTGTCAATTCGAGTTTGGGGATTCGTCATTATAAATCAACGCAAAATTTGGTTCGGGGCGTAGCGTAGTCTGGCTAGCGCGCTTGCTTCGGGTGCAAGAGGTCGTGAGTTCGAATCTCACCGCCCCGACCATTATTTCCCTTATTTTCAGGGGTTTCAGGGGTTTTTCTTGAAATCCTAACAAAATAGGAGCATGAAGAATGCCCCGGTCAAACCTGCGGAGTGGCCAAAAATCATCTGCAACGGATCGGTCCTCGTCAAAATCTACCGGGTCGAAAACAAAGGCTGCGAAATAATACCAATTCCTTATAACAATCGGTATAAATAGCTAGAGCAAGGATTGCGGGTGTGCAAACTCTGGCATGGCAAGAAAACGAACCAAGCTGGCGATGAGTGCGGCGGAAACGGCGCAGCTCAAAGAACAAATCCGCGCCGCCACGGATCCCCGCGACAAAGAACGGCTACAGGTGGTCAGTTGGGCTACCAGCGGTCAGCATACGTTGGCCGAGTTGGCCCGGTTGGCCGGTCGCGCCCGTTCCACCATCCAAGTATGGCTGGATGATTTTACGGTGGGCGGCCCCGCCCGGTT
>JAJXXW010000009.1 GCA_021780905.1 bacterium
ATGCTCGGCGGGCACGCATTGGTTGAGGTTGATGACCGTCAGAAAGTCCGGCTGGGCTTGGGGTTTTCCGCGCATGACTTACAGACAAACTTCAACTTCGCTGGTTCAAACGTTTTTCAACAAACTGCTAGTGGCTCAACTTTTCTTACCGCACCTTCTCGAAAGCGAAACCCTTCAAGTATTCCGTCTCCGGAATCATCGGAATGATGGGATGATCCGGCGATTGCGCGTAGGTGGCCACGCGGCGCAGGACGTGGCGCGTGTCATACGCCGCCGAGAGCAGCGTGTCTTGAAAAAGTTCCGTGCTGACGTGGTGCGAACAGCAGAAGGTCGCCAGCGTGCCGCCGGGTTTCAGCAGCTTGAGCGCGCGGAGATGAATCTCCTTGTAGCCGCGCAGCGCGTCCGGCACCGAAGCGCGGTTGCGCGTGAACGACGGCGGGTCGAGGATGATGAGGTCGAAACGCGGGATGACGCGTTCGTGCGGCTTGACGGCGGTGTTTAGTTTGAGCCAGTCGAACACGTTCACGGTCTCGAACGAACATTGGTCCGCGAGACCATTGGTGGTGGCATTGCGTTCGGAAGCGGCGATGGCATCCGTGCTCTGGTCGAGCAAGTGGACGTGCGCCGCGCCGGCGCGCGCCGCGTGCAAGCCGAAGCCGCCGAGAAAACTGAAACAATCCAGCACCTGTCCGCCCTTGGCGAACGAGGAGACGGCCTGATAATTCGCCTGCTGATCCAGATACATTCCGGTTTTGTGCCCGGCGACGAGATCGGTTTCAAACTTGATCCCGTTGAGGTTCACGGAAATCGGGCCGGCAATTTCGCCGAACAAAACGCCGTTCGATTCCGCCAGGCCTTCAAACTTGCGCGACGCCACGTCGCTGCGTTCGGCGATGGCGCGCGGCGAAAAGATTTTTTGCAGCGCCGCCACGATGTGCGCCTTACGCATCTCCATGCCCAGCGCGGAAATCTGCACGACCAGCACATCCTCGTATTTGTCCACGATGAGGCCGCTCAAGAAATCGCTCTCGGCATTCACCACGCGGAACGACGTGGCGCCCGGCAGATGACGCTGGCGCACGGCGAGCGCGGCGCGGATGCGCTCCTCGAAAAATGCGTCGTTGGGTATGATGCGGTCCGGTGCCAGCAACCGAACATTGATTTTGGATTTGGAATTGTAAAAACCGGTACCGAGCAGCCGCTGCCGGTGGTCTTTAACCTGAACGAGGTCGCCGTCAGAGGCAGGTGAGGCGAGGCGCAGGACTTCGTTACCATAGACCCAGGGATGGCCGGCGACAATGCGGTCAGCCTCGCCGGGCCGCAGGAGGACCGTGGGGATTGTATCGTGGATTGTAGACATGGTGCCATGTTCGCAGGCGGCCACCGGACGCGAAAGGTTAAAATGGCCCAAGGGCTAGGCCAAGATGCCGGTTGAATTATTTGCTTGAATTATCGGGCAAACGGGCGGATAACAAATTAAAGCCTATGACCATCACCTACCCGATCAGTTCGCTGTTGCACCGGAAAAGTTCCACACTCTGGAACGTCACGCCCGAGACGACGGTCTTTGAGGCGATCCGACTGATGGCGGAGAAAAACATCGGTGCCCTGCCCGTGTTGGCCGCCGGACGAATGGTGGGAATATTTACGGAACGGGATTATACCCGCAAAATAGCCTTGCACGGCAAAACCTCCAAGGACACTCGCGTTCAGGATGTCATGGCACGCGAAATGGTGACCGTGTCACCCGACGACACCGTGGAGAATTGCATGCGACTGATGACGGAGCAACGCGTGCGGCACCTGCCGGTGGTTGAAGGCCCGAATCTCGTGGGCATCATTTCCATCGGCGACTTGGTCAACTGGATCATCTCCACCCAGAACGCCGCCATTGAGCAGATGGAACAATACATCGCCGGTGGTTTGCCGGGCTGAACCGCCAGATTATTTTCCAATCGAATCAATCACCGCGTCCCGCGCGGCCGCGTTTTCTTGGGCACCTTTCAGGATACCGCCAATCTTATTTGTGGCATTACTCAATGGCGTGGCTGCGGCCAGCACGGCACTCTCCGCCGAGGGAGTATTTCGGAGAACCTTTTGCTGCTGGACATAGTAATGGAAGACGAAGTCCGCGAGCGCAAACACCAAGAGCGCCACAAAGACCCACCGCAACCAGCCGATGATCCGCCTACGTTTTCGGCACGCGCTTGCGACTCAATCTCTTGCTTCAGGATCGCCTCGTGCTGGCCGGCGATTTCTTTCATGGCCCGGTCAAATGACTCGTTTTTCATGTTTAAATTAGATTAAAATCGCCGGATTGATGCCAGCTTCGCCCTTCCGAGTCAAATCCCAATGACGAAAATGAACGGGCAATGGAAGCGATGCGTTTGACAAAATATGGGGAGGCCGGTCGCGGCGGACTGGCTATGGTGTGCTCAAGCAGTGGCGGTCATTGCGACGGACATTCCGACCGACCGCCGAGCGCATTGATTCGACATGAAAAATAAACCAGTTTTCAAAACGATTGACGGCAATGAAGCCGCCGCCTACGTCGCCTACCGCTTGAACGAAGCGATGGCGATCTATCCCATCACACCGTCCTCCCCCATCGCCGAATGGTGTGATCAATGGGCCTCGGAAGGCAAAAAGAATCTCTGGGGCACCATCCCCGGCATCGTGGAAATGCAAAGCGAAGGCGGCGCGGTCGGCGCGGTCCACGGCATGTTGCAGACCGGCTCCATGAGCACCACGTTCACGGCGTCGCAGGGGCTGCTGCTGATGATCCCGAACATGTTCAAGATCGCCGGCGAACTGCTGCCGACGGTGTTTCATGTCACGGCACGCACGGTGGCGACTCATGCGCTTTCGATTTTCGGTGATCACAGCGACGTGATGGCCTGCCGCTCGACCGGCTGGGGCATGATCGCCGCCAACTCGGTGCAAGAGACGATGGATTTCGCGCTGATTTCACAGGCGGCCACGCTGCGTTCACGACTGCCGTTCATTCATTTCTTCGACGGCTTCCGCACCTCGCACGAAGTTTCCAAGATCGAGATGCTCGACGAAGCGGTATTGCGCGCGTTGATTGACGACAAGCTGATCTCCGAGCATCGCTCCCGCGCGATGACGCCGGACAAACCGGTGCTGCGCGGCACGGCGCAGAATCCCGACGTGTTTTTCCAGGGCCGCGAGGCGGCGAATCATTTTTATTCTGCCTGTCCCGACATTGTCCAGAAAGTCATGGACGAATTTGCCGCGCAGACCGGGCGCAAATACAAATTGTTTGATTACGTCGGCGCGCCGGACGCGGAGCGCGTCATCGTGCTGATGGGTTCCGGCTGCGAAGCCGCCGATGAAGCGGTGGAAGCGCTGAATCACCTAGGCGCGAAAGTCGGCGTCATCAAAGTGCGGCTGTATCGTCCGTTTGACGGTAAACGCTTCGTCGCCGCCCTGCCCGCTTCCGTGAAAAAAATCGCGGTGCTCGACCGCACGAAGGAACCGGGTGCAACAGGCGATCCGCTGTATCAAGATTGCGTCACGGCGCTGATGGAAGAAACCGCCGCCGGACGCTCGCACCTCAAATCGCTGCCGCACGTTTTGACCGGACGCTATGGTTTGTCCTCGAAAGAATTCACGCCGGCGATGGTCAAGGCGGTATTCGACAATTTAGTGGGGCAGGCTTCCAGCCTGCCAGGAACGCGCAGGCAAGATGGCTGCGCCACTATGAAGAATCACTTCGTCGTCGGCATCAACGACGATGTGAACCGCACCAGCCTGGATTACGATGCGGATTTTTCGACGGAGCCGGCCAACGTGGTCCGCGCGCTGTTCTACGGTCTCGGCGCGGACGGCACGGTCGGCGCGAACAAGAACTCCATCAAGATCATCGGCGAGGAGACGGACAATTACGCGCAGGGCTATTTCGTGTATGACTCGAAAAAATCCGGCTCGATGACCGTGTCGCATTTGCGCTTCGGCCCGCAGCCGATCCGTTCGACGTATCTGATCACCAGCGCGAATTTCATTGCCTGCCATCTGCCGACGTTCCTCGAACGCTACGAAATGCTCCGGCCCCTGGTGACGGGCGGCACGTTCCTGCTGAACACGCCGCGCTCGAAAGACGAGATCTGGGACAGCCTGCCGACGCCGACGCAGGAAGTGCTGCTCGCGAAGCAGGCGAAATTTTACGTCATTGACGCCACCAAGGTCGCGCGCGAAAGCGGCATGGGTGGCCGCATCAACACCATCATGCAAGTTTGTTTCTTCGCGCTTTCCGGCGTGCTGCCAAAGGACGAGGCGATCGCCGCGATCAAAAATTCCATCAAGAAAACCTACGGCAAGAAAGGCGACGAGGTCGTGCAAATGAATTTGAAAGCCGTGGACAACACGCTGGCATACCTGCATGAAGTCAACGTGCTCGGCAACAATGTCAACGGCACCGGCCCGCTGCTGCCGCCCATCACGCCGAACGCGCCGGTCTTCGCCCGCAACGTGCTCGGCAAAATCGCCTCCGGTTTCGGCGACGAGTTGCCCGTCAGTTGCTTCCCGAACGACGGTTCGTTCCCGACCGCGACGGCGCAGTTTGAAAAACGAAATCTCGCGCTGGAAATTCCGGTGTGGGACGAGAAGACCTGCATCCAATGCTTGAAATGCGTGGCGATTTGTCCGCACGCGACGATCCGCGCGAAAGTTTATGCCCCGGCGGAACTGAAAAACGTGCCGCCGACGTTCAAGAGCTGCGATTCGCGCGTGCCGGAGTTCAAGGGCCAGAAATTCTCGCTGCAAGTCGCGGCGGAAGATTGCACCGGCTGCATGATTTGCGTGGAAGTCTGTCCCGCGAAGAACAAGACCGAGGCCAAGCTCAAGGCCATCAACATGCGTCCGCAGGCGCCGTTGCGCGAGGCGGAGGCGGTGAACTGGGATTATTTCCTCAAGCTGCCGGAGATTGACCGGCGCAAGCTCAAGGCCGGAACCTTGCGACAACAACAGTTGCAACAGCCGCTCTTTGAATTCAGCGGCGCGTGCGCCGGCTGCGGCGAGACGCCCTACATCAAAATGCTCACGCAGTTGTTTGGCGACCGCATGGTCGTGGCGAACGCGACGGGCTGCTCCTCGATTTACGGCGGCAATCTGCCGACGACGCCTTATGCCACCAACGGCTGCGGTCGCGGCCCGACGTGGTGCAACTCGCTGTTCGAGGACAACGCGGAATTCGGCCTCGGTTTCCGCGTCTCGATTGACAAGCAGAAACAATTTGCGGAGGAACTGCTCAAGAAAATCGCCGCGCAGGTCGGCGACGAACTGGCCACACAGATTCTCCTGGCCGACCAGAGCGACGAGGCGGGCATTTTCGACCAGCGCGAGCGCGTCGCGGCGTTGAAAAAGAAACTGCCGGCGATAGACCAGCCGGAAGCCAGACTGCTGATTCCGCTGGCCGACCTGCTCGTGAAAAAGAGCGTGTGGATTTTCGGCGGCGACGGCTGGGCTTACGACATCGGCTACGGCGGTCTGGACCACGTTCTCGCCAGCGGCCATAAGGTCAACGTGCTGGTGATGGACACGGAAGTTTATTCCAACACCGGCGGCCAGATGAGCAAATCCACCCCGCGCGGCGCGATTGCGAAATTCGCCGCCGGGGGCAAGCCGGCCGGTAAGAAAGACCTTGGCCTGATCGCCATGAGCTATGGCAACATCTACGTCGCCAGCGTGGCGATGGGCGCGAAGGACGAGCACACGCTCAAGGCGTTCATCGAGGCGGAATCGTATCCGGGGCCGTCGCTCATCATCGCCTACAGCCATTGCATTGCGCACGGCATTGCGCTGGATCGAGGCGTCGGCGCGAAGCAGCAGAAGCTCGCGGTCGAATCCGGCCAGTGGCTGCTTTACCGCTACGACCCGCGCCGGGCCGAGCGCGGCGAGAATCCGCTGCAACTGGATTCCAGCGCGGCCAAGTCCAAGGTGGCGGATTTCATGCTGTCGGAAAACCGGTTCAAGATGCTCACGAAGAGCAAGCCGGAAGACGCGAAGAAATTCTTCGCCCAGGCGCAAGTGGACGCCGACCGGCGCTGGAAGTTCTATCAATTCATGGCGCAGCCAACCCCGAAAACGGAAACCGCTCCGGCGGCCAAACCAACCACCGCAGTGGACGCATAAATCAAAATTAAACCGGAGAATAAATATGGATCTCACCACCAAATATCTCGGCCTGAAACTGCGGTCGCCGCTCGTGGTTTCGGCGTCACCGTTGTCGGAGGACATTGACAACCTCAAGCGCATGGAAGACGCGGGCGCGGCGGCCGTCGTGCTGTATTCCCTGTTTGAGGAGCAATTGAAGCAGGACCGGCTGGAGCTGAACAAAAACCTGCAACAGGGCACGGACAGTTTTGCCGAGGCGCTGACCTATTTCCCGGAGCCGGACGAATTCAAGCTCGGCCCGGATGAGTATCTTCGTCACATTTGGCGTGCGAAAGAGGCGACTCGCATCCCCATCATCGCCAGCCTGAACGGCTCGTCGGCGGGTGGCTGGGTGGAATATGCGCGGCTGATTCAAAAAGCCGGGGCGGACGCGCTGGAGCTGAATATCTATTACATCCCCACGGACCTGAATCTCTCCGGAGAAATCGTGGAGGACACCTACCTCAACATCTTGCGCGCGGTGAAAGCCGAGGTGACCATTCCCGTGGCGGTCAAACTCAGCCCGTTCTTCAGCAATTTTGCCAACATGGCCAAACGCCTCGACGACACCGGCGCGGACGGGCTGGTGCTGTTCAACCGCTTTTACCAGCCGGACATCGAACTGGAATCACTTGAGGTGAGGCCAAACATTTTGTTGAGCACGCCGATGGCGATGCGGCTGCCGTTGCGCTGGATCGCGTTGCTGCACGGAAAATTGAACGCCAGCCTGGCAGCGACCAGCGGCATCCACCGCGCCTCCGATGTGCTGAAAATGCTTCTGGCCGGAGCGGATGTGACGATGCTTTGCTCCACGGTCATCCGCCACGGAATCCCCCAGATCGCCATGATTGAACGCGATCTGACGGACTGGCTCAAAGAGCACGAATATGAATCCGTAAGCCAGTTGAAAGGCAGCCTGAGCCAAAAAAACTGTCCAGAGCCGGCGGCGTTCGAGCGTGCGCAATACATGAAGGCCCTGACCGGCTACGCCCTGCCCCGCACCTGAGCCGCCGCAAAATCTAAAAACGCAACCGGCCGCCGGGAACCACCCGGCGGCCGGTTTGTTTGACCACCAAACCACCCATCAGAAAACCTCGGCGCGCAGTCCCGTGGTCTGGCGCACGATGTGTGCAATTTCAGAAAGCACGCGCAGCGGCAAATGTCCCCAATCGGCGTTCACGCCCGGCCGGGCGGCCGAATAAATCTGCACCAAGGAAATCTGCGCGCCGCCGGCCTTGAGTTCTTTGAGGCGCCGGGCGAACTCGCGGATTTCCTCCGGCGGCGGCTCGTCGCCGTGGATCGCCGGAAACAGGCTTTGAATCACAATCGGACGAAGCCGGCCCACCAGCAGGATGTTCGCCAGGATTTTTTCGAGCGACACGTCCGGGCGGTTCACCTTGTCAATAAACGCCTGCGTGCCGCCGTCGAGCTTGATCCAGATTTCGTCCGAACGGGTGAGAAATTCCACTCCACGCAGCACGGCGGGCCGGTCCAGGCCGGTGCCGTTGGTGATCAGGACAATTTTAAAAAAACCGTGCAGGGCCCGCTCGCGGACGACGGCCTGGACGACATCGGGAAAGTTTACGGCGAGCGTTGGCTCGCCATCGCCGCTCAAGGCGACCTGGCGCAATTGTAGCAATTCGTTGGGCAGTGAATGATAGGCCGGCCATTGGGCCAGCTTGCCGTCCTGAATGAAGCCGATGCTTTTCCGTAATTCCAGCGCCATCACGTCCACGTCCAATTTGGCTTCGGCCGCCGGCCGCCGCCGGTCCACCTCGCAATAGGCGCAGTCAAAGTTGCACTGCTTGTCGGGGTTGACATTTACGCCGAGGGTCAAACCGCGCGCCCGGGAGGAAATGACGGCATAGACAAAGCGGTTGCCGAGCAAATCGCGCGGCCGGTCGAAGGCCGTTTCCCGCACCGGCTGTTGGTGGAATGAAACCGCCGGTTTCTTTTTGATCACCGGTCCGACCGCGGGAGACTGGATGCTTGGGGTATGCACGATTTTTCTGTTTAAGCCTACCGACATCCCGCCGGGCCGACCACACGGATGTTGTTGAATTTTCGACATCTATTGGCAATGTCCCAAAGGGTTTTGCAGCAGTCGCCGAAATGAATACGGCGGTCTGGCGTGGCAAAACGGTCATGGCGGCGCGCCTCCAATGCGAGTGTGGCAGCAACCGCCGTCCAAACGCTGACGTGAACGAGTCACAAAGTTTCCCGTCGCCGCAAGCCGGCTCGCGGGAAATTTTATCAGCTAGACCAAAAATCCGTTCTACTTTTCCTAGAGGTGGATAAGATCGGGGCGGTTGGTGGATGTCTCAATTTCGCGGATGGCCGCGCGGATGGCGACGGCTTTTTGAAGGCTCAGGTTTTTTGGAAAATCAGGTTCGCCGGCGGCAAAAGTGTCAGCAACCTGCTTGAGTTTGGGAATCACCCCCTGGGCGTTTCCGCCGTAGCTGACAAGGATCTTGGTGAGTTCCGGCGTGCGCACCTGACTGTCCCACGGATTTTGGGTGCGGAGGTAGTCCACGCAAGCACTCATACCCTCGGCCACATGGTGTTCGGCCAAAACGCGCAGACCATCCACGCGGATGCCATCGGCAAACATCTCGCCGCTCGGAGCAGGCTTGACGACCGCCTGCAGGATGGTGGGCAACAAAGGTTTGATGGCCTCGGCGGAAAGGTTGTGATAAACGGAACCAAAGGTGCTCCGGGCGGCGCCGTCGTCATTTTTCAACCCGGCGCGCACGGCCGCGAAAAGTTGATTGCGATCCACGCCTTCAAGCGAGCGGCCCAGCAATCCTTCGCGCGAACCAAACAGGGCGAAGGTGAAAAATCGTTGCTGCATTCCGCGTGGATCCTGCTTCGGATCAAACTGCGCCAACAAATCGAGCATTTCGGGAACGGCGGGCAACGCCGGTTTGCCGATGGCGGCGAGGGCGTCGGCAGACTTGATGCGGAGCCAAAGATCATCCGAGTGAAGAGTCTGGCGCAGCGCGGGAACGGCGGCGGCGGCGCGGCCCTTAAGCTCGGCGATCGCCTGACACGCGCCGAGCCGCGCATCGAGCGACGGCGAGTTGAGCAACGCCAGCACCCGGGAAATGGGCACCTCCTTTCGGCGGCCGAGCGCAATTCCAGCGCGGTCGCGCACGATGGGCGACCAACTGCTGAGATTGGCAATCAGTTCGTCCATACTCAACTTGTCGTCGAAGCTGTTGAGATTCCCCTGCGTCCAGCCGCGACTGGTGCGGATGAACTCTGCCGCCGCGCGGGCACTGAGTTGCGGCACCTTGCCGGGCCGCTTGCCCGTGAGCCAGAGACTTTTCAGCGGCACCGCGTATGCCAGCAGGCAGGCACCGGTCGCGTCCCAGCCTTCATAGTCGTCATTCCCTGGCTCCGGTGGTCCCAGATGGGCGAAGCCACCATTCCACTCACGGGAGAGGTCGAAATACCACTCACCGAACTCCTTCATCCACGCACCCGTGGCCTGCGGACCGGACAGCGCGACACCGGGCATGGCCCAAAGGATGTTGAAATAATTTCCCGTGTGGCCGCAATCACGCTCGCCGCCCTGTGAGCAAAGGCTCATGTGCGCGAAGAACTCGGCACCGGCGGATTCGTCCAGCAAGTTGAACAGCACGGCGGCCATCCCGCACTTGCCATTGTCGTCGTGGGTCTGCATCCACGGTGCGTGGTCGCCGTAGGGAATACAGCCTTTGCCGATATAAAATCTCAGCAACCGCGCGCTGCGCTCGATGGCCAGGGAAACCTCGGGGTCGTGAACGTCGGCGGCGCGCGCCATGACCAGCGAGATTGTCAAAGGCACGCCCGGTGAATTCATCATGCCGTAGCCGCTCAACCGGCCGTCGGGCAGGGCAAACTTGTGCCCCCAGGAACCGACCGCACTCTGGCCCCGGGCCGCTTCCAGCGCCAGTCGCCGCAACCCGGGCAGGACGGAATCATCGCCGGTGGCCATTCTGTATTCGGCCAGAAACATCATCACATAGCCGTAATACCACGTGGCCATGCTATCTACGGAGAAACCTGAAGCCCACTGCGCTTCTTTGCGGACGAGCGGGAGATACTCCGCCTTCTCGCTGGCCAGCAGCGCGAGGGCATTAAGGGAACGGATGATTGGGTCTGGATGATAGGCTGGCGCGGCGATGCGTTTTGCCAGCAGCGCGCAGCCCTGCTCGAAGATGCGCTTGGATTTCGGACAATCGAACGGGGCGGTGGCGCTGTAAGTGCCGAGCACGGGCAAGGGGATGACGACTTCATCGGTCTGCCCGCTGCGCCAGCGGGTCACAGTCAATTTGCCTCCACCGGCCTCAGATTCCGCGACCGTCAACGCCTTGCCAAACTCGGTGCGCGGATCATAGGAAAATGGTTTGCCGCCGACGCCCAAGATCACGTCGCCCGCCACAAGGGTGCCGGCGGCGGGAGAACCCTTGGCGACCTTGGTAATTTTGATCTGGCGAGCTTCGGTGGTGGCAAACTTGTCGGGAAACATCCAGCCGCGGGCGCCGGTGGCGCCGAGATTCCAGTCGTGCGGATAACCTTCGGGAAGGGAGTCTCCCTGAGTGAAATCCGGGTTGGTCACTTTGACCTTCGGCTTGGCGGCGGAACTGGTGGCGGGCCAGGCCAGCAGGGCAACGACTGAGATTGAGACGAGAATCGTCAAGACTTGGAAGCGCTTTAATAACATAAATCGGAATCCACAATAATACGGTTTTGGGTCCGCGACCAGAGCAGACAGTTGGAGGAGTTTGACCATCCTGTGCGCCGTTACGAGTATTTTCAACCGGAACTCGGCAAAAGGCCGTGGCGCTGGGCGCGAAGGGTCGCCGTTGTTATTTCGATCACGGTGAACGCGCCCGCTACTGCTGGAGACGCAGGAATAAATTCGTGGTGGTCGCGGCGATGGGGCAGACGTAGTTAAAACCGCCGTTGCTGTCGAACACATTGGTGAACACCGACAGCCACACCACCGGCGGCACCAGGTTCGTGGTGCTCCACACCTGATAGCCGTAGCCAGGCACGCCACCCGCGCCGCTCAACACCAAACTCCCCGGCCCCGCCGACTGTGGCCGTCCCGCGTTGATGTTTGCCGACGCGGGCGGGGTCACCGCAAACCCCACCGCCGCCGATGGCAAGCCGTTCACCACCGTGGCGTTC
This sequence comes from bacterium, assembly GCA_021780905.1. GTDB lineage: Bacteria > Verrucomicrobiota > Verrucomicrobiia > Limisphaerales > UBA11358 > UBA11358. The sequence continues at coordinate 11,353 of JAJXXW010000009.1, forward strand.
CAGCTTGCCGCCGCCGTGCCCGGAACAAAATTAGTCACCAGGATGTTCGTGTCGCTGTTCACCACCGGCACATAGCTGGCGCCCGTGGACGTGGTCAAGTTGGTCAGCAAGACCGCTGAAGCTCCCAGAAATCCGCTGCCGTTAAGGTCCAACGCCACCCCGTAGCTCGATCCCGGGACCGGGTTCGGCGACACGCCCGCCAGCACCGGTCCACCGCTGACCACCGTCACATTGACATTGGTGATGGCGACGGTGTAATCATTCGTATCCAAAGGCGAGTAAGTCACCTCATACGCGGTCGTGCCCATCGGCGGCACCGTGGCCGGCGCGGTGAAGGCAAAGGTGCCGTTCGTCGGCATCGCCACACCGCCGCTTAAAGTCGCATCGCCCAGCGTTTGGCCATTGGTAATGGTGCTCGCAGTCGGAACGACGGTAATGACCGGCACCGCCTGAACGATGATCAAGATGCCGCTGACATAACTGATCAAATAGTTCGTCGAGGCGTAGCCGGTCGGTGTAAGAACATAACTGCCGGCCGCGATTGCCCCTTCAGCCGAACCGGTGAAGGTCAGGCTGCCTGACAGGTCGGTGTTCGTCTCGCCGGTCACGAACCCCGCATAGGTCACGCCGTTGTTCGTGGTGTAGGCGTTGCCGTCATACGTTTTACTGTCGTTGTTGGCCGTGATGGTCAGCAGCGCATTCGTGATGATCACCGAACCGCTCGCGCCCACCAGCGTGTAGTTCGTGCCCGCATTATTGTCCAGTGTCAGCGTGCCAAACGTGGTGATCGCGTTCGTTCCCGCATTTGCGCTGGCGAGTCCGCCGGCACCGCTGGTCACCGTCACCACATCGCCATTGATGTTGTTGGCGACAGTCAGATCCGCCGCCGCCGCATTCGTCGTCCCGTCATAAACGCGCGTGCCGTTCAAAACCACCGGCAACTGGCCGACGGTCAGCGTGCCCGCGACGTAGTTGATGGCGTAGTTGGTCAATCCGCTGCCCGTCGCCCCGCTGGGCGTGATCGTGTAACTGCCCACCGTTGCTAACGCCGTGTCACCCGCCGGCGAGCCGCTCACGGTCAGGCTGACTCCCGTCACCGCGTCGCTGTTCGTCAGCCCGCTGGTCGTGAACCCGCTCAATGTCAACGCCTGCCCATATAACTTATTTGTGCTGGCCGCAGTAATCGTCAGTGCCGCCGGGCGAATCGTAAAATTACCCGCCGCCAACCCGGTCAATGTCGAGTAGTTCGTGTTCGCCGGCAGAAAGCTCACGGTCACCAAAAAGGTCCCGGCGTTGGTCTGCAACATCTGACCGCCCGTCAGGATATTGGTGACCATCCCCAAAGTGTTCGTGCCGCTCAAAGTTACCGTTGCCGCCTGGCCCAGGCCATTGTAGGTCGCCGGCGAATTGTTCACCGTCACCGTCGCCGCCGAGGTCGCCTGATTGATCAGATCGGTGATCGTCGTGCTGCCGATGCTGGTGTAGTTCGGCCCGCCGGTGAAACTCCATGAATCATAGTAGATCCCCACATTCGTATGCGTCGTCGCGCTCAAATTGATCGTGCCGACCATGCCATTCGTCTCGCCGTTCACACCGACGATCGTGTAGCCGGCCGTGTGTCCGTTGCCGTCATACGTCACTTGATAAGGCGTCACCATCACCGTCGGCGTCGCCGGGTTGACCTGCTGCGCCCACGTGCCAGAGATGCTTCCGTCGTAACTGGCATTTCCAGAATAGCGGGCGGTGATGCCATGCGTTCCCGCCGGCAGTGAATTGGCGGCGAGCGTATAAACTGTAACGGTGCCCGCACTGCCGGCCAGGATGCCGGTGCCGAGCGCGTTGGTGCCGTCGTAAAAAACCACCGTGCCGGCTGGCGCACTACCGTCGCCGCCGCTGCCCGTCACCATGTTGGTGAACGTGACCGAATTACCATAGGTTGAGGGATTCGCGCTTGAAGTCACGACCGACGTGGAGGCGCCGCCGGTTGTCACCGTCAAAATCCCCGTGCCGGTCATGGCCGCGCTAATGTGATTGGCGGCGGAGTTGGACGAACCCCAGGTGCCTCTGGCCAGGATTGAACCGCCACTTTGCAGGGCGACCACCGTGTTGTTGAAATTGCCCATCGCCAGCGTGCCGCCGGCCACGTTCACGGTGATGCCGCCGGGCAGGACATTGTTGGCACCAAGAGCGAGCGTGCCATTGCTGACGGTCGTGCTGCCCGTGTAGGTGTTCGTCGGGTTGGTGAGCGTCCAGGTGCCGGTGCCGGATTTTACTAGGGTGCCGCCGCCGATGAGTTGGTTGTCAAACTGGCCGTTACTTGTGCCGCTCAAAGTCAACGTTAGCCCGCTGCCGATCGTCTGCGGATAAGCGTTGCCGGTATAGTCGGTAATATGCCAGGTGCCCGTGCCGGCGGCATTCAAGGTCGCCCCGCCGGTGCCGATGGTAAAATTACGACCGTTGTTGGCCCCGGAATTTTCCCCCACCCCGGTGTAAGTGATGGTGCCGCCGCTGACAATCAGGTCGCCCGCCCCGATCCACGTCGCCCCAATGCTGCCGACCGCCGCCCAAGCCCAGGAATAGACCTGAAGCGTGGCGTTGCTGTTGACCGTGACCACATAGCTGCCGCCGGAAGTCTTGTAGAGTTCGCCGGTGGCACCAATGGCCAGCGTGCCGCCGGTGACGGTGGTGGAACCGGTGTAGAGGTTCGTGCCGGAAAGCGTCAACGTGCCCGGCCCGTTCTGCGTCAATGACCCGGTGCCCGAAATAGTTCCCGACAACGTCTGGCTGGCGGAACTGTTATAGCTCAACACGCCATTGTTCGTAATCGCCGCCGCGTAGGAACCGCTGTTCAATTGTCCCGTCCCGCCGACCGTCAGCGTGCCGCCGCCAATGGTGGTGGGGCCGGTGTAAGTGTTGTTGCCGGACAACGTCAGCGCGCCAGTGCCGGACTTCTGCAAAACCCCGGTTTGTGCCGGGGCGTTTTGCAACCCCTGCGCCACCGTGATGTCTTTGCCGCTGCCCACGTTGAAACTCGCACCATTGGGCGTGAGATACGCGGCGGTCAATCCGCGCAGATAATTCGTGCTCGCCGCCAGCGGCGCCAGCCAGCCGCCGGTGAAATCAAACGTGAGCGTTGCCGGCCCGGTGGGCGCGGGAAAGGCCGGCAACGTGACCTGCGCCGAACCGCCCAGGGTCAGCGTGGCGCTGCTGCTGGCCGCCGCCACCAGATGTTGAAAACTGTTGGCCGTGAAGCTGCCGCCGGTCAGGTTGAAGGTGGCGGTCGTCCATTTGGAACCGCTCTGGCCGCCGACCGATAAATACCCGACGCTGGCCGTGCCGCCGGTCTGGTTGAACGCCACCGTGCAATTCGTCGTTCCAGAATCATCCCGCCCCACCGCCAATTCCGCCGCCGGCAGGAAAAGATTGCCAGCGCCGCTTAAATTGAAGGACCCCGTGCCATTGTTGTTGACGCCGATCATCACCCCGCGCGCGGCGGTGGATGGACAAGAGACAATCCCGCCGCTGAGGTTGTATATGCCGTTGCCATGGGCATTCCCGTTACCCAACAGGACGGCCAGACTGCCCGTGTTGGTCACGATGCCGCCCGTTTGGTTGACAGTGCCGCCACCGCCGGATGCCGTGCCGACATAAAAACCACTGGCTCCAAGATTATAAATTGCGTTGCCTGAAATGCCGAGGATTGGCGGAGTAGTGCCAGCCACAGTAATCGCGCCAAGTTTGGCCGCGCCCCAGTTGGTGAGGTCCAACTCGCCGGCTTGAACCATCGTGGTCCCCGTGTAAGTATTGGGACCGGAGAGTGTCACCCTGCCGGTCCCGGCCATGCTCACCGAACCTCCGCCCGTAATGACATAACCCTCATTCAGCGCGGCATCGCTGCGGTTGTAAACCAGCGCGGCGGTGTTGGTCACCCCCGCAGTGCCGCCAATTGAACCGGTGCTCCCGCCATTGCCGATTTGCAATGTGCCGCCGCTTAAAGTCGTGCCACCGGTGTAAGTGTTATTGCCGGCGAGCACCAGGGTGCCCGGGCCGCTCTTCACGAAGCTGCCGGCACCGGTGAGGCTACCGCTGCCGCCGAAAGTGTAGTTGCTGTTGGTGGCATTGACCGTGACCGACACCGGGATCAGGCTGCCGGCCAGAAATACATTTGTGCTGCCGCTGCCACGGTCGTCAAAAAGAACAGAGGCATTGCTGTTGACGAAGGCGCTGTTGGCGACGGCGCCGGGCAGCAAGAGCCAGTTGGCGGCCGTGGTGGTGTCCCAGTTGGTGCCTGCGCCGCTCCAAAGCAATTGCGAAAGTCCGGTGCCGGTGACATTGATGGTGTAAATGCCGTTGGTCGGACTGTCGCTGGGGATGTTCAGCTGGGCGGATTTGGCGCCGCCGCTGGTTGGGGCGAATTGCACAGTGAAAGTGGTGCTGCCGCCGCCGGCGACCGGCGTGGACGGTTGGCCGGTCACTGCAAACAGGCTTGCGTCCGGCCCGGAGACACTCACGGCCGGACTGCCGGTGAGGTTGAGCACGTTGGACCCGCTATTGCTGATGGTGAACACCAGGTTGGTGCTGGAACCAACGCTGAGGACTCCGAAATTTTGCGCGCCGCCGTTGGTGAGAATATTGCCAACGGGCTGCTGAATCACAATACCCAGACTCAAAACCGTGAGCGAGAGCGGCACACTCTGGCAGACTTGCGTGTTGAGGTTGCTGAACAGCAAGGTCGCGTTGTAAACGCCCGCGCCGAGATTATTTGCCGCCGCTGACGGGCTTACGGTCACACGGCTCGTCGCCTGCGAAACCAAAGTGCCGCGGGTCGGCGACGCGCTGAACCAAGATGAAGTGTTGATGAGCGACCAATTGTTCGCGTAGCCGCCGGCGTTGCCCACGGTGAACACCTGGCTGGCCGGGCTGAACGGTCCGCCCGCCGGCCCGGAACCGACATAGCCGGAAACGGGCGTGACCACCAGCGGATCCACCTGCCCCAAAGCCATGGCGCTGATCAGGCTCATGCCTTGGGGCGTGCCCCAGCCGGTGCAAAGATCATATCCCGTGACGGCGTAGAATTGGCTTGGACTATTGCTCCATGTGTTGTTGCCCGTGGTGATGTCATGAAAAGTCGGGCCATAATTGGTGCCCTTGCCGATGGCATAGACGGTGGGATTGATGAAACCAATCGTCGGCTGGCCGTTAGACACGGCATATTGGTTCACCAGCGCGGTGAAAGCCGCCCACAACGGCGTGGCGCAACTGGTGCCGCCATATGTGCCCTGCGAGCCGTTGTTCAAGAATACCCGGATGTTATCCGCCGTCAGCGCCACGTCGGGCAGATTCCGCATGGTCGTCGAGCCTTGATTTGCGGTCATGTTGATGCCCTGCTGATAAACCGGCAAAGCGTAAGTGGTGCTGATGCCGCCGCTGCTGCCGGTGCCGCCGCCCCAGTTCCAAACTTTCTCCGCGACCCACGATCCGGCCGGCCCGGTGGTGGTCAGCGTGGTTCCGCCCACACAAGTGATATAAGGCACGTCCGTCGGCGTTGACGGCGCACCCGGGTAGGCATCGCTGTCGCCTGAAGCGTTGAAAAACGACTGTCCCTGCGCGGCCATCTGCTGCCAAGCCTGTAGCGTGGTGGAGTTGGCGCCATAGGTCCACGACGTGCCGATTTGCTTGGCGATATTGTCCGAGGCAATCTGACTCATGATCGTGCTGGAACTCGTGCCGTCATAGATGATGACCGATGACAAATTGGTTGCCATGGCCACCGCCATTTCAATATCCAGCGGCGTCTCGACGGCACCGGCAGCATTGTTGGTGATGTTGCTGATCCCGTTAAGCAGCACATTGACCAGCGGCACACTGGGCAGGCCAAAGGTGGTTTCGTAGGACTGGATGTCGCTGGCATAGTAGCCGAGGTTGAACTCCACAATTCCAACCGACTGCCCGGTGCCTGCCAGCATCACGCCCGGCACATACGCCGCCCGGAAATCCTTGCCCGCGTAACTACCCCCCGAACCCGAACCCGACTGTGGCGCCGCCCCGGTGACCGATTGAGATCCCGCCGGTGGCAGGTATTCGTGAACCATCGCCTTGGGCAGGGCATAATTATCCAGTCCGTCAATGTCCAGCACTGGCACCGCCAGATCAAGCTGCGGGTCCGCATCCGTCGCGAAAAATTCCCTCGGCTCCGTCGGATGCGCATACACTCGCAGATGCACGTGAAAGGCCTTTTCGATGTCCGCCGCCGTCGCTGACACGTCCACCACCATCCGGCTCCGCTGCGTGCCGATGACGGTGAAGCCATTGGCCAGCGCAAAATCCAAGACCGCCTGATAATCCGCCGCCGTCGGCCCAAACCGGTCCGTGAACTCTTCCACGCTCAAAAAGTGCCGGTAGTTTGCGCTAGCCGGATTGTAGAGATCCGCCAGCAGGTTGGTCAGTGCCGTCGTGTTCCGCAGCGGCAGACCGATGGCCAGCGCCAGCCGATTGGTGCCCGGCAATGCGCGCAGCGCCGGCAACTGCGACACCACGGCGGGCCGGTGGCCGTGCAGCAACGGCCGGGCCGGTGCCACGCCCGGCAGAAAAAACATCAACCCCAGCCAGAGCAAAAACAGGACCGGACGCGGGCTGAAAAAACAAATGGTTCGCATGAAATTAAATGACGGGATGAAATCCGCGCAGGCTGGTTAAAGTTGGCTGCAAAGACTGAAATGGTGGACTTAATTTAGCAAAGCTGAAGCAAATGTCAAAATCGCGAAAACAGGCGGATCATGCCAATTTTCATCAACTTGGATTCCGCATTTGAAACGGGGCAAGGCGTTCAATTCCCAATAGAATCAAAATCGTCATTGGGTTTTTCGCGGGCTGGCTTCAGTCACCCGCTGGGTGAATGAAGCCAACTGCGGCACAGTTGCGGAAAAATGGATAATCACCTTTTTTCAATTGTATTCACGCGCAGAACTTTTCAGATTCCAGCTCGAACTGCGGAATCTAGGATCGATGATATTGGGAACGGATTCGTTTTGTCGGCACCACCTGCCTGACAGCGACGCGATCTGGAGCAGACAGTTCGGCATCTCCCCATGCATATCAAATGCCCCAAGTCCCCCCCAAGGGAAACATTGAGTTTTGACGCCGCCAACGGAAACCCTGCCGTCACAAAGATCCTAGCGGAAGGTCACCAGTGGATGACCACCATCCAAGCACCGCCAACAGCGGCAAATTCGGTGTCGCGGCAGCGTCGTCCCGCCATCGCCCGACATAGACCACCGCTACAGTCAAAAGTTCACCGCTGCTTTACCATCAAACAATTTAATTTCCGCCGCCGCAGCCACCAAAGGACGGCCAGGCCGCCGCCCAGCATCGCCCACGTCTGCGGCTCCGGCACCGTCATGATGTTCAAGATCACGCTCTGCAACGTGCTCTGATCCCCCGCCGACAAGTCCGCGATGAAAAACGTCCACACCCCGTCCGGATTCGTCCCAATCAGGTTGTTCAACCCCAGCGTCGCACTCGTCCCCCCAATCACCGACCCCGCCGCCAGCGGATTCACATTCCGCCCGTCCGCCGTCCACGTCCCCGTCAACTGCCCGCCGCCGTTGTAGCTCGGACTGAGCGTCTGATACACATGCACGTCCCCCTGCGTTCCGCTCGTCGCCAGCGTGATGTT
>JAJXXW010000038.1 GCA_021780905.1 bacterium
AATTTCACTGGTCATAGGGGCCCCGCCGCCCAGCACATCCAAGAGTGCCGACCGCAATTCCGACGGTTTGGTGCGTTTCAACAAGTAGCCATCCGCTCCGGCCTCCAGTGCCATGAACACGAGTTCCTCATCATTCATGGCCGTCAGGATAACGATGCGGAGTTTTGGAAGCAGTTCCTTGAGCCGTGCCGTGCATTCGATGCCGGACATACGCGGCAGGAAAATATCCATCAGCACCACCTCCGGCTTGGCTTTAGGAATGACCCGCAACGCCTCTTCACCAGTCTTGCAGACGCAAACACAGTCGAGATCGGGGAAGGAGTTGATTAATTGTATCCAATTCTCGCGGACATCCGCCTGATCCTCGACCAACGCAATGCGCAACGGCACCTTGGCAGAATGATTGATTGGGCTGTTTGATTTGACAGAGGCAGTCATAGTTTAAAGCCAGAGTTAAGATTTGCGTTTAATTTGTTGCGAACGGACTGGACGAGCCCGCCAATGCCACCACCAGTTTCGATGGCGCACCTGAACTTGGGGAATGCAAAACTCCACTGTGCAGCCACGACCGGGTTTGCTGATTACAATGAAACGACCACCCACTTCTTTCAAGCGTTGGGTCATATTGTCCATTCCGTGCCGGTCAGCCTTGGTCTGGGCGGAGTCAAAGCCCTGGCCGTTGTCCGTCACCACCACAATGAGTCCGTGTCCATGTCGGTGGATCGAAAGGGAAACTTCGGTGGCCTTGGAATGTTTAATGACGTTGTTAACCGCTTCCTTCACCGCCAAGAGCAGACTCCGACGGAAAGGAAAGTCAAAGGCCACGGTGGACAAACCAGGTTCCACATCAAGAGCGCACCGAATGGATGCCGCCTTCAGTAATGTCTGGCAGTGGCCGCAGACGAAGGTGGCAAATTCCTGAAGTGTGTCGCGCCGAGGGTTGATGGCCCACAGGATTTCATCCATCGCGTGTAATGCCGCACGAGCACCCTCGGAAATCCGGTCGAGCTGCAAACGCGTTTTTGATCCCGGTGGCAGTTCGTTTTGTGCCACTTCTCCTTGCAACACCAGTTGCGTCACCCGCGTGCCAATGTCGTCATGAATATCCCGGGCAATCCGCGCGCGTTCGCGCTGGATCAACCGCTGTTCCTTCCGGTGGAACACCACCTGGGTGGCGAGGCTGAAACTCAATACGCTGACAATGCCACAAATGGAAAGCAATACGACCTCAAACCAGCCCGTTTTCCAAAATGGAATGATTATCGGCTGCATTGGCGGCACGATGTCAATGTAGTCCATGGCTCCCCAGGGGCCAGAATCGAAAGCGGCCTCCTCCACGGCGGGCCGCCAGCCATCGCCCGGCTCGGTCCGGTTCATCCAGTCGGCATCGCTCAACGGCGGGATCAGCCAACTCTTGTCGGACTTGATTTTCACCACCTGTCCGGTGGACAGCCCCACCTGCATGCCGAACATGAATCCCGCCTCCCGGGAACTGTTGTAATCTTCCACCGCCAGCACATGTTTGCCCGGCTCCAGCAGTTCGGTCACGTCGTATTCATACAGGTGGCGCCACTCGGCGTCGCGGCCGAGTTCGCGTCCGTCGAGATAAAGGATATATTCATTATCCCCCGTGATGCGCAGGCGTGCCCGTAAAACCCTCGTGCCCGATGGAATCTCAAACGACTTCCAAAACCGGACCGTCTGCCGGTCCAGAACGTTTGTGTCCCAGATCCAGAAGCCCATGTCGTCGAAATTATGGGATCCGCGCTCGGTCAAGGAATCTTTCAGCGGTTCTGCCGGATCGTCCACCTTGTCGTTTCTAACCACGCCCACCGGCGGTGACGGGGCAGTGGCAGCGGTCAGGACATTGGTGGCGGACAAGGTTTCGCCATGAAGCGTGACGGGTTTGATCCCGAGCATCAGCAAAATCAGGAGGGACAGCGCGGCACTCCATCTTGAACGCGCTGCTCCGGCGAAGCGGCGTGAGCCTGCCGACGGGATGATTACAGCGGAAAACACCAACTCCACCGGCGGCTGGTAACAATTAACGGAATTCTGCATTACAACTTAAATATCCCCACATCCTAGTTTGGTCAATGGACTGCCTCAAGCGCCAAACCTGCCGGGGTCGGAACAAGCCAATCTTACCAAACAAAAAACCGGCCAGGAAAAAATGTCCGGGCCGGTTCGGAAGATCAATGGTTATTGGTTCAGGATTGCATCATGCGGAAACGGCGGGCCACAAAGAGCAGGACAAAACCACCCGCCATGATGGCCCAGGAAGACGGTTCAGGCACGGTGGTAACAGTAAAATTATCTATCAAGTTGTTATTGTTGCCGTAAGTTCCAATGTCAAAATATTGTCCGGCTGTGGCGTTTAAATTAAACGCAGCACTGCCAGCCGCATTGCCATCCACCACCGCTGACATGGTGACTGGAGAACCAGCCGCCCAAGAAGTGAGGCCGTAGGTAATGCTCACCACATGGCTGGTTCCGCTAGGAGTGTAGGATCCAGACCCTATTTGCGAGCCGCCGCTAAAAATTTGCTGCTGGCCGCTATTTTTAAGCAGAATGCCGCCCTCGGTGGTGGAATTTAGCACGCGCAGACTGCTATAAGAAATATCGCCCCCGTTGCCCAACGTGAAGAATATCCAATTGCCAGAGGTCGTGTCGCCCGCAATCCAGTCAAACGAAACCGTAAACCCGCCGGCGGCAAGAATGTCCGCCCCGCCGGTGCCGGCAGACCAATCGAATAAATTAGGAGCCGCCCCGGTGCTGAGTTGGCCGGCAATGTTAAAACGCATTTCGCTGGTCGTGGCACCACCCGCGAGGGTGAAGCTCAATTGGTTCCCGGTGATGACTTCCGCCGACCCACCTGATTGCGGCGCAATCTGGCTCGCATTCAAGCCGGCAAGCTGCGACAACTCGGTGGCATTACCCAAAGATCCGTCCGCATTAAAAGTGTCTTGATAGAGCAATGTCTGCGCACCGGCAGACCAGCCACTGGCGGCAATCAATACAGCAGCACCGACATAAGCTGTGATCGGGAATTTTTTCATAGTTCTGGTAGATTGTATAAACACAAATTTTTGCTGGGTTTTATTTTTCGTGAACGAAATGACTATCACCAAAAGCAAATGAACGGTAAATCCCCAAACCCTGTAGCCGGTCCACCACTGAAACAGGGGGTGGTTGCCCGGGCATCCTTGGCTTGGCGGAAGTTATCGCGGTAAAGTGTCAGGTCACAGTGATGTCTGTGCCTGAATCAAAACAACCCGCCCGATCATGAAGTTGAAGAACAAACTCCGTGCCGGCGCGCAGCGATGCTCGAAGCTCCGGCCCAATTCTGGCTGTGACGGGTTCCGCTTCGGGTGCTTAATTTTTGAGGACGACAAGAAACGGTTTCGGGAAATTTTGGCGGACGCTGGCTGATCACTGGTAAGTCAGGCGGAAAAACACACTGCCATTGGCCGGGGAGAGGAGGAACGTAAACTGATTATCAAGCGCAGAGCCGGGCACATCTGTCCAATTGGAGGCCAATCCCAGTGAGAGCGAGTTGGTCTGCGCTTGTAACGTCCACCCGGTATGATCGGCCGGCCAGGAAAACTGGATCTGCAAGCCCGCGAGCTGCCAGACCAATTGCGGGGGCGTCACCGCCGGCAGGAAGGCAAGGCGCACATTATCCAGAAACACCGTGTTGTCACCGCCGTTGGTGTTCGTGCCGACGAATGCGAGCGTGTGGCTGGTGCCGGTCGGGGCGGTGAACGTGGCCGTGTAATCCGTATAACTCTGGGCTGATTGAGGCGGCGCATAGTTGCCAACGGGCGTTCCGTCCAGTCGCAACTGCCAAGTCTGACCAACCTGCTGGCCGTAAACATTGTTGCGCTGGGCGGCGGAAAAGGTCACCTGGTAAATGGCCCCGGCAACCAGGCCGGTCAGGTCTTGCGAAATGCTGCCGGTTCCCTGGAGAAACGCGACCTGGCTGCCTTCGGGCGCGTTGGGATTGCCGCTGTTAAAAGCGCTTTTGTTGGCCGTGATGCCCGATCCATTGGTGCCAGATTGAGCGGCAAACGTCCAACTGCCGCCGGCGGGATTGTATTGATAGGTGCTGATGACCGGCGTCTCGAAACCGGGGTTCGCGATGAGGCTGGAAAGCGACGGCGCTTGCGGAATCGCGCTGACTTCCGAAGAATTGCCGCTCTCCGTCCCGCCAGCGAGCGCGGACACCACATAGAAATAGCTCGTATTATTCGACAGTCCGGTGTCGGTGAAATTAGTTCCGCCGAGGTTGGAAGCCACGATCGTGTAACCGCCGCCGATCGTCATGGAGCGTTTCACATTGTAGCCCGTCGCCCCGGGAACGGCGTTCCAAATCAACGTCGCCTGGCCGTTGCCCGCCGAGGCGGCCAGACCGGTGGGCGATTCAAGCAGGTTCCAGACGAATTGATAGCTGCCCGAGCCGACCGTCCAAACCTGGTAGGTTTGCGAGCCGCTGCCTTGCGACTGGCTGAAGGTCACGCCGGGCGAACTGCCGGCCACAGCGCCGTTCTGCCAGATGGTCGCGCCGCTTTCCTTCACGACCAGATTGGTGGTTGGGCTGCCCAGCAACGGCAGTTCAATCGAACCGGTGGAACCGATGGGAATGGTCACATTGATCGTGGCCGTATTGTTGGTCAGCAACCAGTTGCTGACAATGGTGCCGCGCACGGAATCGTAGCTTGCGTTCACCCAAGTGATGTTGCCGACAAATGCCGGCTTGATGATGACGTGCTGAAAGCCGGGCAAGGCGGGGTCGTATTGAATGCCGGCAAGGTCGTGGTAAAACCATTCCGTGATGTGGCCCAGCATGAAATGATCCTGGGAGTCGCTCGGATTCGCATCCCACGCTTCGGTCAGCGCGGTGGCACCTTGGTTGAGAATGTAGCCGTAGCCCGGATCGTTGGTGCCGCTGTGCAATTTGAAAACCACATCGGAGCGCCCCATGTCCGCGAGCGCCCGCAGCAGATAGCGATGCCCGATGTCGCCGGCGGTGAGGCCCTGCGAATTGACGTTGGCCACCAGCGCGGAAACCACGGAGGCCTGGTTGGTTGGACTGACGAGACCCAGATACAGCGGCAACGCTTGCGCGGTTTGCGAACCGGTCGCGTAATAGCCGTTGGTCGGTGAATAGTAGGTGGTGTTGAAGGCGGCGCCGATGTTGGTGGCCAAAGTGTTGAACTGCGCCGCGTCACCGGACTTGCCCAGCACGGCCGCTACTTGCCCGAGGATTTGCGCGTCCATGCAGTAATACGCGTCGGCCGTCAGCGAAATCGGCGTGCCCTGCGAATAGCCCGGCGCATTCGGCCCGATGTCATACCAGTCGCCCAAACCATTCGGATAGTTCAGGAAATAATTCACCGCCTGATGGTTCAGGTAGCCGAAATAATTCGTCATGGCGGAATAATAATTCTTCAGCAACGAGTTATCGCCGGTGAACAGGTAATGCTGCCACGGCACGATGATGACCGAGCTGCCCCATTCGGGCGAATCGCGAAAACCGCCGCCAAACACCACGTATTCCGGCGCGATGCTGGGCTGGAGACCGGACGCAGTCTGGCTGTCGGCCATGTCCTGCATCGTTTTGGAAAACAACTGGCCCACGTCGAATTCGTAGCGCAGCGACGGGCCATGCAGGTTGTATTGTTCCAGCCAGCCGAGCCGTTCGCGATGTGGGCAGTCGGTGAGAATGCTGATGAGATTGTTCCGCTGCGCCCAGCGGATGAGCGTGCGAATGCGATTAAACAAATCATAGGAACAGGAAAAATCCCCCACGTTGGTCGAGTCGCTTTGAATCACCACGCCGGACAGCGCGGTCGCCGCCGGCAACTGGGTTGAACCCGGCGCAGCGATGAGTGCCACCTGCAAATAGCGGCAGCCGTGATAATAAAACTTCGGCATCCAGGTTTCTGTGCCGGTGCCGGCCAGAGTATAAGACCAGTAAGCCGTCCCGCCGCCCACCGAGGTGCGGTTCACCGTGCCGTCGGCGTTGGTCAGTTCCGCCGGGGTGATCTGGATTACCGAACCGGCCGGGCCTTGGGCGGTCAGTTGTGGAATGATCGCCGCGTTTTGACCGAGGTCATAGACGATGCTACTGCTCGAAAGGACATTGGTCTGGATCGGTTGCAGAATTTGCGTGGCGACGACGGGCGGGGCCGCATGGGATTCGCCGCGCAACGTGCCGCCCGGCCCGTTGGTCACCACCGCCGCCGACCACGACGCAGCGTTGAATCCGGCCTGGTCCCAGCCGGATTGCACGAGGCGTGCGTCGTAATCCTCGCCGCCGTAAACCTGCGAATAAGTGATCGGCCCGGAAGTTGTCTGCCACTGGGCGTCGGAGGGAATGATCTGAGTGGTGCCGTTTGTGTAGAACAATTCAATCTGCGCGATCACCTTGGGTGGGCCATACGAGCCGGTGAACTTGGTGTAACGCGACGTGGGCTGCACGTTATACATGCCGTTGCCAAGCATCACGCCGACGGCGTTGTTGCCGTTGGTCAGGGATGCGGTCAGATCAAGTGTGTCGTAAAGACATGTTTTGTCGTATTTGGTCCAGCCGGGTGCCAGCAACGCGTTCCCCACCTTCGCGCCGTTGGCGGTCAGTTCGTATTCGCCCAGACCGCAGATGTAAATCAACGCGCGCTGCAAGCCGGGACCGACGGTGAATTCGCGGCGAAAAATCGGCAGAGGATTCGGCACGCTTACGCCTGTGCCCCACGGACTGATGCCGAAGCTGCCCAGCACCAGCGCGTTGACCCAGGAACTGTCGTTGAAACCGGGCAGTTGCCAGTTCGTTTGCAACGTGTTTGCCGCCTTCCAGGTGGCGTCCATCAGGAGGTTGCTTTGCGAACCGTCGGCGTAGTTTAAGATGAGCCTGCCGATCAGTCCGGCGGCATTCGGGGAGGAGCCGCCGTTGCTCGCTGCGATGGCAATGGTGTTCGCTCCGGCTTGTAGTTTGGGCGTTACGATAAAGGGCGTAGCGACGGTGTAGTCCACACCTTGTCCTACCTGCGCGCCGTTGACATAGGCGACATAGGAATTGTCTGCCGTCAGTAGCAGCGTCGCGCTGGTGAGCGCCGAATCGGTGCGCAAGGAAATGGTTTTGCGAAAATAGCGCGTGCCGACCGCGGCCGACTGGGTGGGATTGCCCTCGGGATACCAGATCCAGTTGCAACCGGTCAGACTCAAAGTGGAGGCATTGGTGGCTGCCACGAGCCAGCCGCCCTTCCAGTCGCCGGGATTCAAAAGCCCCATTGTCCAGGTCGCGACGGGACTCCAGGCGGAAACCGAATTGCTCTGATCCCAGACGCGCACCTGCCAGAACACCTGCTGCGCGGAGGTGAGCGGACTGCCCGCGTAGGCGACGTTGAACGGCTGCACAGAAACCACCTGGCCGCTGTCCCAGAGATCCGGCTGGTTGCTGGCGAGCAGCGCGGGCGAGGAGGCGACTTGGATTTGGTAGGCGGTTTCGGTTTGATCCCGGTCGGTTGGGCTGGTCGCCACCACCTGCCAGCTCAGGCGCGGATTGGGATCGTCAATGCCCAATGGGTTTGACCACGAACCGCAGCGCAGATTGACCGGCAGGATTCCGGCCTGGAGCCATTGGGCTGTTAACAACATCGCGAGGCAAAAGCTGCGAAATACACCGGTAAAATGCTTCATAAAATCCAACCGCACAGCCCGGCGACGATTCCGGGCAATTCTCACCCAGATTTGGCTTCAAAGGCACGCGACACCATGGACGGAAAATACTAATACACTTTAATGCTCAACACATCTATACCCTAAACCAGTTGGCAGATTCCTACCGAAAATGGGGATACCCGTCCTGCTAAGATCACCGGTTTGGGTAGTTGTTTGCATTGGTAAAGACATGTTAGTCTAGCAAACTAAAAATTCATCGTAGCAACCATGGACATTTTGAATTTGAGTTGATATTCGCATGAGAACCGCCCCAAAAAACCTGTCATCCTTCCGGGTCAATCCAAGATGTCCTCTTCCGGTCACCATAATTCGAAAATTGCTGGCATTCCTGCTGGTAGCGGCCGGATTTGCCACAGTCATCCCACCGGCGCTGGCAGCCAACACATTTATATATAATTTCACCAACACCACGGTGCCAGCGACTTTTGGCCCAGTGAATCCCGCCAACGGCAGCGTGTCCATCAGCGGCAGCAGTCTGACGGCGGGCGACGTGGTGGTTTTTGACGGCATCGTGAGCGACGTGCCGGGATCCACCGGTGATGACTGGGGCGCGGTGGAACTGAATTACGGGGCTGGCTATCTCGGTCTGATCAATTCCACCCTGGGCGTGCTTCTGGAATCTGGCACCGCCAGCGGTCTGCCGTGCCAGCTATTTCTGAACGGCTCCAGCTCCTCGACCACCTTTGGCGTTTCCCAGGGCTACCAGACTAACCGCGTGCGGATTCAACTGACCTGCACGCAGTCCGGCTCAACGGCCAACATGATTTATGTAGTAAGAGTGGATCAAGGTTTCACCGGAACCTTCGGCACCACGCTTTCGGGGACCGGTGTCACCTTCGCTAACAACACCATCACGCTTTCATTTGGAGCCAACAACACCGCGCATCAGTTCGTTCCCACCGCCATTGCCATTACCAATCCCACCAATGTCACCGTGGCGGCGGGAGTGCCGGCCACGTTTGCGGCTTCCGTGATTCAAAATTATCCAACCAAAACCGCCCAGCAATGGTTGTCCAACGGCGTGCCCGTTCTCAACGCCACCAACTTCACCTACACCACGCCCCCCACGACTTCCGCCAACAACGGGGCGCAGTATGCAATAGTGGTCACGAACCTGTATGATTCGGGCAACGTGGTGACGAGCGCGCCAGCCATTCTGACCGTTCGTTCCACGCCGGGACTGGTGCCGTTCATATTCAACGCCACCGCCATTGCCAACACCAGCCAGGTCAATCCGCTGAATCCGCCCGTGGCCATCTCCGGTTCCAGTTTGTTGGCGGGCGACACCGTTTTCTTTGACGGCATCGTTGCCACCAACGGACCATTGACCGGCTCGGGCGACGGTTGGGCGGCGGTGAATCTGGCGCAGGGAGGTTTTGAGGGCGTCACGGCCGCGCAGTTGGGGCTGTTGGTCCGGCTCGGGGCGGGCACCGGCCAGTTGTTTATCAACGGCGGCGGTCCGCTATCGCCCAACCCCACCAGCACCGGCGCGGTCACCAACCGCGTGCGGATTGAATTGTATCCTTCGACCACCGGCAGCACGACCAACATGGGCTGGCTTGTGAAAGTGGACCAGAATCTAACCGGCACATTCCTGCCCGCGGTGAGCGGCACCAACCTGACGTTTGCGGGCAACACCATTCCCTTGAGCTTTGCCGCGTATTCCGTGGCCGGCCTGATCCAACCGTATCCGGTCTATTTGCAGGCGCTGCACCAACAGTTGGCCGCCACCAACCTGGTGATCGGTTCGTTCGATCAAATCGCCGTCACGGCCGACTATCTCAACATCTCCAATGTCGTTCTCGCTCCTGCGACTCCGGGCCTGGTTTATTCATCCAGCGACAACGGCGTGGTCACCGTTTCCAGCACGGGATACCTCCAGGCAGTGGGTGCGGGCCAGGCGACGATCACCTCCAAGTATTCCGGCGTGTCGGTCAGAAATGCTGTCACAGTGGTGAACGGCGGCACGCTCCTAAGCGTTTCGCTGGGCGTGAACAGCTCCATGCCGCTTTACAGCAATCAGCAGGCGACCGTGCTGGGTAATTTTGCCAATGCCACCAACGTGAATCTGTTCCACTACGGCCAGACCACCTTCCTGCTCAATAACACAAATGCCATTCAGATTTCGCCGGCCGGCCTGCTCACGGCCGGCGCGTTGGGGGCGCCGTTGATCAGCGCAATCAACAGCGGCGTGACCAGTCCGCCGGTTCAGGTCACGGTGACGTTCCCGGCCAGCCGGTTTATTTTCGACACGTTTGGCGATGGTTTCTGGACGATTGCCAATCAGGGGAACGGCCAGGCGCTCGTCGCCGGAACCGGCGGCACCACCCAGGCCCCGGTCACCAACTCCGCCTTCAGCCAGCAATATGAAGTGTTGTATAATTACCAGAACAGCACCTTCCGCCTCCGCAACCGCGCCACCTGGCAATGCCTCGGCGCCTTGCCCGGCAACACGCCCGGCATCGGCGTCGCCCTGGTGAACTACACCGGATTGCCCGCGCAGCAATGGTATCTGGTGGACGCCGGCGGCGGCAGCTTCCGCGTCGTCAACGCCCAGTCCTACCTCGTGCTTCAGACCGACAACGGCAATCCGGCGAATGTCACCCTAGCCAATCCCGGCGCCAGTCCAGCGCAGAATTGGAATTTCACTTATCAGGCGCATTATCCCAAGAAAGGTTGCGCGGGTTACGACACGCGTTACGCCGATTTTGGCCTGAACTGGCTTTACAATTATGACGATCATCCGGCGATCACCCTGCCGCCGTCGGTGAACTATGCCCCGATGATTTACGCGGCCCAATATTACGAGCCGTTGAGCGACGCCCAGGCCCGCGTGGCCGGCTGGCTGGCCGATGCCCAGCCCAACTACCTGCTGGCCTACAACGAGCCGGACAACACCGCCGCCAACGGCGGTTCCAACACCAGCACCAACTCGGTGATCGCCCAGTGGCCGCAGATCCAGGCCTTGAACGTCCCGATCGTCAGCCCGGCCACCGCCAACACCTTCGGGTCGTGGATGTATAGCTTCTACAGCATGATTGCCGCCCACAATTACCGGGTGGATTACACGGCGGTGCATGAGTATGTCCCGCCGAACGCCGCTTCCCTGATCAGCGTTCTTCAGAGCGCCTACACCACCTGGGGCAGGCCCGTCTGGCTCACGGAATTTTCGCCGGTGGACTGGAACAACACCCAGTCGTGGTCGGAAAACGACGACTACAATTTCCTGGCCGAGTTCATGTGGCAGGCCGAGGATCAGGACTGGCTCAAACGTTACGCCATCTTTCCGTTCAGCGGCACAAACAGCGCCGCGCCCTGGGTGAACAACGGCTATCGCGGCAATTTCTTTCTGGCCGATGGCGTGACACTGTCACCCTACGGCGAACTTTACGCGACGTGGGATGCCGACCGCTCGCTCGACGCGCGCACGCCCTACCTGATTCACAACCTGGCCACCAGCTTCCGCCTGACCGCCACCAATAATCTCATCACGCCACTGGCCTCCACCATTTACGTCCGGAACGCCACGACCGAATGGGGACTCCTGCCCGCGCCGATGGCAAATCATTGGTATGTCATTTCACTGAACGACGGACGGCGCCTGCGCGACTCCAGCGGCACGCTGGCGTTGGGTCCGTATCTTTCCGCCGGTTCCGCCTTTGAATGGGAATTCGCCGGCCCAGATGGCAGCGGTTACTATTTTATCACGAACACGGCCGGGCACTGCCTGAACAGCTCCGGAACCGCACCAAACATCTCCTTCAATCTGACCACCGCCGGGACGCAAAACGACAACACCCGGTGGCGGCTGGTCAAAGCCTACCATCCGGTCTCCACCCTCGCAACCGTCCCGGCCGACGTGTCGCTCAGCTTCACCAGCCAGGGCATCGCCTTGAATTGGGGTGCCGACGGCAATATCAATTACAACATTTATCGAGGCACCAGCAACGGCGGCCCCTACACGTTGATCAACCGGGTCGCGCCCCCCGGCTTCCTCGACACAACTGCCAGTTCAAACAATGTTCCCGATTATTACGTCATCACCGGACTGAACGTGTTTGGGGATGAATCAGCCTACTCCGCCCAGGCCGCCGCCACTGTCGCCGCCGTGTGGCGTCAGCAATGGTTCGGCACCACGGCCAACACCGGCAACGCCGCCGACACCGCCAACCCGGCCAATGACGGCATCCTCAACATTCTGAAGCGGGCATTCAACCTGAACCCGCTCGTGGCCGCAACCAACGACGTGCCGTATGGCACAGTGAACGGCAACACGTTCACGATGACCTACCGCAAAAGTCTCGCGGCGACCGATTTGATTTTCCATGTTCAAAGCAGCTCCGACCTCGTCAAATGGTCCACCAACGGCATCAACGATTCGGTGGTTTCCAGCGACGGGGTGATAGAAATTCACGCCGCCTCTGTGCCGGTCGCCAACACCGCGCAGTTTATGCGACTGCAACTCATCACCACCCAATAAATGAATCTGGCTGTCACAACCGGTTTGCCCGTTTTGATCCCCGCATTTGCGTGGCTTGAACCGGATACTTCCAAGATTGTTTCCCTTCACAGAGATTTTAATCTGGTTTTCACTCCATTCATATGAAGTTCATTATCCATCTGCTCGCACTATCTCTCCTGCTTGCCGTTACGCCGGCCGTCGGCAACGCCAAAACTTTGAGCCCCGTGACGCCAGTGGAGTTGCGCTGCGATTACACAGAGAATCCGCTGGGAGTGGACTCGTCGCCACCGCGCCTGTTCTGGCAACTAGCCGGCACGGAACGCGGACAGCTCCAAACGGCCTATCAGATCCTCGTCGCATCCTCGGCAGAGTTGCTCGCGAAGGACATAGGCGATTTGTGGGACAGCGGCCGGGTAAAATCCGGCGAGACGATTCACATTCCCTACGCGGGCAAGGCGCTGACTTCCTCGGAGCAAGTTTTTTGGATGGTGCGCGTCTGGGATCAATCCCGGAAAGTCTCGGCGTGGAGCAAGCCGGCGGCGTGGACGATGGGAATTTTATCCGAAAACGATTGGCGCGCGAAGTGGATCGCCTCGCCGACGAATTGCGAAACGCTGCTGCTGCGCCGCGACTTCACGGTCAAGCCCGGACTGCGCCGCGCGCTGGTTCACGTATGCGGGCTGGGCCAATACGAACTCACGCTCAACGGTTCAAAAGTTGGCGACGATCTCATGTCGCCCGGCTGGTCCAAATACAACAAAACCTGCCTCTACGACACTTACGACATCACCGCGCAATTGCGCCCCGGCCAAAATGCCGCCGGCCTGTTTCTCGGCAACGGCATGTATAACGTCGAGAAAACCGGACGCTACACCAAGTTCACTGGCTCGTTCGGCTCACTCAAGGCTATCGCCCAAATTCGATTGGAATACGCCGACGGGACAACGGAAATCATCGGCACGGATGACCAATGGCACGTCGCACCTGGCCCAATCACCTTTTCCAGCATCTACGGCGGCGAAAATTACGACGCCCGACTGAATCCCATTGGCTGGAATCAGGCGGGATTTGATGACGCAACCTGGAGTGCCGCTCAAGTCATGCAAGGGCCGGGTGGAAAACTCGCCGGACTTTCCTGCGCCGCGCCGCCGATCCGCGCGTTTGAAGTCCTGACGCCGGTTTCGTCGCACATCCTCCGCACCAACGTCACCGTTTATGATCTCGGCCAGAACGCTGCCATCATGCTGCACCTCAAGGTCAGCGGACAACGCGGCGACATCGTCAAAATAACTCCGTCCGAATTGCTCAAGGCCGACGGTTCGCTGGACCGGCGCTCCAACACGGACGGGCGTCCGGTCTATTGGCAATACACGCTGGCCGGCGACGGCATAGAAACCTGGGTTCCCAAATTCTTTTACATCGGCTGTCGCTACCTGCAAGTCGAGTGCCTTCCGGCTGAAACAGACGAAAAACCGCCGACAGTCGAAGCTCTCGAAGGCGACGTGATTCGTTCAGCCTCCCCCGCAGCCGGAGAGTTTGAATGCTCGAATGACCTCTTCAACCGCATCCACACACTCATCCTTTGGGCGCAACGGGCCAACCTTATGAGTGTCATCACCGATTGCCCGCACCGCGAACGGCTCGGCTGGCTGGAGCAGTATCATCTTAACGGCCCGTCGCTCCGCTACGAATTCAATCTCGCGCAGCTCTTTACCAAAGGCATGAACGACATGGCCGATTCGCAACTGGCCAATGGCCTAGTGCCGGACATCGCCCCGGAGTATCCCGTCTTCGGCGGCCCCTTCCGCGATTCGCCCGAATGGGGTAGCGCCTTCGTGATCGTGCCGTGGCAGCAATATCAATTCGACGGCAACCCGGAATTGCTTCGGCGCTATTACGACGGCATGAAACGCTACGTAGCCCATCTCGGCACCAAGGCCCACCATGACATTGTGGATTACGGCTTAGGCGACTGGTATGACATCGGCCCCAAACCGCCCGGACCGTCGCAACTCACACCGACTGCCCTGACCGCCACCGCGTTTTACTATTACGACACATGGATTCTCGCGCAGGCGTCGGAACTGCTCGGCAAACCCGTCGAAGCCAGAAAATTCACGGCGCAGGCAAAAGAGATTCGCGCCGCGTTCAACCGGAAATTTTATCACCCCACCAAAGGCAGCTACGCCACCGGCTCGCAAACGGCGAACGCCATTCCGCTCGTGATGAATCTTTGCGAACCCACCAATCGCGCCGCCGTGCTCAACGCCATCGTCGCCGATGTGCGAGCACACGGAAACGCCATCACGGCCGGCGACGTGGGCTATCGATATCTGCTCCGCGCCCTCGCGGAAGGCGGGCGATCGGACGTGATCTTTGCCATGAACAATCAGTCGGACAAACCGGGCTACGGTTATCAGTTGAAGAAAGGCGCGACCAGCCTGACTGAAGCGTGGGACGCCAATCCGACTTCCTCGCAAAACCATTTCATGCTCGGCCAGATTATGGAATGGTTTTACGGCAATCTCGGTGGCATCGCCATTGACCCTGCGCATCCGGGCTTCAAAAACATTTTGATCCATCCGCAACCATCCGGCGACGTGACTTGGGCGAAGTGCGCCTACAAATCAATTCACGGCCGCATCGCGGTGGAATGGCACAAGACGGACGATAAATTCTCGTTGAACCTGACGATTCCAGCCAACACTTCGGCGACCGTTTTCATTCCAGCGAAGAACGCCAGGGACGTCACCGAAAGCGGTGCCGCCGCCCGGAAAGCGAAGGGTGTTAATTTTTTGCGGCAGGAAGACGGCAACGCAGTTTTTGAAGTCAGTTCTGGCAACTATCAATTTGTTTCCGAATGAAACCCTCCATCTTGTGAAAGCTTCAAACTCTTGGTTGTCAAAACCTTGACGCGGAAGGCAGCCCAGCTTTTGTGCGGCTGAACCGCCGCCGGGATTGACCTAGCCTCGCCCGCGCCACCCGCCGCCGTCCAATTCAACATCTCAAAGGCGGCCGGGCGGAATTCCATGCGGCACCGACCCAGCCCTTCTTTCGCCCAGTCAAAGAACTTGGGATCAATCAAACTTCCGCCTCGCGTGCGATGGCGGAAAGGTGCATCGGATATATCCGCTGCACGGGATCATCCATCACCGTCACTGCCGTTTCCAGCATCAACCGAATGGTGTTTTACGATTTCACATTCTCCCCGCCCAAATCAGTTTCCGTCGTGGCTTTGGCGGGGGCGGATGAATGGATCATGGAAGCCCATACGCAAGCTGTCCGGTCGGCAATGCGGGAACTTGAAAACTTTGCGGCAACCCGGATTCGGGCTGGAGGTGGACATGGCGACCGTTCCACCGGCAATGTTGCGGCGGCGTTGTTCACCCATGACACCTCCCGCGCGCTCGCCCCCCATTTGCACACTCATTGTGTTGTCTTCAATTCAACCTTTGACCCGGTGGAGCAACGGTGGAAGGCGCTGCAAAATTACGAGATGCTGCGGACCAGAAAATTTGCCGAGAACGTCTATTACCACGAGCTCGCCCGTCAGTTGCGGAGTTCCGGTTACCAGATTAACAACCACCCGCGCGGCGATTTCCAAATTGAGGGTGTTTCCCAAGAGATTTGCGACCGTTTTTCCAAACGAGATGCGGAAGTTGACCGGGCATCGGCAAAGTTGCTCGCCGAAAAGCCGGAGTTTGCCAGCGCAAACTTGCGGACTTTGTGGGATGCACAGTTGAGCGATGCCGAGCGTATTTCGCTGCGTCAACTTGCCAACCGTTCTGAAACCATCGCCAATAAGAACCAGCGGGTTGAACTTGGTGAGGCAGTGCAATGGGCCGAAGATCATGTGTTCGACCGCAATTCGGTGGCGCTGGAATGTCAATTATGGCAGCAGGCATTGGAACGGGCGCGCGCGGAAAACTTCACGGTGGCTGAACTCAAGGAATTCACGCGCCAGCGCTATTACATCCGAAATGCTGAACACCCCAACCAAGTGACCCTGCGCGAAGTATTGTCCCGCGAGTTGGAAATTGTCCAGAGCGTTGCCTGATGATTATGAAGCCTGTGCTACCCGATATTTCAGATGAGGATTCCATCAAGGTCTTGGTGGATTCGTTTTACCGCAAAGTAAATGCCGATGATTTGCTCTCGCCCATTTTCAATGACGTAGCGCAAGTCAAATGGGAGGAACATCTACCGATTATGTATCAATTTTGGAGCACGCTCCTGTTTCACACCAATGCCTATAAAGGACGCCCGTGGCCGAAACACGCTTTGTTGCCGGTCAGTGCAGAGCACTTCGCCCGCTGGGTTTTGCTGTTCAAAAAAACTGTGGACGAAAACTTTTCCGGCCCAAAAGCGAACGATGCGAAAAATATAGCCGCCAGCATTGCCAACACTTTCCAAAACCGTTTGCATCTAGGGCTGTGAATTGGACGCCTCGGTTTTCCTCACGGCGACGGAGTGCCGGCAAATTAATTAGTGACCGGCGTAAATGGCGAAGGAGCTTGAAAACATTGGGTAAGATGTGGATTTGAGGGTGCGAATGTTGGGATAAAGATTGAACCTTTATTGGGGTTTTGACGTCTGAACCTGCAACATTCGCGGTTGTTCTCCCCTATGCGCCACAACTTTCAAAGCCAGCCCGATTTGCAACTCACGCCCATCGAAAAGATTCGTCTGCCGCTGAAGAGTCGTGACGAGCTGCCGCCGATTCTCGCGGGTCTCCAGTGGATTTGGATGCACCCCACGCTCAAGGCCGAGATATTCAGCCTGCTCGAAGCCAAGATCCTGGCGGGCAAGCAGACCACTGGGCGCACCGGCATGGACCTCTGGCAAATTCTTGTCTTGGGCGTGGTGCGGTTGGGACTGGACGCTGACTGGGATCGGATGGAACACATCGCCAACTACGATGCTCTCGTGCGCCAGATGCTTGGCGTGCCCGCTACGCCGTGGGGCGAGGAGGACAAACGGTTTGGCCATCAAACCCTGCGGGACAACGTCGCCCTGCTGGACGACGAACTGCTCCAACAGATCAACGCGGCCATTGCGGCCGCAGGACGCGAGGTGTTCGCAAAAAAAGACGGCGCGCCCGTCGCGGCGCTTGAAGTGAAGGTGGACAGCTATGTGTTGGAGAGTGACGTGCATTTCCCCACCGACTTGAACCTGACCTGGGACGCGGGCCGCAAGTGCGTGGACTTGGTCGAAGGCTTGCGCGCCTCCGGTTACGACCTGCCCGGCTGGCGCATGTTCAAGGCGTGGCGGCGGCAACTCAAGGCGTGCGAACGCGCGGCCAGCCAGATCGTCTATCGCGGCGGGCCGAACAAGGAAGCCCGCGTCAAAGCCGCCGTGCGTGACTATCTGGCGGTGGGCCGGGAGCTTTCCGCCAAGGTGCGGGAGAGCCTGCTGGGCTTATGCGAGCAGACCGTCTGCGCTGCCCGCTGGGAGCGGTTCGCCTATTTCCACGCGATGCTCGACAAGCATCTGGACCTGGTGGAACGCCGGTTGTTGAAGGCGGAAACCATTCCCGCGCACGAGAAGGTGTTTTCCCTGTTTGAACCGCACACCGAATGGATTCAAAAAGGCAAGCAACGGCCCAACGTGGAACTGGGCTACCGCCTGCTGCTGGCGACGGATCAAAATCAAATCATCCAGGACTACGACGTGCTGCACAAAGCGGCCGAAGTGGAGCAGAGTATTCCGGTGGCGGATCGGTTGCTGGGCCGCTACGGGCCGGGGAGCGTGGCCAGCCTGAGTTTTGACAAAGGGTTCACCCGGGCGGCGGACTGGGAGTTGTTGAGCTTGTATGTGCCGATGGTGGTGATGCCCAAACGGGGCAAAAAGAACGCGGCGGAAACGGCGCGGGAGAGCGGGAAGCAGTTCCGAGCCTTGCGCCACCAACACAGCGCGGTGGAAAGCGAGATCAACAGTCTGGAACATCACGGCTTGAACCGCTGCCTGGACGTGGGCTTGGATGGCTACTTGCGCTATGTCGGCTGCGGGGTGATGAGCTACAACCTGCATGTCATCGGCCGGGAATTACTGCGGCGGAAACGAAGGCACCGCGACACCTTGGCGCTGGCGGCATGAAGCCGCCCACCGCGAAACCAGCCCCCAAGTCCGACAGGCGGCAGTGTCGTTGTCGCCGGAGAATTTTGAGGTTTGGCACGTGACCGCAGGCAATTTCAGCCAGTCAGCGGTCTGCCGCTGCCATCCGCGTCCCGCTGCACGTTTAAAAACACGCGTTTCCGGCCAGACACTAATTAGGGAACTGGCGGGACACCAAATGGCACAGACTTTCAGTTTTCCCCTTTGAGCATTTCTAGCACTCGCGTTTGGTCCTGTTTCCACGTCTTCGCCGTGCCGCGCGACAATGTTTCCTTAATCTTTTTGTTCTGCATTTTTGGATTTTCACCTTCCGCTCATATTGTCTCCCCGACCAGCCCGGATCCATTCGTCATAAATTTGGGCACGGCTTCACTGTGGTTCAATTCCGCCTGCACATTATCCTATGCAAAACCACCACTTCGCATCAAATTGAGCTGTATTTTTACTGCCAGCAAAACTGCCAGCAGCGGAGTAATAAAGGAGTAGTGCCGGAGTAATACCGGAGTTTCAGATGGTTTATTCCAAGTCTTGACCGAAGTGAGAAAACCTGAAAATATACCAATGTTAGCAGCGTATTTTTTGTAATTTGCGTTCTAGCTGGGGTTTGGAATAAGAAAGTTCGGTAAGCCAAAGTT
>JAJXXW010000020.1 GCA_021780905.1 bacterium
GGCCAACCGCCAACTTGTGGCTGCGGTTGGGGCAGCCGTTACCACGGTTCGCACACTGAATTTTGAAAAAATCACCCATGAAAAATCGTGGCGCTGAAAAATCACCCGTTTTTCAACGGCCTGCTAGCCCGAATATTTCTTAGTGGTATTTGATTTTGGGAAAAGGCGGTGCGGAGGCGGCCTCCGCCGGCTGGTTGGGGGGAAATGGGAAGCCCGACGACCGTTGTGACGCCGAAAGGCTCGCTGCTGGCAGTGTTTGGCGACACCTCTGGCAGGGGGACTTTGCTTTCCAGAAAAAAACCGGCCTCAACCGTTGGCGGGAGCCAGCGTTCTGCGTCGCTGCTGGCAGTGGCGAAACAAGGCTGGCAGCGGGTAGACCCGCTGGCGCTGGTCGCCAAAACATTGCGCCAGCGCCGCCATGACGCCACAACAACACCCCGCCAGCGCTGGAAAGGGTTTCCCCGGAAAAATCAGCCGCGACTTTTCGGGAACCGAAGTCGGGCAAGAGCCAGGGCAGTTCTCGACAGTCTGTCGGCGCAGCAGCGGTCCGTGGCGTTTTCATTGGGCTCAGGGTTTTCAAGCCTTCTGACCCGCTCACCCCTTTTTGTTCAATCCCACTAGGAAATATCCGGGCTAGACCAAGGAGGCGATTCCGTGCTATGACACCATTCATCCCGACTATGTGGATGCGTGGCGCAACCGTGGATTTCTCGGAGTAAAGATTGCCGCGCCGTGGGGCGTCGAAAGCGGACGCGACGGCATCAAGAAAATGGAAAAGCTCATCGCGAAACTGCGCGGCGATCTCGGCGATCTGGCGGCGCTGCTGCCAAAGTGATCTATTTGGATTTGATATGCCCGCTGGGCGTGCGGCTGGTATGAATCATCCGAAGTTTAGCGCGATACTCAAGGAGCGTTCAGACTGACGATTTGAGCGCCATGTATATCCGTTCGCAAGGTGCGGCCGTTTGCGCGGTCTGTTTTGGAATGCTAACGGGATGTTTTGTGCCAGCACTGACCGACACGTTAGTCACCGGTTGCCGAAATGAGTTATGAGGAAGTAAACAATTTGAGCGAGGACCAGGGTGCCCAGAATAAAGCCGGCGATGAGGGTCATCCGTTTTTGGCGCAAGTCCCGTTGCAAATTGGGAAAACATTTTTTTTGGATGAGACGGGTAAGGAAAAAAGTGTCCCGATCAATCGGACTCATGAGCAGATAGGCTAAACATAAAATACCAACCGCAGCGGCGGCAATTCTGAGGTGAAAAATCATGCCAAGCATTATACCGAACAAACCGGGAGGTCAACGGACATTCCGCGTGCCTCATCACAAAATGGCGACGATTTTTTCGATCGGGTCTCGGGTTCAAACGCTTGATCGATGGGGCAGGGACTGCGCGGCGCGGACTTTACTTTTCCGGCGCCACTGCGAAGATTTGCGGGTGGTCCGCATCGAAAGAATCTCATCGTTAGAACTGCCGGAACTGGCGCCTTACCGCACCCTGAAACGTTCGGCCACCCACGCCACGCTGGGCATTTTTGTGGCGGAGGGCGACAAGGTTTTGGACCGGCTTTTGGCGAGCAATTTCACGGTCGTCTCCGTGTTGCTCATCGAGGAGCGCCTTGCCGAATACGAACCGCGCCTGCAAGCCCGGCCGGAAAACATCACCGTGTTCGTCTGCGTCAAGCCGGTGCTGGCGGAACTCGCCGGGTTTGAAATCTACCAGGGCGTGCTGGCCATCGCCAAAACGCCGCCGCCGCTGACGCTGGACAAAATCCTGGCAGACAGCACGCACCCGCAATTTTTCGTGGCGATGGACGGTTTGTCCAATTCGGAAAATGTCGGCACGCTGATGCGCAACTGCGTGGCGTTCGGCGTCTCGGCGCTGATTTCCGGCGAGACGTGCTGCAGCCCGTTCCTGCGCCGCACCGTTCGCAACTCGATGGGCGCGCTGTTCAAACTGCCGGTGCTGGAATCCGCGAACCTCGTGCAGACGCTGTGTGCGTTGCGGGCGAAAGGCATCAAGTGCATCGCCGCGCATCCGCGTCCCGCCGGGAAAAACTTGTCCCAGGCAGATTTCACCGGCGATGTCTGCGTGGTTTTCGGCAGCGAAGGCCACGGCATTTCTCAAGATATTCTGTCGGTGTGCGACGACGCCGTGGCGATTCCGATGGCGAACAACGTGAATTCGCTCAACGTCAGCGCGGCGGCGGCGGTGTTTTTTTACGAAGCGAACCGGCAGCGGGGAAATTCCTGATCGGCTGGAAGCGACTCTGCAAGCGTGAGCGCCACCCCGGAATCAACCCGGCGTTACCGCAGCGCGGTGGCAGGCCTGTTCCGCGAAATCCACCAGCTTGCGACAGAGCGGCTGCCAGTCGAGTTCCGCCCTGACGCGGGCGGCGGAAGCGGCCGCGTGCGGCTGCCAACTGGCCACCGGCGCCTCCAGCCAGGCCAGAATCTGCCGGCCGAAATCTTCGCCATCGAACTCGGAAAATTTTACCAGCGGATCATTTTTGAAGTAGCCCTGCACGCTTTTCAGCG
This sequence comes from bacterium, assembly GCA_021780905.1. GTDB lineage: Bacteria > Verrucomicrobiota > Verrucomicrobiia > Limisphaerales > UBA11358 > UBA11358. The sequence continues at coordinate 2,540 of JAJXXW010000020.1, forward strand.
GGGTGCAAACACAGGGCAGGCCGGTGGCGACATATTCCACAATCTTGGCGACAAATGCGCAATGAGTGCCGGCGGAGGCTTCGTAGGGCACGATGCCGACCGAAGCGCGGGCGAGGTGCCGGGCCACTTCCGCATACGGCGTGAACCCGGTCGCCTGATGTTTGAAATGGGGGATTTTTTGCGCGCGTTGCAAAAGTTTTTCCAGCCCGGCGGTGCGCCGGCCGACAAAGCAAAAAATCGTATCCGGTCTTCGGGCGACGACCCGCCGAATGGCTTCCAACGCAATCCGGCCAAGGTGATGTGCGTCAAAAGAACCATGCATGATCACGACCGGCGGCGCGTCCGGCGGCGGCGGGAGCTGGCGCAGGGGGAAAGCCTGTGCATCATAGCCATAATAAACCGGGCAGATTTTTTCGCGCGGATAACCGCGCGCAGCGAGGCGGTCGGCAAATTCATCCGAAATGGCCCCCACGCCGTCCACCTCATAGTGGCCGGGTAGGGACATTTCATAGCGCATCAGCGCGCGCACCAGCGGCCGGGGGGCGAGGTAGCCCGGCCACGTTTCCATGAATCCCGTGAGCAGATCCGGAAAATTCATCACCACCGGGACGCCCAGTTTTTTTCCCAACTTGCCCGCTGCCACGGCGGAGATGGCGTGCTGGGAGAACAGCAGGTCAAATTTCAGGGCGCGGGCGGCGTCGGCGACCATGGTTTGGAGAAAGAACGGATAGGCCAGGTATTTTAAGTTCCGCAGCGGCGCATAGCGGCCCATGGACCAGCGGGAAAAGGGATGCAGTTGGATGCCGAATTTGTTCGCCACGTCCACCGCGCCATTCATTTGCGGGCCGAAGAGATGGACCGTATGCCCGCGCCGGACCATTTCCTGAACCAAATAAACCGCCTCCGCCGAACCGCCGCCGGACGGCGGATAGAAAGGCTCGTGCGTCAGGAACGCGATCACAAGCTTGTCTGACATGCCAGACGCTAGAAATTTTACCGCGCAGGTTCAAACCAAATCACCCGAAAAAGCCGGAAAATGCTTTGACTTGTGTGGCGAAAAAATTAAATTGATCGGGCGTTTCGGGAGTGCGGGGTCATAGCTCAGTTGGTAGAGCGTCTGAATGGCATTCAGAAGGTCAGGAGTTCGAGCCTCCTTGGCTCCACCACTCCCCGAAAGCGTAGTTCCTGGTCTTCAGCAACCCATTCCAAGTCCATTCCCCGCTGGCGGCCAGTTCGGCGCTGACGGAATGCAATTCGCGTCAGGCCGCGTTTTATTTCGCCTACCCGCCGCGGATTTTCAAGAGCACTGTTTCCAGCATGGCGAATTGACCTTTTGGAAATCCTTACAACAACTGTGGTTGGCGTTGCTGGCGCTGGTCTGCCGGCGCTGTTTTTCATCGTGATGCTTTGGAAGCAGTTCGCTGCGCGCCCCGTTGTGGATGTGCAATTGGCGTTGACCAGCGTTCTCTCGCGCGCGCGGCGTGCCGGTTTCGATTTGCGCCGGGGCTTTCTGTCCTGCCGACTTCTCTGCTTCGGTCGCAAGAAAGAATCACCACCGGCGTGAGCCAATGGTGATTGCAAGAACAAAGGGCCGTTTTACGCCGCCGGTTTCTTTTTGGCGATGGTGTGCGTCGCGTGGCCATAAAACGCCTCGGCGCATTCCATGAGCGTCTCCGACAGCGTCGGGTGCGGATGCACGGTCAGCGCGATATCCTCGGCGGTCGCACCCATTTCCATCGCCAGCGTGGCTTCGGCGATGAGTTCGCCCGCGCCCGCGCCGCAGATGCCCACACCCAGAATCCGGTCGGTGTCGGGATCAATCAGCATTTTCGTCACGCCGTCAGTGCGGTCAAACGAGAGGGCGCGGCCGGAGGCGGACCAAGGAAATTTGGCGATTTCGTATTTCACGCCCTTCTCTTTCGCTTCGGCCTCAGTCAAACCGCACCACGCGAGTTCGGGGTCGGTGAAGACGACGGCGGGAATGATGATGTTTTCAAACACGGCGGCTTCGCCGTGGAGATTTTCCACCGCGATGCGCGCCTCCTTGTGCGCCTTGTGCGCCAGCAGAATGCCGCCGGCGATGTCGCCAATGGCGTAAATGCTGGGATCATCGGTCTGCTGATGATGGTTGACCTTGACAAAGCCCTTTTCGTCCAGCACTGCCTGGGTATTTTCCAAACCCAAGTCGGCGCTATTCGGCACGCGGCCAACGGCCACGAGCACTCGGTCGTAAAGCTCGGTCAGTTTCTGGCCATTGTATTCTGATTCCACCTTGATCTGCTTGCCGGCGGTGGACATTTTATTCACCCGCGCCTTGAGCCGGATTTCCTTGAACGATTTCTTGGCGTTGGCCACGACGGGGCGCGTCAGGTCGGGGTCGGCACCGGTGAGAATGGCGTCCAGCGCCTCAATCACCGTGACTTTGCTGCCCAGCGCGGCATAGACGAAGCCCAGTTCCATGCCGATGTAACCGCCGCCGACGACGAGCAGGTTTTCGGGGATGTCCTCAACCTCCAGCGCCTCGGTGGACGTCATCACGCGCGGATTACCCAGGTCGAACGCCTTGGGCATCGCTGCGATCGAGCCGACCGCGAGCACGGCCTTGTCGTATTCGACGAACTGCTGGCCGGCTTCGGTCTCGACGCGGAGCTTGTTCGAGCCTTCAAAATAGGCGCGTCCCGAAATGACCTGCACGCCGCGCATTTTCGCCAACGTGGCGATGCCGCCGCCGAGTTTTTCCAAAATGGATTCTTTCCACGCGCGCAACTTGGACACGTCCACGCTCGGCTCGGCGAACGTGATGCCGCGATGCGCCGACTCGCGGGCGCCGACAATCTGGTGCGTGGCATAAAGCAGCGCCTTCGAAGGAATGCAGCCACGGTTCAGGCACACGCCGCCCAGCCGCTTCTCGCGCTCGATGAGGATGACTTTCTTGCCCAAATCCGCCGCGTAAAACGCCGCCGCATAACCGCCGGGGCCGGCGCCGACAACCACAATTTCAGTTTTGATCGAATCCATACAAATTATATTTTCACCGCGTCTTCACTGAAGTTTTCAAAGGCCTTGACCAAATCCACCGTGAACCGCGCGGCGCTGCCGCCGTCAATCACGCGATGATCATAACTCAACGCCATCGGCGTCAGCAGCCTGGCCTCGATTTTACCGTCGCGCACGACCGGCTTCAGCGCGCCCCGGCCAAGACCAAGAATGGCAACTTCCGGCAAGTTGATGATCGGCGTGAAATGTGCGCCGCCAATCGCGCCCTGGTTGGAAATGGTGAACGTGCCGCCCTTCATTTCGTCGGCGGAAATTTTCCGGTCGCGCGCCTTCGCCGCGAGCGATTCCAGTTCCCTCGCCAGATCCAGCATGGATTTTTTGTCCACATCGCGGAGAACGGGCACCATCAAACCCTGGTCGGTGTCCACCGCGATGCCGAGGTGAATGTATTCCTTGAGGACGATTTCGCCGGCAAGCTCGTCGAGACTGGAATTGAAGATCGGATGTTTTTTCAAAATTTCCGCGACGGCCTTCAAAACGAACGGCGTGAGAGTGAGCTTGCCCCCTTTCTTTTCGTAGTCGGCGGCGAATTTTTTCCGCAGCTCGCCGATGCGGGTGAAATCAAGATCGTCGAACTGCGTGACGCGGGCAACGGTGCTCCAACTCTCGGTCATGCGCCGCGCAATGACTTTGCGCAACGGCGTGACCGGCTTCTTGAGAATCGGCCCCCACTGTGAAAAATCAATCTGCACCGGCGCGGGCTTGGCTGACGCGGCTTCCGCCGCGGCTGTCGCCGGGCGTGCCGCCGCGCGAATCAGGCGCTGGATGTAATGGCGCACGTCGCCAGCGACGATGCGGCCGCCGGATTCGCTACCGTGAATTTTGCGAAGGTCAATGCCCAGTTCGCGGGCCATCTTGCGGAGCGACGGTGAGGCGGTCGGATTTTCATTGATGATTCCATCCGCCGATTCGGCAATGGGATCCTCATCCGCTGCGGCCACGATGGAAACGGGCGGCGCAACCGTCTTTTTGACCGCCGGTTTGGGCGCGGCCGCAGCGGCTGGAGCGGCAATTGAAGTCGCACCGGGCCCGTCGGCGAGGGTGATGATTTTTTGGCCGACGCTGACGCGATCGCCGGCCTTGACGTGGACTTTTTGCACCACGCCGGCGCCGGTGGAAGGAATCGAGGCGACCGCCTTTTCATTTTCCAGTTCCATGATGGCCTGATCCTTGGCAATCGTGTCGCCCTCTTTGACCAAAAGGCCGACCACGACGCCGGAATCAGCGCCTTCGCCAAGCTTGGGAAGTTTTACATCCATAAATTAAAACGGCAGTCTGCCGTAGAAGGACGTGGTTTTCCAGCAGGAAATTTCTTGTCGCCGACCGGACAGATTTTGTCCCGGCCGCCGGCTTAACCTTTGTAGAGCGTGAAGGCGCTCGCCAGCACGAGCAGTTGGGGATGCGCCGCCGCCATCTGGGGCAGCACCACGCGGATGCGCGAACGGTATGCCGCCAGATGCTCGGTCAGCGGCCGCAGGTTTTCCACCTTGTCCCAGTGAAGTTTGTTCAGGTCCAGCACGAGATGGTTTTTGCTGCGCGCCAGCAAATCGCGGAGTCGCTGAGCCAATCCTTCCGTATCCTTGGCGGACAGCGCGCCTTCCAGCCGCATCCAGACTTGTTTCTTGGCGTGCTGCAACTCGACTTTTACGGAGAAATTCGGGCTGGCCACCTTGGCGTGAAATTCTTCCCACAAAGCGAACGCGCTCCAGTTCTTTTCTGGCAGCCGATACGCGGTGCGCTGCAATTTCGGATGCTGAAACAAATCAAATTTCAAGGTGAACGCCGTCCACGCCGCCGCGCCGATGGCCATGACCGACTTGAATTTTTCCCTGAACGTCGGCCGGCCGAATGCCCCGTGCAGGCGTTTTTCCAAATCGCCAATCCATTTCCGCACGGTGGCGTTCGGGCCAAAAAGTTTTCCCGGCAGAAAAACCGGATAGGCATAGCGCAGTTCGTCGGCGTAAAATTCCGCTTTTTGGCGCAGCACCGGATTCGGTGAATCCTTGAGTTTCAGATAGCCGAGCAAGCGGCCTTCCAAAACGCGGTAAATGCTCGGGCCGAGCCGCTGGAAATCCTGCTCGAAACACCACGTCTGGATATCTTCGATTTGTTTCGCCGAAAGCGTCGGGTGCTTGATCATCGTGCGGAAACCGTCCGCGCGCCGGTAGAACAAATCCTTGTCCGTCGTGTAAACATCCTGCAACAAGTTTTCCTTGATGATGCGCTCGTGGAACGGCGTGCCGGGCACCGGCCCGTAAATCAAGTATTGGCCGAGCGCGGGCTTGAGCTTCATCAGCCCGTCCAGTTCCTGCGCGACGATTTCCGGCGTCTGATAATCAAAGCCGACAATCATCGAGGCCAGCACCGTGATGCCGTGCTCGCGGAATTCGGTGAGAATTTCCTCGGGCGGCCGGCCTTGCTGCTTCGCGTAGCCCGACCGCGTGCCTTCATAGCCGATCCAAAATCCGTCAATGCCCATCTCCAAAATTTCCTCGACGGTGTATTGGCTGATGGCCTTGATGCTGGAAAAAGCGAAGATCGAAGGTTTCTTTTTCCCCGCCAGAATGCACTCACGGAATTCCATCGCGCGCTTTTTGTTCAGCAGAAAATCCTCGTCAATAATCAGGAATACCAGCTGGGGGTCGAGGTCGAAATAGCGTTCCACCACGTTGTAAATGTCGCGCCCGGTCGGCAGCAGCTTGATGTGCTGGCGCGAAAAGAAATGCGACGTGCAGCAAAAGTCGCAGCCATTCGGGCAGCCGAGACCGGCGAAAATCTTCCCCGTGCCGGAAACCTCCCAGCCAAACACTTTCAGCTTGCTTACAATCAGCGGTTGCTTGTAAGGCATCGGAATCGGGGGTTCATTCAGCAGTTGGCGCATGAACGTCACGCCTTCCTCGCGGCAGAAATAATCGCCATACGGTTTCAGCACGTCGTCCTTCAGCACCGTGCCGTAGCCGCCGAGAACGATCTTGCTGTCCGGTGCATGTTTGCGGATAAGCGCGACCGTCTCCTTCATCTTATGCATCAGCGCCATGATGAACGAGACGCCGACGTAGTCGTAGCCCTTCTTGAGTTCCTTGATCAGTTCGCGTTTTGACGGGTATTGCAGCACCACCGTCGGTGTGTCCAGATTTTCCGCGATGTAGTCGAGACCAAATTGCACATTCACCGTGCGCGGGCTGAAAATACCCTGGGCGCGCGTGACCTGGCGGTAAAGCAATTCGTAACCGACAGACGCGGCATCGCCAAATTGCGGCCCCATCGGCCGGCAGACACTGGTCAACAATACTTTTTTGCTCATGATCTTTGAAATGGCTTTCTGCGGACAAGATGAAATCGCTGCACGGCGCTCGGAAGAGGCTGGCTCGGACGGTAACAACTCGACTGTGATGAATCTCTGCGGAATCAGACCGGAAGTCAAAGCGGGAATCCGCTTATTTTCCTTGTGTTATGAACATATTTTGCACAAACCCAATCCTGTGCTTTGCTCGAATTCTGGAAGGAAAATTGCTTGCGGCGGCGATGGCCGGTAGGGCAGCGCGGCTCAGAGCTGCAGCTGCAACTCGTAGTTCAAAAAGGAAAGAGAGTAAATCGTCGCCGTCTCGACCCGCAGCGTGAGCCGGCCGAGCGTGATCGGTTTGGCCCCGGCAGCCTCGATGGCCTTCAATTCCGCCAGCGTGAAATCGCCTTCCGGCCCGATCCAAACCGCCGCGCGGCGCGGCAATCGCCCGTGCTGTTTTTGAAAATCCCGAATCCATTCGCGCGGATGCCGGCGCTCGGTTTGCAGCGAACCGACCAGCGACAAGTCATTTTCTTCGCCGCGCGCAAGATGTTCGTTGATGCCCTGCGGCGGTTCAACCTTGGGCAGCCAAGGCGTGCCGCATTGTTTCATGGCTTCAATGGCGACCGTCTGCCATTTCTCGCGCTTCGCCTCCGCGCCATCGTCGTCAAGCTGCGTGACCACGTGTTCCGTGAGCAGCGGCACGATGCGATGTGCGCCCAGTTCCACGGCCTTCTGGATGATGCTTTCGATCAGCTTGCCCTTGGGAACGGCCACGAGCAGCGTGAGGGCGCAAGCGGGGGCGGGCGTGTGTTTTTTTTCCTTCACCGCCAGGACGAGCGAGTTTTTCGAGGCGCTCTCAACGTCGCAATAGTATTCCATGCCGGCGCCATCAAGAACCGTGACGTGTTCGCCGCGTTGCAAGCGCAGAACGTGGAGGGCGTGGTGCGCCTCGCGTCCGTCCAGCCGCAGCAGCGCATCGCGGCAGTTCGCGGACGGCAGGTAAAAGCGGTGCATGAACTATTGGAAAAACTTTTTTGCCTTCGCGAAGAAACTTTGCGACAGCGGCATCTCCTTGCCGTCACAAAGCGCGGCGAACTCGGCCAGTTTTTGTTTTTGCTCGCTGTTCAGATGCGTCGGCACCTCGACCTGCACCCGCACGTGCAGGTCTCCCTGGCCGTGGCCCTGAAGATTCTTCACGCCGCGATTTTTTAGCCGCAACACCGTGCCCGGCTGGGTGCCGGCGGGGATTTTCACCGTCGCCCGGCCTTGCAGCGTCGGCACTTCGATCTCCGCGCCGAGCGTGGCCTGGATGAAGCTCACCGGCACCTCGCACAGCAAATCGTCGCCCTCACGCGCAAAAATCTCGTGCGGCTTGATCTGCAAAAAAACGTAGAGGTCGCCCGCCGGACCGCCGCGCGAACCGGCCTCGCCGTTGCCGGCGGAACGCAGGCGCGAACCGGACTCGACGCCGGCCGGAATGCGCAATTTGATCCTGGAGCTGCGCGGGAATTTGCCGCTGCCGGAGCATTTCCGGCAGGGCTTTTCGAGGATGCGGCCCGCGCCTTTGCAGTGCGGGCAGGTCTGCGCGATGCTGAAAATGCCGCGTGAGGTGAGCACCTGGCCACGGCCGCCGCAGGTGCCGCAGGTGCGCAGCTTGGAACCCGGTTCCGCGCCGTGGCCATGACAGGCGTCACACGGGTCGGGTTTGGTGACGGAAATTTCCTTCTCGCAGCCGAGCGCCGCCTCTTCCAACGTGAGCTGCAAATCATAACGCAAATCATCGCCGCGCTGCGGGCCGTTCGGGTCCTGGCCGCCGCCGAAAAGATTTTCAAAAATGCTGCCACCGGTGCCGCCGCTGAACACATCGCGGAAAATCTCAAAGGGATCGTGAAAACCGCCGCCGCGCGCGCGGGCGCGCGGATCGAAGGCGTCGTGGCCGTATTGGTCGTAGGCGGCGCGCTTCTGCGGGTCGCTCAACACCTCGTAGGCATGGCCCAGCTCCTTGAAATTTTCCTCCGCCAGCTTGTCGCCGGGATTTTTGTCCGGGTGAAATTTGACGGCCTGCTTGCGGTAGGCTTTTTTGATTTCCTCCTCGCTCGCATCCCTGCCGACGCCGAGAATTTCGTAGTAGTCGCGTTTGGCCATGACGAATTTTGAATTGCGCAGACTGAATTACGAACCGGCCGCCGGTTTTTTGGCGACAATGACGGTGGCCGGCCGCACCAGGCGATCCTTGAACTTGTAGCCTTTGCGCAGTTGCTGGAGGACGCGGCCTTCCGCCACTTCGGCGGATTCCTGCTGGGAGACGGCCTCGTGGAAATTGGGGTCGAACGGCTGGCCGGTGGCGTCAATTTCCTCCAGGCCGGTCTCCACCAGCGCGTTTTTCAATTGTTGTTGGATCATGGCGACGCCGGACTGGAGCGGGTCATCCTTGGCCGACTGCGTGGCGGCGAGGGCCATCTCAAAATTGTCGAGCACAGGCAATAGCTTCTGGATAAGGACAAAAGTGGCGTATTGGGCGGCCTCAGTTTTTTCGCGGGCGGCGCGCTTCTTAAAATTGTCGAAATCGGCGGTCGTGCGGAGCAAGCGCTCCCAGTTCTCGTCGGCCTTGGCGGCGCGGGCCTTTAGCTCCTCAATCGGTTCCGGCGTGGGCGGCGCCGGCGGCACCGGCACGGCGTCCTTGACTTCGGGCTCTGACAAATCACTCTCGGTTTTGCTCATAGGCTTTTTGCGTCCAAACATTCAGACGCACAAAATAACAGAGGCCCGGTGGTCGGGCAACGGGCAAGACGCCGTCTTTGATCTCGGAAGATTTATTGCGGCGGAACCAGCTTTTGAAATTCCGGCAGTCCGCGCAGGTTGTTCAAATGGGCGTCGCCCCGCGCCTGCGTAAGCAGGTCACGCGCGCCGGGATTTGTTTTGAGGCGCACGGCGCTCAATGCCAGCGCCCTCTGGAGATTGGTCAGCGCGGGCACGGTCTGGCCGAGATAGGCTTGGAGCGCGGCGAGATCGTATTGCGGTTCCGGCTGGTCGGGCGCGAGCGCCGCAAGTTTCTCCAGGGCGGTTTCCAGTTTGGGGATGTTGCCGATCTGCGAGTAATAGTTGGCGATGGCACTGGCGTCGGGGGCTTGGAGGTTCGGGTTGGTCAGCGCGCGGTCAAAATACGCCAGTGCCCGGTTGGTCTGCAGCATCTGCACATAGGTCACGCCGAGCATGATCAGGTTGTGGACGTCGGCGGGATTGGTTCGGGCGACGGCCTCCATCTGGTTAATCTGGCGGTCAATCTGCCCGACGACTTTCGACCGCTCGTCATTTTGATTTTTGTAATCCTGCAGTTTTTTGATGAGCCCGTTGATCTGGTCGTTGAAGGGATCCAGTTTCTGGCAGGTCTGGGCGATGAGCAGGGCGTCGTCAAACCGGCCCTGGGGCAGCAGGAAATTGATGTAGCGATAGACGGCTTCCGGGCTGTAGGGACAAAAGGCAAACGCCTGCTTGAAGGCAAAGTCGGTTTCGCGGATGAGCGCAGCCTGGCTGGCGGCGGATTTCTGCCGGTATTCCGGCGGGCAGTCCGGCAGGCTGCCGGGCAGTCCGCAGCGCCACGCATACATGCCGGCCTGCGAACTGCGCAGCTTGGAGAAGGCCTTTTGCGCGTCGTCGTCGCGCACAAACGCGCGGTCACCGGTGTAGCCGGTGTAATCGTTGTGGATGTAGGTGCGTTCCACGAAGTCGCAAATGTTGCTGATGGTGGTGTTGTAGTTGATGAAGTTGCCGCACAGCCGCCGGGAGCAATCCGTCCAGAACTTGTGGTCGAGATCGAACACCTCCTGCGAAAGCTCGGTCACCGGCTGGCGGTTGATCTTCATGATGTCGCTGAAGGGTGTTTCGTAGGGATACATCCAGTCGAGCGGAAAACTTTCCTCGACGTAAAATTCATTCGTCGGGCAGTTGTCGAAGATGACCTTGCAGAGCAGTCCGTTGATTTTCATGACGGCCACCTGGCCGGAGACCTGGACGCGGCCGTTCTCGATGTGGACATCCTCACCCGGCGCGAGCTGGTTCAACTGGGCGCGGCGGCCCACGTCATCGGTGTAGTCCTGAAAGCACTTCTGCGAATCCGCCGGCGACGGAATGTAAATTTCGCTCGGCGGATAAACGCCCTCAGCGCGGCGGCGTTTCTCGACGTGCGCGCCCCACGCGGTGAACGGCCGGTCCAGGATTTGAAAAAGCGTCTGATTGACAACATTAAACAACCCGCTCGAGGCGATGCCTTGGACCACGGTGTTTTCCTGCGCCTGCAAGGCCTGCTTGAGTTGCGAATCCGGCTGGTCGCTCACATTCTTGTCAATGGCGGATCCCGTGACCGACCGCCAGGCATGAATTCCCAGGCTGAAGATGTATTTGGAAAGTTCGCTGAAGAACGGCGGGTCAATCTGCTTGGAGCGGTTGTATTGCGACCGCAGGTAATCCAGATAGGTGCCGTCGGCCAGCGCATTTTGGGTGATGAGATAGCAGTCGCGCCGGTCAAATTTCTGGTCCTGCGCCGGCTGGGTGCGGTGCGGGATGAAGCTTTCGCAGAAAATCATGTAGGTCGGACAGAAGCGGCCCGGATCGGTGCCGCCGAAAACCACCGAGTCGCGCGCCATTTCTGGATAAATAAGCTTGGCGTTCTTCGGGTCTTTCAGCAGTTCGGCCCGCCGGGTGTTGTCATAGCTCAACTTGCCGGACTGGGGATCCAAGAACGGCGGCGTGAACATGTCATGCCCGAACCAGTAGCCAAACCAGTGATTACGCTGCTCGCTCTTATACCAGTGAGACATGCCGGACCACACGGGCATGACACACGTCAGCCCGAGCAAAATCAGCAACGGTCCGCGCTGACGATAGGCGGTCAGGGCACCGATGAAAACCAGCGGCAGGGCGAGCAGCACCAGTCCGGCGAACACCGGCAGGCTGTATTGATTTTTGTCGAAGGCGAGGCCGATGTAACGCGGCAACTGACCCAGGCTGATTTCGCCCGCCGGCCCGAAATAGAGTTTGCCGGCCGCATCCATCAGACAATACAGCGCCAGCACCGCCGCCACCACGCCACCGGCCAGCCCCCAGCGGCGGAAATTCTGGTAATGCGTCGCCATGTAAGCCGCCATGAGCGTCAAACCATAGCCAATCATCAGCGCAAAGAGCGCATGCGACGCGGTGAAAAAAACCTTGTTCAATTCCGAGGTGGAACGGTCCGGCGTCACGTTCAGCAAGATCACCAGCAGCACGGAAAGACAGAAATAAATTGAGGACAGCCCGATGATCCACGAACGCTCGCGCTGGTGCATCTTCATGATGAACAGGAACGGCAGCAGGCCGACGAACATGTAAACCCAACTGTAAGAGTCCGCCAGACCCTGAATGATGTAACCGATCTGCCAGGCAAAGCGGGCCGGATCCTGGAAGATATTGGTGCCGTGCGCGGTCTCATATTGACCGCGGCTCAGGGCGTGAAAGAAGCCCTCAACCGTGCGCGGGTAACCCCACTGCATCGGCGGCACGGTCATGCCGGAGACCGGTTCATAGAAATAAAACATCACCCCCAGCACCCACAACACGCCCATCCAGACGACCGGCCGCCATTCGGAAAAACCGCCTTTGGTTTGGACCGCCAGCCAGCCGCCGGCGAGGAGCGAGCCGATGCCAACCACCTGGAACAAGACCTGTTCGATCGAACTCATGTTTTGCAGGGCCGGCACGGTGTTCATCAGCATCAGACAGGCCAGATAGATGATGCTGTTGCCCAGAAACAAATCGCGTCCCAGCTTCGGCTGCACGGCGGCGATGAGCACTTCCACGCCCACCGCGCTCAAGAGCAGGGTCTGGTGGATGGTCGCGCACAGGCCGTAGAGAAACATCGCCAGGTAAAGATACCGGCGCTGCTGCGGCGCATACACCCACCGCATCAGGCACAGGATCACGGCAATGAGCCAAGGCACGCCGAACACGGAAATGCGGTTGATGACCACCGACTCGCTCCACATGAAGCCGTCCATGCCCAGCAGCAAGCCCGCCACCAGTCCCGACACGACGCAGATGGCGTTTTCCCAATTGCGCGTCAGCGATTTGAGTTCCTCAATGCCCTCGATCAGCATGCTGCTGCCGCGCGACACCATGAACGCCAGCAGGCCGCAGCCCATTGCGGCGGCAAATGACTGGCCAACCTCCACGCGCCACGCGACGTTGCCGAACGGCACGATGACCGTCCAAAACCAACTATAAATGGACCAGAAGGGGTAGCCCGGCGGATGCGGGATGCCGGCGTAAAAGGAGCCGGTGCACAGTTCGCCGGAATCTTCCAGCGTCACCTCCGGTGCCAGCGTCCACAAATAAACCGACCAGATGGCGGCAAACGTGATCAACAGCGCCAGCCAGTCCACCCGGCGAAAGAGCGGCGGCACGATGACCGGCGCGGCGGGCGCGGCGGATTTGCCGTCCTTCGGTTTCAGATTTTTATCTTTGGCGTTGGTCGGCTTCGTATTTTCCATGAATCTCTTTATTGCTAAAATTGGTTGTCGGCGTAAAACCTGTAATAGACTTGAAACTACTGCGGTTTGTCCAATCAAAAGTGACGCCGGCCAGATGGTTTTGGGCGGTTTGCGAATGGCCGGCCGCATCAACGGCGGATATTTGACTGCCAAAGTCAAGGGGCATCACTGTTTTTCTGCTGGAGTAATCGCCGGTGTGGTTCAAATCCAGGAACGTCAGCCAGACGCAGGTCCTGGCCGCGACATAGCGACCCAATCCAAAAGTCGGTGTGACCGGCGGCGGCGCGACTTGGCTGAAGAGCTTCCGTTCAAGCCCGGCTGCCGGCCGGCGCGGCCATTTGCGCCAGCGGTTTGAAGAATTCCTGCAACACTTCCTCGGCCTCGCCGTGGCCAAAGCGGAGCGCTCGCCGATACAGGATGAATTCCGCCGCCTTTGGGTCGTGGAGCATCACGCACCAGTGAATTTGATCATTTTTCGCCATCGCTTTTATCCATAGACATCGCCCGGTCGGAATTTGTAAATATTTTTCACTTCACCCGCGCCCCGGCTTCCGGCAGCATCCCGCGCAAATGTATAACGGCAAGAAAGTCGTCGTGGTCATGCCCGCCTACAACGCGGCCAAGACCGTCACCCAGACCGTGGACGAGGTCCACCAGCAGGGCATCGTGGATCTCATTATCCTGGTGGATGACCGCAGCCGCGACGACACCGTCCAGATCGCCTCGCAGCTCCTCGGCGTGCGCGTCCATGTCCACGAGAAAAACAAGGGCTACGGCGGCAACCAGAAAACCTGCTACCGCCTCGCACTGGAAGCCGGCGCGGACATCGTCATCATGGTCCATCCGGATTATCAATACACGCCCAAGCTCATTCCCGCGCTCGCCTCGATGATCGCCAATGGCATTCATCCCTGCGTTCTCGCCAGCCGCATCCTCGGCGGCTACTCGCTGCAAGGTGGGATGCCCGGCTGGAAATACGTCGCCAACCGCTTTCTCACGGCGGCGGAAAACATTCTGCTGGGCGCCAAACTTTCCGAATACCACACCGGCTACCGCGCGTTCTCCAGGGAATTGCTCCAAAAAATCGACCTTGCGCACAACTCCGACGACTTCGTTTTCGACAACCAGATGCTCGCGCAAATCCTTTGGCACGGCTTCACCATCGGCGAGGTGAGCTGCCCCACGAAGTATTTCACCGACGCGTCCTCGATCAATTTCCGGCGCAGCGTCAAATACGGCTTCGGCTGCCTCGGCACCGGCACGAAATTCCGCCTCGCCAGAATGGGACTGATCCAGTCCAGGCTGTTTCCAAGGAAATAGTGCCGCCCGCTAACCCGCTTAATTTCTAGACTGCTCCGGCAAATCCAAATTTAAATTCAAAATTCATGCGCATCCTCGCCCTCGACCACGGAACCAAGCGCATCGGCGTCGCCGTCAGCGACGAGACCAAGACCATCGCGCAGCCGTTGGAATACATATTGGCGGAGCCGTTCGCCGCGTTTCTCGAACGTCTCAAAAAAATTCTGCTGGAAAAAGAGGTGGACTGCATCCTCATCGGCCTGCCGCGCAACCTGGACGGCAGCTACGGCCCGGCGGCGCAAAAGGTGGAGACCTTCGTCGGCGTCCTGAAAACCGCCGTCACTGTGCCCATCAAACTGTGGGATGAGCGCCTGACGAGTTTGCAGGCGAATAAAATTTTAATTCAAGGCGGCGTCCGGCGCGAGCAGCGCAAGGAAAAGGTGGACAAAATGGCGGCGGCGATTTTGCTGCAAAGTTATTTGGACGGAATTTGAGCCACAGATGGGCACAATCTGTGGCATTGATTCAGACAAAGGAATTGTAGCAGATTGCTGGGAAAACCAAAGACTATTCGGTTGAATTCGCCAGTATTTTCGGCTATTTGCGTGTGCTTTAACTGGCAAATTCACTGACAGTGGACTCCCGCCCTTTTGCAATTCATCGTTGCCCGGGCCGGACGAAAATCCGAAGGAATAATTTTCGGATGAGTGGCTTGGGCCGGGCCGTGTGATAATCCGGTTTCCACTTGATTGGGCAGGCATTTCAAATTTGACAGGGGAGCGAAATTGCCTGACTCATGTGTCTGACATAGCCGGCGCAGTCGCATCCCTGACCGAAAGCGAACCGGATGTTGTGAATTGAAACAGATTCTGAACAGCATTCTTGTGTTGACCGGGACAGTGCCACGAGGTGGGCAAGGCATTGGGATGTTCAGTCTGACGTAGATGAGCTTTCCTTCCTTGTGAAGCGTTCGTAATCGAGAAGCTGGGCCGGCGTCTGTTTTTGTTGGCATTGGTTATGCCTTGTTTGGCGTGTCGAGTTCGACTCTTAATTACAACACAATCATTGGCGTTTGCCGCATTCTTTAATTTGCTTCCAGATTTCTTCAGGAATGTCACGGCGATGAACAACCCCAAGAAAATGGCAAAACCTTTGAGAGCGCTTGGCCTCATCTATCACGCGGTCGATAAAATCCACGCTATGCCAAGCGAGTAAAGTTTCCAACGGCCCAGCCGCGAGCAAACCAGCTTGTTCATCTGATAGGTCGCGGCGCGATATTTCGATAATGGCTCGCCAAGCAATTTCAGGTTCTTCCGTGCAGACCTCAAACATTGTATGCTCTCCGGCAAGCCACGCTGCAACTAGCGCTGAAACTTTTTTGTTGCTGTCATTACTGGTCATTGGAAATTCAGTTAAAAATGGTGTTAAGCTCCAACGGGAGCAAGAATTATAATGCAACCCCACACTAATATACCTCCAACCAATGTCCATGCACATTTTTGGGCGGGGCCTGGGGGTGGAATTTGAATCGGCACAGGTGCCGGTGCCGGCGCTGGTGCCGGACAGGAAGGAGGCTCTGGATCGCTACATTCAGCTTGGTATTTAGCTGTTAAGTGCCGCAGTGCCGTCGTAAGAAGTGCCGTGTTTGTGCCCAATTGGGGTCGTAAATCTGGGTGAGTTTACGATGGCAATGTGGGTGAAGTGCCGTCAGCGCCGTCCTTCCTTTTTCTAAA